>NZ_JBQKUN010000001.1:0-778306 GCF_052156615.1 Nitrospina sp. P1_D6 | reverse complement strand
TTCCTTCACTTCAATCGTGGGTTGGGCTCCTTTTTCCAGCTGGTGGATTCGCTGGGCCACCAGGATGCATAGCAGATACCGGCTCTTCACCACATCCAGTGCTTTCTTTTCCAAAACAAGAATTTCTTCCATTCGGTTTCCTTACCTTTATACGTTAAAAACCTAAATTTTAGAGAGTTCCCCACTCCCTGTCAAAGTATTCCTGCAGGACGGGACTATTTTAAAACTTCGCGCAGAATGTCCAAGGTCGTTTTCACCATGTCATGAGTGATATGACGATGCACGACCGCCCGGAACCAGCCGTCACCCATGTGCAGGATGCGGACTCCCTGGTCATCAAGAAAACGCTCCAAAGCCTCTGCACCCATGTCCGGATGCTGGAGCTTAAAAAACAGGATGTTTGTGTGGACCCGGTCACAGTTGATCTGGATACCCGCTGTCTTGTGAAGGCCTTGTGCCAGCTCCCTGGCGTTCTGGTGGTCCTCGATAAGCCTCTCCGTATGGTGGGTCAGGGCCTCCAGGCCGGCAGCTGCCAGGATTCCCACCTGCCTCATGCCTCCCCCCACCATCTTTCGCCACTTGCGGGCGCGAACAACCCAGTCAGCGGGACCACAGATGAGGGATCCCGAGGGTGCCGACAAGCCCTTCGACAGGCTGAACATGACGGAATCCGCGTCCCGGGTGAGGGCAGCGGGTTTCACCCCCAGCGCCACCGCGGCATTGAACAGCCGGGCTCCGTCCAGGTGGATTTTCAGCCCGTGGTGATCCGCCAGTTCCCGGACTTCCTGCATGTAATCGGTTGTCAGGGGATAGCCCCCGCAGTAGTTGTGGGTGTTTTCCAGGCAGATCAGCCGGGTTGGCGGATAATGCACGTCCTCTTTGCGAATGGCGGCTTTGACCTCCCCCATATGGAGAGTCCCGTCGTCCCGGTTGGCCACGGGGTGGGGGTGGATTCCCCCCAGTGCGGACAGTCCCCCGACTTCGTTGATGAAAATATGGCTGCGGCGGCCGAGAATGATTTCGTCACCGCGCTGGCAGTGGGTGAGGAGGCTGACCAGGTTGCCCATGGTGCCGCTCGGTACGAACAAGGCGGCCTCCTTACCCGTTTTTTCCGCTGCCAGTTCCTGCAGTCGGTGCACGGTGGGGTCTTCGTCGAAAACATCGTCTCCCACCTCGGCATTCGCCATGGCCTGCCGCATGGCATCGGTCGGGTGGGTCAGGGTGTCACTGCGGTAATCGATAATCTGCATGGATCAATCCTGTTTCTTTTCTGAACGGAAACGCTGGATGCGGTAATACACCAGCGACAAAAGGAAGACCGGGACGGCAAAGCCACCCAGGATGATCTGCCGGGCCAGGGAAGAGGAAAACTCCAGGGCCACCAGCAGACGGTACTGCTGGGTCACCACCAGGGCGAGGATCACCGCGACAATCAGCATGTACCCCATGCGTTTCGATCCCTTGCCGCCCGGAAACACCATCGAATGCGCGATGAAGTTCAACCCCAAAAATAGCAGGCCGCTCAGGAACATGAGGTAAACGATGAAATTCTGGGTATCGGTCAGCAATGGAAGTCGGCCCCGGTTGGTTGGTCTTGCCGTATTTTATCCGCTCACCGCAGCAGATCAAAGTCCTTTACCGGGTGCGCCGCCCCCGTGTCCGGGATGGCGCAAAAAAAAGCCCCGGGGCAACCCGGGGCCAGGAGGTGTTGTGGAAACTTCGACCTTGGTCAAAAGTGAATCAGGGTGTTGAAGGCCACTGTATCCTGATGCCGGGTTCCGGTGCCCGACTGGGTTTCGAACACACTCAGGTTCGACTCGTCGTGGCGGTATTCCACGCGAATGATCATGTTCTGCAGAACGCGGAATTCCGGGGTGATGGTGAATTCGCGCAGGCTGTTGTTGACCGCGCCGAGACGGAATCCGTCCTGATCCCGGAACCAGGCGGAACGCACGTTGAGCGAAAACCACTTGTTGAAGTCATAACGCACGATTCCGGCGACACCCCACCAGGTGGCGGTGCCGGCGCCGGGACCCGAGTTCTGCTCCGATCCGTAATCCGCGTTCAACTGGAGGGCCAGCTGGTTGGTGATTCCGATGTCGATGACCGTATCGAAAATATTACGCCAGTTGTCGTTGCCCCTGTCGGTGCCGAGAGTCCCCTGGTTCCCGCCCATGTAGTTGAACAGAATGCTCACATTCTCAAACGGCAGGTAGCCGATCTGTGCGCCGAAAGACTTTTCGGAGTTGTTGTCCGTGGTGCCCGCTTCCTCCCAGTTGTTGGCGATCATGAACATGACGCTCCACTTTTCGTTGATGTCGTAGGAGGCCCGGATGCCGGTGTGCGTGAACGGAATACCCCAGCCGAATACAAACGTCCGGGAAAAGTTCGTGTTCCAGCCGTCGTAACCGTCGAACACTTCCGCTCCGACATGGGTGACGAACTTGCCGAAATCAATTTTCAATCCTGAGCCGACGGGGGCGTTCCAGGTTACATAAGATTGCTGAAGGTCAAAATCGTCGTCGCCGGTTGCAAGTCCTCTCACATTGGCTCCGGAGGTGGGCGAGCTCCGCAACCGCTGGGCGCCCTCCGGCAGGCTGAAGCCGAAGGTGAGGTCGAACCGGAATCCGATGTCGCCTTTATCGTCGGCCTGTTTCAGGAACACCAGTTCCGTGTTGTCCAGTTTGAAGCTGTTGTCGTCCTGATCGAATATGCGGACGCAGGCGGTGAGCGGCGCCACGCCACAGTTGGTATTTGTCAGGGGACGGTTGAAATTATAACTGTAAGAAGATGAGACGAAGCCATGCACCTCCACGTCTTCCAGTAGTTTGAAGACGTTGGACGCGGCCTGGGCTCCGGTGGCGAATGCGATCGATAAGAATGCCAGCCCCGCGGCCAGCAATTGGAATTTGCCTTTCATCACTCCCCCTTAATGCCTGATAAGGCTTGGATGGAATCGCCGCCACCCGGGAGGATCCTCCCGATCCGACCCGGTGACGGCAAGTGAACTGACCCGTGGTTTCCGGCAGGTGCCGGAATCCTCCCTTACTGATAAATTCATACGAGGTTGTAGCCGGATTCCCCGTGCTGGGTGGCGTCGAGGCCGATTTCCTCGTCTTCCTCATCCACCCGGAACCCGACCACCTTGTCCACCGCCACCACCAGACCGTAGGTGACGACGAAGGAGTAAAGCGCCGCTGCGGCGACGCCGATCACCTGCACGCCGACCTGTTTCAGGTTGCCGTCCAACAGTCCTGTTCCCCCATGAGTGACGAACAGGCCGGTGGCCAGAGCGCCCCAGGCTCCCCCGACCCCGTGGATGCCGAACACGTCCAGGGAATCGTCGATGCCTTTTCGGTGCTTCAGGATGACAGCCAGGTAGCAGACCATGCCCGCGATCACGCCAATGACCATGGCCCACAGGGGAGAGACGAAGCCCGCCGCCGGGGTGATGGCCACCAGGCCCGCGACGATTCCCGATGCCGCACCCAGCGCACTGGGTTTTCCGGCTTTCACCTGCTCTGCAATCAACCAGCCGATCATCCCCGCCCCGGTAGCCACCTGGGTGTTGGTGAAGGCCAAGACGGCGTTCTGGTCCGCTGCAAGCGCGCTTCCGGCGTTGAAACCGAACCAGCCGAACCACAGCAGGCCCGCGCCCAGCAGCACCAGGGGCAGGTTGTGGGGAATCATCATGGGTCCGGGAAAGCCCCGGCGTTTCTTGAGGTAGAGGGCCGCCGCCAAACCCGCCACGCCGGAAGATATATGGACCACCGTGCCGCCGGCGAAATCCAGGGCCCCCAGCTCACCCAGCCAGCCACCCCCCCAAACCCAGTGGCAGATGGGGTCGTAAACGATGGTGGACCAGATGAAAATGAAGATCACGTAGGCTTTGAATGACACCCGCTCGGCGATCCCCCCACTGATCAGGGCCACGGTGATGATGGCGAACATCAGCTGGAACATGCTGAACAGGTACTCCGGAATGGTCCCGCTCAACGTGTCGACCTCGGTTCCGTTGAGGAAAACTTTGTCAAAACCCCCCACGAACCCGCCGATATCACTGCCGAATGAAAGCGAATAGCCCACCAGCACCCACTGAATGGTGATCACCCCGAGAGGAATGAAGCTGTGCATGATGGTGCTCAGCACGTTTTTACGCCGCACCATGCCGCCGTAAAAGAGAGCCAGGCCGGGAAGCATCAGCATGACCAGCGCAGATGACACGAGGATCCAGGCGGTGTCGGCGCCGTTGAGTTGCGGGGCTTCCTCTGCATATGCCGGAAGAGCCCACAACAACCCCAATCCGATCGGGAAAATCGCATATTTAAAAAATCGACCCATTTTTCAGTCCTCAATTGATTGAAGTAGTTGCCCCCTACCGGGTAGGCGGAATCGGCGCACCTGCGGCGCTATATTAAGGAGACTTAATCAATTCCTGTACCCACAACGGGTTGAGGACTGAAATAAATGGAAAAAAGCCTGCAAACGGTTTTAATTGAGGGGGTTGGGTGGAGTGGATAACAGGGTCAGGCCGGAATGAAGGGTGGGACTTTGGAAAAGGCAGGTTCCAAGGTGCTGAGTTTTGCGGATGTTTCCAGCAGGGATGCTGAAAAAATAATCACAAATTCATTCAAGTATCCCTTATTTTTACCGTGAAAGAACTAGGCCATGAACCATATGAAGACCGTTTGGAGACCCTGCTTCAGTCAAGAACTTGACATGAAAAGTCAAAAAATGGGTTTCCCCGGGTACTTGAACTATTGATAGAAAAATATTAACTCTTTATAATATTTAAAGTTACCCGGATTTAGAAGCGGGTCTGGCCTTGGCACAGTCTTTGCTCATTATTCATTCGAATTGGAATGAAATGGCCACAATGCCCATTGATCGGGAGGAAGGCGCATGGCTCAGCAGGAAAAACAGGAAGGTGTCGATCAGATTATTGATGAGGTTCCCCCTCAACGCGGGGTGAGCCGTGGATTTCTGCTCACTCTTCTCCTGATTGCGGGACTCGCGGTGGGCGGGTATTTTGCCTTCCTGAACTTCATACAGCCGCAGATGGAAGCCAAAAAGCAGGGTCAGGACCTTCAGGTCCCCGGCTCGAAATTCGCTGACAAGGAACCCGGGGAAATGGGTGTCATGTACCCCATGGAACCGTTTCTCATCAACCTCGCGCGCAGCAACGGCAAGCAGTTCCTGAAAGTCAGCCTGACCCTGGAACTCAGTTCCCCGGAGGTTCGCCCTGAGGTCAAGGCCAATGAATTCAAGATTGTGGATTCCATTCTGCTTTTACTCAGCAGCAAAACACGGGAGGACGTCATTTCCCTGCAGGGCAAGTTCAAGCTGAAGGATGAAATTGCCACGCGGGTGAACCGGTTTCTGGTGATGGGCCACGTCAAGGACGTCTATTTCTCGGAATTCATCGTTCAATAATGGATTTTGAGCGTGTATATTGGTTACAGGGCCCAATGGGCCCGAATCCGGTAAACGAGTTTACCAGGCTCTGAATATGGCACAGGTATTATCCAAAGGTGAAGTCGATGCCCTCCTTCGCGGTGTCAGCGAAAACCAGATCGAGGTGGAAGCCGACATCACGGAAGAGGAAAAGGGGGTCGTTCCTTACGACCTGACCAGCCAGGAAAAGATCATCCGGGGTCGCCTGCCGACCCTGGAAATCATCAACCAGTTCTTCTCCCGGCTTTTCCGCAACTCCTTTTCGGGGATGATGCGGCGCTCCGCCGATGTCAGCACGGTGTCCACCGATTCGCTGAAGTTCGGCGATTTCCTGCGTTCCCTGCCGGTTCCTTCCAGCCTGCACGTATTCCGCATGGAACCCCTGCGCGGATTCGGACTGATCGTCATGGAAAGCAGCCTGGTGTTTGCGCTGGTGGACAACTTCTTTGGCGGCACGGGCTCGTCCGAGATGAAGAATCAGGGCCGGGACTTCACTTCCATTGAAATGCGCATGACGCGCAACGTCATCCAGCAGGCGCTGGAAGACTGGGCCAATGCGTGGAAACCGGTTCACCGCGTCAAGACCTCTTACGTGCGTTCCGAGATCAACCCGCAGTTCGCTGCCATTGTTCCGCCCACCGACGTGGTGCTGATCATCGTGTTTGACATTGAGATGGAGCGGGCCTCCGGCACCATCACCATCTGCCTGCCGTACACGGCGATCGAGCCGGTATTGCCGAAACTGAAAGCGAACTTCCAGAGTGAGCGGATGGAGGCCGACAAGGTCTGGATTCGCCGCTTGCGCGAGGAGTTGATGCAGACGGATGTCGAGTGCGTGGTGGAGTTGGGTAAAACCGCCATGACCCCCCGCAAATTGCTGCAGCTCCAGGTGGGCGATACCCTGATGCTCGGCAACGATGTCTCCGATCCGTTGACGGTCAAGGTTGAAGGCATCAAGAAGTACATGGGCCACCCCGGTGTTTCCCGGGGAATGAAGGCCGTACAGATTTCCAAAATCATTGAAAGGGAAGAGTGACCTATGGCTGAATTCGATGACAATGAACTGGGCGCACTGGACGACCTGGATAAATTCGAGGATTTCGAATTCGACAAGGAAGCCGGAGACGAGGAAATCGAGGGTGAAAAAACCAAACGCGATTCTCGGCTGGACCTCATTCTCGATATTCCGCTCACGGTGACGGTCGAATTGGGGCGCTCGAAAATGTTGATTCATGACCTGCTTCAACTCGGGCAGGGTTCGGTGATCGAACTCACCAAGATGGTGGGCGAGCCCCTGGAAGTCCTGGTCAACGACAAGCTGGTGGCTCGCGGCGAGGTCGTTGTGGTCAACGAAAAATTTGGCGTACGCCTGACCGACATCGTTTCCCCAATGGAACGCGTGCAGTCTCTTGGTTGACGTACCTGCGATCGCCAAAAATCCAACCCACCCCCGATCTCGGGGTGCGCTTTACCGCTCCGTTCGCACTCCTTTTTTCTTCGTTTAGCTCTTGCTGACGCCCTCCGGCCTCAAGGGGAGTTTACACAACCCCTTTGGTTATAAGAGGTTTTGGGCCTCTCTCCTTTAACTCTCTGAATTTCAAGAAGTTTGCCAACCGCATGGTATGGCCTTTGCATTTTTAGGGTTGAACCCATTGTCTGTCGGGTTTTTTGACACGTTCAACTCTTAAAGGTGGGAAGGCGTTATGGAGTGGAAACGGTTTGGTTTGGCCTGGGCGCTGGTCCTCAATTTTCTGGTTTCCGGCGCAGCCTGGGCTCTGCCGCTGACGGAATACAACAAGCTTCGTGATGTGAGGGTGCAGGAGACGGAAGAGGGGCTCCATATCCAGCTCCAGTTCCGGCACCCGCCCGATAATTTCCAGGCACCCGTTTTTTTTCAGAATTCAGTTCAGGTCGATCTGCCCTTTGCCTACCTGGCTCCGGCCAAGCAGTACTTTCCCACTGGTGACGATGAGATTCGCCAGGTGTATGCATCCCAGTACAACAAGGAACTGCTGCGCATCCGGTTTATCATTGGCGATCGGCGACAAGGATTGGAAAAACGGTTCCGAATTTCCCGCAATGGGAACAACATTGATGTTCTCGTGCGCAATGGGGGCAGCGCCTCCAAGAAATCCAGACTCGTGCCGTCGCCCAAAAGCGCGGACGATCCTTTGAGCGATTTCCTCGCATCCGGACCTTCTCATATCGAGGTCCCCAAAACCGGACCGCAATCCATTTCAAGTGGAACCGAAAATGAATCGGGCTCCCAATCTCCGGATCCGTTCGTGGAATTGCTTGACGAAAGCAAGACCCAGCCCGCCAAACAAAAGGTGACTTCCACCAGTACGGCAAAAAAGGAAACGTTGTCGGAGATGGTTGGAACCGCGTTTCGTAAAGATAAAAAAGGGAAGGGCACAACCGAATCCAGAGGCATTCCGGAAAAGGAAACGAGCACGGTACTGCAGAAAGAGGAAACCTCGGGTGGACCGGATATCTTTTCTGCCGGTTTAAAAATGTTTTACACGCTGGCGCTGGTCCTGGGGTTGATGTTTCTTCTGTTTCACGTGTTCAAAAAATATGTCTGGAAAAACGGGGTATTCGGCACCGAGAACAAACCCATCAAGGTGCTGTCCACGGGATTTCTAGGACCGAAGAAAAGCATTGCTCTGGTCGAGGTGGCGGGTGAAGTACTGGTGCTCGGTATTGCAAACGAAAACATTTCCCTTTTGGCGAACGTGGAGGACCCGGACCAGATCGACCGTATCAAGGGTGGATCGTATGTGCCGACCTCCTCCCGGATTCGAAAAAAGGAAGCAACGAGCGTGCAGGCGCCCACTGTTGCCGGCACCGCAATGAAGGAAGAGGATCCGGTGATGGAGGAAGAGGAAAGCGCACCGGAGATTACAACCGCAACGGATGAGCCGCCCAAACCTTCCGTGCCTCCTCACAAGCGTGTCGATGCTTACGAGCGTGTGGTGAAACAACCCAAAACCACCAATCCGTTTCCCGATTTTGTTAAGCAGTTTGCAGATGACCAAAGTAAAAACGACGGAGCGGATTCGGTTAAAGGTTTGGAGCAGCGCCTTAAGAAAACTCTTGAAGGCAACAGGGGGAAGTGATGCGGAGAATTTTACTCACATTCATGGGCCTCCTGGTCCTCACCGCATTTTTTTCGGCGGGACCGGTTGCCGACGCGCAGGCGATCCCCATGCCAAGTATCCAGGTGGGCGTGGAGAACACGGAAGAACCGGAGGCGATGTCCACCGCCCTTCAGATCCTGGCCCTGCTCACCATTCTCACACTGGCTCCTTCCATCCTCATCCTGATGACATCGTTTTCGCGCATCGTCATTGTGCTGTCGTTTCTGCGGCAGGCTATGGGAACCCAGCAAACCCCGCCGACGCAGGTGCTGGTGGGGCTGGCCCTGTTTCTGACGTTTTTTGTGATGAGTCCGGTATTGACCCAGATCAACTCGGAAGCCCTTCAGCCTTATCTAAATGAGGAGATCTCGCAGGGCGAAGCGCTGGAGCGGGCGCAGGCCCCGATCAAGGGGTTCATGCTGCGCCAGACCCGCAACAAGGATCTCGACCTGTTCCTCAATATTTCCCAGGATGAACGGCCTGATACGGCGGAAGAGGTGAGCATGGCCGTCGTGGTTCCGGCGTTTGTCATCAGTGAATTGAAAACGGCGTTCCAGATTGGTTTCCTCATCTACATTCCGTTCCTCATTCTTGACATGGTTGTGGCCAGTATCCTGCTTTCAATGGGTATGATGATGTTGCCGCCGGTGTTGATTTCGCTTCCCTTCAAATTGATGCTGTTTGTCATGGTGGATGGCTGGCACCTGACGGTGGGGTCGCTGGTGAAGAGCTTTTTCTGACGAGGCTAGAGGATGACCGAACAGTTCATAATTGATTTTGGAATGAATTCCATCAAGACCACGCTGTTGCTTTCTGCCCCAATGCTTGGTTTTGGATTGCTCACCGGGCTCGTGGTTTCCATCTTTCAGGCGGTGACTTCGATCCAGGAACTCACACTGACTTTCATCCCCAAAATCCTGGCGGTGTTTCTGGCTCTGTTTCTCTTTTTTCCCTGGCTGTTGCAGATCATCATTGGGTTCACCGAAAACATCCTTTCCAACTTTCCTTCCCTGATAGGCTGATGGACCTGTTCAATCTGTCTTACACGGATTTCGAACGGTTTTTGTTTGTCCTGTTTCGGGTGGGTGCCTTCATTATTTTTGTTCCCTTTTTCGGAAGCACCCAGTTTCCCTCAAGGGTGAAGACCGGCCTCATTCTGCTCCTGAGCGTCAGCCTGTACCCACTGGTTCCGGAAGCCGCTATTGCTCCCCCGAAGGGGCTTCTCGGCCTGTCGGTCATGCTGTTCTCGGAGATGCTTGTTGGATTTTCCATCGCTTACGTCATGCGAATGATTTTCACGGCGGTTCAGATTGCGGGAACCATGGTGGATTTCCAGATGGGGTTCGGTGTCGTCAACGTCATTGATCCGCAGACCCAGTCTCAGGTATCCATCACCGCCCAGTTCCAGAATATCTTTGCGACGTTTCTTTTTCTCGCCCTCAATGGGCATCACCTCACCGTTCACGCCCTGGTGGAAAGTTTTGAAATGATCAATCCCCAGCAGTTCGCGTTTTCGGCCTCAACGGTTGAATTCATTTTGCAGGTGTTTGCCGCCACATTTGTGGTAGCCATAAAAATTGCCGCTCCGGTGATGGTGATTCTTTTCTTCATCAGTGTCGGCCTGGGTTTGGTTGCGCGCACCGTTCCTCAGATGAATGTTTTCATCGTCGCGTTTCCATTGCAGATCGGTGTGGGGCTGCTCATGGTGGGTCTCACGTTTTCATTTTTTACCGTTCTTTTAAAAAAACAGATTGCTGAAATGCCGGCATGGGTGATGGGTCTCATGCAGACGTTTTAAATTGAGGCGTTCCCCTATGGGAGTAGGTACCAGGTATGGACGAAGAGAATAAAGATCAGAAAACAGAAGAGCCATCAGCGAAACGAATTCAGGACGCGGAGGAGCGGGGTAACTTCGCGCACAGTCGCGAACTGACTTCCGCTTTCATCCTGATGATGGCGATTCTGGCCTTTGCGCTCGGCGGTTCCTTCGTCACCAAAAAAATGATGGCCACCTGGCACAACCTCATCAGCCAGGCGCACACTGTGGAGCCGACCATTCCCGCCATGCGGGAGCTACTCGCATGGATTGTGCAGAACGTTTTCACCATCTTGAGCCCCATCCTTGTTTCTATCATGGTTGGAGGAATCGTCGTCAATCTCATGCAGACGGGCGGCCTCAGGTTTTCCGGTCATCCCCTCATTCCCAAATTCAACAAACTCAACCCCATCAACGGCACCAAACGCCTGTTCTCCATGGTTGCGTTGATGGAGCTGTTCAAGTCGCTTTTCAAGGTCACTCTCATTTCGCTCATCGCATTTTTCACCATCCGGAGTCATTTCTCTGAAATTCCGGCGATGACCGACTTTGGAGTGGGGCAGATTCTGACCTTCATGGGCCGGGTCGGGCTGGAAATCATGATCCAGGTTCTCCTGGTGCTCATCGTGCTTGCGTTCATCGACTACATGTTCCAGCGCTTCACGTATATGAAAAACCTGCGCATGACCAAGCAGGAGGTGAAAGACGAACGGAAGGACACGGAAGGTAGCCCGCAGGTCAAGCAACGCATTCGCAGCGTGCAACTGGAAATGATGCGGCGCCGGATGATGGCCGCCGTACCGGATGCGGATGTGGTGGTCACCAACCCGACTCACTATTCCATTGCGATCAAATACGACCGGGATCGGCACGATGCACCGGTGGTGGTGGCGAAGGGGATGGGGCCGGTGGCGCTTCGCATCCGTGAGATTGCCAAAGAAAACGGCGTGCCCCTGGTGGAAGACAAGCCCCTCGCAAGGCTCCTGTACAAGACAGTGGACATCGGTCAGTACATCCCGGCGGAGCTCTACCGCGCTGTGGCGGAAATCCTCGCGTACGTGTACCGCCTGAAGGGAATCAAAATGGTATAGATATTGCTAATTTATTGTATTGATGAGTTTTAGGACCTGATTTTCAGGTGCCCCGTGACCCGACGGGAACTATAACATATTATAAATAAATGGGTCCGGGGGTTCCTCCAGAGTTGGGGACGGCGTCAAAATTTTGAAAGGATGAAAAACTGAATGGCCACTCAAGCACAGGTTCAGGCGATCATGGCATCGCGCCCGAGGGAAATCGGCATCGCACTCGGCATGATCTCCGTGCTTGTGGTGATGGTGATTCCCATTCCAACTTTTCTCCTCGACCTGCTTCTTTCATTCAGCCTCACCTTTTCGCTCGTCATTCTGCTGGTCGCCATCTTCATGATCTCGGCGCTGGACTTTTCCGTGTTTCCGTCGCTTCTTCTGATGGTCACGCTGGTCCGGCTTTCCCTGAATGTGGCCTCGACCCGCATCATTCTCCTGCATGGTGACGAAGGCCCGCACGCGGCGGGGCAGGTGATTGAGTCGTTCGGCTCGTTTGTCGTTGGCGGCAATTATGTCGTCGGTGCGGTCATTTTCATCATCCTCGTCCTTATCAACTTCATCGTCATCACCAAGGGTTCGGTGCGCACGTCGGAAGTGGCGGCACGGTTCACGTTGGACGCCATCCCCGGGAAACAGATGAGCATCGACGCCGATCTGAACGCCGGTCTCATCACCGAGGAAGAAGCGCGAACACGGCGGCGCAACCTGGAGCGGGAAGCGGATTTTTACGGTGCGATGGACGGTGCCATCCGCTTTGTGCGGGGAGACGCGGTGGCGGGGATCCTGATCACGCTCATCAACGTTCTGGGTGGTTTTGCCATTGGCGTGTTCCAGCAGGACATGGGTGTGGGTGAGGCGGCACGGGTGTACACGCTTTTGACCATCGGTGACGGACTGGTCACACAACTTCCGGCACTGGTCGTTTCCACCGCCGCAGGCCTTGTGGTGACCCGCGCTACAACGGAACGCAACCTGCCCGCCGAACTGGTGCAACAGGTGGTCAAAAATCCGGCGGCGTTTTCCATCTCTTCCTTCGTGCTGTTCTTCTTCGGTCTCATTCCCGGCCTGCCTCACATTCCGTTTTTCTTTTTGGCGGCCGCCACCGGTTATATCAGCTACCGGTTGTACCAGGAACGGTTGAAGCAGGAAGCCATGGAAATGAAACGGATCGAGGAAGTCCAGAGCGCCCCCATCCCGGAGAAAGTGGAATCCATCCTGCCCCTGGATGTGATGGAGCTCGAAGTGGGGTATGAGTTGATCCCGTTGGTTGACGCCAACCGCAATGGCGAACTGCTTGACAGGATCAAGTCCATCCGCCGTCAGTTTGCACTGGAGATGGGTTTCATCGTACCGCCGCTTCACATCCGCGACAACCTGCAACTCAAATCCAGTGATTACGCCGTTTTGATCAAGGGCGTCGAGGTGGTGCGCGGTTCGGTGATGATGGGTCGGCTTTTGGCGATGAATCCCGGCCAGACGGAAAAGGAAATCGAGGGCGTTCATACCAAGGAGCCGACATTTGGCCTGCCGGCAGTCTGGATCCAGGCCCGTGCTAAACAGGAAGCCCAGATGGCGGGATACACCGTGGTCGATCCGGCCACCGTCATCACCACGCACATCAAGGAAACCATCAAACGGTACGCGGCGGAGTTGCTGGGTCGCCAGGAAACCCAGGCCCTCATCGAAAAGTTCAAGGAAACCAATCCGAAGGTGATCGAGGAGTTGATCCCCAACCTGATGAACGTGGGCAAGGTACAGAAGGTTCTGCAAAACCTGCTTCGCGAACAGATTTCGGTCCGGGATCTACGTACCATTCTGGAAACCCTGGCAGACTATGCTCCGAAGGTGGACGATCCGGACCTGCTTACCGAATACGTACGGCAGGCGATGGCGCGACCCATCACCAGGCAGTACGCGGGTGATGGGGAAACTTTGTCGGTCATCACCTTCGACCGCAACATTGAAGAAGCCATTCAGCAATCGATCCAGCGCACCGAATTGACGTCCTTCCTGGCACTGGACCCGACGGTTGCCGAGCAGATTTTGAGACGACTCAAAGAAGCCGTGGAGGAAGCGACACCGATAGCGGAGACTGTACCGGTCCTGTTGACCTCGCCCGCAATTCGCATGCATGTACGGCGGTTGACGGAGCGGTTCATCCCGGACCTCGTTGTGCTGTCGCACAATGAAATCATGTCCACGGCGCAAATCAAAACCCTGAGAGTGGTGACCCTCAATGCGAATTAAAAAGATTCTGGCGAACAGTTATCCTGAAGCTCTGACGCGTGTCAAAGAAGAGCTGGGCGAGGACGCTCTGGTGTTGAAGACCCGTTCCATCAAGTTTGGCCAGGAAGGAGGGGGCCAGGGCGCCTCCATGGTGGAGATCACTGCCGCCATGGAGGACGCTTCGCATCCCGCCTCCGTGATGACGATGGCGGAAGAACCGGGGAGGGAAGGTTTGGAACCCCTGGGAGCCAACCGGAAGTTTTTAAACTCGGGGAATGAAGATCGCGAAATGCGTTCCCTCATTTACACCTTGTTGTCCCAAACCGAACGTGCGAAATCTATGGGTCTGCACGGGGAACAACTTCACACCTATCAGCATCTCGTCGAATGCGGGATCGACGAACACCTGGCGGCGCGCGTATTTGAAACTCTCAACGAGAATTCACCCGGCATGGGCATAAACATGATTCAGGTGGAGGATCGTGTGGGGGAATCGTTCCACTTTTCCGGACCTATCCAGTTGGACGCGGTCGGACCCAAAATTGTTGCGTTGCTGGGTCCCACCGGTTCCGGCAAGACCACCACCGTGGCGAAACTCGCGGCACGGTTTGCTTTACTGGAACGCAAGAAAGTGGTGCTGGTTTCCCTCGATACCTTTCGCCTGGGTGCCCTGGAGCAGTTGCAGATTTACGGCGACCTCATGCGCGTTCCCGTGGAGATGGCGACCGACCGAAACGAATTTCTGCAGATACTCAATCGTCATCAGGATGCGGACCTGATTCTCATCGATACGATGGGACGCAACCCGCGTGACGAACAGTATGTGGAAGAGTTGAAGCAGATTTTCAGTGCCGCGCCCAATCTGGAAACGCATCTGGTGCAAAGCGCAACAGCGCAGGAAAGCGTGTTCGAGCATTCGCTGAAACAGTTTCAACCGTTGGGTGTGGACCGCATTGTGCTGACGAAGATCGATGAGGGCATGCAATTCGGCCATTTGTATAACATTGCGAGCCGTCACCCCGTTCCGTTTTCGTATTTTACCAATGGCCAGAGGGTGCCCGAAGACATTGAAGTGGCTTCACTCGAAGGGGTAATTCGTTTGATTTTTGGCTGAATTCATCTTAAATTAAAAAGGCTAACCTATGGTTTTTTCAGGCCTAACCGAAAGAACGGGCCGCCAGGCCAACACCTTGAGGCGCATCATGCAAAACGATTCCAGTAAACTCCCTCCAAAAGTTCTCGCCATCAGCAGTGGCAAGGGTGGCGTTGGCAAAACCAACGTCGTGGCCAACGTGGCGTGTGCGCTGTCGCGAAAAGGCAAAAAGGTGTTGATCTTCGATGCGGACATGGGCCTCAACAACATCGACATTCTGCTCGGGCTCGCTTCCCCCTTTCACATTGGGCACGTGTTCTCCGGCGAGAAGAAAATCGAAGATGTGCTGGTGGACGGACCGCGTGGGATCAAGGTGCTTCCGGCGAGCAACGGATGGCAGGAATTGACCCTGCTGGACTCGGAAAAAAAGCTGTTATTGATGGAAGAACTCGACCGGATCAGCGGGGACTTCGACTACCTGCTGTTCGATACGGGCGCAGGCATCTCATCCAACGTGACGTATTTCTGCAGTGCGGCGCATGATATCGTGCTCGTCGCCACCACGGAACCGACTTCGCATACGGATGTGTATGCGCTGATGAAGGTGTTGTTCCAGCAGCATCACCAGAAACGGTTTCGTCTCATCGTCAACGCGGTGAAGAACGAACGGGAAGCACTTGAGGTGTACAAGCGCCTGTCTACGGTCCTGGACCGTTTTCTTGGCGGTGTGACCCTGGAATACATGGGTTACGTCGTGCACGATGTCAATGTTTCCAAGGCAGTTCGCCAGCAGAAACCGTTTATTGAATTGTATCCGCATTCGAAGGTGAGTCAGTGCATCGACCTGGTGACGCAACGGATTTTGAAGGAACGCGACCGGTTTTCGCCAGACTCCGACCGGCCCTTTGCGTGGAGGAGTGTGTTGCAGATATGATGACTCCGTTTCAGGCAAAGAAAGCCGCACTGGTATTTGCGCTGTTTGCTTTTATCCTGCTGTCGCTGGGAAGTTGGATTTCGGGGGCGCGGGTATTGGCGGCCGTGGTGCGGGGCGTCGAAGGGTTCTTTGTATTTGGCGGGCTGGCCTGGGCGGTATGCGCGCTTGTGTCCACCCATGAGCCACAGGAAAAAAAGAAGAAAAAGAAACGTCCCCAGAAGGGGCGGAACCTGGATCAAACGGTGTGAAGGGTGAATGATTATGGCAGGTAAGCCGCAACCGGCAGAAGAAATTCCCATCTCTCCGGAGAACACGGAACAGATCATCCTGGAGTATTCTCCCATGATCAAGTACGTGGCGAACCGGATTGCCATGCGGCTTCCATCGCACATTGAGGTGGACGACCTCATCAGCGTCGGGGTGCTGGGGCTGATTGATGCCATCGAAAAATACGATCCCAACCGCGGTGCCAAATTCAAAACTTATGCAGAGTTCCGCGTGCGCGGTTCCATCCTCGATGAACTGCGCAATCTCGACTGGGTACCCCGGTCGGTGCGTCAAAAGGCATCGGAAATGGACGCCCTCACAAACCGTTTACAGGGCAAGTTCGGCCGGCCCCCGGAGGATGAAGAGATCGCCGAGGAGATGGGCGTCAGCATTGAAGAATTCTTCACCGCGATGAACGAGACCCGCAGTGTTCCCATCCTCAGCCTCGAAGATCTGGGCATCAACAAGGAAACGGGGGAACAGCAGAATCTGCTCGATTGTCTGATAGGCGACATGGAATCGGATCCGCAAACCCAGATCCGTCTCAATGAACTGAAAAAAATCATCGCCGAAGCCATCGACGCCCTTCCGGAAAAAGAACGGCTCATGATTTCGCTGTATTATTACGAAGAGCTGACAATGAAAGAGATCGGAGAGGTGCTGAATATCACTGAATCACGCGTATCACAGATTCATTCCAAAGCGGTCTTTCGACTGAGGACCAAATTGAAATCCATTCTGGCTGACGAGGTGTGACGTGAAGCTCATTCCCAAGATTCCTTTTTCGTATCCCGAAATCGGGCTGTTGATTCTGCGGGTGGCCGTCGGTGTTGTGTTTGTGTATCACGGCTCGATGAAATTGTTTGGCCCGGGAGGTGTGAGCGGGTTTGCCGGTTCACTGGCTCAACTGGGAGTTCCCACTCCGGGAATCAATGCGTGGCTGGCAACCCTGGCGGAGTTTCTGGGCGGGATGGCGCTCATTTTCGGAGTTTACGCGAGGTGGGCGACGTTACCGTTGATCTTTGTCATGCTGGTTGCCATCCTCACTGTACACGGGCCGAATGGTTTCAGCATGAGGAACAACGGGTTCGAGTACCAGTTCACTTTGATCGCGGCGCTCGCCGCGATTTTCCTCACCCGGTCGGAGAAATGGCACATCAAGCAGTGACCATGCGACTTAATTCCTTCTTGAACTAACCCGGTCAGTAAACCGGCAGGTGCCGCTCTTCAGGCGGACGCGATTTCCATCTTCTGTGAAACCACATCCACGGTTCCGGATAATCGCGGATGACCTCTTCCAGCACCTTTTCACACTGCTCGGTCCAACGGTAAATGTCCCCCTCCTTGTCACCCGTTTTTTCCAGTTTGAGCGGTGGCTTGTAAACGACCTTGTAACGGCCCTTACCGATGGGAACGCTGAAAATAGGCAGGATGGGCGCGCCCGTGCTGTAGCTGAGTGCGGCCAGAGACCGCGCCGTGGCGGCTTTCTTCCCGAAAAAATCCACGAACAGAGCGAAATCGCCACCGTTCTGGTCCATCAACACGGTGATGCTGCTTTTTCCTTTCAGCGCACGCACGATGCGGATGAGCGATGTGTCCTTGTGCAGGATGCGGTTTCCGGAGGTCAGCCGCATGTCCATGAAAAATTTTTCCAGGTAAGGGTTGTCGAGCCGCCGGGCCACAGCGTAATGCTGGGTTGTGTTCATGAACCCGTGATACAGCCCCAGGATCTCCCAGTTGCCGTAGTGGGCCATCAATACCAAAAACCCGGTATCGCCCTTTTCACATTGATCCAGGTATTCGCGGCCTTCCACTTCCATACCGATCAATTGATGCACGCGGTTTTTTGTGTCGCGGCAAACCCAGATGCATTGCAATGCCGAGAGAATCATCTGACGCATGGAGGCTTTGGTGATGCGGTCTTTTTCTTCCGGGGTTTTACGGTCACCGTAGGCGATGTCGAGATTGATGCGCGCGATGCGCCGCCGCTTTCGGGACACGCGAAACCAAAGCGCTGCGATCCCTCCCGACAACCGGTACAGGGTGGTGGAGGAAAGACTCATGATGACGCCGATCACAGGACGGAACAGGGCGTATTCAATTCGATAACGGATTTTTCTGGAAAGTGTATTGCGTGAACTCAATCTTGATTCTCAATTCGGATTCAACGGGGCAGGTCTTGCGGGAGGTGTGCAGTGGGTTCAAACGGTTTCCGCAACGGCCTGCGCAATGGCGTACACGTTGTCGTGGGACATTGAAATATGAATATCTTTCAGTTTGAGGGTTTCGCAAATCTCGCGGCACTTGCCCGTGATGTTCAAGGCGGGTTGCCCCGACTCCCGGTTCAGGATTTCAAGGTCACGCCAGGTGATGCCACCGGCCATTCCTGTACCGAGCGATTTCAAAACCGCTTCCTTGGCGGCAAATCGCGCCGCATAATGTTTGAACGGTTCCGGGCGCGAACGACAATATTCGATTTCGCGTGGCGTGAACACACGCTCCTCAAACCGTTCTGCATGATTTTCCAAAGATTTTTGAATCCGGGAAATCTGGATGATGTCAATGCCCGTGCCGTGGATCATAAACGCCCTTAAAAAATTGTAATAATTATAGGGCAGGAACAAGCAAATGGTAAGCCCGTTTTGCCTGCAAAGCGTCAGGCCGGCGAGATACCGAGGGCCGCTTCGATATCGGCCCGGGCAATGGCCCCTTCGCGCACGATGACGGGGGGAGTCGAAGTGATGTCCAGAACGGTCGATGGGGCACCCCCTGGAGCGGGTCCCGCGTCGATGATCCAATCAATGGCGCTGCCGATCGACTGGTTCACATCGTCGGCATTGAGCGGGTTTTCGGTTTCGCTTTTGTTGGCACTGGGGGCGGTGAGGGCGTGACCCAGGTCGCGTACCAGTTGCCGGGCAATCGCCGAGTCCGGCAGCCGGATACCGATCTTCCCCGTCCCCGCCGTCAGGGCTTTGGGAATGTCGTCGCGCGTCGGAAACAGCAGGGTCAGGGGGCCGGGCCAGAACGCATCCATGGCTTTCACCGCAAGTTCCGGCACCTCTGCCGCCCAGTCCTTCAGTTGCTCGCGGTCATCGATGAGAACCAGAATGGGCTTGTCCGCCGGGCGTTCCTTGATGGTGAAAATCTTTTCCACCGCCTCGGCGTTGCCGGGGTCCACACCCAGTCCATAAAACGTGTCGGTCGGGAACGCGATGGAGCCGCCTTCGGCAAGCGAACGTTTGATCGGCGTGATGACCGCCTGCAGCGTCTGCGGAAACTGCGGGTCAACCTGAAGACGATTCGCCATACGGTGTCTTCAGGTTTTTGCTTTTGCGTTCGACCTGCTTGGCCTGATCTTTTTTGTACTTCAACAGTTGTTTTGCCAGGTCATTGTCGTCGAGTGCGAGAATCTGCACCGCCAGCAAGCCGGCGTTTTTTGCCCCCGCCTTGCCGATGGCCATGGTGGCAACCGGAATGCCGCCTGGCATCTGCGCCGTGGACAACAGGGAGTCGAGGCCCTGCAGGACGGAAGTGATGGGCACGCCGATCACCGGCAGGGTGGATTCGGCCGCGATTACGCCCGCCAGATGCGCTGCGCCGCCGGCCCCTGCGATGAACACGCGGATGCCGCGTTTCTTAGCGCCATTGACATAATCGCGCGTCCGTTCCGGGGAACGGTGTGCGGAAGAAACCAGGATTTCGTGATTCACTCCAAATTGTTCAAGGACCTTGCTTGCTTCTTCCATCGTGGTGAAGTCGGAGTCGCTTCCCATCAGAATGCCGACACGCGGCAAATTTTTTTTCTTTTTGGTAGCCACTGTTTGGAATCCTTTAATATTTGATTGGGATCGCGTCCCGTTCGACGGAACGGGCGCGGAAAATTAAATTGAAGTCCTGCGTTTATAGCAAGATTCCCGGGGCAGTTCAAGAGGGACCGCAGAAACGGTTCATTTCGGCTCGATGGGCTCGAAATCCTCCGCCGGAATGGGGCCGCGTTTGCGCCTTCCGTGCTTGATCTCCGGGATCAGCATGACGGTGGCGATGATCATCATGCTGAAAGAAATGAGGCCGATGTTCACGGGACCAACCTGGTTCACCATCCAGAACCCGAGCATCGGGCCGATGGTGCCTCGCACGCCGGTGAGACCAACGTGGACCGACATGTAGGCCGCAACTTTCCCAGGCGGGGCGTATTTGGTGACCCACAGGCTCCACGCAATGGCGCCTCCGCCGAAGGCCATGCCAATGAACGCCGAGGCGGTGGCGATGAGGTAGGGGTCCTTCGTCAGGAAAAACAGACCGACGCCGATAGCGAACAGCAGGTTCAGAATCATACGCAGGATGATGAAGTTCATCTTGTCGAACAGCCGTGCCAGAAACGGCGTGGACAGGGCGCGCATGAGGTCCGGGATGACGGTGATGATGAGCGCCACGAACAACGCGGAGCCCTCGATGCCGTATTTGCTGGAAGTGATGTAATCGACACGCAGGGGCAGGGTCCACAGGTTGGCAAAGCCCATGATGAACCACGTCAAAAGAACATAGCCGAAGTTGCGGTCCTCGAACACCAGCTTCAGGTTGCCGAGCGGGTTTTTATGCTCGCCGTTTTCGATGATGCCGGAAGGCATGGCGTACACCACGCAGGCTTTGCCGATGGCCGCCAGCCCCAGGGTGGCCAGAATCCAGCGGTAGTTTTCAAGATCCGCATCCATGGCGGCGGACCCCAGGAACCCCGCGACCACCGAGACCAGCACCAGTGCCAGCACCGAGCGGGAAAAGTACTTGCCGCGCTGGTCTTCCGGGTAATTGTCGTTGTAGATGGCGGTGAGAAACGGCACCAGGCTGGTGAGCGCCATGAACGCCAGCACCAGGCACACGGTGTATGTGGCCAGCGTATTGGCGAATGCCGCTGCGAACAGCAGCACGCCGCACACGGCGGCGGGAAGTGCGCCCAGTACGGATTTGCGGAACCCCGATTTTGAAGCGTAATGCACGAGAAGCAGGGAGACCAGCATGCCGATGAACGGGGCGGAACCGATCAACGCCTTGGACATGTCTCCCGCCTGAAACACGCGGATGGCGATGAACAGGCCAAACGTCTGCGTGCCGGCGGTCAGAATGCCGCGGCACACACCGCGGGCGAGATCCAGACGGAACGTCCGGCGGGTGCGCGTTTCCGCATCCAACCCGGCGCTGGTGTCCTCGGACCAGCGGGCGCGAAATCCGAACAAGGCAACTCCTTACGATGGCGTGTTGATCGTGATGGAAAGCACTGCGCTTTGGAAATGATGTTCCCAGGGAGGCGGTGTCAATCGGTTGTCTAAAAGACTAAAACACTTCGCAGATCAATTCAACTTGCCGCGGCAGAGGCCGATGTAGTGGCGGTTGTCCTCGGCGTAAGGCTGGATCTCCAGCGCTTTCTGAAAGCTGTGAATGGCTTCGTTGAGGCGGCCAAGGTGAAACTGGCACATGCCCATTCCGTTCCAGGCGCCGAAGTGATGCGGGATTCTTTCAACCACCTTCCGGCATTCGGCTATGGCTGCTTCGTAGTCTCCTTCCAGGTAAAGCACCGTGGCGAGCTTGTTGTGGGCTTCGGTGTATTCGGGAAACTGATCGACCAGATCCGCAAAGTGAAGGCGGGCCCGCGAAAGTTCTCCCGAATCCATGAAGCGGATGCCTGCATAGAGCTTTCTCTCCGCCGCCTCACCGCACTCCTGGTACCAGCGCATCCAGAGGGATTGCGTGGCCTGTTTGCGGATCTTCGGGTCCACTTTTTTCAGGTCGTTCAAAAGCCGTTCGATATCGTTCATAATGCCAATGGAAGAGGGCAGGGCCGGGGCTCGTCGTTGAGTTTCGCCGGCGAATGTGGTCCAATCAAGCCTACTTGATCGCCCCGGTTCAATACAAGCAGGAATTCGCGAAGAACCGGACCCCGGCCCCGGGCGTTCCGGCAAGTGTTATCGATTCCATGAAGAAAAAAAACGATATACCCCAGGCCGAAATCGTCGCCGTCGGCAACGAATTGCTGAACGGTCTTGTTTCAGACACCAACTCGACCTTCATCTGTGGCCAGTTGCGCATGCACGGATTGCAGGTGGGACGCATCTCCGTCGTAGGCGACGACGCCGACGCGATCCGTTCGGCACTGGACCAGGCTCTGTCCCGGGTCGATTTGGTTATCGTGACCGGCGGCCTCGGGGCGACGCACGACGACATCACCAAGGACGTGCTGGCCGATTACTTTGGCACTCCGCTGGTGCGGGACCCGAAAGTGGAGGAGATGATCCGCGTATTTTTTGAAAAGCGGCAAAGGCCGGTTCCCGATGCGGCGCTTCGCCAGGCGGAGGTGCCGAGGGACGGACGCCCGCTGTACAACGACCAGGGCACCGCCCCCGGTTTGATGTTCGAGCGCGGAGAGCAGCGGGTCTATGTTCTTCCCGGCGTGCCGCGCGAGGCCGAGTACCTGACCCGGCAGTACATTCTTCCCGATGTTGCGGTTGCCGGAAACCTGTGCCTGCAACAACGCATGTTGTGGACCACGGGTCTGGTCGAGTCCGCCCTGTGGGAAATGTTCGGGCCTGTTGACAAGTTGGAGAACCTGGTGCAGGTGGCGTCGTTGCCCTCCCACCTCGGTGTGCGCATTCATCTCACCGCTTACGGAAAAAACGTCGAGGAAACTTCCGTTAAAATTGAACAGGCCGAAGTTCTTTTGCAGAAGGTCCTCTCCTCATATATCTACGCCCGGGATGAAGAAACCATGGAAAGTGTGCTGGGGCAACTTTTGGCCGATCGGGGCGAAACCGTCGCTGTCGCGGAGTCCTGCACGGGCGGATTGATCGGTCATCGTCTGACAAATATTCCCGGAAGTTCCCGTTATTTTCTGCAGGGATGGTTGACATACAGCAACCAAGCGAAGATCAAAAACCTGGGTGTGGATGCCGCACTGGTGGAACGCCATGGTGCCGTGAGTGAAGAGGTTGCGCGTGCCATGGCGGAAGGGGCCCGCCAACGTGCCGGTACAGACTGGGCGGTGTCGGTGACGGGGATCGCCGGTCCGGATGGGGGTACGGCAACCAAACCGGTGGGTCTTACCTATATCGCCGTTGCGGGTAAAACACTTACCTCATGTCAGAAATTTGTGTTTCCGCAGGACCGCGTACGAAATAAAGAACGTGCCGCACAAGCCGCATTGAACCTTCTCCGTTTGCACTTAATCGGGTTAAAATAACCCCCGAGAATCGGTATTAATTCAGGCGCCCTGCCTGAGGGATGGAAGTGTGTGACGAAGGAAGGGAACGTGACTTTTATACAGTGCCACCAGTGTCAAAAAGAATTTGAAGATGGTTTCCAGATTTGCCCGTACTGCGGTGCTCCGTACGGAGCGAGTGGAGCACATTACCCCCGTGTGCCCAACTGGATGTTCGGTGCGATCCTTGTTTTGTTTGCGGTGCTCGCGTCGATATTGTTTTATTCGTTGATGACATTTTGATCCGGAGGTTCATCCGGTGCGGGCGCTCATTCGGAAGGGATGGATGAGCACCGCGCCGACGATGAACCCGCCGATGTGCGCGAGCCACGCCACGCCTCCTCCGTCCGGTCCCGCCGCCATGTTGTTCAACACCTGCAACCCAATCCACAGCAGCAACAGGAAGATTGCCGGGATGCGCACGATGGTGATGAAGAACCCGAGGAATACCAGCGTCTTGACGCGGGAAAAGGGAAACAGCATCAGGTACGCGCCGAGGATTCCAGAGATGGCGCCGCTGGCGCCCACCATGGGGATGGTTGAGTCCAGATCGGCGGAAACATGCGCCGCCGCCGCCAGCGCCCCGCAGGTCAGGTAAAAAAGGACGAACCGCAATTTTCCCAGCTGGTCTTCAATATTATTTCCGAAAATCCACAGGTACAGCATGTTTCCCGCCAGGTGTCCCAGGCCGGCATGCATGAACATCGATGAAAAAACGTTTGGATAATTCTCAAGCGGCCGGTTTGTCAACTGGTACGGTACCAGTCCGTATTCGGTGATGAATTGTGTTCCCTCCCGGGCCAGCGACAGCTCCCAGAAAAATACCAGGGTATTGGCGGCGATGAGGCCGATGGTGAAGATGGGGAAGGTGCGGGTCGGGTTTTCGTCGTGGAGTGGGATCATGGCGGTTTGAACCGGATGGCCGGATTCCTGTATGCTACGCTTTCAGGGATGATTCGGATACAATGAGAAGGTTCCACCGATTATATGGGAAAACCGCCTTGAGTGAAAGTGAAGACACACCCATTCTTCGCCCGGAAAGCGAAGCGCCGAAAGCCATCACGCGTCCCGAAGAATCGCCCGAGTGGGTGGTCGAGGTGTACCGCAGGCAGATGCTGCGTGAGGTGAAGGAAGATCTCGACGGCATACTGGGAGAAGGGCGCGAAGCCGACCGCTTCATCGAGCCTGTGTTGCTCGACAACAACCCCGTGCGCTTTCGTCAGAGCCTGCACGAGCAGGTGTTTCCCACGCCGCGCGAGATCACCGAAAACCTGCTGGACGTTTCCCCGACCAAGGTTTTCCTGGAAGCCCCTTCGGGCATGGGAAAATCCACCTTCCTGAAAGTCTATCAGGAACGCATGCTGAAAGTGGAAGCACCGGAGGAATACCCCGTGCCCGTGATCTGCGATCTGTCGCGCCTGGCGGACGGCACCGGTTTCGGAGAGTTCTACCCGATGTTCTACCGTGAGGTGATGGACGTCGTCCTGCGCGAGCAGGAAGAACAGGAAGACCTCGTCATAAACGAAGAACTCCTGGGCCGGACGGTGGAACGGCTGGTGTGGACGGGACAGATTCTGTTTCTGCTGGACGGCTTCGAGCAGATGCTTCCCGAGGACCGGTTTCGTTTCTACATGGATGTGATCGTCGACGGCGACGCGCTGAAAGACAATTTCATCCTGATCGCCACGCGACCGGTGGGGTTTGGTCCGCTGGCCACCACCTCCATTGTACGGCGCGGGCAGGACGCCAGTTTCCGGGTCCGCATCCAGCCGGTGGAGGAAAAACAGCGGAAAGCCTTTCTTCCCGAATCCGTGTGGAAGGAAAACCTGGGTCACCTGGCTTTGTATTTTCCGGAAACGCTCCAGGTGCCGTATGTCCTGCACATGGTGAAAGAGGCGGCGTCGGATGAGTCCGCCGGAGTAAAAAACCGATCGCAGGTGTATCGGTACTGGATCACACAGCATTTGAAAAGCCGGTTTCCAAAGAAAGGTGAAGAATGGATTGAAGACGCGTTCCGGCAGTTGGAGCAGGTGTCGTATCGCCTGATCAGGGAAGGTAGAAACCAGCGGCAGGAGACGGTGGATACGGGATTCGACAAGGACCTGCTTTCAGACTGCGCCCCCGCGCGCAACGTCTTGGTGGAAGAGGGCGATATCCTGCCCGGTTTTGACGGTCTGATGGCCTGGAACCGCAAGCGGTGGGAGTTCCGGCATCCTTCGCTTCAGGAATATTTTTCCGGGCGCAAACTGGCCGAACTCCCCGACTGGCGGGACCTGGTGAAAGAACGCTGCCGTGACCCCAAATGGTACGACGTGTTTCAGTTTTTCGGTGGCGAGTTGAAAGAAGGGACCGACGAATTGATCGACCTGCTTATCGAGCACGGTGCGGTGTTTCTGGCCGGGCAGGTGCTTCCGGAAATCGAGGGCATCTCCGAGTCGCGGCGTCTTCTGGTGAACCAGTTGTTGAAGTACCAGTGCCGGGAGACGTACCCGCAGTTTGCGAAAAACCGTGTGGTGCGTGTGGAACAGGTGGTGGAGGCTTACGGCGCGGATTCCCTGCGGCCGGTACTCGAGCGATTGTTGCAGCGCGACCGGCGTGATTCCCGCATCCTGTTCGGCCTGCTGGAGCTGGTGTGCTTCCTGCACGGCATTGCGTTGGGCGAAGTGGTCGATGCACAGGATTGGAAACGCGTCCGCTCGCTTCCGGAACTGGAAGCATTCTTTGCCGAATCGAGAGACCCGCAAACGGTGGACCGCAGTGTGGTCCAGAAGTGGGGCGAGTGTGTGACCGTGCCTGCGGGCCCGTTCATTTACCAGGACGAGCGCGACGACGAAGACCGCATCGGCATGCGCGAGTATGCCATCATGAAATACCCTGTCACCAACGCCCTGTTCCGGCAATTCGATCCGAACTTCGCTCCGCGGTTCCCCACCTATTCTCTGGACGACGATCAGCCGGCCATCGGCATCAATTATTATGAGGCTACCGTGTTCGCCCTGTGGCTCGGCATGCGCCTTCCCACCGAAAAGGAATGGGAGAAAGCGTCCCGGGGGCCCAACGGCCTCGATTACCCCTGGGGCGAAGCGCAGGGATATCAGGAAGGGTACTGCAATACCGCCGACTTCGTGGTGGGGCGCACCACGCCCGTGACTCAATACGAGGAGGGGAGTTCTCCCTACGGTTGCTACGACATGGCAGGCAATGTGTGGGAGTGGTGCGTGCAGTTTCATTCCTCTAAATTCACCACACAGAAAATCGTGCGTGGCGGCTCCTGGCTGAATTACATGGTCCAGGCCAAATGCACGTTTCGCAATTCATTCGACCCGGCCGATATCTACCCCGCAGTAGGCTTCCGCTGCAGCTCACTTCCCTTTACCGAAATCGACGAGGAAGACGAAGACGAAGACTGAGTCACTCCCATTCGGACCCGCGGCTGGTCCACCCCCCCCAACCACCTCTTTTCACCCCGAGGTTGATTTTTCTTTGTAATTAAGACAACTGCTTATAAAGCTTGCCTTTTGCCGTACAGGGTGCGTTTCTTTCTGAATTTTCAGCAAATAACATTTAATGAATAGGCGGTTGTCGCCGTTAGGTTATGTGGAAACCCGTCTCGGAGGGGAGGGGAAACCGGGCCCGCTATTCTAATCGGCCCATATATCCGTCAATCTATAGAAGTGACCCTTCTGCCCATGGACCCTGCGGCCTCTGTTTAATGAACACTGAACTGGCAAAAAAATTACTGGTGATCGATGACGACGCCACGGTATCGGCCCTTGTGGAAGCTTACCTGAAGGAGGCGGTCGCACAGGCACAAGTGCAGGTTCAAAAAGCCATGTCCGGGGAAGAGGGTGTGCAGAAAGCGCTGGCGTGGAAACCGGACCTCATTTTCTGCGACCTGCGCATGCCGGGTCCCGATGGGTTCGAAGTCATCCGCCGCATCCGACAGTTCGGATTGAACGCCGTCGCGGTATTGATGTCCGGGTGCGCGGAACACGAAATCCTGGAACTGACCCAGGGGGCGCAAAAAGTGGGAGCGGAGGCGTTTTTACCGAAACCCCTGAAGGCCCATGAGGTCCATTTTTTCGTGAACTATGTTTTGCGGATGCTCACCGTGAGCCGGCAGCTTCAGGACAAAAACCAGCAGTTGGAAAAAACAGTTTTGGAGGCAAAGGAATACCAGAAAAAGATCATCGGGATCGGGCAGGGGTTGCAAAAAGAAAACAAACGGCTGCAGGCGGAATTGAAGGAAGCCTCGAGAAGGAACCTGCAACTCGAAGCCAAAAACGAACAGATCGAGGCGTTGAATGAAGACCTGATCCGTACTTTCCGCGCTACGGTCAATATGCTGACCAACATCATCGAGCTTCACCAGTCGGACCACCGGGGGCATCCGCAGAGAGTGGAAAAGATGTCCGATTTTATTGCGCAAAAACTTCAACTGTCCCCCCACCAGATTCAACACATACGCACCGCGGCCCGCCTGCATGAACTGGGGATCGTAAGCCAGCCCGCCAACGGCAACGGCCATGCAAAAAAGGAAAACCCTTCGGGCCCACCGAGGGTTCATCACACTCATCTGGCCGAGATGCTGTTGCGCCAGTTTCCAGGGTTCGATCCGACCGCTCAAATCATCCGTCATTTGTATGAGAACGTGGACGGCTCGGGAATACCGGAAGGCCTGAGCGGAGAAATGATCCCTATAGGATCTCGGATTGTTTCCGCCGCCAGTTTCTACGATCACGCACGTGTCAGTCACCCCGGTGAATCCCCCGATACTGTCATGAAATTACTGGAAAAGGAGAAGGGGACCCGTTACGATGAAGATATCGTTTCATTGCTGGGAGAGTTCGTTCACTCCTCTCTTTTTAAAGATATCGATACCATTGAGTGCACCGTTTTTACCCTTCAGGAAGGCATGCAGCTGGCGGCGGATTTGTACTCCCGGTCCGGTACCAGCGTGTTGCGCAAGGGAACCCTGATCGACAAAAGCACGTTGAGCAACGTGATACGGTTCAACAACCTCGATCCCATCGTCAGCACCATTAAAGTCAGAATAGTTTAGTTTATGGATATTGCGACCTTACTCGGAATTTTCATCGGCATTGGGCTGATCCTGGTGTCCATTCTGCAAAACAGCGGATTGGACCTGTTTGTCAGCGCGCCTTCGGTGATGATTGTTCTGGGTGGAACCTTTGCCGCCACGCTGGTTGCGTATCCGGTCAATGAGCTGTTCCGCATGCTGGGTCATTTCATTCGTGTATTCATAACCCGTAAGTCGGATTTGTATGAATTGATGGACACGATGGTTTCGATCTGCAGCATTGCCCGGAAGGGCGGGGTGCTGGCAATCGAGTCGAAGCTCAACATGATCGAAAACGAATTCCTGAAAAAAGGGTTGCGCCTCACCGTGGACGGCAAGGACGAGCATACGGTAGTGACCCTGATGAAGCGCGAGATCAAGCAGATTCAGCAGTCGCACAAGGATGGCTGGGAAATACTGAACGACATGGGTAAATTTGCACCCGCCTTCGGCATGGTGGGGACGCTCATCGGCCTCATTCAGATGCTGGCCTCTCTGGAGGATGTAAGCACCGTGGGCCCGCGCATGGCTGTGGCACTCATCACCACCTTTTACGGTGCGTTGCTGGCCAATCTCGTTTTCCTTCCCATGGCGGTGAAATTGAAACGGCGAAGTGCCGCGGAGACCCTGGAGATGAACCTGGTGCTGGAAGGCATCACCTATATACGCAAGGGAGTCAACCCGCGGTTCATGAAGGAGACTTTGGAAAACTACATCGACAACGCTGTGGGAAAGAACATCAAGAAAGAAGCGGAAGAAGAAGCGCGCAAAGGTGCGCCCAAGAAAGCGGGCGCCGCCAGAGGCCCGGCCCGCCCTCCGGGACAGGCGCCGGGAGCCACCCCCCGGCCCGCAAAGTGAGGTGAGGTAATGGGAACCAAACCATCCGGTCAGCCACCCACCCCCGATCTCCATCTCGACGACGACGAAGAGGTCATGGAAGAAACCACGGGAGTCGCTCCCTGGGTCATCACTTTCGCCGACATGGTGACCCTGCTCATGGTTTTCTTCATCCTGCTCTATGCCATGGGGACCATTGAAGAAGAGAAATTCAAGCAGCTCCGCCAATCCCTGAAAAGCGCCCTTGGCACCGAAAATCTTCCTGAACTTGGAACCCGTGAAGGACTGGACGTCATCAAAGACCTGGCCACGGCCCAGATGGACGACCAAACCATTCACGCTGTGGATGAAGTCGGGGCGATGGTGTCGAAGGAGATCAAGGAAATCACTTCCGAGGTGGAAGACTTTATTTACAAAAACAAACTCTCCGGGCAGGTGCAGGTCTCTCAGGGAGAGCGTGGGGCCATCATCACCATCTCGGATGTGGTGCTGTTTCCGCCGGGCAAGGCACGCATGACCTATAAAGGACGCGAGACGCTTAAAGACGTATTCGACCTGCTCAAACAGTTCAACTACGATGTCAAGATCGAAGGCCACACCGACGACACGCCGATCCGCACCGACCGCTTTCCCTCGAACTGGGAATTGTCTTCCGGCCGGGCGGCGGAGGTGGCCCGCATGCTCATCGCCGAAGGGTTCCCTCCTGAAAAACTGTCGGTGGAAGGCTTCGCCGAGTACCGCCCCAAAGTCCCCAACACCAGCGCCAAGAACCGCGCTGTCAACCGCAGGATTGAAATCGTTTACCAGCGTGGCAGTATCCGTAAGCGTATGGTCAACCTGTTGAACCGCTGATCGTGGCCACCCCATTCCCCATTCAATCCAAAACCCGTTTTTTGTCAATCAGTTAGCTTTGACAAGCGGGGACCACTCTGCTACTGTGAGGCATCCTGAGAAATGAGGGTTGACCTTTCGATTTGGGCTTGCGCAGGGACGGGTGAATGGACCGGGAAACCCAGCAACATTGGATGCGACGTGCCCTGGCCCTGGCGGCCCGGGCGGAAGGGCGCACTTCGCCCAACCCTCTGGTTGGTGCTGTGATCGTTCGCGGGGACACCGTGGTGGGAGAAGGTTATCACCATCGCGCAGGCAAACCCCATGCTGAGATCGAGGCCCTTAAAAAAGCTGGCAATAGGGCACGTGGTGCGGATATGATCGTCACCCTTGAACCCTGTTGCCATCATGGCAGAACGCCGCCCTGCACGGAAGCGGTGATTACCGCGGGCATTCGCCGTGTTTTCGTCGGCATGCAGGACCCCAATCCGCTGGTCAAGGGTAAGGGATCGCGCCGGCTCAAAAATGCCGGGATCGAAGTGACCACAGGAATCCTGCGCAAGGAATGCGAGCGGCAGAACGAAGTGTTTGTGAAATACATCCGCACCGGGCTCCCGTTCGTCACGCTGAAAGCGGCGGTGTCGCTCGACGGAAAGATCGCCACCAAGAGCGGCGACTCGAAATGGATCACCGGACCCGAAGCGCGGAAGGTGGTGCACCAGCTGCGCAACCGCGTTGATGCCATCGTTGCCGGTTCCGGGACCGTGCTGAAGGATGACCCGCAGCTGACCACCCGTCTCGGCAAACGAGCGGGACGCAACCCCGTCCGCGTGGTGCTGGATTCGCAGGGATTGGTTCCCATGAAGGCGCGGGTGTTTGAGAATACGGACCGCGACCGTGTGATTTATGTCACCACCGGGCTTGCGCCGGTGACGCGCCTGCGCAAACTGGAGAAAGCGGGCGTTGAGGTATGGACCGAACGCGCGGGCAGGGAAGGCGTGCCGCTCAAACGCGTCATGCACCGTCTGGCGGAAAACGGTTTGACGCATGTGTTGATTGAAGGCGGGTCACGATTGAATGCCGCGGCATTGAAAGCCCGCATTGTGGACAAGGTGTTGTTCTTTGTCGCACCGTTGTTGATCGGTGGGAACGGGGCGGTCAGCGTGATCGGCGGACCGGGCATCCAGAAACTCAAAGACGCAATGCACATCCAGAAGCCCACGCTCACACCGGTGGGGCGGGACTGGATGGTGGAAGGATATCTGTAATCATGTTTACCGGAATCATCGAAGCGCTGGGCACGGTGTCCCACATCGAACGTGGCGCAGAGAAAGCGCGTCTCCTCATCTAGACGCCAGATAGCTTTCGCGGTTTCGAACTGGGTGAGAGCATCGCCTGCAACGGCGTTTGCCTGACCGTCGCGGAAATCACGGAATCCGGTTTCGCCGTCGATCTGTCCACGGAGACATTGAGCCGCACGAGCTTCAAGCAATCGGTCGAAGGCACGCGCATCAACCTGGAAAAGGCGCTGACGCCAAACAAAAAAATGAGTGGCCATTTTGTGAGCGGCCATGTCGATCAGGTTGGCACGGTGGCCGGCATCGACCAGAAGCCCGGTGAGGTGCGCATCCGGTTCGAGCATCCGCCGGAACTCGCGCCGTTCGTCATCGAAAAGGGATCGGCGGCGGTGGACGGCATCAGCCTCACGGTCTTCGATTGCCGCGACAACGGATTTTCGGTTTCGATCATTCCATTTACGTGGGAACACACCAACCTGAATGAGCGGAAAATCGGGGATGGGGTCAATATCGAATGTGATATGATTGGCAAATACGTATTGAAAGCCTGTGAATCGCTGTTTGGCGGGCCCATCCGGGGCGGCAATTTAACGCAAGATTTCTTGAAACAACATGGATTTGTCTGAAATGAACAAGGGAAATACTAAAAAAGAAAAGCCTGTTTTCAGTTCCATCGAGGACGCCATCGAAGACGTCCGTCAGGGCAAAATGATCGTCATCGTCGATGACGAGGACAGGGAAAACGAAGGCGACCTGATGATTGCGTCCGACTGCGTGACTCCGGAAGCGATCAATTTCATGGCCAAGTTCGGGCGGGGGTTGATCTGCCTGGCGATGACCGAGGAGCGGACGCAGGAGCTGGGTCTGCAAATGATGACGGGCGACAACCAGTCGCGCTTCGAAACGCCGTTCACGGTGTCCATCGACGCCAGAAACGGAATTTCCACCGGCATCTCCGCCGCCGACCGGGCGCACACCATCAAGGTGGCGATGGACCCGAAGGCGCGGCCGTACGATCTCGTCATTCCCGGTCATATTTTTCCCCTGCGCGCTCGGGAAGGCGGCGTTTTGGTGCGCGCCGGGCAGACGGAAGGTTCTGTGGACATGGCGCGGCTGGCGGGACTCACTCCTTCCGGCGTCATCTGCGAGATCATGAACGACGATGGCACCATGGCGCGCGTGCCGGAACTCGCCAAGTTCTGCAAAAAACACGACCTCAAGATGGTCACCATCAAGGACCTGATGGAGTACCGGCTGAACAGCGAGACGCTGGTCGAGGAGGTGGCGTCCACTCTGCTGCCCACCGAGTTCGGTGAATTTCAGGCGGTGGCGTTCCGCAACAAGCTGATCGACCAGGTGCACATCGCGCTCATCAAAGGCGACATTCAAGAGGACGCACCGACGCTGGTGCGGGTGCATTCGCAGTGCCTCACCGGAGACGTGTTCGGTTCGTTCCGCTGTGATTGCGGTGAGCAGTTGTCGAAAGCGCTGGAGATGATCGAAAAGGAGGGCCGCGGTGTTCTTCTTTATCTCTATCAGGAGGGCCGCGGCATCGGCATCCTCAACAAGCTGAAAGCCTACGCCTTGCAGGACGAAGGGCAGGACACCGTGGAGGCCAACGCGTCTTTGGGATTCAAACCCGACTTGCGCGACTACGGCATCGGTGCTCAAATTCTGCGGGCGCTGGGACTGGGCAAGATCCGCATCATGAGCAACAATCCGCGGAAGATTGTCGGGCTGGAGGCTTACGGACTGGAAATGGTCGAACGCGTGCCGATCGAGGTGCAACCCAACAAGCAGAACATCCGTTACCTCAAGACCAAGCAGATGAAGATGGGTCATCTGATCAAAAACGTATTTTAAGGATCGAGCATGCCGAACGTGTTGGAAGGAGATCTCAACGGAGCGGGCCACAAGTACGGGATTGTGGTCAGCCGGTTCAACGATTTCATCACCGGCCGCCTGATGGACGGTGCGGTGGACGGACTGGTGCGCCACGGTGTGCAGGATGGAGACATTGATGTGATCCGCGTGCCCGGCGCGTTTGAAATCCCCATGGGCGCACGCAAGCTCGTGGCCCGCAACAAGTACGACGGAGTGATCTGCCTCGGTGCCGTGATCCGCGGCGCCACACCTCATTTCGATTTCGTCGCCGGCGAAGCCAGCAAGGGCGTCGGCGCTCTTGCAATGGAAGCGGATATCCCCGTCCTCTTTGGGGTGCTGACCACCAACACCATCGAGCAGGCGGTGGAGCGGGCCGGTGTCAAAAGCGGCAACAAGGGGTGGGAGACTGCCGTTGCCGCCATCGAAATGGTCAACCTTTACAGGCAATTGTAAGATGGGAAAGCGACGCTATTCGCGCGAACTGGTAGTGAAATTCCTCTACCTCGTGGACATGAACGAAGGCCCGGTGGCCGAGCAGCTTGAACAGTTCTGGGAACGCAACACCTGCCAGCCTGAAATCAAGCAGTACGCCGAAGACCTGCTCAATACCATCTTCAACAACAAAAAAGCAATCGACACCCTGCTGGAAAAATACAGCGATAACTGGACGTTGTCCCGCATGGCTGTGATCGACCGCAACCTTCTGCGGCTCGCCACCTGTGAAATCCTGTATGGCAATTCGGTGCCCCCCAAGGTCGCCATCGACGAGGCGGTGGAAATCGCAAAAAAATACGGTAGTGAAGACTCGCCCAATTTTATCAATGGTATACTTGATAGAGTCCTCAAGGAAAAATCAACCGTAGTCGAAACCACCAGCGAACGCTGATGACGTCCGGGTGCCTCTATGAAATTTCTGATACTGTCCGATCTGCACAGCAATCTCGAATCGCTCAACGCCTTCACCCGCATCCGTAAAAAAATCCCGCATGACAAAGTAGTCTGTTTGGGTGACCTGGTGGGCTACAACGCCAATCCGAACGAAATCGTGGACTGGGTGCGCGAGAACGCGGACCTGGCCCTTGCCGGCAACCATGATTACGCCGTGGTCGAAAAGACGGATACCAGCTACTTCAACCCCCATGCGCTCAAGGCCTGTGAATGGACCCGCGAAGCGCTGACCATGGACAACTTCAAGTACCTGCAATCGCTTCCGGCGATCGAGAAAAAATACCGCATCACCTGGGCTCATTCTTCCCCCTACGAACCGGAGGAGTGGCACTACATCACCAACCCCCACGACGGAGTGGAAAACTTTCCCGCGTTCGACACCCAGCTTTGTTTTGTCGGGCACACCCATCGGCCGCTGATTCTGAAACAGGAGCCGGATGGCAATATCGAAGCCGGACTTTCCGATGTGTATGAACTGGAACCCGACAGCCGCTACATCATCAATGTGGGCAGTCTGGGTCAACCTCGGGATGGCAACCCGCAGGCGTCTTTTGTGTCGTACGATACCGAAACCAAAACCGTCGAGTTCCACCGTTTTGACTACGAGGTGGAGTCCACTCAGGAAAAAATTCACGAAGAAGGCCTTCCCACTTTCCTTGCCGACCGCCTGGCCGCAGGTGTCTGAAAACCCGCAAGTTATAGCCTTGACCCGTTTTCCCGATGGTGGTATAGTCAAAACGCCAATAAATTGAAGGGGTTAAATGATACCCTTCAGCGGTTGGATCTTTCCGGCACCTGGTGCCCTCATCAACCCCTCTGCGAGTGGGAATACAGGCCATGGCAAGGCAAACCTTTGTGATGGGGAGACTTGGAAAAGTTCTCCAGATTGCGGTGGTGGTGTGCCTCATGGTCGGGTGGTTACCCGGCCCTGCACTGTCCAAACCCAGTGCCGCCTCACCGGCCAACAGTCTTTACGACAACGCCAAGAAAGCCTATTACCAGCTTTTGGAAGACACCCAGCGTGTTCCCAACCGGGACGAATGGGTTTCTGTCATTCGCCTGTTTGAAAAGGTGCTGGTCACATACCCGCAGACCGAACTGGCTTACAAGGCCGCGTTCACAGTCGGTCGCCTGTATCAAAAGCTGGGTAAAAAACTGGATTCCGAATCCGATCTCAGGGAGGCGGGTCGGTACTACTCCCTGTTGCTCAAGGAGTATCCTGAAGGACATTTGAATGACGACAGCCTGTTTCATCTGGCCGGTCTCGATATGTACCGGAAGGATTACCAGGGTGCCCGGGAACGTCTGCAAAGTCTCCTGAAAAAGTACCCGGAAGGCGACAGGGTGGAGGCTTCGCGCAAGGAATTGAAGCGGCTGGTGCGTTTGCTCACCAAGGCCCCGACAACGGAAACCACTCCCACTGACCCGGTCGAAATCAGCAACAAGGACTCACTCACCCCCGAAAAACCGGAAAACCTGGCGCCGGCGCTCGAAACGGTCGAGACGGAAAAAAACAAGCATGTGCCCCTGGTGGTGGTCGATGCCGGACATGGGGGTAAGGATCACGGCGCCATCGGCCATCACGGCTTGAGGGAAAAAGAGGTCAACCTCAACATTTCGAAAGAGGTTGCGGCGATCCTGACTAAACGTTACAAGTTTCGCGTGGTGCTGACCCGGGATGACGATCGTTTTATAGAGCTTGCAGACCGTGGCAAGATTGCCAACCAGAAAAACGCCGACCTGTTTGTTTCGATCCACGCCAACGCCGCACCGCACAAGGCCGCCCAGGGGATCGAAACCTATTACCTGGGGAGCGGCTCCACCGAGCAGGCGCGAGAAACCGCCGCCCGTGAAAACGGCAACCTGATTTATTCCGTTGCCGACGACGAAGTCCAGCAGATCCTCGCCAGCCTCATCAGCACCACCAAGATCAACGATTCCTCCAGGCTGGCTTCCAAGGTGCAAAAAATTCTTCACGGAAACATGGTTAAACACTACCGTGATGTGCATGATCTCGGTGTGAAGGAAGGTCCCTTTTTCGTCCTTCACGACACCAACATGCCCAGTATTCTGGTCGAGGTGGGGTTTGTCACCAACCAGCGTGAAGAAAAAAGGCTCGGATCGAAAGCCTATCAGAAGGCACTGGCAGAAGCCATCGCGCATGGCATCTACGAGTTTCTAAAAGAAAAAGCCCCTTCCATTTAAGAGGCGGCCATGCTTCCCCACGTCGCCATCGTCGGTCGTGCCAACGTCGGCAAATCCACCCTCTTCAACCGCATTACCCGTAGTAGGTCCGCAATTGTGTACAATATGCCGGGAGTCACCCGTGACCGCATGTACGGTCAGGCAGAGTGGAATGGAAAATCGTTTATGGTGATCGATACCGGCGGGATCGATCTGGCCGGGGACAGCTCCATCGAGTTGCAGGTTCGGGAACAGGGAGAGTTGGCGATTCGGGAAGCCGACGTCATCATCTTTGTGGTGGACGGACAGCAGGGGGTTTTACCGCAGGATCAGGAAGTGGTGGAACTCCTCCGACGATCGGGAAAACCATTGTTTCTTGCGGTCAATAAAATCGACGATCCCGTGCATGAGGATAGAATCACCGATTTTTACGAGATGGGGGTAAGATTCACCGTTCCGATTTCATCCGAGCATGATATAGGTATTTCCGATTTAATGGATAGGGTCACCGAAAAAATGGCCCTTCCGGCGGAAGAGCCGGATATCGAATCTTCTGAAACGGGTGCCATCCGGGTGGCCATCGTGGGCAAACCCAACGCCGGAAAGTCTTCTATTATCAATAGACTTTTGAACTCCGACCGCTGCATCGTATCCGAAATACCCGGCACCACGCGCGACACGGTGGATCTTCCTCTTGAGTACGAGGGAAACTCTTTTGTTTTAATGGATACGGCGGGCATTCGACGCAAGGGAAAAACCAGAAAAGTAGTTGAAAAATTTAGTATTATAATGGCATTGAAAGCACTCGAACGTTGCGATGTGGCCGTGCTGGTGATCGACGGCGCGGAGGGGGTTTCGGAACAGGATGCGACCATTGCAGGTTACGCTTTCGAGCGTGGAAAGGCCCTTTTACTGGCTGTAAACAAGTGGGACCTGGTGATAGAGAAGGGGCTTGAAAAGGACGAGATTGAAACCCGCGTTAGATTGAAATTGAAATTTCTCGATTTTGCTCCTATGATAAAAGTGTCGGCTAAAAGCGGATTCGGAATTCCTAACTTTTTTGGGCAGGTGCGGACGGTCTTTGATGAGTTCTCCCGAAAAATTCCTACGGGACGTCTCAATGATTGTATTCAAAGGGCAATCCAGAAAAACCCAATGAGCACCTTTAAGGGGAAATTTCTCAAAATTTATTACGCCACGCAGGTACGCAGTTGCCCACCGACGTTTGAATGCTTTGTCAATTTCCCGGAAGGCGTTCACTTTTCTTACCAGCGTTACCTGATCAACAGCCTGAGAAAGGCTTTCGGCTTCTCGGGAACGCCGGTGCGGATGAAATTTTCCTCCCGCCATCAGGATGAATAGGGGGCTTTGGAATGAGTTTTACGGTACAAAAAGGCTACAACTTTCGTATCCTCGATACGGATGATTTTGGCCGTATCTGCTTCGGCTGCCCGCCGGGGGTGGTAAAAGATTTCTCCCAGCGTGAAGAAAGCCTTCCTTCCAAGTACGTTCTTCCGCTACGCACATTTGTGAATGGGACCAACCGGTTCGATTTTGAATTCATTTTATACACTTACCTGTTCATAAAACCCGGAAGGCAGAAAGTTTCCATTTTCTGCACCGAGGACCAGAAGAACCGCTTCAAGGCGATTTTTGAAGAAACCCTGTTCGGTCCTAATTTCTACAACCTGCTTAAGGCAGAATTCCACCGGTTTGGGAGGGTGCACCACTTCTCAGCCGAGGAAAAGGAATATTACCTCCGTTTCATCGAAAAGCTTTCCAGAAATAAAAAACTGTGGAACACCTTTGAAAGCCAGCTTGCCAGGCACGTTCCCGATAGGGACATGCACGGGCGTCTGGCCGACATCATAAGCGCCCTGCTGGAAAACGAACGCTGGCTGGCCTCCAAGAAAATCAAAAATATGGAGCAGGCGTTTGCCCAGCACTACGCCCGCTGCGCCCAGTTGAAAATTGAAATGGAGTTATTCGCTCTGGCCAAGGAAGAAGATCGTGAGGCGTTTCTTGAAAACGTGGCGGACTTCCATGTCTTCGACAGTACGGGTGTGGTGGAAGTGAAGGGAGATGTGGACAAGCGGAAGAAACTCAAAATCCACCAGGTTCGCCCCTCGGAGTTTGAGGTGTACCAGAACAACATCCTGCGTTGCCGGTTCGATATCGTCAACCTGGACCGTCACTCCGTTCCGACCCGAATTGAAAAAGCCGAAAAACCCTACATGGGAGTGACGTTTCTCGGTGTGGGTTCCGGTTTCACCCATAAGCGCCACAACAGTTGCATGATTGCCTGGTCGGAGGGAAAGGGAATCATGGTCGATGCCTTCAGCGACAACGACCGCGCCATCGTTCAGCACGGAATCTCCGGGGAAGATGTGCCTTACATGTTCCTGACGCACATTCATTCCGACCACGATGCGGGATTCATCGAGAAAATCCTTTCCGGACAGCGTCTCAAGGTTTTGAGCAGCCGCATTATTTTCGAAAGTTTTCTGCGGAAGATTCAGGCGGTCACCCTGTTTCCGGTCGAAGTGCTGGAAAACCTGGTGGACTTCATCGAACTCGAGCCTTACAAAAAGACCAAGCTTCCCGGTTTCAAACGCACATTCATCGAGTTCGATTACGCGTTTCACTCGATCCCCACCGGTCGCTTCAAATTGATCCACAAGGATGAAGACGGGAAAACCCGGACCATCGCGCATTCCGGCGACACCAAGTACGATCGGGATCTGGTGAACTCCTGGTATGAGCATGGCCACCTGTCTCCGGACCGGCGGGAGCAGATTCTTGGATTCATCTGGGATGCGGACCTCATCATGCATGATGTGGGAGGCGGCCCCATCCACACCGATTTTGAATCGCTCCTGCACCTGGATCCGGAGCTCGCGCGTAAAGTGATATTGGTTCACCACGACAGGGAACCCCCGGAACATCCCTACATGCGCTCCGCACACGAGGGCCAGACCGAGGTGCTGATCAAGGGGCAGACGATTCCGGTCAAACCCAAGGTGGAGGACCTCAAGCATGCAGGACTGTTCCGCAACACGCCGGAAAAGGAACTGGAAGACATCATCCAGCACTCGCAGGTACTGGAGTTCCAGGCGAACGACGTGGTGTTTGCCAAGGGGGATGTAGGCGATTCCTTTTATATCATCCTGGATGGGTTTGCCGAGATCATCCTGAACAAGCGAAAATCCATCATCTATGAAAAAGGTATGTTCTTCGGCGAACTCGCCATTTCCACCGAAAACCCGCGGCGCCGCGCAACCGTGAAGGCCATGTCCCGGTTGATCCTGGTCCAGGTACCAAAGGAATACTACTCCCGGGTCAAGATGCCGAAGATCACCGACGATTTCTACAAACTCGGCAACTTCTTCAACAGTTCCATCCGTCCGGGATTGGTGGCTTCCCTGGGAGAAGGGGACCTGGTGCAGTGGAGCAAGAATGAAAAGATATTCGAAAAGGGCATCCGCAAGGGAGATGTGTTTGTCATCCTTTCCGGGCAGGTCGAAATTCCTACCGATCGAAACGGAGAATCGGAAGGCGTGTTTCTTTCCAGCGGCGATGTCCTGGGTGAAATCACCTCGCAGGAACGCTCCATTCAAAAACTCCTTTGTGGCACGGATATGCCTAAAACTTCCAATGCCTTGGCGGCAAGCGAGCGGGTTTCCGCCGTGCGCCTCAAATCCCAGCAGTTGAGCAAAATCTTCAAATCCTATCCCTCCTTCTTTGGCACGGTTTATCAGCGCATGAAAAAACTTCAAACTGTGCTATGCTAAGGCCCTTGAAAGCTTAAGGGACAGTCTCTAAAATAGCCGCAAACTCGCGTTCATTGCAGGATTGGGTTCCGCCTGAGTCCTGGTGGAAGCCCGTGCTCCAGCAGATGATGATAAGGGGGGAGCTATGAAGCCGTACAGTCCTGAAAACATCCGCAATGTTGGATTCATCGGGCATGGAGGGGCAGGAAAGACTTCCATCCTTGAAAGCATTCTTTATCTCACCGGCGTTTCCGACAGGCTGGGCAAAGTCGGCGACAATTCCTCGGTCATGGACTTCGATCCCGACGAAGTCAAACGCGGGCACTCCATCAGCGCCTCGCTTTCCTTCTGCGAATACCAGAAACACAAACTGAACCTGCTGGACACCCCGGGCTCCAACAATTTTGTCACCGACACACCGGGTTGCATCCGCGTGGTCGACGGGGTGGTGGTGGTCCTTTCCGCCGAGGCGGGGGTGCAGTATTACACCGAAAAAACCTGGCAATGGGCGGACCAGCAGGGCCTCCAGAAAATCATCTTCATCAACAAAATGGACAGCGACAAAGCCAACCTCAAAGCCGCCCTGGATGGGGCCAAGAAAAAATTCAAGATCAATCCCATGCTCGTACAGGTCCCGGTCGGCTCGGGAGGTTCCTTTGAGGGTGTGGTGGATTTGATTGAAAACAAATATTACAAATACGAAAAAGGTGGCAAAGGGGTGGGCGAAGCCACGGAGGTGCCCGCGGAACTGGTGGACGAGGTGGAAACCAGCCGCGCGGAGCTGGTCGAGGTGGTGGCGGAGGCCGACGACGATCTCATCGAAACGTATTTGGAAAAGGGGGAGCTGTCGGACGAGGAGTTTCACACCGGCCTGCAGGTGGGAATCCAGAAAGGGCAGCTTGTACCGGTACTTCTGGGAGCGGGGGCGATGGGTATCGGGACCGACCGCCTGCTGGATGCCATGCTCGAATACCTGCCTTCGCCGGACAAGCGTCCCCCGATGAAAGCCCTGGCCCTGAAGGACGACAAGGAAGTGGAAGTGAAACCCGATCCCGGGGGACCCCTGGCGGCGCTGGTGTTCAAAACCATCGTCGACCCCTATGCTGGAAAATTGACCCTGTTCCGTGTGTATTCCGGGACCCTGAAGGGGGACAGCAGTGTGCACAATGCCACGCAGGGAAATTCGGAAAAATTGAGCCAGCTCCTGAGTCTGCAGGGCAAGAAGCAGGTGCCGGTGACGGAGGTGCCCGCGGGGGACATCGCGGTGGTGGCCAAGCTGAAATCCACCACCACCAACGACACCCTCACCGTTGCTGACGCCGGTGTGAAGTTCGAGCCCATTGAGTTTCCCAAGCCGGTTCTGGCCCGGGCCATGGTTCCCAAGACACGCGCCGATGAGGAGAAAATCAGCAATGCCCTGGCGCGGCTGGTGGAGGAGGACCCCGCTCTCAGTGTCGAGCGGGACCCGCAGACGCACCAGCTGCTGGTTTCAGGGCTGGGGCAGGAGCACCTGGATGTGGTCATTGAGCGCCTCAAGCGCCGTTTCAGCGTGGACGTGGACACGAAACCTCCCAAAGTGCCCTACCGGGAAACCATTCGCGGCAAAACAAAGGTGCAGGGCAAACACAAGAAACAAAGCGGCGGCCGGGGCCAGTTCGGTGACTGCTGGCTGGAGATCATGCCTTTGCCGCGGGGGCGCGGATTCGAATTCGAAAACAAAATCGTCGGTGGTGCCATCCCGAAAACTTATATCCCGGCCGTGGAAAAGGGAGTGCAGGAGGCGATGGAGCACGGTACGGTGGCCAGTTATCCCATGGTAGATGTGAAGGTCGTCCTCTACGACGGGTCCTACCATGATGTTGACTCGTCGGAAATGGCGTTTAAAATTGCCGGGTCGATCGGTTTCAAAAAAGGCGTCAAGGATTGCAAACCGATCCTGCTGGAACCCATCATGACCATGGAAGTCAACGTTCCCAGTGAGTGCGTGGGTGATGTGATGGGGGACCTCAATTCCAAACGCGGAAAAATTCTGGGTGTGGATGCGAGCGACGAAGATCAGACAATTCGCGCACACTTGCCGATGGCGTCCATCCTCAACTATGCCCCGGAATTGCGAGCGCTGACAGGGGGCCGCGGGGTGTTTGTGATGGAGTTTGATCATTATGACGTGGTACCGGAACACCTGACCGCCAAGATCGTGGAAGAAACCCGGGCGGAAGCGGAAGCTTCCCATTGATGTTCAACTGAATCATACCGAGGCCCCTTTGCCCAACTCGCCCGAAATTGGAACCGTGGTCAAGGCCGACCTGGTCGAAAAGGTTTATGACAAGGTCGGCTTCACCCGTAAAGAGGCCGCTCAGGCGGTCGAGGTGGTGTTCGAAGAAATCAAAAACGCGTTGGTCCGTGGTGAGGACGTCCGCATTGTTGGTTTTGCCAGTTTTAACCTGCGCGACAAGAAAGCCCGCAAAGCGAGAAACCCCAGCACCGGAGAGCCCATCGTCATTCAACCCCGGCGGGTCCTTTCTTTCAAGCCCAGCAAACAATTGTTGCAGTCCACCAACCGTGAAACTGATGAGTCTAAAACTTCCTGATAAACTTTTTTTCAAGATAGGCGAGGTTGCGGAAATCGCCGGTGTCGAACAGCACGTTCTGCGCTATTGGGAAGACGAGTTCGAAGAATTGAAACCGGATAAAAACCGTTCCGGCCAGCGCCTGTACCAGAAAAAAGATATTGAGCGCATCCTCGAAATCAAACAGCTCCTCTACCATGACAAGTACACCATTGCGGGGGCGAAACAGCGGCTCAAGCAGCGTCGTAAGGGGGCTTCCCAACTCGACTTCGGGTTCGACCGGAGTGCATTCGTCGATCTCAAGAACCGAATTCAGCAAGAGTTGGAATCCCTTCTCGAAATACTTGAAAAAAAATAAACATTCCGCGGTTGGATGGGTCCACAGTGAAATTTGGATCGCGGCCGTAAACTTTTCCCTTCCCGCCTCCAGCCTGATTGTTTCGGCAACCGGCTTTGCTTTTGCCACGATGCTGTGCCTTGCTTCCCTGGGATGGGGGCAGGAGGCACCGGAGAAATCTTCCGAAACGGTGGTTCTCCAACCGCTTGATGTCACTGCCACGCGTACGAAAAAATCCCCCGACGACATCCCCAACAGCCTGCGCCTGATCGATCGTGGTGCCTGGCAAAATCATTCACCCGGCGCCACTTTGGAGGAGTTTGGGGTGGGCGCCCCCGGTGTGTTCTTCCAGAACCGATTCAACTTTGCCCAGGATTTGCGCATCGCCATCCGGGGTTTCGGTGCACGGTCGCCGTTCGGCGTTCGCGGAATCCAGGTTCGTGTGGACGGAATCCCGCAGACCCTTCCCGACGGCCAGACCCAGTTGGATTCCATCGACACATCCCTCATCCAGAGAATGGAGATTCTTCGGGGACCTTCGGCTTCCCTGTTCGGCAATGCCTCCGGCGGCATGATTTCCATGACCACACGCGAACCCCAATCGCACGGACTGGAACTGGCCCCGCGCCAGGTATTCGGTTCATTCGGGTACTCCAAAACAGAGATGTGGGCAGGCAAGCGGGAAGGAGATTTTGATTACGGGATGTTCGCATCGCGGCTGGGCCAGACCGGCTGGCGCCGTCACAGCCGGGTGGAAAACCTGTTTGCCCAGCTAAAGGTCAACCTGTATGGAGGGGCGGATTCGGACTGGATGGTGCTTTTCCGCAAGTTTTACTCGCCGCTCACAGAAGACCCTGGCGGGTTGACCCTTCAGCAGTCCGTGACCAATCCCCGCCAGGGGGCTCCGCGCAACTTGTTGTTCAACGCTGGAGAGGAGGTGGACCAGGAACAACTGGCCGTGCGCTACCGCAAATTGCCCACAGCGCAGGACGAATGGAACGTCACCGTACATCTGCTTCGCCGCGATTTTGAAAACCGACTCCCATTCACCTCCGGGGGCCGTGTGCAGTTCGACCGCTGGGTGGGTGGATTGGCCGTGCAATGGCAAAACGACCGAAAGGTTGCGGACCGGGCCAACCGCTTTCTGGCAGGGTTTGATTACGGCATCCAGAACGATGACCGCCAGCGGTTTGACAACAACAACGGCCGGCAAGGGGCGCTGACCTTCGACCAGGTTGAGCGCGTGCAGAGCGTCGGACCGTTTTTCCGCAATGAATGGAAGATGTCGAAGAAATGGGACATCGTGTTGGGAGGGCGCTGGGACTGGTTGCACTACCGTGTGGACGATGCGTTTGGAGGCGACGGCGACCAGTCCGGTTCCCAGACCCTGTCGCAGGGGAGTGGGACTGTGGGTGTGGTGTATCACTTGGCGGACCGGCACCAGATGTACGCCAATGTGGCTTCCGTGTTTGAGGCGCCGACCACCACGGAACTCATCAACAATCCGTCCGGTACAGGTGGTTTCAATCCCGATCTCCAGTCGCAGACCTCACTCAGCCAGGAGGTGGGTCTGCGCGGCAAGCCCGCGGACTGGGAGTATGAGGTGGCGGTGTTTTACATCCGTTCGTGGGACGAGATCACACCATTCGAACTCCCCGCGTTTCCAGGGCGAACCTTCTTCCGGAACGCCGGGAAGTCACGGCGCCTGGGCCTGGAGACGCGGTTGGCGACGCCGATGTGGCACGGTCTTCAGGCGGAGGCGGCTTATACATATTCGGATTTCGAGTTTGAGGAGTTCGTGGCCAACAACGTCAGTCTGGAGGGCAAGACCTTTCCGGGCGTCCCCGTCCACCACTGGGAAGGGCGGGTCAGTTATACTCATCCATCCGGAACCTTCGGTCAGGTCCGGGTGCAAAGGGTCGGGCGGGTTTTCGCCGACAACGCAAACACCGCTCCGAACGCCGGTTACAGCCTGGGTCAACTGTTACTGGGCTGGGAAGGGAAGTGGGAGTGTGTTGAGGCCTCCCTGTTTGCCGGGGTCAATAATCTGTTCGACGACCGCTACAATGCCAATGTCCGCATCAATGCCGCCTTCGGCCGATTTTTCGAACCCGGTCCCCCTATCAACGTGTTTGGCGGTCTGCGACTCCGTATTCTCCCCTTTTAAAAGGCATTTCAAATCTGCTTGTATTGCCGATCCTGCCTCAGGTAAACTGAGTGCATGAGATGCCTTCCTCCCACCGGGATAATCAAATTGCTGGCGGCGTTTCTGTTCTCCTGCCTCCTCACACTCCCCGTCTGGGCCAGCCACTTGGGTTCGGAGGAGGACGAACCAACCCGCAAACGACCCCTCTACGAATACAAAGGCGATTACCGCGGCGAGATCAATGAGCTGAAGGAAAAGTTCCAGTCCGCCTTTGGGTATGTGCTGATGGACCTGGACCGTGGCTGGACGTCGGATGAAATTCGCAAACTTCATGAAGCCTTTGATCTGCTGCCGGATATTTTTCACCGGATTCCCGGTCTGAAGGGTTTTTACCGTGCCAACCAACTGCAGGCCGGAAAGCAGGCGATGGTTCCGGGAGAGGTGTTTGCCGCCACGTTCCCTCCCTTGTCCACCATTTACCGTCAGGCCGCCAAACATCACCTGGTGATGGTTGCGGACGAACAGCCGCGGATCGAGTTTTATAACGACCTGTTTTATCTGGACAAGAAAGTGTTTCAAAACATTGTCCATCATGAAATGGGGCATATCTTTGATCTTTTTCACGAGTTTCCCAGCCTTCAGCCTGACTGGCTGACGCTTGCGGGATTCCGCATCCACAACATGCCCGCACTGGATGCCGAACCGGGAAGCGATTTCATTTATACTCTGCTGAACAATCCGGACACCATGCGTTACGCGCCGGTGTCTGACCTCCAGCATCCCATCCACTCCCGCGAAAACGCGATGGAGGATTTTGCCAATTCCGTGGCCGGGTATATCCATTACCCGTATTTTCGTTACACCAATCCCGATCGTTACCGTTTCATGAAGGAAAAGGTATTTCTTGGTAAGGAATATTTTACGGAACGTCCAGGTTCCTATGCAGAATTAATTGAAGGTGATTTTAAACAGGCTGTTGGTAAGGAGGACTGGCAGGGGGTACTGGATATTCTTCAGGAAGCGGCGCGGACCATCCACCCTGAAGCGGATCAAAAATTAATGCAAGTTTTGAAAAAAGCGATGGAAACACCGCGTCCTCGCGACATCGATCACAAACTGGCGGCAGCTAGTTGTTTCCTTCAATCGCCCGATGCCCTGCTTCTTCGACAGGAAATGTGGGCCGATCAGCGCATCGATACGGAAACCATCCTCAAGTTTCCACGTTGTGGCGGCATGCAGAAAAAAATATTCCAGGAGCAACTTTCCAAAACGCCTGTGATGAACCTTTACTTTTACCTGGAGGACAAGGAAGCCTGGATTCAGTTTCTGGATCCGACTCTTTTTGTGGCGCAGGCGCGGGGATTTCAGACCTCATACAAATGGAGGTTGTTGCTCGCCCAGGGACGCCAATGGCGGCTTGCGGCAAGCGGTGAGACGGGTTACATGTCGGATCCCGACGGTTCGGTACGGGTCAGCCTGAATAAATCGACTTTGCGCGGTCCGGACTTTCAGTTTCCCACCGAGCGGATGGCGCGGATTGAAGTGTGGGCCGAACGCAAGCATCCACAGTTTCCGAAGGTATTTTCATCCGAGGTGAATACCATCCAGGTAGTGGCAAAACCCTGGTTCGAGTATTTCGGTCCCACCCCGCCCAGTACCCATGTGGTTTATCCACCCCTTGTGGGCAGGTATGTGGAACCGATCAGGTGAGGTTCCTGCACAGCCGAACAGCCATGTTCAGGTTGGCATATTGCGACGGCCACACCTTCACCCCATCCTCGTACTGAACAACCAGCGCGGCTGATTCCTTTACGTCTTCCGTCCATGTGACTCCCGCGGACCCGGGTTCGAAAACGGAGTCCAGGTAAATGTCGTCGCCGTACTTGTCTTTGTTTGTTTTATTCAATTCCAGCAGGCTGAAGGCCTCGTCTTCGTAGGGAAACCTCCAGTCATCGAAGCCACCGAAATTTTCAAGATTCACGATTTGCATGTATTCGTGGCCGCGAAACCAGTTCTGCCACTTTTTCGTGTCCTGAAACGAATCGGTTTTTTTCCACATCAGCTGAAGTTTGTGGTCAGTGATGGTACCGTTTCCATTGTCAACGAAGCGAGCCTGCTCGGTCATGGTTTTGCTACTTTCAATAGTTGGAATTAAAGGTATTTGTTCATCACCAGGAGTTTGATTTCCGTCATTTCCTCGATGGTGTACTTGATGCCTTCCCTCCCGAAACCCGAATCTTTCACGCCGCCATAGGGCATGTTGTCAACGCGGAAGGTGGGCACATCGTTGAGCACGACGCCTCCGACATGGAGTTGATTGAAGGCCCGCATGGAGTTCTCCAGATGATTGGTGAACACCCCCGCCTGCAAACCAAAATCCGAATCATTGATGGTATCGAGGGCTTCCTGAAAGTCCCTGTAGGGCTCGACCACAAGAAGGGGGCCAAAGGCCTCTTCACAAACGACCTTCTTGTCGCGCTTGACATTGGTGAGAATGGTCGGATCAAAGAAGGCGCCATCGCGTTTGCCCCCGGTGACCAGTTTTGCTCCGTCATCCAATGCCTCTTTCACCCAGGATTCGATGCGCTCGGAGTTGCCGGTATCGATCATGGGGCCGAAAGTGGTGGATTCGTCCAGCGGGTCGCCTTTTTTCAGTTTGTGGGTTTCGGCAGTCAGTTTGTCGATAAAGGTGTCGAACACAGATTCATGGACGTAGGTGCGTTGAACCGAAATGCATACCTGTCCTGAAAACGAGAAGGCGCCGAAGCAGACCCGTTTGGCTGCGAAATCGAGATCGGCATCCGGTTCAACAATAACCCCTGCGTTTCCGCCCAGCTCCAGAATGACGCGCTTTTTGCCTGCACGCTTTTTGATGTCCCAGCCAATGGGAGGACTCCCGGTGAAGGACACGAGTTGCAGGCGCGGATCTTCAACCAGCGCGGTGGCGTCCCGGCTTTTGCACGGGACCACACTAAATACACCTTCCGGCGCATCGCTTTCGAGAATCACTTCACCCAGCAACAGGGCTGTGAGCGGGGTGGACGACGCTGGTTTCAGTACAATGGGATTGCCCACCGCCAGTGCCGGGGCCACTTTGTGCGACACCAGGTTGAGAGGGAAATTGAAAGGCGATATGCCGGAGATGGCTCCCAGGGGAAAACGCCGGGTGAGCCCGGTTTTGTCTTTCGCGGCCTCGGTGACATCCAGGTTCAGCACTTCGCCGTGAATCCGAGTCGCCTCTTCCGCTGCAATACGAAAAGTGGAGATGGAACGGTCTACTTCGGCGCGGGAGTAAATCAGCGGTTTTCCGGACTCCATCGCAAGGGTCCGGGAAAATTCTTCTTTACGTTTTTCGATTCCTTCCGCAACCTGATTGCAGATGTCCCTGCGCATGTAGGACGGGAGATTGCGTGTGGTCTGGAAGGTTTCAACCGCAAGCCCGATAGCCCGATCGATTTCCTGGGGTGTGGCCAGCGAAACATCGGCAATGACTTCCTGAGTATATGGATTGGTCACGGGAACCGTTTCAACGGCCCCGGTCCATTTTTTACCTATTAAAAAATCATGTTTTTTGGTCATGGGTTTTCATCCTGATGATCAATGGCTATGATTCTATATTCTATTAAAATTTCCGGGTTTTGGAAAGATGTGGAAATTGGCTGGGGAAACGGGCTCAGGCAGGGGGAGTCGAGCGGGGCAGGGCGGGTTCCCGGGACCCCGGGGAGGTGGCCTGGGCAGAGGTGTCCGGCAATTCGATTATGAAAGCAGTGCCTTTGGGATTGTTGTCGGCCACCTGGATGCTCCCGTTATGCTCGTTTATGATGCGGGTGACGATGGCAAGCCCCAAACCGGTGCCGCGTTTTTTGGTGGTGAAATGGGGCAAAAACAACTTGTCGCGATCAGACGGATTTATCCCTTTTCCATTATCTGAAAAGTGAATCTGGATGGTGCCCGACCGTTTATCCTTGCGCGTGGCGATCCGAAGCGTGCCGCCGGCATCAATGGCGTCCAGCGCGTTGTCAAAAAGATTAATAAAAACGCGGCGGATCTGCTCCGGATCAATGTTGAGAAGAGAAATTCCCGGATCATACTCTTTGGCCACGTGTGGTTTTTTAGTATGGTTTTTGTACAGTTTGTGAACGTCGTCAATAATCTGGTGGACGGATGCCGGGCGGGGCCGGGGGGTGGGCATCCGGGAAAACCTTAAAAATTCATTGAGCAGGTCCTTCATGCCTTCCACTTCCTGGGTGATGATACGGATGCTCTCGTCAAACACCTTGGCGAATGACTTCTTGTCTTCATAATATTTTTTACGAAGGCGCTGCGTGTTTAGCTGAATCGGTGTCAGCGGATTCTTGATCTCATGAGCAATGCCCTGCGCCACTTCCTGCCAGGCGGAAATTTTTTGCGCCTTGATGAGCTGCGTCACATCTTCAAACACAAGAAGGATTCCCAGGTATTTTCCCGAACTGTCACGCATGAATTTGATGTTCACCAAAAAGGTGCGGGTGCTGTCACCGACGGTCAATTCCAGTTTTTTCTCAAAGGATTCCTGCTGGCTCACGTCGATTTGCTTAATGGTGTTGCGGATGGCATCTCGAAAAACCGGATCAAACGCTTCTTTATAACTTCGCCCATAAACCTTGCGATCGCCCATTTTAAGCAGACGTTTTGCCCCTTTATTGATGGTGGTGATGATGCCTGTTTTGTCAATGGAAACCACCCCCGCACCGATATTTTCCAGAATGGTTTCCGTGTAGTAACGGCGGCGCTCCAGTTCTATATTCGTGTCGCTCAGGTTTTTGTGCACTCGGTCTATCTTGATACGGCTCTGTTTTAATTCATCGGTCATGCTGTTGAACGAATTGACCAGCATGCCAATTTCGTCGTTGGTGGCGACGTCCACCTTGAAGTTGAGGTCGCCCTCGGCAATGCGCCGTGTTCCCTGTGCCAGTTCCTGAATGGGAACCGTAATACCCCGCGCCATGTAAAAACCAAGCCAGATGGCGGAAAACAGGATCAACAGTGTCATTAAAATGAAGGTGACAAAATAATTGGCGCTGACAGGCAGCTTGAGAAAACTCTGCTTTTTATACTCTTCGAATGCATTCCGGATGCTTTCGATTTTGAAAAGCGTGCTTTGCGGGATTTTTGAAAGGGTCAGGATGTAACCCCAGATGGCCGGTTTGTCCTCCAGACGCTGAATGAGGGGAGTGATCACCACCATATAATTGCCCTTGGTGAAGGAGCGGGGCTCGGTAATGGTTTCATTTGCCATGCTTTCCTGAATCAGGTCTGAGTAATCCTTGTTTGTGTAGGTCTCCGGCATGGAACGGCTGGCGTAGGAAACGACCACGCGGCCCTCGTGGTCGTAAATGATTATTCCCCCCAGTTGATATTCTTCCACTTTCATTTCCGTTAGCCGCCTCAACTGGTCGCGTCGGTCTTCCAGGTAGAGTTGGTTGTTGGTGATGAACTGCTCCAGTTTCTTTGCGTAAAACAGGTTGGTCTTTTCCACGTGGGAATAGTATTCCCGCGCGACTTCCATGGACTGCTGAAGGGATTGTTCCACCTGAACACTGAACCAGGTTCCAATGCTGTAGCTGAACAATTTGCTCGCTACGAAAAACAATAGGACGGAAGGGACAAGGGCCAGGGTTAAAAAGGCGAGGATCAGTTTGGTCTGGAATTTCGCCCCGATCATAAGGCTTTTACGTTCGTTGTACAGCTTCGTCAGGTTGCGCGCAATCAACGTCACCAACAGGACCAGGAGGATGATTATGACGTTGAAAAGAAGAAGGACTGGGATATTGTCCGAAATGGTGGCGTTTTGCTGGCGCAGGTAAGAGAACTCAAAGTAAGACAGCAGGCCAAGCGCAATGATGATCAGGGCCAAATTGCGGCGGGCCCGATTTTTTTTCCTTCGAAGCTGGTCTTCGGTGAGGTGGGAATCGTATGGATTATTTGCTAAAGGCTCGAACGGCATTGTTCAATCCCCCGCCGTGCGTCCCGGAAGGGCTCCGAAGAGGTTGAGTCGCATCCGCGGGGAATCCTTTGTTGGGTTCCACCTGGATCAGACTGGATTCAGTCCACGAAGTTTCGAAATCGTGGATAGGTACAAAAAACAACAACCAGTTGAAGGGGAACCAGAGGCCGTCATCGTTGATCATTTCCGCCTTGACGCGGACATAATACCATTCGTCGGGATCGAGAAGGTATATCGAGGACAGGGGGATATCCTTCAAAGTCATCATCAATTCCCGGCACAAGTCAGATTTCCGGGTCACCACCTTACGTTCCATATTGTCACCCTGCGAAGAAAACTCGTAGGTTTTTTTGAGGGTATCGTACTGTACCGTATGGGCGATGGTTTTTTGGCTGATCATCTCGTCGGGGTAAAAGCTTAAATGACGGCGAAGCTCAACTTTATAATGGAACGTCAATGGGACACCGCTGTGCAAGGCTTCCATCATTTTGTCGGTAAAAGCATCGTGAAGCGTACCATCCACCAAAATCTGTTCATGATCAGAGCGAAGGGTCACATCCGACAGAACCGGTTTGGCCCACGCCGGAATCACCATGAAGCCGATGCAAAGCAAAATGAGAATGCCCTGCCGGGCGCATCCTGAAACAGTTTGTGCCAACAATTTAATATTTGTCCTTAAAATGTATCGCTAATTCAAAAAAGGAATTTCAAGCAGGGGATTCAGATAACGACAGGTAAGCCAGCGATTAGATTTCCCCCAGTTGTAATATATCTTAAAGGATTTTAAAAAAGATGTAAATATTTACAAAAATTGAATTTATTTTGGCCTTGAAGGTTTGGAATCAGGTCATGGAAGGAGGATGCCGGGCGGGAAACCGAGCCCCATTTTAGCGCTTTGAATTTGAATGGGTTTTTGAAGGACATTCGGCTCAAGGGCTGCACATTGGGAGATCAGCTTTTTTTCAGCAGGTCGCGAAGTTCATAAAGCTTCTCCAGGGCCTGGCGCGGGGTCAGGTCATCCAAATCCAGCCGTTTGATCATTTGGATCAGGGGGGGAGGCACTTCGCCGAACAGGCCAAGCTGATGGGGACCGGTTTCCGGCGGTTGGGGTTGTGCCAGTTTAGGAGTTCCGACCTCATCGTACTCGTTGTTTTCGAGATTGAACAGCACTTCGTTGGCGCGTTGCAGTACCTGCTCCGGAAGACCGGCGAGCCGGGCGACATGGATCCCGTAACTTTTGTCCGCGCCTCCGGGAATAATTTTTCTCAGGAAAATGATTTCGTCATTCCACTCCTTGATCTGCACGTTGTAATTTTTGACGCCGGGAAACAGCCTTTCGAGTTCCGTGAGTTCATGATAGTGAGTGGCGAATAATGTTTTGGCACCGATATGGTCAGGTCCCTGCAAAAACTCTACGATGGCCCAGGCGATGCTGATGCCGTCGAAGGTGCTTGTTCCGCGGCCGATTTCATCAAGTATGATCAGGCTTCTGCGCGTGGCGTTGTTGAGAATGTTTGCTGTCTCGTTCATCTCTACCATGAACGTGGACTGTCCTTTTTGCAAATGGTCCTGTGCGCCGACCCGGGAGAATATTCGGTCCACCAGTCCGATCTCTGCTTCCTCCGCAGGTACAAAACAACCGACCTGAGACATCAGCACGATCAGCGCCACCTGCCGAAGGTACGTCGATTTGCCCGCCATGTTGGGCCCGGTGATGATTGCGACCTGGTGTCCATCACAATCGAGGTGGATATCATTAGGTATAAAGGGTTGGTTGGGATCGATCAGTTCCACCAGCGGATGACGGCCCTTTTGGACATGGAGCACGTCCCCTTCATTGATTTGCGGGCGGCAATAATCCTGCTGGTGAGCAATTTGCGCGAAACCGAGAAGGGCGTCGAGTTCTCCAATGCGTTTCGCCATCGCCTGAATACGCGTGCCCTCGGCAGCAACGGACTGCCGAATCTCATGAAACAGCCTTTGTTCAATGATCTGCACTTTTTCTTCGGCACCCGTGATTTCGGATTCGTATTGTTTGAGTTCCGGGGAGATGAAGCGTTCGGCGTTGACCAAAGATTGTTTGCGGATGTAGTCGTTCGGTACGCGGTCGAGGTTTTTCTTTGTGATTTCTAAATAGTAGCCATAGATCTTGTTATAACCAACTTTGAGCTGCGGTATACCGGTGCGTTCTTTTTCCCGGGCCTCCAGGTTGGCGATGGACTGGTTGCTGTCCTTCATAATGGATTTCAACCGGTCCAGTTCCTGGTCACAGCCAGGTTTAATGAGCCCGCCGTCTTTGATATTGAGGGGCGGGTCGTCCTCGATCCGTTCGTCGATTGCCTGATACAAGTTATCAAGATTGTCCCACCCGTCGCGGATGGCACTCATGGCAGGCAGGGCGCAACGCCCGATCATCTCCTGGATTTCCGGAAATACCCGAAGGGAATTTTTTAGCGCGATCAGGTCACGTGGCGTGCACGTTGCCATCGAAATTTTTCCGAGGAGGCGTTCCAGGTCAGAAATATGTTTCAATTTTTCGCGCAGGTCATTTCTTTCGAGCAGGTGTTCGCGGTAGTGGCCGACCAGGTCGAGGCGTTGTTCAATCGATTCCAGCCGAATGAGTGGTTTCAGGATCCATTCCCGCAACCGGCGCGCACCCAATGGAGTGCAGGTCGCGTCCAGGTGTCCCAGAAGAGAATGTTTGCGCTGGCCGTCGCTCGATTGCACCAGTTCCAGGCTGTTGATGGTGGACTGATCCAGCATCATGGAATCCTGCGTGCTGAAAGTGGACAGCGACGTGATGTGGTGCAGGGCGGATTTCTGGGTTTGCTTCAGGTACTGGAGCAGGGAGCCGGCAGCACCCACCGCTGCGGACCAGGTTTCGCACCCGAACCCTTCCAGCGTTTTTGTCTTGAACTGCTCAGTCAGCACTCGACGTGCCTGGCCTTGTTGATACGTCCAGTCTTCAACCGGCTGAATGAAATAATCTGTATCGGCTAGCGCCGGAGGACGTGGTCCGTTTCCGTTCAGGGTGCTTTCCGGGATCAGGATTTCCTTTGGATCGAGTTTGGCCAACTCATCCTGAAGTAAACTCTCTGCAGAGGGAGGAAGCTCGGTGACCTTGAAGAGGCCCGTTGACATGTCCAGTGCCGCAAGGCCCGTCTGTTCCTTGCCGAAATAAAGGGAAACCAAAAAGTGATGGCTTTTGGGATCGAGCAGGTTGTCATCCAAAACCGTTCCGGGTGTGATGACGCGCACGACTTCCCTGCGTACCAGCCCTTTCGTCTGCTTCGGGTCTTCCATCTGCTCACAGATGGCGATGGTTTTGCCACTCTTCACGAGTCGGCTGATGTACATATTGGCGGAGTGATGCGGAATTCCGCACATGGGAATGGCGTTGGGTTTGTTCTTATTGCGGGAGGTGAGGGCGATGTCGAGGAGTTTCGACGCCTCCTTCGCGTCCTCGTTGAACATTTCGTAAAAATCGCCCATGCGGAAAAACAGGATGGCGTCGGGACACTCCTTTTTGATGCTCTGGTACTGCTGCATCATGGGAGTGTCGTCGTCTACCACGTTCTGCTTATTGGCGTTTTTGGCCATGACCGGATTTATTTAAATTTTGAGTTCCTGAAAAACGGGATACAGTCGCTGAAATGTGGCTTCGATGTGTTCCGGATGCACCTTGGTATCGGCGAGAACAGGCATGAAGTTGGTGTCGCCGGTCCACCGCGGTACGATGTGGCAATGGATGTGTTCCTCAAACCCCGCCCCACCGCTTTTGCCGATGTTGTATCCGACGTTGAAGCCGTCCGGGTGGTACGAAGCGCGCAAAATCTCCATCGATTTCTGAGTGAGCAGGCCGATCTCCGCCAGCTCCTCCCCGCCCAGATCGGTGAGGCAGGACAGGTGGCGGTAGGGCGATACCATGAGGTGCCCATTTGAATACGGGTAAATATTGATGATGACAAAACTCAGTTCACCGCGGTACAGCAGTTTACGCCCCATGTCGTCATTGGCCTGCGGACCGGTGCAGAAAATGCATTCCTTGGTTTTGTCGGATTTGATGTAATTCATGCGCCAGGGGGCCCAGAGGTTTTCCATATTCACTCTCCCGGCAGACGGCCGGAAATTTAGAAATTGCTGGTTCCGGAAGGTTGCCGGCCGGGGAAAATGTGGCCGAAGACTTCCTGCGTTTTGGACTTCATGAAACGTGCGTCCTTCCGGGACGTTTCGTGGTCGTAACCCATCAGGTGCAGTATGCCGTGAATGAGGAGGAGGATCAACTCCTCTTGCAGGGACAGGCGGTGATCGTGCGCCTGCCGGTCCGCCGTCTCGACGGAGATGACGACATCGCCCAGCAGGCGGTCGCCGGTTTCGTTGACCGCATCCTCATCCTGTGGGAACGAAAGCACATCCGTGGCCTGATTCTTGTCGCGGTACTCCAGGTTGAGCTCGTGGATTCGGGCATCGTCCGTCAGCAGGACACTGAGTTCGTCGTTCTCCAGATCCAGAAGCCTCAACACCCGGCGCGCTTCCTTTTTAATCCAGCGAACATCGATTTTGTGGACCGATTGGTCGTTTTTTACAAGGACGGGCATGGCGTCATTTTATCAGGATGGGTGGACTTGGCGGAACGGGTGTTTTGAAGCGGGAGATACGGGATTTCATTCAGAAGGGGGTGGCTCTTCGCTTTCGGCCCGGTCGTAGGCACCTATGATTTTTTTCACCAGTTCGTGCCGCACCACGTCTTTCTGACCGAATTCGATCAGGTCGATGCCGTTGACGTCCTGCAAAATTCCTCTTGCGTGGATGAGGCCGGACTGCACGCCGCGTGGCAGGTCTACCTGGGTGATGTCGCCGGTGACGACCATTTTCGACCGGAACCCCAGCCGGGTGAGGAACATCTTCATCTGTTCCCGGGTCGAGTTCTGGGCCTCGTCGAGGATGATGAACGAATCGTTCAGCGTGCGTCCCCGCATATAGGCGAGGGGGGCGATTTCGATGTACCCTTCGGCAATCATCTGCTGGACCTGGTTGAACTCCACCATTTCGTAGAGCGCGTCATAAAGCGGCATCAGGTACGGCTGGATTTTTTCAGCGATGTCTCCAGGCAAAAAGCCGAGCTTTTCTCCCGCTTCCACGGCGGGACGGGTGAGGATGATGCGCCGGAACTGCCGCTTCAAAAAACCCTCCACCGCCATGGCGACGGCGAGGTACGTTTTACCCGTACCGGCGGGGCCGATGGCGAGCACGATATCGTGCTGGCGGATGGCCTGGATCATTTTGCGCTGGGTGTTGCCCTTGGGAGTGATGAATCCCTTTTTGGGTGATACGGGAATGCGTTCGCCGAACAGGCCTTTCAGGTCGACTTCCGGATCTTCCGCCATGAGCCGAATGGCAAATTTGATGTCGCCATTGACCAGTCGCTGGCCTGCGGCCAGCATGTCGTGCAATTGCACGAGCAGGCGCTCGACCGCTTCCACCTCGTTGGGTTCACCACTGATCCGTATCTGGTTTTCCCGGGTGGTGATGCGGACGTTGAATTTTTTTTCGATCTGTTTGAGGTTGGTGTCCTGGGTACCGAATATTTCAGGAATGTATTCCGTGCTTTCGAGGAGCAATTCCCTGGAGGCGGTGTGATTCAAGCGGAGGCGACCTTTATCAAATGAACCTTGAATCCATTATATGGAGATTGGTTTCGGATGTCAAAGCATACCGAGGTCCATAAATTATTATATTTAAATGAGTTGGTGCGCCTCCGCCAGGACCGGAGAAGGTCAGGTACGGTAACGCTGACTGCCATTGATCAGGCTCAGGAATTCACCGCGCGTACTGGGATTGGTTTTGAAGTAACCCAGCATGGAACTCGTCGTGGTGTACGAATTTTGTTTCTCCACGCCGCGCATGGACATGCACAGATGCAGAGCTTCGATGACCACGGCGACACCCTTTGGTTTGAGCACACGATGGATGCAGTCGGCGATCTGTGTGGTCAGCCTTTCCTGAACCTGCAACCGGCGGCTGAATGCGTCCACCACACGGGGGATTTTACTGAGACCAATGATCTTTCCATCCGGCAAATAGGCCACGTGGGCCTTGCCAAAGAAAGGAAGCATGTGGTGCTCGCACAGGCTGAACATGTCGATGTCCTTGACGATCACCATCTCATCGGTGTTGGCATCGGTGAACAGGGCATCGTTCACCAGCTCGTCGATATTGACCCAGTAGCCACCGGTCAGAAATTTGAGGGAACGGGATACCCGTTCGGGGGTATTTTTCAGGCCTTCGCGCGAGGGGTCTTCTCCCAGCTCGAGCAAAAGCTTTTCAATCAACTCTTTCACTGACTTGTCCTCTATAAGTTACGAAGTTGCGTGGAGATTCGTACAATTTGATTTGGTGAAGCAACCCGCCGCCGATTTTCGGTTCCAGCGCCTCCCAGAACTTGATAGCCAGATTTTCGGCAGTGGGGATGACCCCTTGCAAAAACTCCACGTCCATGTTGAGGTTTTTGTGATCAACCTTGTCGATGATCTCCTCGGTGACGAGCTTTTTGAGGAACTTGAGATCCAGAACCATTCCGGTTTCCGGGTCGACGTCCCCCTTGACGGTCACTTCCATGGTGTAATTGTGTCCATGACCGTTGGGGTTATTGCAAAGGCCAAACACCTGGGCGTTTTTTTCGTCAGAAAAGGTTGGGTTGAACAGCCGGTGACTGGCGCAAAATTCTACTTTTCGTGTTATATAAATCATGGGTTTTCTTCCGTTCATGTTATTGGAGGGGGGCCGGATTGTCAATGGAATTCAGGGTTTAAAGCTTTTTGAAGGGATAATATGCATCGCCTGTCCGGGAAAAAAATAGTTGTGGTTCGCACCGGTGCGCTAGGCGACGTGTTGATGATTTTGCCCTTGTTGCAGGCGGTGCATTCTGTGCAACCCGATTGCCTCCATGTGGTGGTCGAAGCCCGGCAGAAAGCCCTGATGGAAGGCTTTGACTGCGTTGACCGGGCTTTCGCCACCGACGACCTGCAATGGTGGCGGGTGTATGGTGATGGCACCGATACCCTGCCTCTGCGTTTCCTTTCCGACTACGATTGCGTGGTGGCCCTCATTCAGGATCACGGCGGTACCGTGGCCGACAGGCTTTGTCAATGCCTACCAGGTGAAGTGATCGTTCGGCCACCGTTCCCTCACCGTCCGGACAAGCATGTCAGCGGGTATTACCTGGAAACGCTTCCAGAACTGCCTTCACCCCTTTCCTGGCCTCCGGGCTGGAAGGCGCCGGAAGAGGATGTCCGGGAAGCAAAACGGATTATGGCATCCCTTTCTCCGCCAACCCGAACCTGGATACTTCAACCCGGAAGCGGCGGGGTTTCCAAAAACTGGCCGCTCAAGCGGTTCCATGAACAAGCGGATTGGCTGCATTCACAAGGAATTCTTCCGGTGTTCCTGCTGGGGCCCGCGGAAGTGGCCATCTCCGAAATCGTGCATGCGTTTTGCCGGGAACGCGGGTTCCCGGTCTGGGAAAGCCTTTCCCTGACCCGTTGCGCGGCCTTGCTCAGCCATGCCGATGGGTTTCTGGGCAACGATGCGGGGGTGACTCACCTGGCTGCTGCGCTGGGATTGCCCACCCTGGCCGTGTTTGTCAAAACAGAGCCGGAAATGTGGCGTCCATTGGGGGCGAACACAGGGGTTGTCGATATTCGTAAAACCAGTGGGGCGGATCAAGACGGTGCCGGCGAAGTCAGGAGGGAACTGGACCGGCTGCATTCCTTGCGCGCCCGCAACTGAGGGAGGTCATTTCAGGTATTTCCGTTTGTTGTCCGTGGTGTAAAACCCGGAACCGTACAGGTGAAAGGTTCCACCCCCCACGCATTTATGAAGCGGTCCGCCACACTTTTCGCATTTTTCAAGAGGCGGGTCGTCCGCTTTCTGCAGGGCTTCCGTTTTTTCTTTGCACTTTTCACATTCGTATTCGTAAATGGGCATGAAATTGCCTCCTGCTTATTCGGGACGGGCAGGGTATCGCTGCAACTCCACCCGGCTTCATGGTTGTTGCCAGAAGATGGGCTTGGTGCCTTCCTGTTCCCGGAAAATGTCCAGAGTTTTTGGAATGTTCTCCTTGACCTCGTCCAGATTGAACACTTTTTGGGGCAGGGTCAGTCCGAATTCCTGCTCCCATATCCCTACCATTATACCGATCCGGTCGCTCAATATCTGGAGAATAATAAATCGTGTGATGCCGAATTTTTCCTGCACCGCTTTCGGCATCATGAAGGTTCCGTTCTGGTTGACCTCACCGAAACGCATGACGGCGAGACCCTGGTCGACTTCCTTGAAACCCAGAGAGGCGATATATTCTTTGAGTTCCGGTGGCATGAAATCGCGGGGCCAGGCCACGATGCCGTGCTTTTCAAAGTTCTGGTAAAGGACGTACGGCCGCGGTTCGTCCTGCGCCCGGGCTGGTGAAGGGGATAAAACCGCAAAAACCAGGGTCCAGATGAGAAGGCCGCCTGCCCACAGGCGGGCGGCTGGGTTGGATCGGGATCGTCGCATGCTTTACCCCCTTTCAGGGCCTTCAGGAAAGGATTTCCGTCTGACTGAAAAAATAGGAAATCTCAAAGGCTGCATTTTCGGGTGAATCGGAACCGTGCACGGAGTTCTTTTCAATGTCCACGGCGAATTCCTTGCGAATGGTGCCGTCGGCAGCGTCCTTGGGATTGGTCGCGCCCATCAGTTCCCGCCAGCCGGTGATGGCTTTGTCTTTTTCCAGTACAAGCAGGACCACGGGACCACCGGTGGACATATAGGTGGTCAGGTCTTTAAAAAAGGGACGCTCCTTGTGAACGTGGTAAAAACCTTCGGCCTGCTCCAGGGTCAGTTGAGCCCGTTTCATGGCGGCGATGCGGAACCCTTTGGATTCGATGCGCTCCAGGATTTTGCCAATGAGGTTGCGTTCTACAGCGTCAGGTTTGATGATAGCAAACGTTCTTTCCATTGATACTCCGGTTCTTCTAGGTGAATGAGTTGACGGGGAATTTGGATGTCAGGGAAAAAAAAAGGTATTTGGGGGAGCCCCAAATACCTTTTCCTTATATGAAACCAATACAGGTTTAAAGGATGCTCAGCGCTGAACCACTCCCACCCGTTTGATCACGAAACGATCTTCCAGATTATCGATCCATTTCATCTGGATGGCATCGTGCTTGGCGACGTCTCTGCAGATGTAAACACAGATTTCGCAAGACTTACAGCGGTCCACCGAAACGTAGGCGGATTTGTCTTCCTCGCTGTAGTTGATGCAGTTGGCTTCGGGACAATAGGTCGTGCACAGGTGGCAATTGGTTTCTGCGCATTTATCCTTATCTACATCTGCAATGTAGTACATGCTTATTCAATCTCCAATTCAAAAAGTTACCTTAGACGGCAACCGGTTTCTCTTTGGCATCAGCATGAACACCCCATTTGTTATCAATCGCGAACTGATAAGCGGCTTTGATGGTGTCCATGTTCGCCTGAAGCAGTTTCTGCTTTTTGGCGAATTTTTTCTCGATGACGCTGTCCAGAGAGGCGGTACCACCGGAAGTAACGATACCTTTACCGATGAAACGATCCTTCACGGATGCCTCAATCGAGTCCATGTCCGGCATGCCAAAGATGGCGGAAATGGCGCCGCACATGGCCATGTTGGTGGCCAGGTCGGTTCCCGCAATATCATTGGCAAGTTCGGTCGCCGGCAGATAATAAATGTTCGCTTTTTTATCTACCAACTCCTTTTCCTCATCGGGAATGAGTTTGAGCGGCTCTTTGTTATTGATCAGGATGATGCCGTTCTCTTTCAGGCCCGTGTAAAAAGGCATGGTGTACGACTTACCCAGTGTGATGACCTGAGCACTGAAGATCATCAGCACGTTGGGGAAGACGATCTCCCCGATTTCAAAAATCTCATCGTTGGAGATCCGCACATAACTTTCAACCGGGGCGTTGCGCTTTTCGGAACCGAAAAAGGGCACGAGGGAGCTGTACCCCTTACCGATTACGACCGCGTTACTCAGGATGTGAGATGCGGTGACGACGCCCTGGCCTCCAATACCGGCCATGCGGACGTTATAACGTTTGACTTCTTGTGGCATGGATTGAAAACCTCCTCATTATTTTTTAGCAGCTTTGGCTTTTTCTTTTTCTTTCTTTTCGAGGTCGGTGATGTACGCCTTGGCTTCATCCGTCATTTCCTCGTGGAAACCATAACGTTCTTTTTCGACATCGAAGGCATCCTGCATGACTTCCGGAGTGGGAATCGCATACTCGATGTTGCAGGAAGTGTAGGCCTGGATGTAGGTCGGGCCGATTTCGCGCGCAATCAGGATGGCGCGACGAACGGTGCGAACCACGCGGGCCGGGTTGGTCGGCGCGATGCGTGCGATGTAAGCACAGTTCGAAACCCGGGCCAGACCCAGAGCGTCGATCTTGCCGGTTTTCTTGCCGCGCGGGGCCATCTTCAGAATCTGACCCTGCATGGTCATACCGCTTTCCTGCCCACCGGTGTTGCCGTAAACTTCGTTGTCCAGCATGATGGTGGTGAATTTTTCCTGACGGAACCAGGAATGCATGAGGGCCTGGAAGCCGATATCGATCAGACCACCGTCACCGGCCATAACAATGACGTCTTTATACTGATTCGGATAAAGAATTTCCAAGCCGCGTTTCAGGCCGGATGCCACGGAGTTGGTGTCACCGTAGTTGCCGTAGATGAACGGGATGTTGGCCTGGGAAATAGCAAGACGGCCGCAACCTGCGGTACCGACGTTGATGGTATGTTCAGGATTCGGCAATGCCAGCATGGTGAGGCGGATGAAAAGGGTCATCGCACAACCTGCACACATCGGATGCTCTTCCAGAAGTTCCTTGAACTTCCCCATTTCGCTGACTTTCACCTCACGGCCATACTGACCGTACTTGACCAGATCACGGTATTCAACGGGGAGAAGATCTTCAAAACCAGGAGACGGTTTAACGGTTTCGAGAGACATAATTGATTTACCTTTCTATATATATTTAAGAAAGTTTTATTAAGTTTTATTTAGACCCTCAGCTTGCAAGGGTTGACGCATCTTTATGAAAGGGAATTTCGGGGCCAAAGTCCCGAAAAACTAAGCCTACACGATTCGCACGGCTAACGCAACATCAGTGTTACAGGCGATCAACCGTACCTTTGCGGGCCGCATCCAGCCACTCGAGAATCATCTCGGTCGGCATGGTCATGCCACCATAAACCCGCGGTCCGGAGGCGATTTCGGCTTTGCAGTTGCCATACAGCGTGGAGCAGACTTCCTTGTGCAGCCAGCCCGCCTGGTTGAACTCCGGAACCAGAATCCGCTTGGCGTTCTTAACCGCCTCAATGATCTCCCTGCCAGGCCACGGGCGAATGGTCTTGACTTTGACCAGACCCACCTTGCGACCGGCTTCACCTTCCTGACGCACGGCTTCGCGTGACTGCGAAACCGCGGAACCGGAAGCGATGAGGAACTCTTCGGCGTCCGGGTTTACGACTTCGATCAGGTCGCCCAGGTATTTGCGCCAATGCCGGGCGGAACGCTCGACAGCGGCAAACACTTCCTGCTGCCAGCTGGCATGCATGTGGTAGCTGATGAAGTTGGATTTCTGAATGGGAGCGTCGCGGGACAACCGGGCCGGCGGGTTTTCGTTGTCCATGGCCGGTACGGCCGAACGCCAGCCAACGCGGGGCGGCAGCTTGAATTCCTCCGAAGGCATGGACACCTTGCCGCGAGCGTGGGTGACGAAAAAGCCGTCAACCGATACCACCGCGGGGAGAGTCACATCCACTTCCTCGGACACCATGAACGCAGCGAGGGAATAGTCAAAGAAGTCCTGCTGGTTTTCAGCATGGGCGTGGAGGATGCCGGTGTTCAACAAAAATGAAATCTCGATGTTGTCCGGCTGAATGGCCAGCGGCGTGTTGATGACGCGGCACATGTTCAGCAGAACAAGAGGAGTCCGCGCACCGGGCCAGGAAGCGATGGCTTCCATGCCGCGCATGAGTCCCGGACCGGAAGTCGCCGTCAGGGAACGCACACCGGCCCTCGAAGAACCGCCGATGGCCGTCATGACCCCGATCTCCTCTTCCGCACGGTAATAGTCCTTCAGGTAGCCCTCGTCATAGAGGTAACCGACCTGCTGCATGGTTTCACTCTGCGGGGTGATAGGGTAAGAGATGGCGATGTCTACATTGGCCCGGCGAATGGCCTCGCGGGCCGCCTCACTCCCGGTGATGAACTCGGTTTCACGGGGCGCTTCTCTCAACAACCACACCGGGTCGACCACTTTTTGCAAGTCGCCTTTAGGGACCCATTCTTCTTTTTTCTGGGTTGCAGTTTGCTCGGTCATAACGACTCCTCAACGCAATGATGTTTATTCCAAATGTTGAATATACTTAGCTTTAAAGCTGTTATTTAGTATTTAATAGGGCAACTGGAAGAGGGACTCTGTTCCAGGAAAGATCAGAACAACCTGATTTGCGGTGTTCAAATTACCATGTTTGCCCCTCTAATACAATTTAATTGAAGGTTTTCAATTAAATTTTGTACAGGTTTGGAAGAAACTCCGCACACACCCGATTTCACTCTGGATGGGGGGCGTTTCGATAAATTAATTAACCCAATAATTTCAAGTATTTAAATTAAACTTTGAAGGGAGGAAGGTGCCCCCGGAGCAACTGGCTCTGCGCCAGTTTGCAGGGTTTTTTAGGACCAGAGGTGAACTTTTGTCCCCTCAGGCTGTCCCCCGGGGCGACTCACCCCTTTTGTTCCTGCTTCGACTGGATTTCATTCAGGTGGGCGAACGCTTTCTCGAGGAACTCGTTTACAGCCTTGTCGTTTCGGAATTTGAGCGTGGTTTTGGCCAGGTCGGTATCGTGATACAGCTCGTAACGCATGGTTTCCCCATCCTGAAACTTGACCACGTCCACGGTCCACTCCAGTTCGGTGATGTCCTCCGTGGGGAAGTTCACCGCCGTGACCCCCAAATTCCCAACGCGGTATACAAACTGAAGACCGCCGTTTCCGCTCGGCTCGGTACGAGTGAGCACGAGGTTTTCCTCGGTCAGCATAAGGGCAAGGCTCCTGTTAGCGATTCTTTTAATGGTTTGCAGGCGGTTTTCTGCAACAAAAACCTGTGTTAGGATAGGCTTCCGGCTGGCCGGAAACTCCAGAGTACCCAACATACCAGACATGAAGCCTTCAGGTAAAGGCTTCATCTTTTTTGGATATACAAATTAACACAATCCTTTTCTCCACACAGACATCTTAACCCGGAAACTAAATACATATTGATAAAGGTTTATGGAACCAATTGAACTGAACGATCCAGCAGAGATCCAGCAATTCCTGAGTAAAGTCCGGCTTACGGGCAAGGGTTTCACCTCCGATGCGCTCTTGGGAGACGTATTTGAGGCCGGGCTCGACTACCCCGACTTTTTAAAGGCGGAAGGGGAGGACCCGGACGCGAGCTACGATGGCAAGTCTCCGGCCTGGGCCAAATACCATGTCCGTCAGGGCAAACGGGTCTTCATGGTGTACGGTGCCGCGGGACGCGAGCGCCGCTCCCATTTTTCTGAGACCCCTTAATTTATTATTTCATCCGGGTCCCCTGTCGGGATAAACACCGGATTTGAGAGCGAACTTATGAAATTCGACAAGGAAACGCAGGAACGCATTCTTCGCGTTGCGGCCGACCGAAACCAGGGTAAGGACATGGAAGAGGTGGACGAAAGTATCGCCTACATCATGGACATGCACCCGGAGTTCGACCAGGCCTGGGAAATGGGTGAGATGGCGGTGTACCCGCAGGAGATCGATGGCAAGGTGGTCAATCCTTTTGTCCACACCGTCCTGCATGTCGTCGTGGACCAGCAGATCCGCGACGAGGCGCCGGACTTCGTGGCCCAGGCCTACAAGGACCTGGTGGACATGGGCATCGACCCGCACGAGGTCCTGCACCACCTCATCTCGGTCTACGCCGATTTGTATTTCACCACGTTTCGCCGCGGCGACAACTTCAGCAACCTCGATTACCAGGAACGCATCAAGAAACTGGTGCAGGCCGCCAAAGATGGGATGCAAGAGGGGTGACCGTCACTCCGACTGACCTGGCTTCAACGGCTCGTGGCAGACTTCGCAGTGATCGAGTGTGTAGTCGTTGATGTGCTGGCAGACAGGGCAGTCGAGTTCCTTGTCCTCGGCCTTCGGCGGGTCAAACGGCGTCAGGCACTTTTCGCACCACGCGGTTTTATTGATATTGGGCGCCCCGCAATTGGGGCATTCGAGAGTGTAGTTCATACCCCTTGGGATGCAGGCCATCCCAAGGGGTTTTGTTTTTTTAACGGATTTTGCGGAAAAGAGATGCAGGTGGGGCTTACAGGCACTTGGCGATGGTTTTGCCGATGTCAGCAGGGCTTTTGACCACCTTGATGCCACACTTTTTCATCACCTTCATTTTGCCTTCCGCCGTGCCCTGACCACCGGAGATGATGGCCCCGGCGTGGCCCATCCTGCGGCCCGGAGGCGCGGTCTGACCCGCAATGAAACCCACCACCGGTTTGGTGATGTGTTTCTTGATGTAATACGCGGCTTCATCCTCCGCCGATCCACCGATCTCGCCGATCATGCAGATGGCCTTGGTCGCCCGGTCTTTCTGGAACAGCTTCAATGCGTCGATGTAGCGGGTGCCGATGATGGGGTCGCCGCCGATGCCCACGCAGGTGGACTGGCCGATGCCCATCGCCGTCAACTGGCCCACGGCTTCGTACGTCAACGTACCGCTTCGTGAGATGATGCCGACGTTGCCTTTTTTGTGAATGTGCGCCGGCATGATGCCGATCTTGCATTTGCCGGGGGAGATGACGCCCGGACAGTTGGGACCGACGAGACGTGAGTCGGAATCCTGGATGTACCGGTACACTTCCACCATGTCGTAAACCGGAATGCCTTCGGAGATGCAGATGATCAATTCGACGCCCGCATCCGCCGCCTCGAGGATCGCGTCCGCGGCGAACGCCGGGGGCACGAAGATCATCGATGCGTTGGCTTTGGTTTTGTCCACGGCCTGCTTGACCGTGTCGAATACCGGAACGTTGTCCAGAACCTTCTGTCCACCTTTACCGGGGGTCACACCTGCCACCAGCTGGGTGCCGTATTTCTGGCACTGCTCGGCATGGAACATGCCTTCGCGACCGGTGATGCCCTGAACCAGCAACCTTGTGTTTTCGTCTACGAGAATGCTCATTTTATTGCCTGTACGACCTTTTTCGCGGCGTCTTTCATACCGTTGCCGACGATGAAGTTGATATCGGATTCATTCAGAATGCGGTGACCTTCTTCCATGTTGGTGCCTTCCATGCGGATGACGACCGGAATGCCCACATTCAATTTCCTGGCGGCAGCGACCACGCCGTTGGCGAGGATGTCGCAACGAAGAATACCGCCAAAGATGTTGATGAAAATCGCTTTGACCTTGTTGTCGGAGAGGAGGATGCGGAACGCGTTCTCGATCATCTCCTCGTTGGCGCCGCCGCCGACATCCAGAAAGTTGGCCGGCTCGCCTCCGCTGTGTTTCACGATGTCCATCGTCGCCATGGCCAGTCCCGCACCGTTCACCATGCAGCCGATGTTGCCGTCGAGCTGAATGTAGTTGAGGCGGAACTTGGAGGCTTCGATCTCGTTAGGATCTTCTTCGTCGAGATCGCGCATCTCCTGCAGGTCGGGGTGGCGACCCAGCGCGTTGTCGTCGATGTCGATCTTCGCGTCCAGCGCCAGCAGGCGATTGTCGCCGGTGACGACCAGCGGATTGATCTCCAGCATCGACAGGTCTTCCTTCACGAAACACTGGTACAGGTTGATGATGAAAGGAATGGCCTGCTTGAACACCTCACCTTCCAGGTTCAATGCAAATGCGATCTTGCGGGCGAGGTAAGGCTTCACGCCGATGACGGGATCGATGCGCTCGACGATGATTTTTTCCGGTGTGGCCTCGGCGACTTCTTCGATCTCCATGCCGCCCGCCTCGCTGGCCATGATCATGACCTGGCTGGTTTCGCGGTCGAGGATGAGGCTCAGGTACAACTCGCGAACGATGTCCATGCCTTCTTCAACCAGCACCTTTTTGACCAGACGTCCCTCCGGTCCGGTCTGGTGCGTGACCAAAGTCATGCCGATGATTTTGCCGGCGTGCTGTTCGGCTTCTTCCGGACTTTTGGCGAGTTTCACGCCGCCGCCCTTGCCGCGTCCGCCTGCGTGGATCTGCGCCTTCACCACAACCGGCGTGGTGCCGATCTCCCGGGCTGCCGCTGCGGCTTCCGATTTGTCATGAATCAGAATGCCACGCGGGACCGGTACTTTGTATTTCTTGAAGAGCTCTTTGCCCTGATATTCGTGAATTTTCATGGTTCAAATTGAAAGAATTAAATAGGTATCCAAATGTGGGAGCCGCTTTGTACCACAGGTTTTCGCAGGTTGTCAAAAAAAAGCGGGGGGATTGGAATTCAAAACGGCAGGAGGAACGGGGCGGCTCCTCCTCAAACCGGACGCGGGAATACCCGCGCGCGCCCGAATGGACGGAAGGATTTCTACGAAAAAATGGCAGGGGGCTAAGGAAAGGATGAAAATTTGGCTGTGCGCCTTCAACAACGGGCGGCGAATCCGGGTTTGGCGTTGCTGGATCCGGCGGTTTCTGTTTCTTCCGCCGGGTTCAATATCTGGTCCCAGGCTTCGCGCAGCGGCGTCATCACCCGCAGGATCGACTGCAGGGCGGCTTTGTCGTTTTTGATGTTGGCGTGCGTGAGTTGACGCAGGATGAACTGGTACAAACGTTCCAGGTTGCGTGTCACCTCGCCGCCTTTGTCCGTATCCAGAGCCACCATGAGTTCGTTCACGATATCCCGCGACTTCTGAATGTATGCGCTTTTGTGCGCGACGTCGTTCTGGTCCATCGATTCCATCGCCATGGTGACAAAGCGTATGGCCCCGTCGTACATCATGAGAATCAACTTGCCCTGGTTGGAGGTGGAAACCTCGTTGATCTGGTATTGATTGGGTCCCTGGGTCCGTACCATGAATTCGCTCTCCTGTAATTCTTCTAGTTCTTCGTGATATCCGCGTTCGCTGTTATTACTTGCTCAAAAGGCTCGGCAGGTTTGCCAGGGACGACTCGACGGCCCTTCTTTGTGAGTCGAGTTCACCCAAAAGCTGTTCCAGCCGGATAAATTCTTTTTTGATGTTTTCTTCAAACAAAGCCAGCCGGTCATCGAGCCTCAGGATGGTTTCGTTCAGGTCCTCGATGGTTCCGGTGGTGGTGTTGATGTCGCCCTGAAGCGGGCTGTTCAGCGTGGTGTCCGTGTTGAAGGTCACGATGCGGTTCAACTTTTCGGCCACCCCCAGGGACACCTCGATCGTTCCCTTGCTGCCGTCCACGGCCAACTCGGAAGGGGTGATGCTGAACACCAGGCCTTCCGCCGTGGTGCCCGCCGCACCGATGAAAGTGTCGCCCGGGCCGGCGACCGCGGGAGTGAACGTGGATTCCCCCACTTTGCGCAATTCCGGCACTCCGCCGGTGACCTGCAACTCAAAGGTGCCTTCTTCTGTAGTGGAGGCCGCGCTGCCGAAAGTGACGTTCGGGTTGGATGCCGAACCGCTGTTGATGAACAGGTTGACCACACCGGTGGGGTCGGAAGCCAGTGCCGAACTCAGTTCGGCTTCATCCAGTTCAAGCAGGCCGTCGTCCCCGGTCCTGATACCGACCTGGGAAAGAAAACTGAAGGAGGTGCTGAGTCCCTGCACTTCACTGGAAACCAGCCGTGCCAGCGACTGCTCCAGTGAACGGACGGAAACATTTCCGAACAGGGGACCCGCTTCCAGCGTGTCCGAATCGAACTTGGCGTTTTGATTCACGAAGGCCCGGATCGCATTGTACTGCTCGACAAAATCATCCACCTTGCCGCGAATGGCTTCGGTATCCTGCGTGATTTGAATGGTGCCCGGTCCCAGGGCCTCGAGCGACAGGGTCGTCCCCGTCAGGACGTCGCTCACGATATTGGTACTGCGGGTATAGGAGATGCCTTCAAAATCGAACAGGGCGTCCTGCGCCACCTGGACATCTGAAAAATTTCTTGCCGCTCCGAAAAAACCAGGGGTGAAACTCACTGAAACCGTATTGGCACTCCCTTCGTCGTCCCCGGTGATGACCAGGCGGTACGGGTCGGGACTACTGCCTGTATCCACGATGGTGGCGGTCACCCCGCTCACGTTGTTGTTGATCTGGTCGGTCACTTCCTGAAGCGTGGCGCCGGGAGCAATGGTTAGATTGTTGGCCACGCCTCCTACAGTCACATTCAGGGTTCCGTTCGTGAACCCGGTGTGAAATGTGCTGGTTGTCAGGTTGAACAGGTCATCCGACTCCACAATGGCGTTCTGCGCCAGCTGGTTGACGTCGATGCTGTAAGTGCCAATGGGGGAGTTGAGGGTCGTGGTGACCCCGACGCGGGCGTTTTCTCCCCCGGAGGTGTCGGCAACGAAACTGCCGTCGATGGACACCAAACGGTCGCGAACGTTCATCAGCCGCACAGTGCTTTTGAAGGTGTTGAGCAGACCGCGGAACTCTTTCAGCAGGTCGAGCTTTTCCACCTCCAGCTCGCGGTCGGAGACCTTGGCTTCAAGCGGCCGCTGCTGCAATGCAATCAGTTTCTCGACCACTTCCGAGGTGTTGAATCCAGATTGGAGGCCAAATATGGATGTGATGGCCATGACCTTCTCCTTATTTAATCAATCGGCACGGGGTGCGCGCTATCTAGTCATCATATCGACCAAAAGGAAAGGGGACTTTAGATAAAAAGGCGCTCAACTCCTTTCTTTCAGGTAATTTGGCCGCTTGCTGGAATTTCGTTGAAATCTTTAGGGTTGGAGGTTTCCAGGTATCGAGGGCAGACCCCCTCCCGTGTTTGAGAACACCCTTCCGGATTCTTTGATTAATTTAAAAAAAAATAATAAATTTGGGTATTTATGAATAAATAATTAAAGTTTGGATGAATTTCCGGGCCCGGGATGGGGGGTGAGCGGAGGTAGCAACGACCCATGGTCCGGGCCCGGCAAATCAGGTTGTCCGTCAGCGGTGGAAGTCGAACAGGCCGGTCAGGGTGAACCGGAAATTTTCCATCATCAACCTCTGCGATTCCAGCCGGCTCAGGGATTTATCGAGGTTTGCAAACTGGCTCCGGCTGCGTTGTTCGGATTGCTGAAGCTGGCGTGACAATCGATCGATGAAACGGGTGAGTTCGCCCATCCTTTCATGGACCGTGTCGATGTCCGCTTGAAAGGGTTGAACCGGGTCGCCCTCTTCGGTGACCGCCGTCAGCAGGCGGTTGAGCCTGCCGGCGAACCCGGAGGAAACCACAACGGACCCTTTTTCCCCTTCCTCGACGAGTTCCACCGGGTCGACCCGGATTTGCAGTCCTTCTGCGGACGTTCCCGCCGCGCCTTCAAAGGTACTGCTGGTGGTTCTGACCGCGGTGCTGGACTCGGACTCACCCACTTTGTGGATTTTCAGGGACCCATTTTGTATTTCCAGTTCAAACACCCCACCCTCCATCCGATCCCCGGCACTGAGGAAGGTTACGTTTGGGTTCGAAGCGGATCCCTGAATGGAAATCAGGTCGAGGACGTTTTGCAGGTCGTATTCCAACGCCTCATCCAGTTTGTCCATATCCAGGGAAAGCGTTCCGTCCTGCTGTACGGTGATGCCGATCTGCGCCAGGCGACTGGACCCGCCTTGCAGCTCCGCCAGTTCGCTATTCAAGAAGTGGCAAAATGCCTTGTGCAGGTTTCGCACTGAGCAAAGGGAGAACAGCAGCCCGGGTTCCCCGGTTTTTCCGTTGTCAAACGCATGGCGGTCGATGAAATTCCTGATCTCATTAAATCTCGCTATGCAGTGCCGGATCTGGACTTGAAATTCATCCATGCCGGTAGCCGGTTTTCCCGGAACGTCCCGTGTGATTTCCCTGATCTTGAGGGTGCCGGCGCCTGGGGTTTGCAAAGTCAGCGTGGCGCCGGGAAGGGCGTGGTCCACCTGATTGGTGAAGTGGGAGAACGGGGTGCCGTTCAGGAGGAGGGAAGCGTCCTGTGCCTGCCGAACGGTTTCGAACGTCTCTCCCCGCCGGGAAATTCCGCCGATGCCGGAGTCAATGAAGTCGAGTGCTTTGGTTTCGGACCTGCCCGGCTGGGTGATATTTTTTTCCAGCAGGCCGAAGAGATTGAAGCTTTTCCTGTTTTCCCGAAAACAGGCGGCAACCCCCTGCGCGGCTCCGGTCAGGTTGCCTCCGATCTCAAGGCGGTAGAGCGTGCCATCGCATACGGCCCCTGCCGTGACATTGGCGCTGGATGCACAAATGGCCTCCACAACTTCTCGGAGGGAAGTGTTTTTGGCAATCTCGATCTGAGTCCGTTCGGCGCCCATCTGGAAAATCAGCACTCCCCCCCGGCTGGTGAACGCATCGTCCGGGTCGGCAAGGGCGCGCCTGGAACGAACGATCCCTGCCTGCGCCAGCTGGTGGATGTCAATTTTACAGGTACCGGCCGGAGCCGAATCGCTGACCTTCAGACCGAGGTCCGCGGGACCGTTGGAAATGAATTCGCCCTGTTTTCCGACAACGATGGTTTCGTCCGGAGTGGCGGGTGTGGGCATCGTCACGCAGAGATTTTGAAGAGTGGACTGGAACGACGCGACCAGGGAACCGAGCCGCTTCAACAAATCCAGCCGCCGTTCACAAAAAGTGCGTTCCGCTTCTTTGGACCGCAAACTTTTTCTTCGGAGGGTGACCAGGTGCTCCGCCGAGTGGGCGGTATTCAATTTCTGTTTCATCTCCAAAAAGGAAGACAAGTGCATCAGCTACCCCGATTATTCTGGTTGCAAGTTCACTCTCTCCCCCTTCACCCCATTTTTCGGCGGCTTGAAAAAATCCCTTTAGCTCTATTTCAAGTCGATACTACCTATTGGAGGGGTACAAAAAGGCTACAGGCTTTTTGAAACAGATTGGCCAGTCGGAAGTTAAAATAGGTAAAGTCGGGGCCCGGGCGCAATAATATTTTTTTTCAGGCAGGGATTTTTTTTAATCTGGAGGAGCCCGATGCCCCGCATAGTAAAAGGAGGGGGGAGGATCGCCCCCCTGATGAATCCATTCACCGGGTCAGCTATTTAGAGGATTTCAGCATTCCCGGCAGGTTCGCCAGTGAGGCCTGTACTGCTTCCCGCTGCGAATTCAATTGCCCCAATATGGTCTCCAGCCGGATGAACTTTTGACGCAGGTTGTCCTCGAACAGCTTCAACCGGTCGTCGAGCATCAAGATGACCTCGTTGAGGTCTTCGATTTTCTCGGTGGTGGCGTTGATGTCGGCCGACAGGGCGCTGTTTCCGCTTTCCTTGGTGCTTGCCGTCAATGCCCGGTCCAGTTTTTCCGCAATGCCGATGGAGACGGTGAGCGTGCCCTTGTCGCCGTCGGTTCCCAGTTCCGCCGGGTCGATGCTGAACACCAGCCCTTCGGCGCTGGTGTCCTGCGCTCCGATGTAGGTGTTGCCGGGACCCGCCACCGCCGCCACGAAATCCGTTTCCCCGGATTTTCTGAGGTGCGGCACGCCGCCGATGACGCGCAGTTCAAACTCGCCTTCCTCCGTAAATTCCGAGGCGCTGACAAACTCGACTTCCGAGTGACTGGCCGAACCGCTGGTGATGAACAGGTTGATCACCCCTTGCGGATCGCTGGAGAGGGCGGAGCTCAGCTTGGCGGAATCGAGTTCCAGCGTGCCGTCGCCGCGGGTGGCAATCCCTATGGTCGACAGGTAGTCCAGATCCCCGTCCAGCCCCTGCACCTTGGCGGATACCAGGTCGGCGAGGTTCTGCTTCAGTTGACGCAGGGAAGCGCTGCCGAACAGTGGGCCGGATTCCAGGGTGTCGCTGTCGAAAAATGCGTTCTTGTCAATGAACGCCAGGATTTGATTGTATTCCTCGACAAAGGCCTCGACCTTGTCCTCGATTTCCTCGGTGGAGATGCTGATCTGGATGGTGCCCGATCCCTCGGCCTCGAGCGTCAGGGTGGTGCTGTCGATCACGTCGTCCACAATGTTGCTGGAGCGGGCGTACTGAATGTTGTCGAGGGTGAAGAGCGCATCCTGCGCCGCCTGCGTGCTGGAGAAGGTCTGGTCCGGCCCCGGTTCGTTGAACACGGCGGAGACGGCGTTTTCGGCGCCGGTCTGGTTGCCGGTGATGACGATGCTGAAAGGAGTCTGGCCGCTGCCGCTGTCCACCACGCGGGCGGTGACATCCGCCGATGAGGCGTTGATCTTGTCCACCACGTCCTGCAGCGTGTCGGTATCGGTGATGGAGATGTCGGTTTGCGTGCTACCGACCGTGATTTCCAGGGTCCCGGCGTCGTCCGGGCTGTAAACGGACGTGGCCGAGGCGTAGTTGTCGTCCGACCGCACGATGCCCACCCGGGCCAGTTGGGTGACGTTGATGGCAAAACTGCCGGAGGGGGAGGTGACGCTGGTGATGACATCCACTTTGGCGGTGTCCGTGTTGCCCAGGAAGGAACCCACCTTGACGGTCATCTGGTCGCGGCCGTCCATGGTGCGCACCAGGCTTTTGAAACTGTTGGCATTCTGGCGCAATTGCTTGAACAGGTCGAGGCGCTCGATCTGCAACTCGCGTTCGGAAACCTTGGCTTCGAGCGGGCGTTGCTGAAGAGCAATCAGTTTTTCAATAACTTCGGAGGTGTTGAATCCCGATTGAATGCCGAAAATGGAGGTGATAGACATAAGTTCCTACCAATAAAGGTTAAAATTACTGTCCCTCCCAATAAGCTTTACGGATAATTATAAAAAAAGTTTATACCGATATTGGAAAAACCATAAAAAATTTGATTATCTTGCAGGCTGTCCTGTGTGGATGCTATAACTGGTTGATTTTTATTTGGTTCTGCGGGAGGACTTGAACTGCCGGGGGGCGAAGTGATATAAGGCTGTCACTATGTCCGACCAACTCGATCTGTTTTCCCAGCCCCCGGTGGAAGAGCCGGCGCCTCCCAAACCGCAGAAAGCCCGAGGCCCTCGTGTCCTGTATTTCGACCTGGAGACGCAGAAGAGCGCCGACGAGGTGGGCGGCTGGGACAACATCAAGGACATGCTGATGGCCGTCGGCGTGGTGTGGGACAGCCACGACGAACAGCACCACGTCTATTACGGCGAGGCGGAGAAGAAAGAGGGGAAGGGCTACACCGACCTCATCGACCACCTGAAGTCGGCGGACCTCGTGGTCGGCTTCAACGTCATCGGCTTCGATTACACCGTCATCCAGGGCGCGGCCAGCCAGCGCCACATCGATCTTTTGGACATCCCCACCTTCGACATCCTCGTCGATTTCATCAAGCTGAAAAACCACCGCATCAAGCTCGACAACCTCGCCGGCTGCACGCTGGGCACGAAGAAGTCCGCCGACGGACTCATTTCACTGCAATGGTGGAAGGAATACCTGGGGGGCGATGCGGGCAAGCTCGACCGGATTGTCGAGTACTGCAAGCAGGACGTGAACGTGACGCGCGACCTGTTCTTATTCGGCAAGGACCACGGCTACATCGAGTACGACAACCTCTCCGGCAAACGCTTCCGCCTGAACGTGGACTGGACCGTCGAAACCATCCTCAAAAGCCCGCATCGGTAAGGCGACAAATAAGTCTGAAAGTAATATTTTCTTAATAAGACTATGGAAGGGTAAGGTAAGAATTTTGTGAAATTTCTTACATTAAAAGGCTTATCCTAATCGGTTTTTTCGTTTCTTCAAGCTTTCTTCATCCGATTTACTTAATCCCACCCGATCATTAAAAGTTTCGTATTTTTTAATTTCCTCAAGGGCCTCATTGGTCTTTCCTAGCTTTTCCAAAATTAAAGAAAGGCGGTTGATTGGGTATCTAGTGGTTCGCCAAGCAACCGCCTTTTCTCCTTGTGAATCTAATCGTTGCAATTCAGCTACTGCTTCCCGATATAATTTTACTGCTTGTATGGGTTGGGAGGTTTCCTTATTTTTAGCTTTGTTAATTAACTCCTTTGCCTTTCGATCGATGTCCATATAGGGAGCTACAGCCTTCCAATCAATATCCTCCTTAGTTATTTTTAGTACGCACCCATAACTTTTTCGAAAAGCTGATATGAATAGTCCTAGAAATCCGGAGCCGCCAGTAATTTCTTTAATGACAGCGTTCGTTTTACCTCCCCGATCAATATGATTAGCAAGCTTTGCGTCTCCTTTTGGTAAATAACCTATTTGCTTGTCATCTAAAGTGAATACAGCAATAGCAAATTTATCAAACTTATTGTTTGGTTCCCTAACTAGCTTTACCTTTTGACCCGACTTGCAATTTTTAAGAATATTCTGCCGATTCGTTCCATCATGGTTTTGATAAGTTACTCCTACGACCTTTAAAGCGAAACTTTGCTTTGGTAAATCAATGGAAACTTTCATTTGAAAGTTCTCCTAATGGAATCTTTATATACTTTTTATATTTGAAGAGTTGTTTTTGGTATGCCAAATAATTATTTGACGTTCCAATATTTAATTCAAGGACAAATTTAGGAATGAATGACCAAAAAACCAAAAATTTCTATCTGAATTTGTTTAAAGGGTAGGCTAAATTTTTTTGGAGTCTAAAATTGGGATGAATTCCTGGGTTAAATATCGGTAGAAAAATTTAGTTAATCTTTAGGGTGTGGGTTAAATTATTTCGGTTTTAAATTGGTAAGCAAAAATTTATTTTACACTTTCACCTCAGCCAACAGCTTGTCGATGATGTCCTGGGTTTTGATGTTTTCGGCTTCGGCTTTGAAGTTGAGCAGGATGCGGTGCTCCAGCACCTGCTGGCTGACGCTCTTGATGTCCTCGATGGTGACGGCGACGCGGTTGTCCATCAGCGCCCGCGCTTTGGCGGCCAGCACCAGGTATTGACTGGCGCGCGGTCCCGCCCCCCAGCTGACCCACTCGGTGATGAACGACGGCGTCGTGCCGTTCCCCGGCCGTGACGCCCGTACCAGATCCACCGCATAGCGCGCGACGTGGTCCGACACCGGCACCTTCGGCACCAGGTTCTGCAAAGCGAGGATGCGGTCGGCCTCCATCACCACCTGCAAATCCGGCTTCACGCCCGACGTGGTGGACAGGGCGATCTGCACCTCCTGCTCCTTGGTCGGGTAATCGACGTTGATGATGAACATGAAGCGGTCCAACTGCGCCTCGGGCAGGGGATAGGTGCCCTCGTGCTCGATGGGGTTCTGCGTCGCGAACACGAGGAACGGTTCATCGAGATGGTACGTGTTCGATCCCACCGTCACCTGGTGTTCCTGCATGGCCTGCAACAGCGCCGCCTGCGTTTTCGGCGGGGTGCGGTTGATCTCGTCGGCGAGGATGATGTTGGCGAAGATGGGGCCGAGGATGAAACGGAAGTCGCGCTTGTTCGTCGCCTGGTCTTCGTACAGGATCTCGGTGCCGGTGATGTCCGACGGCATGAGGTCGGGGGTGAACTGGATACGGCTGAACTTGAGGTTCAGCACCCTCGCCAGCGAGCTGACGAGCAAGGTTTTCGCCAGCCCCGGCACGCCGACGAACAGGGAGTGGCCGCGCGAGAACAGCGCGATCAGCAGGTCCTCGATGACGGCGTCCTGGCCGATAATGACCTTGCGGATTTCCTTCAGTACCTGGTTTTTCGCGTCCAGCAGTTCGCGGGCGAGATCGAGATCGGGCGTCGTTTGGTCCATGTGGGTCTCTTGAAAGTCAAATGCGAAAGAATAACTTTTGCATGATGGGTTATAAAAGCGAGATCGGGCCAGCCTCAATGTTGCGAAAAGGCATGGTTCATTGTATCAAAGCCAGCCTTGTTTCCTGTTCTTCCTTGAGCCTGTTTTCGCCCAGCGCGCCGTAGATGCGGATCAGGCGCAGGTGCACCGCCGGGTTGAAGGGATTGATGCCCTCCGCCTTCACGTAAAAATCGCGTGCGGCCTCGTAATCCTTGCGCCTGAACGCCACCTCCCCCAGGTTGGTGAGGGTGGTGGGGAACTGCGGGTAAAACTCCAGGCTCTGCTTGAGTAAAATTTCCGCCTCGTCGAATTCGTTGGTCAGCATGTAAGTGCCTGCGAGCTTGTTGTACAGCACCGGTGACAGCGTGTCCGATTCCGAAATCGCCTTGCGGTATTCGATGATCGCGGCCTGCACGTGGTCGCGGCTCTTTAAAATGTCGCCCAGCAGGGTGAGGTCGCGGGCGCGCCGGCTTTCGATGAGGGCGCGTTCGCCTTCTTCATCCTCGGCCTGGCCGTTTTCGCGCTTGTTCTTGAACTGGAACTTGAGCACGGTGAGGCCGGGGATGCGTTTCAGCTTCTGAGTTTTCATGTACGCCTTCCAGTCGTCCTGGAACCGGTCGAGGTCCTTTTGCAGGAGCCGGTCCAGCACGTCGCCCACCGGCGAGCCGTCTTTCAGTCCCGCCACCAGCCCTTCCAGTCCTTCCAGCCCTTTCAACTCGACGAGGTACTGCACCATCGTCGCCACCTCGGCGTAGGCGAGCTGCACGTCCTCGGCGGTTTTGAGTTTGGCGAACGACGGCATCATGGCTTCGAAGTCGATGAGGTAATCGTTGTCGAGCCCGTTGGCGAGCACCGTTTCCATGATCGGCGTCAGGTGTTCCGGGTCGCCGCGCCAGCGCGTCTCCAGGTACTTGGCGATGCCTTCGTGGAGCCACAGCGGCACGTTGTTGTGGCTTTTACTGCTGAGCAGGAAGTGGACGTACTCGTGGCTCAAGGTATCCAGCCAGTTGTAACCGCGCACCAGCGAGCCCGGCGAGATGAGCATCAGCCGGTTGTACTTGCACAAGGCAACCGTGCCGGAGGTCATGATGTCCTTGAAGGTGAGCGGCGAGATGCGCGAGAACGGTTCGCGGCTGGGATAGATCTCCACCCGCACTTTCTTTTTCGGGTGGTGACCGAGGATGTCGCCCAGCACCGCGTAGGATTTCTCCAGCGCGTCAATGGCGTAGTCTACAAGCACGGAGTCGGGTCCGTCGGTGTAACTCAGGATGAAGTGATCCGATTCGCGCAGGACCATGCCCCGCGTCGCTTCGTGCGTCTGCGCCACCAGCTGCTTGAACTCCTTGACCGTGGAGGCGGAGTCCTCGACCTGGTTCATCAGGTCCAGCGACCGCGCGTAGTCACCCTGGTAAAACACCACCCGCGCGAGCAGGAACGTGACGTCGCCGGACTTGGGGTACTTGTCCATCAACGACCGCGTGTGCGCCTCCGCTTCCTCGAAGCGCCACTGGTCGATCAGCGAGTAACCGCGGTTGATGTCTTCCTGCAGGCCGGCGTGGACGGGGGCCGACGCGCCGCACCACAACAGTGCCATGGCAAAGCCGAGAGCGAGCGCGGTACGTGGGAGGGTCGTCGTCATTTCACCAGTTCCTTGTAGTACTGGCCAATGAGGCGTTCGTATTTTTCCGGATACTTGTTCTTCATGGCCTCAATGATGTCCTCACGGAACTGACCCGGCACGCGGTACTGGTCTTCCGACGGCAGGGTGATCTTCTCCTGCCGCAGGCGGCGCGCACCACCACCCTGGCTTGGATCGCGCTGTCGGCCCTGTCCCATTTGCAGGGACGATTTCGGCTGGCCCTGACCCTGGCCGGAGTTTTTCAACGCTTCCAGCATGTCGCGTACCTCGTTGAGTCCCTGCAGCGCACGGTTCTCGGACTCGATGCTGTCCTGCACGCGCTGGCCTTTGAGGCGGCTCTGCGACTGCTTCATGTACCGGCCGGTGCCGGTCATGCGGTTGGAGAGACCGGGGCTGATCATCGGGTTCTTGCGGTTCATCTGCTGGAACAGCTCGGACAACTCTTCCGTATCTTTCGACAGGCCTTCCTGCTGTTTCGCCATCTGTTGCAGTTGCTGTTTTTCCTCGTCGCTCAGCAGGCTCTGGTAGTTCTGTTGCAGGGACCGCATCATGGTGCCGAGTTTCTTGGAGATTTCGCTGTTGAGTTGCGCCACTTCATACAGGTCGTCGTTCATGCGGTCGAGCAGCTCCGGGTTGAGGTCGCGCGAGGTTCGGAAGTGGTTCTGCCAGCGGAGCACATCCGGGTACGTCTGCCTGAACATGGAGTTGAACTCGAACAGGTCCTGGAGCTCCGTGAATTCCTCCAGCTTGTCGTACTTGGAGTTGAGTTCCGGCAGGTAGTTCTTGAAACCGTGGAACATCTTCATGTGCAGGGAGTGGATGCGGTCCATGATGTCCGACAGTTCCGCACGCTTGTCCTTGAGTCTGGCGAAATTTTCGCGGTGCTCCTCTTCGCGGCCCAGCGAACCCAGCGTTTTTTCGTTGAGGTCGCGGATGTCGCTGCTGATCGCATCTTCCTTGTCCATCAGTTCGACCAGTTTCTGCATGTCCGGGTTCGTCTCCAGGACGCGTTCGTCTTCGCGCAGGATGCCCTGGATGGCATTGACGTCTTTTTTGAGGCTTTTAAAGAAATCCATCAACTGCTGCTCGAACATCTTCAACTGCTGGGAGCGCAGGTTTTTGTTGATGTCCATGGTTTTGTCGAGCAGGCCTTTCTGCTGTTCCGCCAGTTCGTCGATTTTCTGGAGCGAGTCGTCGATCTGTTTCATCAGTTCCAGGTCGACCATGTTTTCCTGGTTCTGGTTCATGTTATCCAGGTTTTCGGAAAAGGCCCGCAGGTCGTCCATGAACTTTTCCATCTCCTGCATGGCTTCCTCGATCTTGCCCTGCTCGACAAGGTCCTTGATTTTTTCCATGGAGGCGTTCATGTTTTCGAGGCTCATGTTTTCAAACGCCTGCTTGTTGAGGAACTCGTCGGGAAGGCCCTGCATCTGCTGCGACAACTGCTCCATGATCTTGTGGAGCGTCTCGCGGATCTTGTCCATCGCCTTCTTGAACTCGGAGGTGTTCTTCGGCGAATTTTTGTCTTTGAGTTTTTCGAATTCCTCGCGCAGGTTCTCTGTGAGGTTGCCCAGTTCGCGATCGAGGTCCATCACCTGGTTCATGCGTTCGCGGTTGAGCAGCTTTACGAGGAACAGGATGTCCCGTTCCAGGTGCGTGATGAGGCGTTCCATCACCGGCCCGCCCGGGGGTGCGTTGAAAGCGATGGGCGTGGTTTTGAACAGCGCGTTGTTGATCTGGTTCATCGCCTGAATCTGGTCCTCACGGATTTCGTTCAGGCCGCCGATGATGTTGCTCATCAGGGTCAGGTAAGGTTTTGGAAACGACTCGATCTCCTGCGCCTGCGTCTGGATGGTCTGCGCCAGGTTAATGATCTCGATCAGGCGGTCGGTGCTCCACGCCAGTGTTTTCTTGTAACGGGTCAGGTCCTCCGGCTTGTCGGCCAGCGGTTCGGTGTTCGATACCAGCGTTTTGGCCAGCAGGGTGACCATCTTGTCCACCAGTTCATCCTGCAGGGCCAGCAGGTCCCAGCGTTTCTGCCGCTCATCGAAGATTTCGAACGAATACACCTCCGACTGCCCGGTGTTGGGTCCGTAGACGTTGTCGTTGTCCTCGACCTCGAGGTAATACTGAACGCGGTTGCCCGGTTCCAGCGCCATGGTGGCCAGCTCCCAGGTGTAGCCGTCCTTGTTGTCTTTCTCATTGCTCTTGAACCGCTTGATGGTCCTGCGCGTCACCTGCCCGTCCACGTCCATGACCAGGTTGACCCGGCTCAGGCCAAAGTCATCCACCGCCTCGTAGTAAAACTGGATCTTGTCGGTGACCATGTATACCGGTTTGGGATTGCTCAGAAACATGATGATGCGCGGCGCGCGGTCCTGTCCCAATTCGATTGGATACCTTGCAGGCAACAGCACCTTGTGCCCATCCGGCGTTTTCAGACGGAACTGATAGAAGCCGCCTTCCTTGACGATGAAGCGTCCCTGGATGCGGTGTTCATCCAGCGCATCCATAGACAGGTTGTCGCGGTTGTTCAGCACCAGGGATGCGCCCGCAACCGGATGGTTGGTGCGCGCCGTGACCTTCACTTCTGTCCCCGGCAGGACTTTGATCTTTCCATCGGTGTTATTCAAAGTCACGCGTTTCAATTGCGTGTAGGCGGGGTAATTGAATTCGAGCGACATCGATTCGATGGTGTATTCGAATTCCGGCTGGTTGGATCCGGGGTTGTCGGGCGTGCCGCTGATCTGTTTTATGGGGCTGGCCTCCGGTGGCGGCGCCACCCAGTGTTCATAACCGCGCGTCCAGAAATCCGGCAGGGTGAGTGTGGCCACCAGCAGCAGCACCAGCGATCCCACGAGGGCGCGCTGTGTGTGCCTCATGCGATCGGTGGAGACGATGTCCTCCGGTCTCAGGTCGCGGATGTCCTTCTGCGTGCGGGCCAGCAGTTCCGCGATCATTTCACGCGAGATGCCGTCCGGCTGGTTCTCTTTCAGCCGCGGTTCCAGTTGAACGGAGTTGATGAGGTTGTTGTTGAGACTGCGGACCCTTTCTTCAACAAGAAGCGCGGCCTGGTCGCGCCGAAGACGCAGAAACCACTCGGCGATGTAGGTTCGGCCCAGCAGGTACACCACGGGCAGAGCCCAGACGGCCAGGAAGGGGATCAGCCAGGGGCCGGGGTCTTTCAGAAAGTAGGCCAGCAGGTTGGCGGCCAGTCCTCCGGCGACGAGCAGAAACAGAATCAGGCAGGTTCCCGAGAGGAGATTGACCCGAGTCCTGTAGCGGCGAACGCGGTCGAGGAAATCATGAATGAGGTGCGCCGGGTCCATTCGGATAAGAATCCATTAAAGAACGTTCTCCCATCATTTTATTACATCAGTGGCGGATTTTCCCGCGCAAAAGGACCCTAGCGGAAAATCGGTGTGGTCACAATCCGGCTTTCTCCGACCCCCATGAAGGCTTTAATTTCAGGCTGTTCCCGGATTGTTGTCGTCGGTCTTGGGAGCCCCGACCAGAGATTGGAGCATTTCCAGTGGGAACGGGAAGAACACCATACTGGTTTTGTCCACGGAAAGGTCCACCATGGTCTGCAGGAAGCGCAATTGCAGGGCCGGCGGATGGGCGTTGATGACGTCCGCCGCGTCACTGATGCGCTTGCTGGCCTCGAATTCGCCCTCGGCGTGGATCACCTTGGCGCGCCGCTCGCGTTCCGCTTCGGCCTGCTTGGCCAACGCTCTCTGCATTTCGGTGGGCAGGTCCACGTTTTTGAGTTCGACGTTGGCGACCTTCACGCCCCAGGGTTCGGTCTGCTGGTCGATCACCTGTTGCAGGTGTTCGTTGATCTTTTCGCGGTGTGCCAGCAGGTCATCCAGCTGGCTTTTGCCCAGCACGCTGCGCAGGGTGGTCTGCGACAACTGTTGCGTGGCGTAGAGGTAGTCTTCGACGTCGATGATCGCGCGTTGCGGATCGATCACACGGAAATAGACGACGGCGTTGACGCGCACGGTGACGTTGTCGCGGGTGATGATGTCCTGCGGAGGCACGTCCATGACCACGGTGCGGAGGCTCACCTTCACCATCTGTTGCAGGATCGGAATGACCAGGATGAGGCCCGGCCCTTTGACTTTGTAGAATTTGCCGAGCAGGAAAATGACGCCCCGTTCGTATTCCCGAAGCACCTTGAAGGCGCTGAACAGGATGACCAGTAAAATGATAAGACCGACGATGAATCCATTCATGGTTCGAATCTCCCCCCTTAGGGTTGGTCGTATGGGTGCCTTTTCTCATGATACCACCATTTTCAGCCATGAGGATACCGCGGGAGGCCCGGGGCGGGGATCGCTCAAAAGCCTTCGCGGCCTCTCCTTATGCTGTGATAAACTCAGTGGATCATTAGTTTGAACGGTGATTGCCTGTGAATGCCTTTATCCGTAATACGGCCCTTGGGCTTGCTGTCTGGGTGGCGGCGTGTGCCGCTCCGGCGACGGGATTGTCTGCGGAGGACCGCCTGAGCATCACGACCGATCCCAACGTCACCGGTGACGGGCGCGTGACCATCACACTCCATTTGCGCAACACCGGATCCCGGCCGCTCCACCATGTGCATCCCATGTTTCATTTTCATCACACCATGTCGCACATGCCCATGATCCATGAATTGAAACCGGGGCAGGAAGTGACGCTGATCAACGATCAGCATCCGCCGGTGGTGCGGGTGGGCAGTTACCCGGTGGTGGCCATGGTCAATTACAAGACCGCAATGCACAGCGATGCGACCCGGACGCAGTTGCACACCAGTTCCTTCCATTATGAAGAACCGCTCCAGGCCCTGATCACCGGGGATATTCAGGCGCTTCATCAGGAGAACACGGACTCTTCAACCCTGCGCATCGCGCTTCGCAACGATTCGCCTTCGTTTAAAAACGTGCGGCTGATGTTGCTCCTGCCGCCCGAACTCACCGCCTCACAGTTTTCCGGAATGATGGGCTTCACCATCCACGGTGGGCAGGAAAAGCATTTCGAGGTGCCGGTGCAAAAGGTAGCCGGACGCCCCGGCGGCGAGTACCCGGTGCATCTTCTGGTGGAGTACGGGGAAATGTTGAAACACTATTCCGGCGACATCACGGGCAGTGTGTACTTCGGACCGGACTGGGGTGAAGAACCGTTCTGGCCGCAGATGTTGGTGTTCCTGTTTCTGTTCCTCATGCTGACCCTTGCGGGGGTCCGACGCTGGCGCCACCGCCGGCAACGGGTTTGAACCTTTCCATAGTCTTCATCCCTCTTCAGTTTCCGTTAAGTGAACCCAATTGACACTCCGCCTCCAGCCTTTATATTGGATAAAGGTTTCAATCACTGACTGGAGGAGGGCGATGCAGGGGGAATCGACCGTCAACTGGGAACGTATGCGGCTGCGCAAGAACCGCGCGGTCAGCGGCACCACCATCCACGGCTGGCCGTCCATCCTCTTCGGCCTTCCGTTCGCCGGCATCGGGGTGATGTTGTTCCTCATGTACCTCGGCGTCATACATCTCGACCCGAAAAGCGTGCACGCGCCGTTATGGGTGCTTGCGGTGATGGGAGGCCTGTTCTTCTTCGCCGGAGCGTACATGATCGTTCACGGTTTTCTCGGACTCGGTCTCAAAAAGAAAATCGAGGAAGGCCGACGCCGCGCTCCGCACCAGCCCTGGCTGTGGGACTATGCCTGGGACCCGCTCGGCATTGCCGAAAATAAAATGAAGGACGTGGTGAAGCATTTCATCACCGCCGCCGTCTTCATCGCCTTTCTCGCGCCGTTTCATTACATCGCCTGGTTCAGCGAAAAGGAGCAGGTCCCCATGTGGGTGAAGGGCGTGGTGCTGTTTTTCGATTTCATCGTTGTGCTGATCATCGGCGACGGCATCCGCAAGTACATGCAGTACCTCAAATACGGCAACAGCCGCCTGAGGTTTCTTGGATTTCCATTTCACCTGGGTGGGAAAATGAAACTGGCGCTGGAAGGCATGCCCGGAGCGTTTGATTCGGTCACGCTGAACCTGCGTTATGTTGAAGAAGTGTATGAGACGCGCTACTCCGGGCGAAGAAAGAGCCGCGAGGTGGTGTGTTACCAGATCTATGGGGAAGAGCGGACGATGAACTCCGGCGCCTCGCGCGGCGGCGGGTTCCTGATGGAATGGGACCTGCCGGACAACAGGGAGATGACCACGGAATTGAGCGGGCGTCCCGGGCGGTTCTGGGAAATCGAGATCCAGGCCAAAACGCCGGGGGTCGATTACGACAGCCGCTTCCTCGTGCCCGTGTACGCGAAACAGTAAAGCCTTCCTGCGTGGTATCCAATCCAAATAAGAAAACAAAAGGCCCGGACGGGGGAGCGTCCGAACCTTTTGCCCAGGGAGCGAAGGGGGAGGAGGAACCCTTCGCAGTCAGTTAAGCCTGGCTTTCCTGCATCTTCTCGATGGTGACTTTCACCGTCACCGGTTTGCCGTCCCGCAGGATGTCCAGCGTTACGGTTTTGCCGGGTGCGGTGGTTCCCACCATCTTGGGCAGGGCGGAGAAATCCACCAGCTCCTGCCCGTCGTACTTGACGATGACGTCACCGCGTTTCAGGCCGCCGCGTTCCGCCGGACCTTTCGGCAGGACGCCGTTGACCAGTGCGCCTTTCGGCTCGCTCAACCCAAAAGAAGACGCCAGTTCCTCGGTCATCTTCTGGATGGTGACGCCCAGCCAGCCGCGGGTGACCTTGCCGTCCTTCTTCAGGTCGGCCACGATCGATTTCGCCATGTTGATGGGAATGGCGAAGCCGATGCCCACGTTGCCGCCGTTGCCGGACAGGATCATGGTGTTGATGCCGATCACGTCGCCGTTCATATTGAGCAACGGACCGCCGCTGTTACCGGGGTTGATGGAGGCGTCGGTCTGGATGAACGCGTCATAGGGACCGGAACCGAGGTTGCGTCCCTTCGCGCTCACGATGCCCGTGGTGACGGTGTGGCTCAGGCCGAAGGGGTTGCCGATGGCGATGACCCACTCGCCGACCTCGAGATTTTTGGAATCACCCAGGTTCATGTGCGGCAGGGGCGTGGTGTCGCCTTCCTTGCGAACGATTTTCAACAGGGCGATGTCGGTGGCCGGGTCCTTGCCGATCACCTCGGCCTCGTACTCTTTACCGTCGTGCAATTGAATTTTTACCTGATCCGCACCATCCACCACGTGGTTGTTGGTGAGGACATGACCTTCTTTATCGATAATGAAGCCGGAGCCGGATCCCCGAGGGGCCGGGCCGGGTGAGGGGACACCGGGACCGAACGGATTCCGCGGGTCCATGCCGCGCGTCCGTTCCATCTTGACGGACGAATGCACGCCGACCACCGCCTTGTCCTGCTTTTTCACCACTTCGGTGATACGGTTGGTGCCCACCGGGCTTGTGTCAGTGCTGAGTGCAAAGGCGTTGTCCGGCTGCAGGCCGTGATCGCTCCCCATTATGGAAAGCATGGGCACGCCGACAAACAGGAACGACGCCAGTGTGATTGATTTCCAATTCAGTTTCATCATAGTCCTGGCTCCATCCGGAGATGAGTGTTGGGTTGACCTTCTGCCTGGGGAAGCCCCTCAGGTCTTTGTACCTAGAATAAGGAGCGCGGATTAAGAGGACGTTAAGCGAATATTAAATAATTTTAATCGGGCTCGTTCAGGAATGGTTAAAAACCGGTGCCGGGGCGGTGAAAAACAATGGCCCGTTTGTATGTGGCCGTTTTTTCGAAGCAAAACGGTTTGCCACGTCGTCAATCTGCATTATAATCTTGGAGGGTCCCTTGGTTGGGGACCTCTTTCTTTAAACCGAGGGGGAGCATGAAAACCGCCGACGTGGTAGATCACCTCAACCGAATTTCCTTCTTCGACGACTTCAGCGAGAAGGAAAAACAGGCATTGGCGCAGATCACCGGCACCGTGCAGAATGTGGCAAGGGGCGAGTGTGTGATCCGCAAGGGCACCACCGACCCGACGATGTATTTCGTGCTGGAAGGCACGATCGTGATTTCCGCCGGGGAGGACCTCGATCACGAGATCACCGAGCTTCACGTCGGTGCGCTGTTTGGAGATGTGCCTTTTGTTAAAGCAGTGCCGCGTGTGACCAGCGTCCTTGCCAAAACCGACGCCACCCTCCTGCGTTACCACAAAGATCAGATGGACCAGATGGATCCCCTGCTCATCGGCAAGTTCAAGGACCAGTTTCTCAAACTGTTCGTTATCCGCCTCGACATGCTGAAAAGCACCATCAGCCAGAACCGTGTCGATTTCGAAAAATTCTTTGACTCCTTCCAGAACATCTTCAAGGAAATCGAAGTCATCAATCAGGACATCGTGGTTCCAGAAGACGACAATCAGGAATGAGGTCTCGCCTCATTTAAAGCAGACGCGGGTGAATCCGGGAAAATATTAAAATGCGGTTATCCGCAGACAAGTGGGGTGGGACCGGTGTGTCTTGCTGAAGAGGATTTATTTTTTGGGAATTGAGAAGGCGAGAAGAAACCAGCCGATCATGAACGACAACCCGCCTAATGGAGTGACGGGGCCCAGCGCCCTCGGGCCACCCAGCGCCAGCCAGTAGAGGCTACCCGAAAACATGACGATGCCTGCCAGAAAAAACCATCCCGCCTTGTTTGCCCGGGAGTCGTTGCCTTCACCGAGGTATCCGCAAAGCAGGCCGACGAGAACCAGCGCGAGGCTGTGGAAGAACTGATACTGGTTCGCGGTCTGAAAGGTGGCGAGGCTTTTTTCAGTCAGCACCGCTTTTAAAGAGTGCGCCCCGAAGGCACCCAGCATGACACTCAGTCCACCCAGTATGCCTCCAAGTAAAATCCAGCGTCGCATGGGGATCATCCTACGATGTTGTACCGCCGCGGACGGTACTTGACGCCGAACTGCTTTTCGGCGATCTCTTCACATTTGTCTTCGTCCACATCCTTCTGGTGCGTCACGATGGTCGCCTGCACATCGGGTATGTGGCGCCTGGCGTCTTCAATGAACTTCAGAATCTCGTCGTAAATTTTCCCCCGGTAATTGGGCAGGGGCTGGCTGACTTCATCGTACGCGTCGGAGTTGTCGGCGTTCAGGCTGATGGACACCGAATCGACGAGGCCTTCCAGTTCCGGCAGGATATTGCGTTTATTAATGACGTTGCCGTGACCGTTGGTGTTCAGCCGCACGCGTCCCCCGGCCTCCTTGATCTTTTTCGCCACCTCTTTTATGACATCGAGCCGCAAAGTGGGTTCGCCGTACCCGCAAAATACGACTTCGTCGTACCTGGTCGGGTCGTCGATCGACTCCCATACCTCCTGCGCGGTGGGTTCGCGGTCGAGGGCGAGATTGTATCCCTGCACGATGGGTTTGGAGATGCGGGTGCAGAACACGCAGTTGGCGGTGCATCGTTGGGTCAGGTTGAGGTACAGCGAGTTTCTTATCTGGTACGAGATGGTGCCGGACTTCGCTTTGCTTCCGATGCCGTAGAGGTCGAAGAAATTGAGTTCCACCGTGCGGTGAAGGTCCTGTACGCTGGTGCCGCGCAATTCCGCCAGGAAATCCGCCGTGTGATTGACGAAAGCCGGTTCGTTGCGCTTGCCGCGCATGGGGACGGGCGCCATGTACGGGCAGTCGGTCTCGACGAAAAGGCGGTCGGCGGGAATGGTCCTGGCCACGGCACGCAACTCTTCCGCGTTCTTGAACGTCACCACACCGGAGAAGGAAATGTAGAAGCCCATCGCCAGTGCCGCCTCGGCCAGTTCCTGGTCGCCGGTGAAGCAATGGAAGATGCCGGAGCGCGCATTGGGATCGTCCGGGTAGTATTCGGACAGAATGGCGATGGTGTCTTCCTTCGCGTCTCGGGTGTGGATGACCAGCGGTTTTCTGTGTTCGCGCGCCAGCTCGATGTGTTTGCGGAAATGCTCGCGTTGCAGGTCGTGCGGCGAATAGTTCTTGAAATAATCGAGACCCGTCTCACCCACCGCGATCACCCGCGGATGCTGGAGCAGTTCCTTCAGTTCCAGGTACGTGTCTTCGTCGATGTCCTTGACGTCGTGCGGATGGATGCCGACGGCGGCGTAAATGAAGTCGTGTTCTTCGGTCAACTCCACCGAACGTTTGCTGCTCGGGATGTCGCACCCGATATTGACGATGTACTTCACACCGCTCTCGACCGCGCGCTGGATCATCTCGTCGCGGTCGGCGTCGAAGTCCGTCATATCCATGTGTGCGTGAGTGTCGATGATCATTTCACACGCGCTCCCAACTCCAGTTCCTCGTCAAACCCGGCGAGGACGATTTTGTCCTTGTCGCTTCCGGCAAGGATCATGCCCTGCGACTCGATGCCCATGAGTTTCGCCGGTTTCAGGTTGGCCACCAGGATCACCTTGCGGCCGACCAGTTTTTCCGGCTCGTAACTTTCCGCGATGCCCGCCACCACCTGGCGCTGTTCGCTGCCGAGGTCGACCTTCAGCTTGATGAGCTTTTTCGATTTCTTCACTTTTTCGGCTTCGATGACCAACGCCACGCGTAGGTCGAGTTTCATGAATTCGTCAATCTGGATCAGGTTGTCTCCATTGCCTTCGGCTTCCGCCGAGGCGCCGTCATCCGAAGCCTTGGCTTCGACCGACGACAGGATTTTCTCCGCGGCCTTGTCTTCGATGCGCGGAAAAATCTGCTCTCCCTGTTTGATTTCCGTTGTCGCAGGAAACCAGCCCCAGGTGCGGATGGAAGCGAGGCCTTGTTCTTCAATGGAGTTGTCGATGCCCAGCTGCGTCATCATCTTTTTTGTCGTGTCCGGCATGAACGGGTAAATGAGGATGCCGATGACGCGGCACGCCTCGGCGGCATTGTACAGCACGGTGGCCAGACGTTTTTTGCCTTCGTCGGATTTTGCCAGGTTCCACGGCGCGGTGTTGTTGATGTATTGATTGGACGCGTCGAGCAATTCCCAGATTTTAATCAGGATGCGGTTGTATGCGAGCTCGTCGTAGAGATCGTGCACCTGTTCGACCACCTCCTTGGCCTTGCCCTTGAGGCCCGCATCCTCGTCGCCTTCCACATCCGCTTCCGGCACCTTGCCTCCGTAATACTTGCCGATCATGTTGAGCGTGCGGTTCAGCAGGTTGCCCAGGTTGTTGGCGAGGTCGCTGTTGACCCGGCCGATGAGCGCCTTGTGGGAGAAGTCGCCATCGAGACCGAACGGCACCTCGCGCATGAGAAAGTAGCGGATGACATCCACGCCGAACTGGTCGATCAACAGGTTCGGCTCCACCACGTTGCGGAGCGACTTAGACATCTTCTTGCCTTCCACCGTCCACCAGCCGTGCGCGAAGATGTTGAGGGGAGGGGAGATACCGATGGCCTTCAGCATGGTGGACCAGTAGACCGCGTGCGTGGTCAGGATGTCCTTGCCGATCAGGTGATGCGCTGCCGGCCAGTATTTGCTTTTCAGTATCTCTTCCAGGCTGCCGTGGATCGAGATGTAGTTGATGAGCGCGTCGAACCAGACGTAGGTGACGTAGCCCTCGTCGAAAGGCATCGGGATGCCCCACGGCAGGCGTTCCTTCGGCCGCGAGATGCAAAGGTCTTCCAGCGGCTTTTTGAGGAAACCCAGGATTTCATTCTTCCGCGACGCGGGCAGGATGAACGATTCGTTTTTCCGGATGTGGTCGATCAGCCAGTCCTGGTACTGGCTCATCTTGAAAAAGTAATTGTACTCCTTGATCTTCTCCACCTTGCGGCCGCATTCCGGGCAGTTGCCGTCGACGAGGTCCTTTTCCGTCCAGAAGCGCTCGTCCGGCATGCAGTACCAGCCCTCGTAGCTGTCGCGGTAGATTTCGCCCTTGTCGTACAACGCCTGGAGAATCTGGCGAACCACCCGGGTGTGGCGTTCCTCCGTGGTGCGGATGAAGTCGCTGTTGGAAATGTTGAAGCGCACCCACAGGTCCTTGAACGGCTTGTGCAGGGCATCAACATGTTCCTGCGTGCTGCGCCCCGCCAGTTGCGCCGCCTGCTGAACCTTTTGTCCGTGTTCGTCTGTGCCGGTCAGGAAAAACACGTCATCGCCGTCCAGCCTGCGGTAGCGCGCGGCGACATCGGCGGCGATAGTGGTGTAGGCGTGGCCGATGTGCGGCACGTCATTGACGTAGTAAATGGGTGTGGTGATGTAAAAGGTTCGGTTCATTTCAGTGGTGAATGCGGTTGAGGGTTAGCTGGCCGGTTTGGGCGGCTGGACGGCCTGCGGGGGCAGGTACTCGCGCAGTTCTTCCAGATCATAGTACATGATGAAATCGTCCTCAAGGCGAACGGTCACCTTCTGTTTCAGGATGTCGTTCTGGATGACGCGGCCCTTGCCGTCCGGCGTCGAGATGGTTTTGCCCAGTTTGGGCATTTCCTTGATGAGGTCCTTGTAGATATTGTGTTCGTATTGCAGGCAACACATCAGCCGGCCGCACACCCCTGAGATTTTACTGGGATTGAGGGCGAGGCCCTGGTCCTTGGCCATGCGGATGGTGACCGGGGTGAACTCCGGCAGGAATCGTGAACAGCAGAGCTCCTCGCCGCACACACCGTGGCCGTTGATCGACTTCGCCTCGTCGCGCACGCCGACCTGGCGCATTTCGATGCGGTGGCGCAGGCGGGAGGCGAGTTCCTTGACCAGCTGGCGGAAGTCAATGCGGCCTTCGGCGGTGAAATAGAACACCGACTTGTTGAGCTCTTCGAAAAACACCACGCGGCTCAGATTCATCGGGAGCTTCAGGTTTTCGATCAGCTCGCGGCACAGCACGGTGGACTTGATTTCGCGTTGGCGTTTGTCCTGTTCGTGTTGCAGGTCTCCTTCGGTGGCAAGCCGCAGGACTTTGGGAGGACGGCATGCGTCCTTGCGCACATTGAGGATTTTGTTGGAGGCCACGACGCCGATCTGCGGGCCGTCTTCGGTTTCCACCATCACTTCCATGCCGACACGCAAGACCAGCGTGTGCGGATCGCAGACCTGGGTTTTATCCCGGCCGCGAAGGCGCACCCCGATGACGAACTTCGGACTCGACGGAGATTCTGCGTGGCCGTTGTTTGTTGTGCTATTGGGATTCAAGGCTTCATTTGGCATGGGTCGTCCTTTGGCATGGGTCGTCCTTCACGCCGCTTCACAGAACTGCATCAGCATGTTTTCCAGGGTCAATTGCACGTTGGCGTTGCGGTCCAGAAGATTGCGTGTGCGGAACACCGACTCCATCATGCTGAGAACGGCGGACCGCGGTTTTGCCTGGGCGAGGGGGGCGAGCCGCCCCGCGAGGTCGCGGTTGTTCAGGATCTCCGCTCCGCATCCCACCTGCAACAGGGCAACGTCGCGAAGCAGGCCCAGCAGTTCTTCAAGGATTTTTTTTATCTGGGACAGGTCCTGCCCCCGTCCGGTTTCCCGGCACCAGGCAAACAGCAGATCCATTCTGCGGAAACTGAGCTGACCGAGAAGAGCCAGCAGTTCCTCCCGGTAACGCGCGATTTCCGCCACATCTTCCGCCAGCGCCCGGGCCACCTGGCCTTGGGACCGCAGAACACGCAACTCGATTTCCTCATCGAGCATGCCCTGGGTGTCCGGATGCGCTTTCAAAATGGAGTTCAGGGCGTCCTGCGGCAAGGGATGGAACCGCACTCCCTGGCACCGCGAGATGATGGTCGGCAGCATCTGATAAGGATTGGCGGTCACCAGCACCAGCACTGTTGCCGCCGGAGGCTCCTCCAGAGTTTTGAGGAAAGCGTTGCAGGCCTGCAGGTTCATTTTTTCCACGCCATCGACCACTGCAACCTTGTAGCGGCCTTCATAGGGAGTGAACCCCAGTTTCTTTTGCAGTTCGCGGATTTCGTCGATGTTGATGCTGGTATCACGGGACGAGGGTTTTTTGATGGGTTCCAGGAAAAACACGTCCGGATGTTGTCCCTGCTCGATTTTACGGCAGGACGGGCAGGCGCCACAGGCGGCTTGGGGACCGGTTTCGGCGCAGTTCAGCGCCTTGGCGAACTCCAGGGCGGTTCGCTTTTTGCCCACGCTTTCAGGGCCGAAATAGAGGTAGGCGTGTGCCACCGTGCCTTGTTCCAGAGCACGGTCAAGTATATGTTTAGCCTGGTCTTGGCCCAGGATGGTTTCAAAGTGCATGTGAACCTGATAACTGCTTATATACAAACGTTTATAAAAATAAACGCGGTAACGTAGGGGAAGTTTGAGACCGGCTCCTGTCTCCTCAAACGAGCACGGCCAAGGCCCGGATACGGGCTGTTCACAAACCCAAACGCTTTCATATTATTATATGGCCCCGGTCCTGTAAATGAAAAAGCCCGCCTGCCGGCAGGGCGGGGGCCGGCGGCATAAGATTGGAAAAATGTTGGTTTGATATTGAATCCCAATTTGGATTTTGCTATAAATCTGCCCTGTTTGCTACAATATGGAAGAAATGTGAATTCAATCGTATGGATATCCTGATATGGCAGTAGCCGAACGAGCCAAACGCTCCGCCCAAAGAAAACGCAAACCGAAAGAGTTAGCGGTCATCAACGAGGCCTGCACCGGATGCAGTGGCTCGCCCATTTGCATCACCGAGTGTCCGGTAGAGAACTGCATGTACGAGGTTCAAAACCCATATGCGCCGGCTTTCAACGTGGTGATGGTGGATGAACTGCTGTGCATCGGTTGTAAAAAATGTGTCTCCAAAGGCCCCATGGATACGTTCCTGGAGGGGTGCCCTTGGGATGCAATTGACATGCTCCCGTTGGCCGATTACGAAAAGAAATTCGGGGAAATGCCTTACTGAGGACGTGCCGGGCAGGCCTCCGGGTTTCCGCAATTGGGAGTGGGCAAGCGGAATCCCAATGCTTTCCCCATTCCAGGCTAATTTGCATTGGCCATCCTGACGCTGGATTTTTCAATTGACAGGTGAGAAGTTCGGCGTTATTTTTTTGCGGCCCAAACGGTCTAGATGTGTCGCGACCCGGACCGGCCCCTGTTGCAGGGTAAATCATTGAGTGAGGGGCGGTTTTGGCAGTTGCCGGCATTCCTTTCTCCCAAATTCGAGCGAACACCGCGCGAACATTTCAGATTTTTGTCGAACCCCGGAAGTCCTTGAGGCAACTCAAGAATTTCTTTTGGTAAACAAGGATCCTGTTGGTATGATGAGGCGTTTTCAGCCTTATCTGGCCTTGTTACCCCCAATGACAAAAAAATGAAATCCGGGAGTTCCCTACGCCAGGGCCTGAGTTACGCGTTCAGACTCGGCACCGAGATGACCGTTGCCACCCTCATCGGGGCTTTGATGGGGTACGCGCTGGACTACTTTCTGGAGACGGACCCCTGGTTTCTTGCCGTCGGCGTTTTGTTCGGCGGTGCCGCCGGGGTCCTCAATGTGTACCGGGCGGCAATGAATATGGAGCAGGACTGGGGGCAGGACGACCCAGAAAACAAGGGCGACAATAAAACGGATTTGGACGACGGCCCTCCGGATCCCAACCGCGACGATTAAAAAGAAATATTGAGGAATGGAAAACCCGCTTCACCACTTCGAATTGCACCCCATCATCCCCATCCAGTTTCTGGGGCTCGACCTTTCCATCAACAAGGCGGTCATCGTCATGTGGGTGGGCGTTGCCCTGGTTTTTTTCCTGTTCATGGTGGTGATCAAAGGCGGCCTCAGGCTGGTACCCGGCAAGGGGCAGAGTGTCGCCGAAGTTTCTCTCGAATTCGTTCAGGGCATGGTTGATGAGTTCATTGGCGAGGACGGCAGGAAATACTTCTCCTTTGTCGCCACCCTGTTTTTCTTTATTCTGGTATGCAACCTGATCGGCCTCGTGCCCGGTTCGTACACCATGACGAGCCAGCTGGTCGTTACCGGTGCGTTTGCGCTGATCATCTTTTTCATGACGCTGGTCATCGGCTTCGTCAAACATGGCGGGCATTTTCTGAGTATCCTCGTGCCGCCGGGCGTGCCCAAGCTCATGATCCCGTTCATGATCCCGATCGAAGTCATCAGCATGCTGGCCCGACCGGTGTCGCTGTCCGTGCGCCTGTTTGCCAACATGACGGCGGGCCACACGGTGCTGGCGGTGCTGTTCGCATTGACGCTCACGGCCCCGGGGTGGGTCAGCTGGATGCCGTTCGGGTTCACCGTCGTCATCAACGTATTGGAAGTCGCAATCGCATTCATTCAAGCTTATATATTCACCGTCCTGACATGTGTTTACATCGGGGACGTCATTAAATTGCATTAAATCAATCATCAAGAGAGGAGTTCCAGGATGGAAGCAGCTGCCGCAGCATATTTGGGAATGGGCTTGTGCGCCGCAGGGTTCTTCGGTGCGGCGATTGGTATCGCCAATATCTTCGCCACGACCATCGAGACCGTAGGTCGTCAGCCGAATGCCGAAGGCCGTGTGGCCAAGTATTGCTGGATCGGTTTCGCGCTGGTGGAAGCCGTTGCTCTGTACGCGCTGGTTCTCGCCTTTATTCTGATGGGCAAGGCGTAAGCGCACTTTAGTGACGCGCCCTTCGGGGCGCATCCAGGTACGGCAATCTTTATGAACAACCTTCATCCCAGGTCACCCGGACAATGCCACAACTAGAGCAGGTATCGGTATTTTCTTCATTGATCTTCTGGTCGATCGTCTCGTTCGCCCTTCTTCTGTTTCTGCTGAAGAAGTACGCGTTCCCTCCCATCCTGCAGATGCTGGAGGAGCGGCAGAAGAAAATTTCCGGAGACATTAGAAGCGCCGAAGCCATGCGGGCGGAAGCGGATAAAATCAGGAAGGAGTTTGAGGACCAGCTCCAGACCGCGCACGACAAGGCGAACACCATCGTCCAGTTGGCACACGACGAGTCCCGCAAACTGCAGGAAAAAACCCTCAACGAAACCCAGGCCAAAGTTCGGCAGATGCAGAAGGAAGCCGAGCATGAAATCCGTGTTGCGCGCGACAGGCTGATGGGGGAGATCCGGCAGTATGTTTCCGTTTTGACCATTGCCTCCACCGAGAAAATCCTGCGCCGCACCATGCAGGACGACGACAAAAAGCGGCTGGTGGACGAGTCCATTGACGAAGTGGTCCGCAACCTGGAAAAGAACTAGGCGCGGCGGCGTTGGCCGTCCCGTCGTGAAATGAAGGCACAATGATTGAAAACCAGATAGGCAAACGATTTTCCGAAGCGTTGTCCGGCTCCATTGAGGAAAACGCCAAACTGCAGGAAGCGCTGGACAACCTGTGCGATCTGGATGATGCCATTCAGTCCGACCCCGCACTGCCCAAGTTTTTTCTGCATCCCGCCATTTCGGACGACAAGAAACTCGCGTTCGTGATGTCGCTTTGCGACAACATCCCGGCCGGCAAGGAAGTGCGCAAGGTGGCGGAGATGCTGGTTCAGCGAAACAAGATGGCCTATCTGAAAAACATCCGGGAATACTTTGAAAAAACGGTGGCCGATCGGCTCAATCAGGTGCGGGTGAAGATCGTGGCTGCCCATCCTGTATCCGAGGAACAACTGAATAAACTGAAATCGTCCCTGGACCGGGCTTTGGGAAAAAGCGCGGTGATCGACAGCCAGGTGGACGAGTCGTTGCTCGGCGGCATCCGTGTCAGTATCGGAAGCTGGGTCGCCGATGCCACCATCAAGAACCGCCTGGCGCTGTTGCGACGGTCGATTGAGAAGGAGGAGGTCCTACTGTGAGTCTTAGAGCGGATGAAATCAGCACCCTGATCCAGAAGCAGATCGAAGGGTTTGAGTCCGAAATCGAATTGAAGGAAACCGGCCGCGTCATCTCCGTCGGCGACGGCATCGCGCGCATCTACGGCCTCGAACAAGCGATGGCGGGCGAACTGGTGGATTTTCCGAACGACGTCACCGGCATGGTCCTGAACCTGGAAGAGGACAACGTCGGCGCCGTGCTCATGGGATTCGACAACCTGATCAAGGAAGGCGACGAAGTCAAGCGCACCGGACGCATCATGGACGTGCCGGTCGGACCGGAGCTGGTCGGCCGCGTGGTGAACGCGCTTGGCCAACCGATCGACGGCAAGGGCCCCATCAACGCCAAGCAGCGCGGCCCCATCGAGCGCATCGCACCGGGTGTCATCGACCGCAAATCCGTACACGAACCGATGCAGACCGGCATCAAGGCCATCGACGGCATGATCCCTGTCGGCCGCGGTCAGCGCGAATTGATCATCGGCGACCGGCAGACCGGCAAGACCGCCGTCGCCATCGACGCCATCATCAACCAGAAAGGGCAGAACATGTTCTGCATCTACGTCGCCGTCGGCCAGAAGCGGTCCACGGTGGCGCGTGTTGTCAAGACGCTGGAAGAGCACGGCGCGATGGATTACACCATCGTCGTTTCCGCCAGCGCCAGCGACCCGGCCCCGATGCAGTTCATCGCACCGTACGCCGGTTGCGCCATGGGCGAGTATTTCCGCGACAACGGCCAGCACGCACTCATCATTTACGACGATCTGTCCAAGCAGGCGGCGGCCTACCGCCAGTTGAGCCTGCTGTTGCGCCGTCCTCCGGGACGCGAGGCGTACCCCGGTGACGTCTTCTTCCTGCATTCGCGCCTGCTCGAACGCGCCGCGAAGTTAAATGACGAATTGGGTGCGGGATCGATGACGGCTCTTCCCATTATCGAGACGCAGGCCGGCGACGTGTCGGCGTACATCCCGACCAACGTCATCTCCATCACCGACGGACAGATCTACCTGGAAACGGACCTGTTTTATTCGGGCGTACGCCCGGCGATCAACGTCGGTCTCTCCGTTTCCCGCGTCGGTGGCTCCGCACAGATCAAGGCGATGAAGCAGGTGGCGGGTCAGTTGCGCCTCGACCTCGCGCAGTACCGCGAAATGGCTGCCTTCTCCCAGTTCGGCAGTGACCTTGACGCCGCCACGCAGGCGCAGTTGGCACGAGGTGAGCGCCTGGTGGAGTTGCTGAAGCAGCCGCAGTACCGGCCGTTGACCGTGGTGCAGCAGGTGGTCTCGCTGTTCACCGGCGTACGCGGCCACCTCGACGACATCAAGGTGCGTGACATCCAGCGATTCGAGGAAAGCTTCATCAATTTTCTGGAAGAAAAGAAAAAAGACCTTATGGAAACCATCGCCAAGGATAAGAAGCTCACCGATGAAAGTGAAGAGCAACTGACTGCGGCGGTCAAAGAGTTCAAGGGATTGTTTAATTAAATCATGCCAAATTTACGGGACGTTAAAAGCCGGATTCGGAGTGTCAAGAACACCCAGCAGACCACCAAGGCCATGAAGCTGGTGTCGGCCTCCAAGTTGCGCCGTGCCCAGGAAGCCATCCTGACGGCCCGGCCTTACGCCACCAAGATGCGCGACGTGCTGAATCATCTGGCCGCCCGCTGCAACCACGACCTGCACCCTTTGTTGAATGACCGCGAGGGCGACAATATCCTGCTGGTGATCATCACGGCGGACCGCGGCCTTTGTGGGGCCTTCAACGCCAATATCGTCAAGATGGCGTCGAAGGTCATCGATGCCAACAGCAACAGCAACATCTCCCTGTTTCTTGCGGGCAAAAAAGGCGGGGATTTCTTCAAACGCCGGTCTTACAAGATTCAGGAAAACTATCCGGGCTGGACCAAGGATTTCAACTACGCCAAGGCGGTGGAGATCGGCGAAAAGCTGGGGCAGTTGTTCGTGGAAAAACAAGTGGACCGTATTTTTCTGGTGTACAACGAGTTCAAGTCCGTCCTCCGGCAGGAGGTCATCAGCGAGCAATTGCTGCCGGTGGCTCCGGAGGAGACGGAAGATCAGTTTCCGGTGGATTACATTTATGAGCCGGACGAGGAAAGCATTCTGGAAGACATTCTGAAGCGGTACATGACCTTGCAGGTTTACCGCGCCTTTCTGGAATCCAGTGCCAGCGAACACGGCGCCCGCATGACCGCGATGGACAACGCGTCGCGCAACGCCAAGGAAATGATCGGTCAGTTGACCCTGTTTTACAACCGCACACGGCAGGCGTACATCACCAAGGAACTGATCGAAGTGGTCAACGGGGCGGAAGCGCTGAAAGACTGAATATAAAGTATCGACCAAGACGACCAAGTAAAGGAGCGTTTGATGAACGTAGGAAAAGTCATCCAGGTAATCGGTCCCGTCGTGGATATCAGCTTCAAGGGCGGCGAACTGCCGGCTTTGTACAATGCTCTCCACATTAAGAAAGAGGTGCAAGGTGGAGAGGACGAAACCATCACCTTGGAAGTGGCGCAGCATCTGGGCGACAATGCGGTGCGGGCCATCTCCATGCACCCCACCGACGGCCTCGTGCGCGGCATCGATGCGGAAGATACGGGTCGCCCGATCTCGGTTCCCGTAGGCGAAAATGTGCTGGGACGGATCCTGAACGTCATCGGCGAACCTGTCGATCAGAAGCCAAAGGTCGAGTCACAGGAGACGTGGAGTATCCACCGCGACGCGCCGCCGCTGGACGAGCAGGACACGGGTATGGAAATGCTGGAAACCGGCATCAAGGTCATTGACCTGCTCGAGCCGTACCTGAAGGGCGGCAAGACCGGACTTTTCGGCGGCGCCGGCGTGGGCAAGACCGTTCTCATCATGGAACTGATCCGCAACATCGGCGCGGAGCACAGCGGGTATTCGGTGTTCGCCGGGGTCGGGGAACGTACACGTGAAGGCAACGACCTCTACCACGAAATGATCGAATCGAAGGTCATTGACAAGACGGCCCTGATCTACGGTCAGATGACAGAACCTCCCGGCGCGCGCATGCGGGTCGCCCTGACGGGGTTGACCATCGCCGAATACTTCCGCGATGTCGGTGGTCAGGACGTGCTCTTGTTCATCGACAATATCTTCCGGTTTTCGCAGGCAGGTTCCGAAGTGTCCGCGTTGCTCGGCCGTATCCCGTCCGCGGTTGGTTACCAGCCGACGCTGGCCACCGAGATGGGCAACCTGCAGGAACGCATCACTTCAACGAAGAAGGGGTCCATCACCTCCGTCCAGGCGATTTACGTTCCGGCCGACGACCTCACCGATCCGGCTCCGGCGACCACCTTCTCTCATTTGGACGCCACCACCGTTCTCAACCGGCGCATCTCGGAACTGGGCATTTACCCTGCTGTAGATCCTCTGGACTCGACTTCACGCATCCTGGATCCGGCGATTGTCGGCGAAGAGCATTATTCGGTTGCGCGTGAAGTGCAGCGCACCTTGCAGCGCTACAAGGAACTGCAGGACATCATCGCCATTCTGGGTATGGACGAATTGACGGAAGAGGACAAGATGCTCGTCATGCGGGCCCGCAAAATCCAGAAATACCTGTCCCAGCCGTTCTTCGTTGCAGAAACGTTCACCGGCGCGCCCGGCAAATACGTCAAGGTGGCTGACACCATCACCGGCTTCAAGGAAATCGTCAACGGCAAGCTGGACGACATCCCCGAGCAGGCGTTCTACATGTGCGGCGCCATCGATGAGGTGTACGAAAAAGCCGAGAAACTCAAGAAGCAGGGTTGATGAGCATGGCCGAAGAGAACCAGAAACTGCATTTTGTGTTGGTCACGCCGGAGAAGGAGATGGTCAACGATCCGAGCGTAGACCAGGTCAATATTCCCGGAAGCGAGGGCGACCTGGGCATCCTTCCCCTGCACGCGCCTTTGTTCACCACCATGCGGCCGGGAAGCTTTTCCTATGAAAAGGGCGATGAGATCATTTCGCTCGTCGTGGGTCACGGGTACGCGGAAATCACCAACGACCGCGTGACGGTGCTGGCGGAGACCGCCGAGTACCTCAGCGACGTCGATGTGGCCCGCGCGCAGGAAGCCAAGGCTCAGGCCGAAGCCATTCTGGCCAAGCCCGATGTTGAGGAATCCGAACTCGTCGAAGCGCAGAAAAAATTGTTCCGCGCTCTGGCCCGCATCGAAAGTAAAGGCACCGAGTAACGCTGCAGCCTTCCCCCTTTTAACTCCAGGCGTTCCAGCGTGGCCCGGTTGATTTTGCCGGGTGACCTTTAAAACGTGCGGATGCGCGGGTTCGAAAAGTAGTGCACCAGGTTATGCACTGAGATGATTCCCACCAGTTCCTCCTTGTCCATCACCACCAGGTGACGGATCTTCTTTTTCGCCATAAACTTATTGGCGTCCAGCACCGATTCGTGACAGTCGATCGTCTGTAATGGCGTGGTCATGATGTCCGCCACCTGCGCTGTTTTGGGATCGAGTCCCTTGGCCACCACCTTGCGGGCGAAATCGGTTTCGGTGACGATTCCGACGGGTTTCTTTCCCTGTATGACCACCAGCGACCCCACGTTCCGATCGTGCATGAATTCCGCCGCGTCTTTGATGGTTGCTGTCTCAGGAATGGTGACCACCGGGGCGGACATGTAGTCACTCACTTCTTCAATCGGATTTTCCTGCTTGCGTTTCTTCATTGGAACACCTCCTTGCTTGCCTCGGCGAGCCGGCATTCCACGGCTCAAAATGAAACCACCCATATTGTACGTGGAACCGTGATGATGTGGGAAAAGAAAGAAAGCTTTGCCGATTTATTATCGGAAAATCACTGATTGCGGAGGGTTACATTTTCGCCGCTTTTTTGCGCGAGGTGCGGGCGGGAGGCTTCAAAACGTTTGATAAATAAAGGCCCGTGTACGACTTGGGGTTGGCGGCCACTTCCTCCGGCGTGCCCGTCGCCACCACCTCGCCACCACGGTCGCCGCCTTCCGGGCCGAGGTCGATGATGTGATCGGCGGTTTTGATGACGTCGAGGTTGTGCTCGATGATGATCACAGTGTTCCCCGCATCGACCAGCTTCGCGAGAACGTGCATGAGGTGACCGATGTCATGGAAGTGCAGGCCGGTGGTCGGTTCGTCGAGGATGTACAGGGTCTGACCGGTGCTGCGCTTGCTGAGTTCCTTCGACAGTTTCACCCGTTGCGCCTCGCCGCCGGAGAGGGTGGTGGCGGGCTGGCCGAGGTGGATGTAGTCCAGCCCCACGTCGGTGATGGTTTGCAGTTTGGTGCGGACGGACGGGATGTTCTGGAAGAACTCGAGCGCCTCTTCCGCGGTCATCTCCAGGACTTCCGAGATGTTCTTGCCCTTGTACTGGATTTCCAGCGTCTCGCGGTTGAAGCGCTTGCCCTGGCACACTTCGCAGGTGACGAAGATGTCCGGCAGGAAATGCATCTCGACCTTGATGATGCCGTCGCCCTGGCAGGCTTCACAGCGGCCGCCCTTGACGTTGAAGCTGAACCGGCCCGGCTTGTAGCCTCGCACGCGCGCTTCCGGCACTTCGCTGAACAGGTCGCGGATCAGGGTGAACAGGCCGGTGTAGGTGGCGGGATTCGACCGCGGGGTGCGTCCGATCGGCGACTGGTCGATGTCGATGACCTTGTCGAGGTACTGGACGCCCTTGATCTTTTCGAACGTCCCGGGTTTGTCGTTGGCTTTCCAGAAATGCTGGGCCAGTGCCTTGTACAGGATATCGATCACAAGCGTGCTCTTGCCGGAACCGGAGACGCCGGTGACGCAGGTGAGCGCACCCAGTGGCACTGTGATGTCGATTCCCTTCAGGTTGTTGTGGCGTGCGCCGGTGATTTCGAGAGCATGACCGTTGCCCTTGCGGCGTTTGGCCGGGACGGGAATCTCGCGCTTGCCGGAAAGGTACAGGCCGGTCAACGATTTCGTATCTTTAACCAGTTCCTGCGGCGGGCCGGCGAAAATCACCTCGCCGCCGTGGATGCCTGCCCCGGGACCCAGGTCCACCACGTAATCCGCGTCGCGGATGGTGTTCTCGTCGTGTTCGACCACGATCACCGTGTTGCCGAGGTCGCGCAGGGTGGTGAGGGTTTTCAACAGGCGGTCGTTGTCGCGCTGGTGCAGGCCGATGCTCGGTTCATCGAGCACGTAGAGCACCCCCATGAGGCTGGAGCCGATCTGCGTCGCCAGCCGGATGCGCTGGCTCTCGCCGCCGGACAGGGTCGCCGAGGTGCGGTTGAGGGTCAGGTAATCGAGACCGACGTCCACCAGGAACTGCAACCGCTCCCTGATCTCCTTCACGATACGGCGGGCGATGGAGAATTCCTGCTCGGTGAAGGTGAGTTTTTCGAAGTACTCGCTCAACTGGCCTATGGAGAGTGAAGTGAGTTCGATGATGTTCTGTCCGCCGACCCTCACCGACACCGCCTCTTTTTTGAGACGCGTGCCACTGCAGGTGGGGCAGGGCAGGGCCCGCATGTACTGCGCGATCTCGTCGCGCGTCGAGTTGGATTCGGTTTCGTGGTAACGCCGGTCGAGTTCGGGAATCACGCCGTCAAACGTGCCCGTGTAGGATTTCCGCCGCCCGTCCTTTTCGTAATAGTATTTGACCGGATCTTCGGTGCCGTGAAGGAGCACCTCCTGCGTGATTTTGGGCAGGTCCTGAAACGGGGTGCTGAGTTTGAATTTGAACTGCGACGCCAGCGAGTCCAGCATCTGGAAGAAATACACCGTGGTTTTTTTCTGCCACGGATGGATCGCGCCCTGACGGATGGACAGGGTCTTGTCGGGGACGACGAGGTCGGGGTCGATCACCATGCGGTTGCCCAGGCCGTCGCACTCCGGGCACGCGCCCGTCGGGTTGTTGAACGAGAACAGGCGCGGCTCCAGTTCCGGGTAACTGATGCCGCAGTAACTGCATGCGAACTTTTCACTGAACAGCAGTTCTTCCGCCGCGTGGTTGTTCTTCTTGTCTTCGAGGAGAGAGACCACCAGCGACCCGTCTCCCTGGCCCAGCGCCATTTCCACCGAGTCCGCAAGCCGTTTGCCCATGTTGGCCTTGATCACCAGCCGGTCTACCACCGCCTCGATGGTGTGCTTGAATTTTTTGTTGAGGGTGATGTCGTCTTCCAGCGATTTCACTTCGCCGTCGATGCGCGCCCGCACGAAGCCTTTCTTGCGCAGTTCGAGGATTTCCTTCTTGAACTCGCCCTTGCGGCCCTGCACCACGGGCGCGAGGATCATGAGCTTGCGTCCTTCTGGAATAGCCTGCACCTGGTCAACGATCTGCTGGACAGTCTGCGATGCGATCTCCCGGCCGCATCCGTAGCAGAACACGTGGCCGATGCGGGCGTAGAGCAGACGCAGGTAATCGTAGATTTCAGTGACGGTCCCGACGGTGGAGCGCGGGTTCCTGCTCGACGTCTTCTGCTCGATGGAGATGGCCGGGGACAGGCCTTCGATGTAATCGACGTCCGGCTTTTCCATCAACTCCAGAAACTGCCTGGCGTAGGCGGAAAGGGACTCGACGTAACGGCGCTGGCCTTCGGCATAGATGGTGTCGAAAGCGAGCGACGATTTTCCCGAACCGCTCAGGCCCGTGATCACCACCAGCTTTTCACGTGGAAGTGTGAGGTGGATGTTCTTCAGGTTGTGCTCGCGGGCGCCTTTGATGGTGATGTTTTCGAGTGCCATGATGCGTGGGGTGTTTCTCTGGATTCAGGGTTGCCTGGATTGCGGGAACATGCGTTCCCATTTTTCATCGACGCGTTTTTTGATATCGTCGGACATGTGAATCTCCTCCGGCCAGTCCTGCGTGTAACCTTCCTCCGGCAGTTTTTGGGTGACGTCGATGCCGATGCGTCCGCCAACCTCCTGGATGTCACGGCGCGGGTCGAGGTTGTTGAACAGTTTCCACAACACGGCCGAAGTGTTGTCGAGATCGACGTGCGCTTCCAGTGCCACGATGACGCCTGCTCCAGAGAGGTCATCGTCTTCCAGGCACGCGCGGAGAAAATCGCGGCCCTGGTGCGGTCGGGTTTTGTCCAGCGCCACCAGCACCACCGGGCGGCGCACGATCGGGTCGCACACCCGCACCGATTTGGCTTCCGCGAATTTGTTTTTGATTCGTTCGCCCAACTGCGGGTCTGGCGTTACGGGCTCGCCTTTTGGCGGATTCGATGGCGGTTCGCCTTCGATCGGCCGGGTGGCGTCGATGCCCAGCTTGGAACCGTAAAGGGCGTGATCCGAGGCGTGATTGAGCACGTCGAGGATGCCTTCGGAAAAAAACAGGTCGCGGTTGAAGTCGATGTCGTTGAGCAACAACTCCAGCACCGCCTGTTCGTCCTGCACATCGACATCGCGGTCCACCACGACGATGGTTTTGACGAAGCTCATCTGCCCCGCGCCCCACAGCGTGCTCATCAATCGCCGCGCCTGCATGGGATAGCGTTTGTCCATAGAGACAATGACGCAATTGTGAAACACGCCCTCGAGCGGCATGTTCATGTCCACCAGCTCCGGCAACTGCGTGCGCAACAGCGGCAGGAAAATGCGTTCCGTCGCTTTGCCGAGATAAAAATCCTCCTGTGGCGGGATGCCGACGATGGTGGTGAGATAGATCGGGTTGCGGCGATGCGTCACGGCGGTGACATGGAACACGGGATAGTCCCCGTCTTGCGAGTAGTAACCCGTGTGGTCGCCGAAAGGACCTTCACGCCGCATCTCTTTGGGATCGATGAAACCTTCCAGCACGATCTCCGCGTTGGCTGGAACTTCCAGGTTCACCGTCTTGCATTTGACCAGGGGCACGGCTTTTTTGCGGATGAACCCGGCCAGCAGGAATTCATCGATTCCGTAGGGCAGGGGGGCTGAGGCGGCGTAGCAGGAAACCGGGTCCGCGCCCAGCGCCACCGCCACTTCCATGACCTTGCCCTTCCTTTTGAATTCGTGAAAAAAATGTGCGCCGTCCTTGTGGATGTGCCAGTGCATGGCCGTGGTTTTTTTGTCGAACACCTGCATGCGGTAGAGACCGACGTTGCGGATCTTGCGATCGACACTTCGGTTGATGACGATGGGATAGGTGATGAACCGCCCTGCATCGTGCGGCCAGCACTGGATGATCGGGATTTCTTCGAGATTGACCTGGTCGCCGGTTTTCACCACTTCCTGGCAGGGCGCGCTGGATACCATCTTCGGCGGAAACTGCGATGCCTCGAAAAGCATGGGAAGCATCCTGGCCTTGTCGAGGAGCGTCTCCGGTGGAGCCATGTGCAGGTACTGGTCGATGTCGCGCGCGATCTTGTCGAGCTTCGTCACACCCAGCGCGGCCTGGATGCGGCTCCAACTGCCGAATGCGTTGATGAGCACCGGCATGGAAGCACCTTCGACATTTTCGAATAATAGGGCCTTGCCGCCGCCGTCCTGCTTGGAGACGCGGTCGGTGATCTCGGCGATTTCGAGGATGGGCGAGACCTTCTCGCGGATGCGCACCAGTTCGCCTGCGCCTTCGAGGTGTTTGACAAATTCGCTGAGGGAGTCGAAAATCATCGGGTTGCCGTGGGCGACGGGTTTTTGGAAACGGTTGGACTGGAACCGCAAAAATGCGAAGACTCCATTATAGCTCACTTCACCCCCGCAGGTGGGGACGGATTGCATTTCCCTGCAGGGCCTTGCTGGAAGCGGGGGAGGCCGGGGTGTCATGCTGATCTATTTCCTGAAACGGCTCCTGCAGGGGGTGCCGGTATTGATCGTGGTGGCGACCATCACTTTCCTCATCATGCACGCCGTGCCCGGCGGGCCGTTCGATCGCGACAAAAAACTCCCTCCCGAAATCCTCGCCAACATCGAAGCCAAGTACCATCTCGACAAACCTGTGTGGCAGCAGTACCTCCTTTACATGGGGCAACTGGTGCAGGGGGAGATGGGTCCGTCGTACAAGTACATCGGGCGCGACGTCACGGACATCATCAGGGACACGTTTCCCGTGTCGCTCACCCTCGGTCTTCTGGCGGTGCTGGTGACCCTGGGGCTGGGCGTGCCCGCCGGGGTGATTTCCGCGGCGCGTGAGAACACGTTGATCGATCGCTCCTGCATTTTCATTGCCACCCTGGGTATATCGGTTCCCAGTTTTGTGCTGGGCACGTTCCTGATTCTGATTTTCTCGCACATGCTTCACTGGCTGCCGCCCGCCCTGTGGGAGGGGCCGCGTCACATGCTGATGCCCGCGTTGGCTCTGGGTGCGGGGTTCGCGGGTTACATCGCCCGGCTCACCCGCACCACGGTGCTCGATGTGCTGTCGCAGGATTATATCCGCACCGCCCGTGCCAAGGGATTGAAAGAGTCCACCATCCTCATCAAGCATGCCCTTCTCAATTCCCTGACGCCGATCGTGTCGGTGATGGGACCCCTCACCGCCGGGCTGGTGACGGGATCGTTCGTCATCGAATTCATCTTTTCCATTCCCGGGATGGGAAATTACTTCATCACCGCCGTCACCAACCGCGACTATCCATTGATCATGGGCGTGACGCTGGTGTACTCGGTGCTGATCGTACTGGCCAACATCGCCGTCGACCTGCTGTATGTGAAGCTCGATCCCCGCGTTAAGTTGAGTGGAGAGAGGACCTGATGCGCGCCATGTGGAACCGGTTTTCCCTGCCCGCGAAACTGAGTGCCTGCTTCATCGCTGCCATTGCACTGGCGGCGCTGTTCGCACCATGGCTGACACCGTTTTCGTTTGAGGAGCAGGACACGATGAACGCGCTGGCCGCTCCCGATACCACGCACTGGATGGGCACCGACCGCCTGGGGCGCGATCTGTTTTCGCGCATGCTGTATGGAGCGCGTGTGTCTCTGTTTCTCGGCGTCGGCACCACGCTGATTGCACTGGTCATCGGCACCGTGTATGGGGCCATTTCCGGTTACATCGGCGGACGCATCGACAATTTCCTGATGCGGGTGGTGGATGTGATCTTTGCGCTTCCCGACCTTTTGTTGATTATCCTGATCATGGTGGTGCTGGGGCGCGGCCTGACCAGTATTTTCCTGGCCCTCACCATGGTGAGCTGGGTGACGGTGGCCAGGCTGGTTCGGGGCGAGGTGCTGCGCATCAAGGAGTTCACGTTTGTCGAGGCGGCGCGCGCACTGGGGGCGGGGCACCGGCGTATTCTGTTCTCCGAAATCGTGCCCAACCTGTGGGGCGTTTTGATCGTTACATTGACCTTTCGTATCCCCGTGGCGATCCTCGCCGAATCGACGTTGAGTTTCATCGGGTTGGGCATCGCGCCGCCGTTCAGCAGCTGGGGGACACTGGCCAACGATGGCTGGACAGCGATCAAGTTTTATCCGCACCTCATTGTGTTTCCCTCGCTGGCCATTTTCCTGACCATTCTTGCCTTCAATTTTTTAGGGGAGGGGTTGCGGGATTATTTCGATCCTCGGAAATCCTCTCTAGAATTAAATTGAGACCGTGTGGGATTAGGGGTTTTCATTCGATTCATAGAGATTTAAAATAAATATAAGGTATTGAATAAAATTAAATTAGGAATGGAGGGAGCCATCGTTTTCACGCGATTAGAAATGAGGTTGTTTCATGTTGACATCCCACTGAAGTTGATTAAAATACGCAACTCAAGCTGAAACGGCTTGAGTTGGGTTGTATTGAGGACGGTGACACTTTATGTCTCGAATTAAAGCCGACCTGATTTGCGAAATCATTCGCAAATCTCAAACCAATTATCTTGAAAAGCAAGGTTGGTCGGATCCTGGTAAGCCAGAAATCAGCGAGCAATTCGTTCTCGAATGGGTGAGGAATCACGCCAAGCAATACCGCGAGTATTACGTGGCGCAGTTGCAGATGTATTCCACCACGCGTCTGGGTGAAATTTTAAAAGCCCTGACGGAAAGCGGAAAGGATCTCACCGATGTCATTCACCGTGCGCCGCAGTTTGCGGATAAACCCAATTCGGGACCGGTACCCAGATAATTAAGCGAAACGCTCCGACTTGATCGATGGCCGACACGAATCCGCAGAACGAAGAGAAGCAATCCGCCGAAGCTAAACCGACCGCTTCGGAATCCACTCCCAAACCGGCATCTCCATCCCCGAAACCGGAAGGTGGGGAGGGTGCGTCCGAGAAACCCGCTCCGGCTGCTGGTGCCAAGCCCGCAGCCTCCGCCGGAGCGAAACCGGGTGGAACCGGGGCCAAGCCCGCTCCCGCCGCAGGGGCGAAACCCGCGGCTGCCAAACCCGCCGCCAAACCCAAGGTAGAAAAGAAGCCGCTCATCGATAACGGCGACGGCACCATCACCGATCCCAACAGCGGATTGATGTGGAAGAAGACCGACGCGTGGATCGACAGTAAAAAATTCTACACCTGGCCGCAGGCTCCCGAGTACGTCGACAAGGTCAACAAGGAAAAGTTCGCGGGCCATGACGACTGGCGCATTCCCAGCAAGGCGGAAGCCGCGACGCTGGTGGACAAGACCAAGAAGCACATGGACAAGAACGGAACCGAGTATCCCTTCGACCCGATTTTTGAAATCGGCTGTGCAGCGGTCACGTGGATCACCGAATGTTCCGATGAAAAAGTGATCCGTTTCGATTACAAGATCGGCAGCGAGTTCACCTATCCCCCGTGTGAGCTCTGGTCATCCATCCGCGTGGTGCGGAATGCGGAGGGTTACGAAGACGTACCCAAACCGGGAGCCGCTCCTGCGGCGAAACCCGCGCCGAAACCCGGTGCGCCGGCGGCAGGAGCCAAACCGGCGGCCCCGGCGGCAGGTGCGGCCAAGCCCGCGGCACCTGCAGGAGACAAACCGGCAACGCCCGCACCCAAACCCGATGCTCCGGCCGGTGAAAAGGCAGCACCCCCTGCGGCCGACAAGCCCAAACCGGCCGAAGGTCAATCCACTCCTACCGCTTAAAGATACGCTTCCGTTTCTCGAATTGCAGGACCCTCCCGCTTCCCAGCGGAGCTTCCTTTATCTTTCCCTCATCCAGTTTTTAAGAATCTTTGCCGATTCGGCGGGATGCTGATCGACGAAAGCATCCACCACTTTTCGGATGGCTTCGCGTTCCGTCATGCCTGCCCTGGCCATCATGGTTTCGTCCGGTGAGCGGGTTCGGGGGAGTGCAGGAGGACGCGTTGCATTCGCGGCCTTACGTTTTCTGACCGTGCGGCGCGGGGTTTGCGCTCTGTCCTCTGGAAAAAGCAGATAGGCCAGGCCGACGGCACAGAGAATGATGATCAGCAGGAAGAGGAAAGGAAGGCTCATTTCCCCGCCTCAGGCCGCGGGTTGGGCGACGTGGAACTTGACGATGAAGTCACCCCGTTTTTTGCTGGTACGCTCGCGGCTTCCCACTCCGGGAATGCGGTATTCTTCGCCGGTCAGGGTGCCGTCTTCCACCATGATGGTTTCCTTCCCATCCAGTGTTTCGACTTCCAGGGGACCGCCATTTTCCGCGAGTTCGGCGGGGATGGTGATGTCTGCGTAGACATCCGACTGCACACGGCGAAACCGGGGATGCGGCTGGATGCATACCTTGAGCAACAGGTCACCCGGCGGGCCGCCGTTTCTGCCGCATGCGCCTTCACCTTGCAAGCGCAGGGTGTACTGATCGGCAATCCCTCCCGGCACGCCCACATTCACCGAAACCGGCTCGACGATGCGTTGGATCCCCTCGCAAACCGGGCAGGCGTCCTGGTCGGTATTCAATCCACTGCCGTTGCATTCCGGGCAGGTGACGTATTTTTCGTAATGAAAGGGGAGGGTTCCGCCCAGTGCTGCAGTGATGAAGGGAACATCCAGCATGAACTGAAGGTCGAATCCCTGAGTGGGCATGTCCGGGTCGAACTGCGGTTCTTCATCAAAATCCGGTCGTGGCCCGGCATCACGGAAATCCTCACGGGGACCCTGCCGGGTATATTGCCGGGCGTAGTCGTACGCACCCTGCCACGGGTTTCCTCCCTGGTAAGAGCGGCCGCTTCCCCGCGGTGCCCCGGTGCCCTGCGAACGCATCTGGTCATATTGTTTGCGTTTTTTGGAGTCGCTCAGGGTGGTGTAGGCTTCGGAAATCAGTTTGAAGGTTTCTTCCGATTTGGAACTGCCCTGGTTGATATCCGGATGATGTTTCTTGGCGAGGTCCCGGTAGGCTTTTTTGATCTCTTTCATCTTCGCCGCCTTGGTGACGCCGAGGATTTTATAATAGTCTTTGGATGCGGAGACGGGCATGGCCGGGATTCCCTTTTATAGCAGCCTGTGAATACTGTGGTTCATTCTATCCCCATGCGTGAGGCAGTTCAACCCGCGGGCCGCCATCGGGGAAGTGCCTTTTCCGAAAGGGAGGAGGCCTCCTGTTCCTTTCCGGAGGAAAGCGTTTCGATGATTCGATCTCTCAATTCCCGGCTGCGAAACGGGTAGAACTGGTCCCGGAGGACGAGGGTGTATACGGCGGCGCCCCCGTGCCGCCGATCCGGCTGGGGGAACATGCGGATTTTTTCCGAACCGACTTTTGCAAGTTCCGAAAACTGGGCGGGACTCCACGTTTCCTGGATCAGGAGTCCTGCAAAATGGACCCGGTTTTCCTTCACCGTCAAGTATCCCACGTCAATGAAGGAAGGCATCATTCCCAATCCCACCCCGGAATGGGGGCGTTGGCCGATCAACATGGCCAGAATCCCCGGTTGGCGGCTTCTTGCAGGAAGTTGTTTTGTGCGGTTGATGTAAAGCCGGATCAGCCAGTGCGAGTAGTCAAACCAACGGAAGGAAACTGAAAAACTGAACAGGGCGTTGAAGGCCATCAGAAAATAATTTGGGAAGATGACATAGTAAACCATCAAAGCCATGGATACCGCGAGTGCCAGGCTGAGAGACAGGTTCATGAGCACCCCTGTCCAGTAAACCGCAAGCAGCTTGCGTCCGGAGCGTGGCTGGTGTTTCCACAGGTAGTGTTTGCGGAAAATGAGGTAGCACGTTCCCGCGCCCAAGGTGGCCGAAAGGGTTGGAAGCGGAAAAATGAACATCAAGAGAATGTACAGTACAAAGAAGAATTCGATCATGATTTTCTATTGTAACGCAGGCCCGGGCAGGGTTGTATAATGAAAGCGGAGGGGGCTTTTTTCGAAAGAAGGTGATGTGATGTTTCGATGGAAAAGCCTGCTTGCCGGGCTGGTTCTGGCCGGGGTGGCGTTCGGATGCGCTCATCCGATATCCGGCTCCCTGCGCGAACAGACGAACATGGATTTCAGCATGCAGCGTATCATGCAGAGGCCTGAACATTTTACCGGGGAAAAGGTGGTGCTGGGAGGCATCATTGTCCAGACCCGCATTTACAAAGGGTGGTCGGAGGTCGAAATCATTGAGGTGCCTTTGACTTGGACGGGACGGCTGGACGACCGGGATGAGTCCTCCGGCCGGGTCATCCTGCGATATGAAGGATTTCTGGAGCCGGAGATCTACAGCAAGGACCGGGAGATTACCGTTGGAGGCACCGTGACCGGTTCCAAGACCGGTACCATAGACAATGCAGAATACAAGTACGTCGTCGTGAGCGTTGAAGAACTGCGTCTATGGGAGAAAAATGAATACGTTTATTACGGCTATCCCTACTATGGTTATTGGGGATATTGGGGGCCGTATTATTCGCCCGCCTGGTACTATCGTCGGGGTCCTTACTGGTGGTGACAGACATAAAATCTAAAACGGTGGGACTTCTGTGTATCTGGGTGCTGGGAATGGGGGGGTGTGCCGGAGTCATCTCTTCCGACCTGGTAAAGGCAAGCAGGCCACAGGCCCCATTCACGGAAATCCGCAGCACGCCCCAGGATCATCTGGGCCGCAATGTGGTTCTGGGGGGCAGCATCATAAATGTCAAGAAAGAGGGGACAGTGACCGTGGTGGAAGTGCTTCAAAGGCCTTTGGGGTACCATCTGCAGCCTGAGATGGGGGATAAAACCGGGGGCCGGTTTCTGGCCAGGATCGAGTCAATCGATAAAAAAACCAAGCTGGAACCGAAACGGGAAATCACGGTAGCGGGCAAGGTGGCGGACGAAACGACGCGTCCACTGGATTTTACCACTTACACCTATCCGGTGATCCATGTCGAGGAATACCACCTGTGGCCGAAATGGAAGCAGCCCAGGCCGCCAAGGGTTGATTTTTATGGCGGTATTTCAGGGGCCCTGTAGGGACCAATTATTGGCAGAGTGTCACTTCGCCGCTTTCAAACGCGACTTCCTCCCCGGAGTCGAGGTGCACCACCAGGCGTCCGCAATCGTCCAGATCCATAGCAATACCGGAGTGAGTCTGGTTGCCATGACGGAGGAGGATGGGGGTTCCCAGCATGCGCGTGTTTTGCCGCCAGTGGGATAAAACGATTCCTACATTATCTTCAAGTAAAATCTGATAGTAGCTGTGTAAATTTTTAATAATATTGATTAAAAGCTCAAAGCGGGCTGGGTGGGTGCCGGCCTCTATCAATAATGATGTTGCGAGGCGGGCGATGTCTTCCGGGAATTCCTCCTGGCTGACATTGAGGCCGATGCCAATGACCACCCCGGGATGCGAGCCATCCACCACTTGCTCTGACAGGATGCCGCCCAGCTTGCGGTTATTCAGCAGAATGTCGTTGGGCCATTTGAGGGTGGCGTTCTGGGAGTCAATCTGGTTGAGGGCCTCCACCACGGCCACAGCCGCCATGAGGGTCAGGTGGGGAATCTCGTCCTGGTCGAGTGTGGGCTTCAGGATGAGTGAAAAGTAGAGCCCCGTGTCCGGCTCGGAATACCAGCTACGGCCGAGACGCCCCTTGCCTTTGGTTTGCGAGTCCGCGAGAACGACAGTGCCCTCTTCGGCACCCTGCAACAGCAAATTTTTCGCGAGATCGTTGGTGGAATCCACCTGATCATAAGCTATAATTTTCCCGGCCCAGGGAAGGGTTTGCAATTGATTTTGAATCGCATCCAGTTCTTCCTGTGAGTAAGGCATTGCAGATTTTCCCAGAATGAGGGGTTCAATGACCACCGGGTGGCACGTTCCACCCTTTTTTATATTCCAAAAGAACTATGGAATCCATTAAAAGAGCCTGCAAATATTTTTACTATCGGTTCATCCGGTTGCAGGCGAGCCCCGAAAAGCTGGCATGGGGGATGGCGTTGGGCCTGTTCATCAGCACAACGCCCACGTTTGGGTTCCAGATGGCTCTGGGTTTCGTGACAGCCGCGTTCTTCCGGGTCAGCAAGCTGTGCGCCCTGATCGGGGTGCAGGTCACCAACGCCCTCACAGCTCCTTTCGTCTATGCAGGCACCTATTACCTGGGGGCGGTGATTCTGGACCGCCCGTTCAAACAGGAATACCTGGAAAACCTGTCCTGGGGCAGTTTGTGGGAGATGGGACCGGATGTGTTTGCTTCGCTTTGGGTGGGGGGAGTGATTGTAGGGGTTATTCTGGCTGTCATCGGATATTTTGTCGTTCTCGGCATCGATACCAAGGCCCATTTGCAGATTGTGAGGGCCCGCAGGCAGCTGGACAGGATGAAACGAAAAAATCCTCCAATCTTTGAAAAAATTGATTGAATTGTTATCAAAATATTGATACAAACCTATTTCTAAATTGCATCTCAGGCATGCAAGCCAGCAAGTCTTTATTGAGGAGAACATTAATGAGAAAACTGGTGATTTTCTTGATGTTGAGCGTGTTCGCCGTCGCGGCGTCCGGGTGTGAAAATGCCCAGGGACCCTGTCCGCATGGTATTTGTAAGCAATCTTATTATGAGGATAAGGAAGCTCCTCCCAAAGAGTAATTTCGACCCAGTTTACCAGGCCGAACTGGCCTCCCTCCTGGTAGCCGGATAGATATAAGGTGGTACGAATATCCAGGCAGTTTTGCTCCCTGACCCGATTATGGCTGATTGGACTTTGAAGGCCCAAAGTCTGGGGTAGGACTGCCTTTCTTTCTTCCTTTTCCAATCCCGGTGAATTCGTCCATTCGACTCCATGCCCAAGGTGCGCCCGTTTCACTGATTTTTTGACACGGAAAGCAGTCCGTTTGGTAGAATAAACCACTTTCAAGGGTTATTTTTATCCTTGGCGGTCTGGGGACCGTTGGACCCGATATTAGCCAAACTGCAAAAGCTGAGTTGAAGAGGATATGGATCAAGATCCCGTTACCGTAGAAGAAGTGAGAGAGGTCCAGGAGCTGTTCAAGGCAGGGTATCAGTACCACCGGGAGCAGAAGTACAAGGAAGCGATCGCTGAATTCAAAAAAGCCGCTTCCATTCGTCCCATTGACGAAGAACACTTGAATGAACTGGCCAAGCGCCTGAAAGCCATGTCGGTGAAGCTGGTTCAGGAAAGCCTCGCCTACATGGGGTGTGCGACCAATCATTTAAAAATGATGGTGGATCAACTGGACCCGGATGAGCGGGAAGCCGTTCCTTTGGATGAAACGCTGAAAGAACAGTTCGAAAAATGGGATGAAGAATAACCCTCTTCCTTTTTAAAGGGAAGTTGGTTATGGACCAGCAAATCTTGAACGATGTCCTTCGCCAGGAGATCCGGGAGGGTAAGATCCCTCTCAGTCTGGGCAAAACCTGCCCGGTCGAGTGCACTTTCTGCTACGAAAAAGATCACAGCTACCGCCCCACCATCGATGTGCCCCGCACCACGGAGCAACAGTGGCAGAATATCCTTGAAGAAATTAAAAGGATCCCGACACGCCCGGGCCATTCCTGGCTTCTGGGTGGCAATGAATACATGGAATGGACGGACATCTTCCTGCATCCGCGGGTGATGGACTGGCTGGAAGAGTTTCTGGACACGACCGATAAAAGCGTCACGTTTTTTACGGTGGGTTTCGTCCAACCGGAACGCATCCATCGACTGGCCGAGCGTTATCCCGGCCGCATCAGTTTCGAATTGTCGGTCATCACCCTGGGCGAGTACCGTAAAAAGCTTCTGCCGCACGGCCCCACCGTGCGTCAGCTCATGAAAATTCTGGACGGGCCTGCCGTCACCTCCGCCAACTTTTATTCCTTCGGACCCCACACCATGTCCGAAGACGCGAAGACCATTTCCCGCATCAACCCAGACTGCCTGTTGTGGATGGGATGCCTGACGCCGCTAAAGTACATCGACCGGGAAACGTCTGACCTCATGCGTCAAGGGCGACGCTACCTGGCGGAAGAAAGCCGCAAAATCTATTATGCGGACCTTCCCAACACGCAAATGCTCCACACCGAGCCTTATATATCCACCTTTCTTGCGCGCAATAAAATTCTCAAAACCTTCGACGCCTGCGAAGTGGAGAAAAACGACCATGTGGTTGTTTCCGGGTGCGTGTACCGCATTCTCCAAACGTTTCGCCGGCACAGGGCGCGTTTCCTGTATGTGCCGAACGACACCCTGGGAGGCGACTCGGACTGCTCGACCCTGCTCACGTTCAGCGATATTGCCAAACGGTTGACCCACGAGACCCGGGTTTATATTCCCAAGGTAATCATGGAGCATCCCTCGCGCGGGGAAAGGGACATCTCCGGCGTCACGTTCGACGAATTCAAAAGCTGGTTTCCACGAACCCGGTTCCGGATTCTGCACAAGGTCAACACGCAGGTGTCCAACAAGAAACTGTACGAAAAGGGGTATCTGAAAAACTATGTCGAGGATTACCTGGGTAATCCTTTACATAAAAAGCTGGAGGCGGTTCCGCTTCCAAACTGAAGTTTGTTGGGGCCCAATGGGGGCATTGGGTAAACAGGGAGGCTTCCCGTTTCTTGCGGGAAGTGGTTACAGGGGGAATGAAAGATGGAGTATCTGCTGAAAGTGGTTTTTGTCGACAACAGTGAACTGGTGCTGGAAGACACGCAAAAGCATTTTGTCAGTGATGACCTGGAAGTGCTGGAAATCACCACCACCCACGAGGTGCTGATCGTGCCCATGCGCCAGATCAAGTATGTATCCTGCGACGCGACGATATTTAAAGAAGCGGTGCGGGGTTGAAGGGACTGCGCTCCGGAATCCGGAGCGGAGCCTTCATTACATTTTAAGGCGGATTTTTTTCAGCCAGCTTTTCTCATCGAAGCGGTGCATGGCGTATTCCAGGTAACGGAGTTCCGTGTCCGTCAGTCGGCGTCCGTCCACCTGCGGCTGTGCAGGCGGGGTGGTGGCCTCGCCGTGATTCGGGGCCGGCTTTTCCCCCACGCCTTCCATGCTTCCCGGAAACCGGCCGGCGGCCGATCCCGGAGGACTGGAGTGGATGTATTCGTCCAGTTCCTCCAGGCTCAAAAACAGATTGAAGACCGACGACTCGTTGATGTATCCCTTGCCGCCGATTTCTTTCAGAATGCCGCGGATTTCCTCGGAATTGACGATGGCGTTCATGATGGCCTGATTGAAACGCTCGTATACCTCGTCCAGATAAGAATCCTCGGTGTCCATAAAACGACCCCTCCTTCCTTTGCCCGATTGGCAGTCGGGTATTGCAATGTGATTGGCTGCCTTTCCAAAAGCAAGAGCTGTGCCACTCGGGCCTGTGATCGGGCAAAGTCTTTCAGGACCTTTTTTTGAAAGAGGTTATGGGGGTGTTCTGATTTGGGCCTGAGTTTGGGCAAAGCGTTGGGTGTCAAACAATCCCTCGGACAACGGCAAAATTGTCGGCCTCCCCCGGTAAATTTTGACAGGAACATGAGACCCCCTGCATGCACGGGCTGCATCCGGCGGGTACTCTCGAAGGAGCTTCATCTTACATGGGAGATTATTGACTAATTGGGGGATAATGATAAGATCGTCTGCTTTTAAGGACCGTTCTGTAACTGTTTTTATTTCAGGTTTCATCTGGCATGCCATTTCCCATTCACAGACCCCGCCGGCTTCGCAAATCCGCTGCCATCCAGCGTATGGTACGCGAAACCGTGCTGACGCCGGACGACCTCATCCTGCCGTTGTTTGTGTGCGAGGGCAAAGGCGTGCGCACGCCCATCGGGTCCATGCCGGGCATCGACCGCCTGTCGATCGACCTGCTGGGGCAGGAAGTGAAGGAAGCGCATTCCCTGGGCATTCCGGCGGTCATCCTGTTTGGCATACCGGACCACAAGGACGCCAAGGGCACGGAGGCATACAATCCTGACGGCGTGGTCCAGCGCGCCATCCGCGAAATCAAATCCAAAGTGCCGGAGATGGTGGTCGTCACCGACGTGTGCATCGACGAGTACACCGATCACGGCCATTGCGGACTGGTGGAAGGGGACGAGGTGATCAACGATCCCACCCTGGAGTTGCTGGCCCGCATGTCTCTCACGCACGCCGACTGCGGCGCGGACATTGTGGCCCCGTCCGACATGATGGACGGGCGAGTGCAGGCCATCAGGAAGGCGTTGGACGAAAACAGCCACCAGAGCACGCTCATCATGTCGTATGCCGCCAAATACGCGTCGGCGTTTTACGGACCGTTCCGCGAGGCGGCGGATTCCGCGCCCCAGTTCGGCGACCGGCGGTCGTACCAGATGGACCCCGGCAACAGCGACGAAGCCCTGCGCGAAGTGGAGCAGGATATCGAGGAAGGTGCGGACATCCTGATGGTCAAACCCGCATTGCCCTATCTGGACATCATCCGCCGCGTACGCGACACCTTTCCCGTACCCCTTGCTGCGTACAATGTGAGCGGTGAGTATTCCATGCTGATGGCCGCCGCCGAAAAAGGGTGGGTCGATGGCGACCGGGTGATGATCGAGGTTCTGCTCAGCATCAAGCGTGCGGGCGCCCAGATGATCCTGACGTACTCCGCCCTGCCTGCCGCCCGTCTCCTGAACGGTTGAATTTCCCCTTTTTCCCCTGCAGCCCTGTCACGGTTCCGGTCATCGGGAGGGTATGGGCTCCATTCCCTTAATTATCTGTTTTGATAAAACTTAGCGCAAAATATATAATGGGAGAGTGGGGCTGGAGAAAGGAGTTTTTATTATGTCCATTCTGGCGCAAAACATGCGGACCATCCGCAAGGAACTGAAGTGCACGCAATCCGCGATGGCGGACATTCTGAAGGTGGGTTTTCGCACCTATGTCCGTTATGAAGCGGGAGAGCGCGATGCCCCGGTTTCCATCCTTGTGAAAATGGCGAGGCTCGGAAACGTTTCCCTTGAGCAGTTGCTGACGCAGAAAGTGGACCGGTTCAACATCACCCCGGTCGACCTGGAAACGTTCAACATGAATCCGCCGGTGGTCAAATCGGCAAACTTCCGCACCGGTCACATCGTGTTCAAAAAGCCCGCGCGCGAAACCCTGCTCACCATTGATGAGTCGGAGAAGAAAGTGCTTTCCCTGTTCCGCAAGATGTCCACGGATGAGCAGAACCGGTGCCTGAAAAACATCGAGAGTCAGTTTAAACCGTCTGCCGCATCCACCAAGGCGGTGCGAACGGATGTGGTCAAGGCTCTTCCGGAAGCCCAGCTCCTGGCGGACGAGCCGCAGTCGATGGTGAAAAAACCGCGTCTCAACCGCCCACGAAAGCGAGGTCGTCCGGGGCGCACCCGCGAGGACAAGAAACTCCTGCGGGAAAAGATAGACCGTCTGAAAAAGATCACCAAATCCGCTCCCAAAATCACCGTGAGATGACCGTTTGAAAAATACGGGAATCAGGGAAAACCTCAACGTCGGCCTGTTTTTCTCTATTCTGGTGGTGCTGTGTTTCCTGGAAATCACCACCCACCTTTTTGAGAAAGCCGTTGGCTATTATTTGAAATGGGAAAACCACACGCGTCCCCAGCTCGGCAGGATATGGGAGCGTGACCGGGAAAACCTCGCCGCGCAGAAAAAAATCGAATCTCTCCTGTCCAGTTTGAATCTTCAGGAACGGTCTGCGGAATCGATCCAGTCGCTCAAGGAGTTGTTCGAAAAGCTGTCACCCTCCAGCCCGCAGGTGGTGTCGCGCCGCAAGTTCGTGCAGTTGTATTATGACTTTCCGGGGCAGTGGGCAAAGAACCTGATCCCGTCGTACGACCTCATCGAGATCGACGCGGATAAAAACTGGCAGAGGGTTCTGCTCACCCAGTTCGGTCCGTGGATCACCGTGAGCTTCATCGACAACCAGAACTACCCCATCCGCGAGGTTTTTCTTTCCTCCGACCAGTTGGTGGAAATCCAGAGCACACGCACCGTCCAGCGCGGTCAACTGGAGGACCTTGGCTTCCGTAGTGAGACCATCTTTACGCTGGCGGAGTTCCTTAAAATCTTCAAGACACTGGACCCGGCCACGCAAAAGGCGCTGTTTCCGGATCCGCAGTGGTTCCTGCGGCACAACTACCACATCCTGCGTGTGGGCCTGCAGGAAAATCCGGACTCGATGGGCGGCAGCGGATCGCCCATGTTCGGAATCGAGTACGAAACCGAATTTTTCACCGATGTGTTGCTGACTCCCATTCCCGGCGAAATCGCCAACAACCTGCTGTCCCAGTTTGAAAGGCCGGGCGCCGAGGGCGCCGTGGATCCTGAAACGTTCATGCAGGGTTTTTAAATCATTCGAGGCACCGTCTTGTTCCGACGCGCTCTGGAAAAAACCGTATTCGTGCTGTACACCCTGCTCGTGCTGTTCGTGTGCGTGGCCGCCGGGGTTTACTGGAACCTGCGCGACGACCTGCCACAGTTGCCGGACAGCCTGGAGAAAATCAACCTCAGCCTGCCTACCGAAATCTATTCGGCCGACGGGGAGATCATCAAAGTCCTCGGCCAGCGCCACCCGGTGAACCTGGAAAACATCTCACCCCTTTTTCTGAAAGCCATCATCGCCGTCGAGGACTCGCGGTTTTACCAGCACAGCGGACTCGATCACATCGGCCTCGCCCGCGCTCTTTACGTGAACCTGCAACGCCGCGCCATCGTGCAGGGTGGCAGCACGCTCACCCAGCAGCTGGCGAAGAACCTGTTCTTTTCGTTCGAGCGCGACTGGGTGCGCAAGGTCAAGGAACTGCTGGTCGCGCTGCAGATGGAGACCACTTTCACTAAAGATGAAATCCTGGAAGCCTACTGCAACCAGGTGTACTTCGGCAGTGGGGCCTACGGCGTGGAGGAGGCGGCGCAGGAGTACTTCGCCAAACGCGCGCAGGACCTCAACCTCCTGCAGGCGGCCATGCTCGCGGGTCTGCCCAATTCGCCCAACAACGCCAACCCGTTCATCAATCCCGAACGTGCCATGCGCCGCACGCAGGCGGTGCTGGCCCGCATGGAACGGGAAGGATACATCAGCCGCACCGACCGCGAACAGGCCCTGCAAATGGACCTCGGCCTCGTCAATCCGCGCATCGAATCGAACCCCAACCAGTACTTTGTGCGGTTTGTCATCGATAAACTGGCGGAAGATTACGGCAAGGAATTTGTGCATTATGGCGGGCTCAAAATCTACACCACGCTTGATACCCGCTTTCAGCAACTGGCGCACCGCTCCGTGGAAACGCACCTCAAATACCTGGAGAAGCGGGAACTGAAAACCGGCCTGAAGGACCCGCTGCAGGCCGCTTTGGTGATGCTCGACAACCGCACCGGTGCCATCCGCGCCCTGTTGGGGGGGCGCAATTATTCGGAGAGCCAGTTCAACCGTGCCGTGTCCAACAACCGCATGCCCGGCTCCGCCTTCAAACCCATCGTGTACATGGCGGCGTTTGAGAAGCTGGGTTACCACCCGGCGACGGTGGTGGAGGACGAACCCACCCGGTTCCCCATTCCCGGAAGCGAACCGTGGGAACCCAGTAACTTCGGCAACAAGTACATGGGCCCGGTCATCCTCAAAAAAGCGTTGATGAATTCGCTCAACACCGTCTCCGCGAAACTGGTGTACAACCTCACCCCGCGCCGGGTCATCCAAACGGCCAGGCAGTTCGGCATCACCAGTCCACTGGGTGACAACCTGTCCCTGGCGCTCGGCACCTCCGGCGTGTCGCCTCTGGAGATGGCCGCGGCTTACAGCGTCATCGCCAACCAGGGGATACTCAATGAACCGTACTTCGTTCAACGTATTGAGGACTTCCGCGGCAACGTGCTGTACCAGCATTTTTTTCACGGCGTGCAGCGGTTCTCGTCGAAAACCGTCTATCCGCTTCTCAACATGATGCAGGGCGTCATGGACGAAGGCACCGGGCGTGTGGTGCGGCAGTTGGGATTCCACCACCCCTCCGGCGGCAAGACCGGCACCACCAACGATTACAAGGACGCGTGGTTCATCGGTTTCACCAAGGAATACGCGGCGAGTGTGTGGGTGGGTTACGACAACAACCAGCCGGTGATCGATAAAAACGGCAACGGGCTGACCGGGTCGCGCGGTGCCGCCCCCATCTGGGCGTACTTCATGGACAAGGCGCTGGAAGGCAAGGGGCGGGTGAACTTTCCCAAGCCGGAAGGCATCCAGTTCCAGAAAGTCGATACGAAGACCGGATACCTGCCGGACCTCATGACGATGGAGAAAATGGAAATCGCGGTTAAGGAAGAGATCAACCTGGAAAAGCCGCTGACGCCGGAGGCCGAGGTGATCCCGCCGGTGCCACCGGACAGGGAGGTGACCACCGTTCCCGCTCCCAGGGAGGACGATGCTCTACCAAAGCTTTAAATACTATTTTGTGCGCCTCGGCGTCTCGTTTTTCCTGATGATGACGGCGGGCTTCGCCGCGCTGTTTTTCATCCACGAAATCGCCCTGTCCGGCCTCACTTTCGACGACCGCCCCATCAAGTGGGGCGTGGTGGTGATTTCCCTTTTCTTCGGTTTTCTGGTGTTCGGCATGTTCGGCGAACACCGCTTCATGAAGGCGCTCGACGGCCTCAAATGGATCGACCTCCAGATGCCGATGAAGGAAGTGGTGCCGAAGTTCGAAGCGCTCATGCGTTTCACCGAATCGTCTTACTTCCTGCCGGGCCACGGCCGCAGGTTGAAAGAAAAGGTTGTCCGTCAGTACGCGCAGTACCTGCTCAGCATTGGAGCGGAAGACCGGCAGGCCCTCAATATTTACCTCAAGGCGTTTCTGCAGGACCCGTCGGAGACGGCGTACCGGGACATGATCGTCTCCGTGCTGACTCAAAAAGGAAACCTCGAGCATGCGGAAATCGATCTCCTGCTTCTCATCCTGACCAAGGAAAGGTACGCGGACCGGGAGATTCTGAACTTCCTCGTTTCCATTTTTCTGCACCAGCAGACGTTCTCCAACAAGTCCGAACCGGTGTTCCTGCAGGCGCTGGAGAAAAATGCGCCGCAGTCGGATGAGATCATTGCTTTCCTCCTGCCCATTCTTTCCCAAAAGGAGCGGAAGGACCCGTATTCGGTGCAGTTTTACCTAAACGCGCTCGATCATGCGCAACCGGACCAGAGAACGGTGCTGGAGGATCTCATCGCCTCCAGCTTCTGCGAGGAACGGTTCCGCGTGGTGGACCCGGTCCTGCACCAGCGGTGCGAAGCGGTGTTCCAGCGGCTGGCCCCCGACCGGCAGACGCAGTTGATGACCGCCGCCAACGAGCGTACAGTTGCCGAGAAATGGAAAAAGGTGAAACTGTTGCGCGGAGAGGATGTCCGCCAGGTCCAGCGAATGAACCGGGAAACCGGAGTGGAGCGTTCCTTCGGTTCGGTCCTGTGGCAGAAACTGGGTGGTGTGACCGCCGCCGGACGTGAGGCCCTGCGGGCGTCGGTATTTAGATTGTTCGACGGCCTCAACTGGCTCGGCGGCCTGCCGCTGAAATACAAACTCAACGCCCTGTTTGTTTTGATCGGGGGTGTGGCCCTGGTCGTGTGGATGGGGCAGGGCGGGGGGCTTTCCGGAGAAACACCGAGGAATGAAGAAACGGCAAAACCGATCGCCGTGCCGCCGACCAATCAGGCCCAAAAGGGCGTTGCAAAAATACATTCCATCCAGGTCGCCGCTGTCAACCGGAAGGCCAACGCCAACGAGATCGTAGGGGCTCTCAAACGCAAGCAGGTGCAGGGCGTTTATGTGGTGAAAACGAAACGGAAATCAAACGGTTACTGGTACAAGGTGCGCATCGGCAAGTTCGGTTCGGTGGACGAGGCGCAAAAATACGCGCAAAACCTCGTCGAACAAAATATAATCAGTAATTACTTCCTGGTCTCGCTGGGGACCGAAAACAAAGCCCCACGCGGTTGAATCGGAATCATCTCAAACCTGTCCAAACCACATGAACAACCTCACCCTCAACATCGACAACCTCAAACCCTTCGTTTCCGACGAAGAACTGGGCAGCTTGCAGGGAGAGGTCGATCGGGTCCACCAGCTTCTCGAATCGGGAAAGGGGCCGGGCAACGATTACCTGGGCTGGTTGCATTTACCATCTCATATTGAAGAAGCGGAAATCGCTGCCATCGAGGAAACCGCCTCCGCCATCCGTGCACAGTGCGACGCGTTTGTGGTCATCGGTATCGGCGGTTCCTACCTGGGCGCCCGGGCGGCGGTCACCTTCTGCCAGCCCCTGCTGGGGGGAGCTCAAAAAGCGCCGGAGATCTTTTACGCTGGGCACAACATCAGCGGGGATTACCTCTCTGATCTGGTGGAGACCCTTCGCGGCCGGAGGGTGTGCCTGAATGTCATTTCCAAATCCGGCACGACGACGGAACCAGCCATTGCCTTCCGCATTCTGAAAGAATTGCTGGAAAAGGAAGTGGGGGTGGAGGAGGCGAGGAAGCGCATTGTCGCCACCACCGACCAGAAAAAAGGGGCCCTCAAGCAACTGGCCGATGCCGAAGGGTATAAGACTTTTGTCATTCCCGACGATGTCGGCGGACGCTATTCCGTACTGACGCCCGTGGGTCTGCTCCCCATCGCGGTGGCGGGGATCGATATCCGCAAGCTCCTGCAGGGTGCCCGGGACGAAGAAGCCGCGACCCTTGCCAGTTCGGATATGAAGCACAACGCCGCCTGCCGCTATGCGGCGGTGCGGCACCTGCTTTACCTGCGGGGCAAGACCACCGAGGTGATGGCGTCGTTTCATCCCGCGCTCCAGTACGTGGCGGAATGGTGGAAGCAGTTGACCGGCGAAAGCGAGGGCAAGAATCACCGCGGGCTGTATCCCGCATCGGTGGAGTACACCACCGATTTGCACTCGATGGGGCAGTGGATGCAGGAAGGCCAGCGCACCATTTTTGAAACGTTCCTGCGCGTGGGTCTCTCCAACCGGGACCTGAAGATTCCAAAGATGGAGGACGACCGGGACGGCTTGAATTACCTGGCAGGGAAGAAGCTCGATTACGTTAACGAAAAGGCGTACGAAGGCACCGCCCAGGCGCATCTTGCTGGCGGGGTTCCGAACATGACCCTCACATTGAATAACCGCGAGCCGGAAACACTGGGCGAATTGTTTTATTTTTTCGAAAGGGCCATCGCCCTGTCAGGATACCTGCTGCACGTGAACCCCTTCGACCAGCCGGGAGTCGAATTTTACAAGAAGAACATGTTTCAACTATTGAACAAACCAGGATACGAAAAGAGGTAATCACATGGGTACCATCAGCAAAGAACTGGACGACCTCGTGCACAGCATCGCCGCGCGAAAGATCGACGGAGGCGATGTATCCGGCCAGTATGAAAGCGATCCCCTGCTTGCACGACTGAAGGAGCTGGGAAGCGAGTTGTGGATCGACACGGGCGACCTGGAACTGGCCAAATCAATCTGGCATCGGGAACTGTCCGCACTCACCACCAACAACACCCTCGCCAACCAGGTGGTGCAGACGGGCATCATGGACGACCTCATCAAGGAAACCGTGGAGAAGCTCAACGCCGCCGCCTCCGGCTGGTCGGAGGACGAACAGGTCCGGGAAGTCGGGTTCGTCATCAATTGCCGTATTGCCCTGCGTCTGGTGGAAGCCTTCAAGGTGAAGGTGAGCGTCGAACTGCACCCCAAGGTGTCCCGCGACCTGGAAGCGACGCTCGACTACGCGCGCCGTTACTACAAGGTATGCCCGGAATACTTCATCGTGAAAATCCCGCTGACGCCGGAGGGTTACCTTGCCGTTCGCACCCTGCGTAAAGAAGGCATCCCCATCAATTTTACGCTCGGTTTCTCGGCGCGCCAGAACTACCTGGCCGCCCGGTTGTCGAATCCCAATTACCTGAACGTGTTCCTCGGTCGCCTGAATGCCGTGGTCGGCGACAACAAGCTGGGCGATGGATCGAACATCGGTGAGAAGGTCACCTTCGCCACCCAGCACGCGGTAAGGGAGGCGGGCAAGCAGGACAAGCAGGTGACGTCGAAGCTCATCGCGGCGAGCATTCGCAATGGCGACCAGGTAGCGGCGCTCGCCGGGGTCGATGTGCAGACCATTCCGCCCAAGGCCATGCAGGAGTTCCAAAAGTCGGGACGCAAACCGGAGGAGGTCAAAAACATTCTCAATACCGACCTGAAGCCTGGCGTGGACATGTCCGGCGGTTGGGGTTCTCAGGTGGCCCGGTTGTGGCAGGTGGAGGACACGTTCAAACAGTTCGTGGACACGCTTTTGAAAGACGGTAATCCCGACGGCATGGGCGGCGAGGATCTGGTGAAATTCAGCGAGAAGTCAAAGGTTGACCTGTTTCACCGTTTCTCCGATGGCGACCTCAAAAAGATTTACGATCATGGGAAAATCCCCCAGCTTGCCGACTGGCCGGAAACGGTTGCGCTGGATGATTTGATGACCCAGTCCGCCCTGCAATCGTTCACCAAAGACCAGGACGCGCTGGACGACCGCATCCGGTCGTTTCTGAAATAGCGCGATGATCCTGGCCGGTGATATCGGCGGCACCCACTTCCGCCTGGCCTTGTTCCGGGGCGAAGCGGGGGTGCTGGAGATCGTTCACGAATCCCGTTACAAGAGTCGGGAATTTGCCGATTTCACCGCCGGGTTGGAGCGGTTCCTTTCTGAATCCAAACCCGGGTCCCTGACTCACGCCAGTTTCGGCATCGCCGGTCCGGTACGGGACGGGCGCTGTCAGGTCACCAACCTGCCGTGGGTGGTGGACGTCCGCGACCTCAAAAAGTCCCTGAAACTGGAGAAGGTGGCGCTCATCAACGATTTTGCCGCCCAGGCTGCATCCATACCTTACCTCGGTGAGCAGGATATGACGGTATTGCAGGTGGGTGAGGCCGATTCCACGGGAAATGTGGGCATCCTGGGAGCGGGGACGGGGCTGGGGCAGGCCGTGCTGGCCCCGGTGGAGGGCGGTGACCGTTTCGCGATCATTGAATCCGAGGGGGGGCATGTGGATTTTCCCGCCCAGACCCCCCTCGAAGCAGAGCTTGTCCAATTCCTCAATAAACAGTATCATCGGGTCTGCGTCGAGCATGTGTTGTCCGGGTCGGGGCTGGAGTCCCTGTACGCGTTTTTCCTGACCCGCCACCCGGAACCGCCACCCGGCTGGCTGGAGGCGGAACTGCAACACGGCGACCCGCCGGAAGTCATTTCCCGCGTGGGAATGGAACAGGGGTTCCTTCCCTGTGAGCAGGCGCTGGACCAGTTTGTGAGCAGTTTCGGTGCGGTGGCCGGGAATCTGGCCCTGCAGGTGGTGGCCCGCGGCGGCATATTTCTCGGCGGTGGCATTGCCCCTCGAATCCTGCCCCGCTTGAAGTCCGGGCCGTTTCTGGCAGCGTTTTGCGATAAAGAAAAATTCGAATCCTGGATGGGTGCTGTCCCGGTGAAGGTGATCACCAACGACCGGTGTGCCTTGCGGGGTGCGGCCCACTACATCATCCAGGCCGGCCGGTTTCTACGCGGCTGAACGGGGGCTGTTTTAAAAAGGCGATATTCAATTGTATAGAATGCGAGAATCATGACCGACAAACTGAACAAAATCGTGCTGGCTTATTCCGGAGGACTGGATACCTCCGTCATCATTCAATGGCTCAAAGAAAAATACCACTGCGAGATCATCGCCTACTGCGCCGACATCGGCCAGGGAGCGGAGCTGGAACCGGTGCGGGAAAAAGCTCTCGCCACCGGGGCGAGCAAGGTGTTTGTTGAGGATCTGAAAGAAGAGTTTGCGCAGGATTTCCTGTTTCCCATGCTCCGCGCCAACGCTTTTTATGAAAACCATTACCTGCTGGGAACGTCGATCGCGCGTCCCCTGATCGCCAAGGAACAGATCCGCATCGCCAACCAGGAAGGTGCGGAGGGTGTGTCCCACGGCGCGACCGGCAAGGGCAACGACCAGGTTCGGTTCGAGCTCACCTACATGATCCTGAAGCCGGATGTGGTCATCATCGCACCTTGGCGGGAATGGGACCTGGACTCGCGGAGCAGCCTCATCGACTACGCCACAAAGCACAACATCCCGGTGCCCGTCACCAAGAAAAAACCGTACAGCATGGACCGCAACCTGTTTCACATCAGCTACGAAGGCGGGGTGCTGGAGGATCCGTGGTACGAGCCGGACGCCGATATGTTCCTGATGACGAAGTCACCGGAAGACGCTCCGGACAAACCGACGTACATCGAAATCACCTACCAGCAGGGCAATCCCATCGCCATCAACGGCGAGGCCATGAGCCCGGCCAACCTGATCGCCGCGCTCAATGAGTATGGGGGGGATAACGGCATCGGCCGCATCGATATCGTGGAAAACCGCTTCGTAGGCATGAAATCGCGCGGCGTGTATGAGACTCCCGGCGGCACCATCCTGCATGCGGCTCACCGGGCGCTGGAGACCCTGGTGATGGACCGCGAGATCATGTTTTTGCGGGATTCGCTGATCCCCACCTACGCGCGGCTCATTTACAACGGACTCTGGTACTCCCCGGAACGGGAACTGTTGCAGAAGACCATCGACGAGACACAGGTTCACGTCAACGGCACCGTCCGCATGAAATTGTACAAAGGGAACTGCATCCTGGCCGGGGTGAAAGCCGAGAAATCCCTGTACTCCAAGGACATGGCCTCCTTCGAAAAGGACGACATCTACCGACAGGCCGATGCCGAGGGATTCATCCGCCTCAACGCGCTGCGCCTCAAACTGTACTCACAAACTTTTGGCAATATGTAAATCAATCCCTTACACTGAATTCAGGGATATGAGCAAAATACTGGTTGTCGAAAACGAAAAAAGCATGCGCGACCTGCTGACCATCGTTCTGGAAAAGGACGGTCACGAGGTGGAAACTGCACGCAATGGCGAAGTGGCGGTGGACATGATCCAGGAGCACCAGTACGACGTGGTGCTGACCGACATCAACATGCCGCGCGCCAACGGCATCGATGTGCTCGATGCCGTCAACCGCGTCCTGCCCGGCACCCCGGTGATCATGATGACTGCCTACGCTTCCGCAGAGACGGCAGTCGAGACCATGAAAAAGGGGGCCTACGATTACCTTTCGAAGCCTTTCAAAATCGAAGAGCTGCAACTCATCATCAAAAATGCGGCGGAGAAAAAAAGGCTGGCTGACGAGAACACCTACCTGAAAAGCGCACTCAAGGACAAGTACCAGTTTGCCAACATCATCGGCAAAAGTGAGGGCATGCGGCAGGTGTTCGATTACATCAACAAAGTGGCCAACAGCAACGCCACGGTGTTGATCGGCGGCGAAAGCGGAACCGGCAAGGAACTGGTCGCCAAGGCCCTTCATTACAACAGCAATCGTAAAAACTATCCTTTTATTTCCATCAACTGCGGTGCGATGCCGGAGAACCTGCTGGAGAGCGAACTGTTCGGACACGAAAAAGGAGCTTTCACCAGCGCCGACTCCACCAAGATTGGCCTGATGGAGGCGGCTAACAAGGGAACCTTTTTTCTCGATGAAATTTCCGAAGCGCCTTTGTCGATCCAGGTCAAGCTCCTGCGTGTGCTTCAGGAAAAAGAGTTCACCAGGGTCGGCGGCACCAAGCCCATCAAGGTGGACCTGCGCATCATTGCCGCTTCCAACCGGGACCTCTCGCAGGCGGTGAAAGACAAGGAGTTTCGGGAGGACCTGTATTATCGCCTGAAAGTGATTCATATCCAGATCCCCCCTCTGCGGCAGCGCAAGGAGGACATCTCCCTATTGGTCCATCACTTCATCACCAAGTATTGCGAGGAATACCAGGGGGAGAATAAACTGAAATCGATTTCACCGGAAGCGGTCAAGGTGCTTGAAAATTACGACTGGCCGGGCAATGTCCGCGAACTGGAAAACGTCATGGAGCGGGCGGTGGTGCTGGAATCCCAGGACACCATTCAGGTCAGCAGCCTTCCGGAGGAACTGGTGGGTGCGAAAACTTCCGTGGCCGACAACATGGTGCCATCGCTGACGGACGAGCCGATCGATCTTGAAAGCACTCTGGACAAGATCGAAAAGAAAATGTTGCTGGGTGCCCTTGATAAATCCGACGGCATGATCAACAAGGCGGCGCAACTTTTGAATCTGAGTTTCCGTTCGATGCGTTACCGCGTCAAGAAACACAACCTGAAGGGTAAAATGGATAAAGATGAAGGTTGAAGCGCGCGACGGACAGGTTCCGCGAAAAGCAAAACGTGCGGTCACCGGACGGTTTCATTCGGTGATCCTTTTTTTATGCCTTTTCCTGTTGCCCGGTCCCGGGCTGACGCAGGAGAAGTCCGGCCTTGATCCGCGGAGGTCGCTTTTTTACCAGGGCGAGACGCTGTTTCATAAAGGCGATTTTCTCGGCGCCAAGGCGGTGTTTGAAGATTTCCTGGATTTGTACCCCAACGAGCCTCGTCGCTCGAAAGCGTTTTTTCGACTTGGGCAAATAGAAATCAAGAACAGATATTATTCCTCCGGCCTCAAGTATTTTGAGCTGTTCACCGAACACTTTCCGCAATCCACCTGGAACTATCATGCACAATTGAAGATGGCTGAATGCCTGTTCCACATGGAGCGCTATGAGGAAGCGGAAAAAAGGTTTCGTGCCACTATCAAGGTCAATCCAGACGTCACCCACAAATGGGAAGCCTATTCCTACCTTGCCAGGCTCGACGACCTGCGGATGAATTATGACGACGCCCTGAAAAAGTTCAAAAAAATAATTGAAAAGGGTAGCGATGAGCAATTGTTGGAACACGCACGGCAATCCGTAGAAACCATAGTCGAGGACAAGCTGACCAAGCAGCAATTGCTGAACCTGAACCGGGTGCTGGGCGCGGAATACCCGGGTGACCTGATTCTAAAGCGGCTCATTCAAATCTACCGGAACGAGCGGGATATCGGCAATTACCAGATTGCGTTGGAAAATTTCATCGTGCGGTTTCCTGATCATGAGTTCAATGAAGAGGCGAGATTGGCCTTGCAGGGGCTTCGTGATCAGGAGGAAAATGGAATTCGCATCGGCGTGGTATTGCCGTTGTCCGGTCAACGCGCCCTTGTCGGGCAGCAGGTTTTGCAGGGCATTCAATTGGCCTACAGCCAGTTCAGTGCCGCGAACAAACAGCAGATAAAATTGGAAGTGAGGGATTCCGGGCTGGGTCGTGATGCAACGGCGGTGGTGGAAGAACTGGCTCGCGATCCCAATGTTGTCGGCATTGTCGGGCCGATTCTGAGCTGGGAAATTCAGAGCATCATCCCGATTCTTGAAAAATACAGGATGCCGGTTTTTTCCCCGACGGCCTCGACAAGCGGCCTTGCGGATTTGAGCCCGTTCGTGTTCCGCAATGCGCTCACTAAAGAGCTGCAGGCGCGGTTTCTTGCCCGGTATGCGGTGAATCACCTGAATCTGTACCGCCTCGCGGTTCTGTATCCCACGGAATATTATGGCGAGATCCTGCGGGAAGATTTTGAGCGCGAAGTGCGTGCCCTCGGCGGTGAAATTGTCACCTCCATTTCGTATGACCGCAAACAGAATGACTTCCGTGAACAGATCCTTAACCTGGGCGGGGTCCCCGATGATCGGTTGAAGTGGATGGTCAACCGGTTTTTGCGCCGTGGAGCCAAACCTCCACACCTCAATGACAAGGGAAACGTTTCCCGGCCCATCATTGATGGGGGTCTTTTTTCCGGAAGCGATTCCGAGGGATTGAAGGTTGCGCTGGAAGTCAATTACGACGCCATTTTCATTCCCGGATTTTACGATAAAGTGGGATTGATGATTCCCCAGTTTGCGTTTTACAACATCGAAAATGTTTTGTTTCTTGGGGCCAACGGTTGGAACTCGCCGGAACTGATAGAGATGGCGAGGCATTACCTGAATTCGGTATTGTTTGTGGATGGTTTTTTCCCGGAGGGGAAGGACCCGGAGACCAAAAAGTTTGTTGACGATTTTGAAAAGCGGTTTGGCTCCAAGCCGACTGTGCTCTCCGCCCAGGCGTACGACGCGGCAAATATTTTATTTCAGGCTGTTATGCAAGGCGGGTTCAACCGGCTTGAAATTCAGAAGCGCCTGTCCGAACTTGAAAACTACCCTGGTGTGTCCGGGGTCACCACCATGCTTCCCTCCGGCGACACGGACCGAAGTCTTGTGAAACTGAGCGTGCGGGAAGGCAGGATCGTCCCTGTGAACGGGCCCACCCCGACCTTGGATTAGAAGTTGTCGTTGCCCAGGATGGCTTCCATCTCTCCCGCTTTCATCGGCAAATTGTCCCGCAAAAACATTTCAAGCTTGGCTTCTGGATCGTCGAAATTGGCAGCGTTTCCCGTTTCCGGGTTGACCTTCATGTAAACCACCTCGTCACTCACCGGAAAACTTTTCACCGGCTTGCCCACAAGCGCTTCCTGCATGAATTGCAGCCAGATGGGGATAGCCGCGCGTGATCCGGTTTCGTTGACCCCCATCGGTTCATCGCGATCCTTACCCACCCACACGCCCGTTACCAACTCCGGTGAATAGCCCATGAACCAGGCATCGATGTAGTTGTTGGTGGTGCCGGTCTTGCCCGCGATGGGGCGGTTGAGAACCCTCACTTTCTTCCCGGTCCCGTTGTCCACCACGCTTTTCATCAGGTCAGTGACAATGGCCGCGAGGCCTGACGAGATCACCTGCTGGCTCTGCGTCTCTGCGTAATAAATGGCGTCGCCCTGGCGATTGTTGATGAAGCGGATTGGAACCGGCTCGATTCGCCGGCCCTGATTGGCGAAAACAGCGTAAGCCTTGACCAGTTCATACAGGGTGACGCCCGAAGAGCCCAGGGCGATGGACAGATTGTTGGCCATGGGACTGTCGATGCCCAGGCGCCGCGCCACTTCAACGGCTTTCGGCACCCCGGTGTGCTGCAAAAGTTTGATGGTCACCACGTTGCGCGAATGCGTGAGCGCGGTGCGAAGCGAAGTGGGACCGTAAAACTTTTCGGAAAAATTGACCGGTTTCCATTTGTCAAAAGTATCTTCTTTTTCTTTAAAGATAATTGGGGAATCGATGACGATACTGGCAGGCGTGTAGCCATCCTCTATGGCCGCCGCGAAAATGATGGGTTTGAATGCCGACCCCGGCTGGCGCACCGCCTGCGTGGCGCGGTTGAACTGGCTTTTTTTGAAGTCGTAACCGCCGACCATTGCCTTGATGTGGCCGTTGGTGGGGTCGAGGCTGATGAGCCCCGCCTGCACTTCCGGTTCCTGCTCCAGACTGAGGTTCCATTCGCTCGCGCTTTGCTTCTGGCCCAGTTTTGCCAGGATAACGTCGCCAATGGAAAGTGCCTGACGTGCGCTCTTTATCCGGGACCAGCGGATATCGAGCCGCGTGTTGGGTTCACGCGCCCAGTCCATGTCCTCAAGTTCGATGGTGCCCTGTGCCCCGCCCAGATACACGTTGGCATGATCCTGGCGCACCCGCGTGACCACTCCGTGAATGATGTTGCCTTCAAAGAATAAACCTTTTTCTTCGTCAACCAGATCAGCTTCTTCATTCAGTTTGGTGAGAAGGGCGTCTACCGATTCACGGTGAGTGAGGTCGGTTACACGCTGGATCGGGCCCCGATAACCGAACCGCTTGTCCGCTTCGCGCAGCCCGTCACGCACCGCTTTTTGCGCGGCCACCTGGCTGCGGTAATTGAGGGAGGTGTAGATTTTCAGGCCGTCCCGGTACAGTTTGTTGGTGCCGTATTTTTCCTGGATGAACTGGCGGATGTACTCCACAAAATAGGGGGCCTTGTTGACCGGGTCCGCGACCTGTCCCAGCTTCACCTCTTCCGCCAGCGCCTGTACCTTTTCCTGTTCGGTGATGAAACCGTTGTGTGCCATACGGCGGATGGCGTGGTTTCTGCGGTTGACCGATTTTTCCAGGTCTTTATAGGGTGAGTAATGGTTGGGTGCTTTGGGCAGGCCCGCGATCAGGGCGCACTCGGCGATGGTGAGTTCCTTGACCGGTTTGCCGAAATAAGTCCGTGCGGCCGCTTCCACGCCATAACTTCCGTGGCCGTAATAAATCTGGTTGAGGTACATCTCCAGGATTTCATCCTTGGTGAACACCAGCTCCATACGGATAGCCAGAATGGCTTCCCGGATTTTGCGTTCCAGGCTTCGTTCGAAAGATAGAAACAGCGTTTTGGATAACTGCTGGGTGATGGTGCTGCCGCCCTCAACCACGTGCCCGGCCTGAAAGTTTTTGATCATAGCGCGGATGATGGCTTTTGGGTCGATGCCGAAATGGTAGTAGAAGTTTGAGTCCTCGACCGCCAGCGTAGCCTGTTTGAGGTGGGTCGGGATATCCTTCAACGGTGCGAGGATTCGTTTTTCAATATAAAACTCCGCGATCAATTCATCATTATCGGAGTAAACGCGGGAGATGGTGCTGGGCTGGTAATCCTTGAGCTGGCGTACGTCCGGCAGCCCCTGGGAGTATTTAAAGTAAATGAATCCGGCGGCGGCAAACCCGATCAGGAGGCCGAACAACGTGAGACCAAGGAACGAGAGCAGGAGCGTGCGTTTCCATCCACCTCCCGATTTTCTGGGGGCGCGGAGGTTGCGTGGAGCGCGCTGGGGGTTCTGGTTTTTGAGGAATTTTTTGTTTGTCATTCAGGTCAGGGAATAGTCTCCCTGTTCCAAGCAGGGAAGGGTCACATTCGGCCCTCTTCCAGGTCGATCAACTCCGCCCAGCTCGTTATGTCGTCCCGGGTGCGGTCGATGGAATTCAGGAGGTTTTTGAATTTTTCCCGTGCTTCGTCGTTGTCCGGCGACGCGTTCAGGATGGCTTCATTGATTTTTTCGAAATCCCGGCGGGACTTGTCCTGTACGAGATACTCGACCCACTCCTCTATGGTGGCTTCGGGAAACGATGCGGCCTTTTCCATGAAGGTATCGGAATCCACGTTCAGGAACTCCAGAATCATTTTGTCGAGAGGACAGGGATAAATGTATTCTCCCAGTGTGTTTTTGTGACAGGCGCGGGCTTTGTCGATCATTCGTGGTACATGAACCAGCTCCGCAAGCCGTTGTCTTGGACTTCTTGGGTATCTTGCAGTCAAATTCATAAAAGTACGATAGGAAATGGATTGAACCGCGGAGGATGAAACCGTTGGCAGTAAGCGGAATCAATCCAGGCGGACGCGGTTCAGGTTCTTAAAATAGCTGGCTTGCTTTATCGCCGCGGCACCTTCCGCGCCGAGGTTGTTGCGGAACAGGTCGAGCGTGTTGAGACTTGCGAAATTCTCCGAGGCGGCCAGATACCGCGCGCCTTCTTCTCCAATCTGGTTGAACTTCATCACCAATTGCTCGAGATTGGAGACATTCCCGGAGTGGGCAAGGTGTTTGGCTCCTTCAGCTGTGATCTTGTTCGATTTCAGGTTCAAGACTTTCAGGTTTTTGATGTGGGGGCTTCCGGCCAGGGCAGCCACACCTTCATCCCCGATTTCGTTGTCACCCAACTCGAGTTTGATGACCTGGCCCAGTTGTTCCATTTGCGCCAGAGCCTTGGCTCCTTCATCACCCAGGCGACGGTTTTCCAGGTCCAGGGTGTCGCCGTTGATGAAATTCTTTGAAAACAAATCTTCCAAATCCATATTATTTCAAACCTCTAGGTAATAGCGAACATCTAATCCACAAGTTTATTTAATTTTTGGAACCCGATCAAGGGGCAAGGCGGTTTTGCCGGGAAAAGTTACGATCTCTCCCGGTATTCTGCAATAAGGTCCTTGATTTCCCGTCTGCTACCGCAAAATCAACTTGTCTGGTTTTCATGAACCGCAATCCTGTTAAATCTGCTGTTTCCTATCATCAGCGGACAAAACACCATTACCACAACCTGGCAAAAGGCCCGGGGCACCTGGATTGGGCGACGCAACCCAACCCGTTTCGCAGGTACGAAGATGCGCCGTTGGTATATTTGCCCCCGATTGTTTCCGACGACTCCCCCCCTTATTACAAAATTTTTGAAGAGAACGCCATTGAACCTTGGTTGCTCAATGCAGACTCCCTTTCGCGTTTTTTCGAATTGTCGCTGGCCATCTCGGCGTGGAAGCAGGCGGGTGACAACCGCTGGGCATTGCGCAGCAATCCGTCCAGCGGCAACCTGCACCCCACGGAAGGCTATGGGGTGCTCGATGCGATGGAGGGCATCGGGGACGCTCCGGGAGTGTACCACTACGCGCCGAAAGAACACGGGCTGGAGAGACGTGCCGAACTGGACGAGGAAACGTTTCGTTCATTGCTGATAAATTTTCCGGATGGGACTTTCCTTGCGGGATTGACTTCGATTCACTGGCGGGAAGCATGGAAGTACGGTGAACGCGCGTTCCGTTATTGCCAGCATGACATCGGCCACGCGCTGGGGGCCTACCGCATTGCCGCCGCAGTGCTTGGATGGAAACTGGTCCTCCTCGAGGATATGGACGATGTCGCCATCGCGGGGTTGTTTGGGCTTGATCGCGAAGCCGATTACAGGGAGGCCGAGGGCGAACATCCGGACCTGGTGGCGGCGGTGCTCACGCAACCGGATGAGATGCCGCCCGTCAGGAATCTTCCTCCGGGTGCGGTGCAGTCGGTGCGCCGGGCGAATTGGCGAGGACGCGCCAATCGTTTGAGTCCGGATCGCCGCGAATGGCCGGTCATCGACGAAGTCGCGGAATCGACATTGAAACCCGGGCCGGGGAGGTGGGACCGGGTTCCACCGTTTCCCGTCCGTCATGATTGGTTGAATTCTGAACTCCCTGTGCGCCAGCAACGCATCACCGCGCGACAGATCATTCGGCAACGCCGCAGTGCCGTGGCTTTCGACGGTCAGACCGGCATGACGCGCGATGCGTTTTACAAAACTCTTGCGCAAACCATCCAGTCTGTGCCTGCCGACGCGGTGCCGTGGAAACCGTCCATTCATTTTTGTCTTTACGTCCATCGTGTGGAAGACCTGCCTCCGGGAATCTATTTTTTCGTTCGGGATTTGGGGCAACTGCAACGCCTCAAAGAAAGCACCGACTCCGCCTTTCTGTGGCAACGGCCGGAGGGCTGTCCGGAACAATTGCCCCTTTACCTGCTCAAGGAGACGAACATCCAGCGGGAAGCGGCGCAGGTGAGTTGCACCCAGGAGATCGCCGGGCAAAGCGCGTTCAGTCTGGGCATGATCGCTGAATTTCATGATTCCCTGGAACAACAGGGCGCCTGGTATTATCGCCGCCTGTTCTGGGAAGCGGGCATCGTGGGACAAATGCTGTACCTGGCCGCCGAGTTCATGGGCCTCCGCGCCACCGGCATCGGGTGCTATTTCGACGATCCCGTGCATGAAATCCTGCGCCTTCGCGGCAACACCTACCAGAGCCTGTATCATTTCACCATCGGCGGTGCGGTGGACGACAAGCGCCTGACCACCCATCCCGCCTACCCGTGGTCGTGTGACCTGGTCGAAAGCCGTTTCGATTCCCGCAAGGGCGGTGCCGAGATGGACGCCTGTGCCGAGCGCACCCGTTTGCTTCCCGATGCGGCGTGCATCGACTGGAATGGAAGACGGGTGAGCCGTCTGGGACTGGGATTGAAGTCCTTCGGGCGCGTTCAACGTCAACACACGGAGGCCATCGATGCCTTCCTCGGAAGCCCGCTGAATGTTGTTGAAACCTCGCCCGATTTTTCGGAAGGGGAAGACCAGATCGTTTTCGGGGATGCGCTCAACCGCCGTCTGAATGCCGGCGGACAGGGGGCGGAGGGGGTGTTCGTCATCACCGCCCTGGGTTTGGCGAAGGGGCGGCATCACCGCCTTTTGCAGGACCTCGAAACCCGCGGCCGCCCTGTACCGGATGTGATTCCACTGGGTGCGGACCGTGCATTCTGCATGCACCCTGATTTTTTGAAGGACCAGATTGACCGCTCCATCCGCCGCACCGGTCTGCCGCAACTGGACCTCGTGGTCCTGCGCCTGCCGGAGGAGGCACTGACGACGCTGGATAGTGAAGCCTGCCGGGAACAGGTACGTCGTGCATTTCTTTATTTGCAGGAAGAATGCGAACGCGCGCGAATTTCCGGCTTTGGCATTGCCTTCCCCGACTGGCTGGAAAGCGAGCCCCGGTGGAGTGGCTTCACCCTGGAGACCGTACACGCGGAGAATAAGGACTTGCCTGGATTTCAAGCAATCGAATTTTCCGCCAATTTCATTCATGATCGGGCCGTTACGGGAAGCGGAAAGGGTCCGTCGTTGGTGGAACGCGCAAAGTCCCTGGGACTCAAAACCATTGCAGGCAGACCCTACCGTGCGGTTGTGGAAGGGGAGGGCGTGGTGCTCATCGATTACCCGGAAAGCGAATCCGGAAACCGCGAACAGAAATGGGACTGGTTGCTGGACGAGTTGAAAGAGTTGGAAACGCGCATTCACCTGAACAGCATGGCCGATGGGCGTAATTTGAAAGAAGTGCTGGAGCAGGCAAGCATTCCTTCGCCGTTCAAGTTCCGCGACCTCCTCGAGCCGGTCCGTACTTTCAAGCCCGAAAGCAGCCGGCAATTGAACGAAGTGCTCGAGAACATCCGGCAGGTTTATTTCCGCGCCCGGTCACTGGGCGAACAGACCGTGCAGGCCCGCCTGTGGGATCCTGTCAGCTTCGATGAAATGTTTGGTACTGCCGAGCAATATGTCGATTGGATTTCGCAGGATTTGAAGGTTCGGTTTCACCAGGAATCCAACTCCAGAATCGAGTCCCTGCGGGAACGTTATTTTCCCGGTACCCCCGAGGCGATCCCTTTGCAGGTTCTGGGAGTGAAATGGCTTCTGGACCGGGGAGTGGATATCGTGTTGTCCGGCATGACCCGCCGGGAATATGTCGCCGAAGCAAGTCGCATTTTAAACGCCTTCGACAACTCCTGATCCTGGCATTATCAGGAAGAAGGAATTTTGGTTACCTGTAGTTGGGTGATCCCGGATAAACCATGGTCTAGAAAATGTTTTAATTCGGGCATGGAAAATGATAGGCTTTTTTATAACCGTAAACCCAAAATTTTTGTGGGAGATTAGGAATATGAGAAAACTGCTGGTCAGTTTGGTTATCGCTTTCGTGATGATGATCCCCTTCTCGGCCATGGCGGATGAAGGTCCCATGAAATTGCCTGACAGTGCCCCTGAAAGCGCCAAAATGCACAATCAGGAAGGCATCAAACATTGGAATCAGGGGCATTACGATGTCGCTTTCAAGCATTTTGAAGAGTCCGCCGGCATCGATGCATCCAACGGTGAAATTCATTTCAACGAAGCCATCGCCTTGGACAAAATGGGTCAGCATGGCAAAGCCACCATGCATTTCAAAGCGGCCAAGTCCCGCGCCAATGGCAACCAGGCCATCATCAATTCCCCGATTTTGAACGCCCATATCGGCGGGTGACGCAAACCGGGGCGTGATCGGGAGCTCCTCAAATAGGCAGAAGTCCTTGTGAATTAAGGGCTTCTGCTTTTTTTTGGGTTGATATCCCGGATTCTCGATTTCCAGGTTCGGGTGGTTTAGTTGGTGTCTGCGATTATGCTATAATTCCTACAGCATTTCCCCTGAGTGCCAGTGCCCGTCAGGGTCCTAAAATTTTCTTTTAAAGAGGTTTTTATGATGGGGATCGGTTTTCCAGAGTTGATGGTGATCCTGGTGATCATCATGATCATTTTCGGCGCCGGCAAGTTGCCGGAGATCGGCAGTGCCTTTGGCAACAGCATTCGAAATTTCAAAAAGTCGATGAAGGAAGCGGAAGAGGGAGAGGACAAGGAAATTGAAACCGCCGCCGTGCCGGAGGGCGCACAGTCGGCCCCCGCCCAGCCGGAGGGAACTCCCGGGCTTCAGCCGTCTGCCCAGAACACGGCCACCACGGTTCCCTCAGGACAGTCTTCGTCCCAGCCGGTGACGGCGCAGTCCACCGGAACCGCTCCGCAGTCGGGACAGAACCCCGCACCGAATGCGAAGAAAAAAGACAAACCGAAAGACGAAGCCGAGAAGATGATCGAGGACGCGATCAATGAATTGAAAGAAAAACGCATTGATACGATTAAAACGAAGCACGACGGACTGGTTCAGCAGTCGGACGTATTCACCGAATCCCTGAAACGCACACCCTTCGGACGCGGTCGTGATCGCGGGGTTTCGCGCGATGTATTCTAAGATGTAAGGGAATCCGTTTTCAAAGCGGCCATCCGGTCACTCGCTGAGTGCCACCGGGTGGCCGTTTTTTTTCAGGGTTGCTCTGAGGACTCCGCCGGGATGCGCATGGGTTTGAATGCGGCGCTTCCACCGAGCAGGAGGCCGAGCCCGATCCAGATCAACTCGCGAATGCGCCGCACCAGGGACACAGCGAGCCCGAGCGGGCCGCTCATCCCCATCGACATGAATATCACCACCAGCCCCGCTTCCTGCGCCCCCAGGCTGACCGGAATGAAGAAACTGCCCACCCGAACCAATTGCAGGATCGCTTCGATGGTCCACAACTCCATCCAGCTCAACTCGACGCCGAGAAAATAGAGCGTGAAGTAGAGTTCGATCACCCCCGCCGCCCAGCCCAGCCAGCCGTACCAGATGGATTTGAAGCAGAGCGTGCGGTGTTCACGGTAGTATCCCGACATCATGTTGCAGAGTTGGAGCATGTGGTCCACAGCCGGGCGCGCCTCGCTTTTGGGAAAGGTGCGGTCAAACCAGCCGACCAGAATGCTCAGGCATCCCGTGATTTGGAACAGCAGGAACAGGATAATGAGGATGGAGAAGGTGATGAGTCCTGCGGCGCTGCCGTTCTTGAACGTTTCGTCGATGCCGTCGGCAAAAAACAGGAAGACCGTTCCCGGAATCATGAACAGGATGAGGCTCAGCATCAGCGTGGTGCGCGCCACCACCTGCGAGGCCAGCCCCTGTTTGTAACCGAGGCCGTACTGCTCTTTCAGGAAATGCGCTTTCACCGGCTCGCCGCCCAGGGATCCGAACGGCGTGATGGCGTTGAACGATTCGCCGATGGTGCGGACTTTCCACAGTGCGAAGGTGGTGAGCTGTTCCACTTCTTCGGGTTTGAAGGCGAACTGCCAGGACCGCGCGTCGAAGTAGGCGACCAGCCCATAGGCAAGGAACACCAGGCCGAAGCCCCAGCCCATGTCCAGCAGGTGATGGGTGACGTCCTTGAAGTCGACGGTGCTCACGGCCCACGCAAACAGGCCGACGCCGAAAAGAAAAAACAGGGGTTTCAGGAGTTTGGACATGATGCTCTGCGGACCGGGGATGAAGGGCGTGGTGCGCCCGATCCTTTGAGAATAGGGTCAATCGGGAGGGAGGTCAACCGGTTGATGGAAGTGGAACCGCTTACCGGTCGCACTCACCGCCGATCATGTTGATCATGTCGAAGGTGGGGATGATGTCGGCCAGCATGGCGCCGCGCACCATCACTTCCATCGCCGCCGTCATGGTGAAGCAGGGCGGGCGCACGCGGCACTTGTAGGGACGGCCGGAACCGTCGCTCACCAGGTAAAAACCGAGTTCGCCGTTTGCCGCTTCCGTGCCAAGGTACACCTCGCCGACCGGCGGTTTGATGCCGTCGATGGTCAGCTTGAAGTGGGCGATCATCTCTTCCATGCGCGTGTACACATCCTGCTTGGAAGGCTGGCGCATGTACGGGTTGTCCACGTTGATGGGACCGTCCGGCATGTCTTTCATCGCCTGCTTGATGATCTTGTAGCTCTGCTTGATTTCCTCCATGCGCACCAGGTAGCGGTCAAAGTTGTCACCGGTACGGCCGAGCGGGACGTCGAAGTCGATGCGGTCGTAAACCAGGTACGGCTGGGCCTTGCGCACGTCGTAATCAACACCACAGGCGCGCAGGCACGGTCCGGTGAAGCCATAGGAAATGGCTTCTTCCACCGAGATGATTCCCGTATCGCACATGCGGTCGAGGAAAATGCGGTTCTTGGTGAGCAGCTTGTCGACATCGTCGAACAGCGCGTCCAGCTTCGGGTAGGCGGCTTTCAGGTCGTCATCCAGGTCTTCCGGGATGTCGCACATGAGTCCGCCGATGCGCACGTAGTTGGAGGTGAGCCGCGCACCGCAGATTTTTTCCAGGATGTCCCACAGGATTTCGCGGGCCTCGACAAAGTAGATGAATGCTGTCAGGGCGCCGAGCTCCAGCGCCGCCGCCGCGATGTTGGTGTAGTGATCGGCGATGCGCATCAACTCGTTGGTGACGACGCGGATGTACTGGCACCGGTCAGTGCATTCGATGCCCAGGAGTTTCTCCACCGCCAGCGCGTAGCTGATGTTGTTCATGATGGCGGAGCAGTAGTTCAGCCGGTCCGTGTACGGGAAGACGTTGGTGTAGGTGACGCTTTCGCACATCTTCTCGAAGCCGCGGTGCAGATAGCCGACCTCGACTTCGCAGTCCACCACGGTTTCGCCGTCCAGCGTGAGGGTGAATTTAACCGTTCCGTGCGTCGCCGGATGGGACGGGCCCATGTTAAGAACCAGGTGTTCGGTATGCAAACTCTCCTTGAGATCGGACATGTCTTCTTTCTGCTCCTAGATTGTGATGCTTTGGACTCAGCCGGCCTTCGAGATTTTGACCGAAACCAGACCCTCTTCACCGTTCCGCATCTTGTTGATGGGAACGTCCACCCAGTTCTTGGGAATGTACACGACACCCTGAACCGACCGCTTGCTGACCTCCACGGGAACCTCCACCGTGTGTGTGGACGACTCGACACGGATGCGGTCGCCGCTTTCCACGCCCAGTTCTTTCGCGTCCTTCGGATTGATCTCGGCGATGCAGTCCGGCCCGATGTCCATCAGCGCCTTGGCGTACTGCGTGTAGGTGCCGATGTGGAACATGTGGTTGTTGCTGATCAGTGTGAAAGGATACCCGTTGCCGTTCGTGGACGGAGCGGCTTCCGCTTCAGTGACCGCAAAGCCCGGCTTGTGGCCGCTTTCAGCGGGGGTCCATTGTTTGGACTTTTTGCCGGGGAACATTCCCTTGTAAATGGGCGCGGCGATTTCGATTTCCGCCTGCACGTCCTCGACCGAATTGAAATCGAACGGCTTGCCAAACGCATCCGCCAGGTCGAGGAAGATGTCGAAGTCCGGGCGCGACTCGCCTTCCGGCAGAACTGCGGGAGCGACCTTCTGAACGTGGCGGGTCATGTTGGTGAACGTGCCCTCCTTCTCCGCGTAGGTGCAGGACGGCAGAATGAGGTCCGCCATTTTCGCAGTTTCCGTCATGTACGAATCGTGCACCACGAGGAAGGGAACCGTCTGCAGTGCGTTTTTCACCGCGTCGGCCTTGTAGTAACTGTGGCAGGGGTCCTCGCCGGCAATATAAAGCATCTTGACGTGGCCCTTGGTGCAGTGTTCCCACAGGTCATCGACCAGGTTTTCCCCTGTGAGCTTGAGTTCATTGAGGCCCCAGGTTTTGGCCAGATGCGCCAGCGCTTCGGAGTCGTCCGCGCGCCGGTAGCCCGGCAGGTATTCCGGCGTGAGTCCCATGTCGTTGACGCCCTGCGAATTGCAGTGCTCGCGAGGGGGATAGATGCTGACACTGCCTTCGCCGCCTGCATGCACCAGGACCGACAGGTTGAGAAGCGCATTCAGGATGGCCTCGCCCTGGCCGGTTTCGTGGATGTCGTTTCCGACCAGGATGAACCGGTCGGCATTGCGGCTGAAGCGTTCCGCGGCGCGGGTGAGGGTCGCGTCATCCAGACCGGTCGCGTTCTCAGCGTACTCGGCGGTGTATTTGGACAACGACTGCACAAACTGGTCGTAATTGGGCAGAACGGTTTTCACCTTGCCCGTGTCCACGAGGTTCTTGTCGATCAGGATTTTGCTGATGCGGTTGGCCACCACCAGATCCGAGCCCGGTTTGTACGTCATGCGCACTTCTACTCGGGATTCGTGGTGGAAGACCACGTTCCGCGGGTTGGCGATGAGGATGTCGGTGCCGAAGTTGATCGCTGCCTTGCGGATGGAGTTGCCCGCAACCGGGTATTCCGAGGGAATGTCGGTGTTGAACAGCAGCACCACGTCTGCCTCATCCAGCTCCGTGATCGGCTTGGACACGATGCCGTTTTCGAAGCACTGCTGGGTGAAACGGTTGACGTACGGCGCCCGCAGCTGGTTGAGATTGGTCAACTGATTGGTCCCGACCAGACCGCGGAACAGTTTCTGGAACAGGTAGTTTTCCTCGTTGGTCAGCTTTTCCCCGCCGATGGCGGCGATGCTGGCCGGTCCACTGCGGTTGATGGTGGCTTTCAGGCGATCGGCGATGGTCTCCAGCGCTTCCGACCAGCTGACTTCCTGAAAGGTACCACCGACATTCATCATCGGCTGCTGGATGCGCTGCTTGTTGTGGACCATGCCGTGGCCAAATCGGCCCTTGGCGCACAGGTTGCCTTCGTTGATGCCGAGGTCGAACGTTTCGTCGCCTTCGATGCGCACCAACTGGCCTTTCTTGGTTTCCATCTTGACCGTGCAACCCCATGAACAGAAGTTGCAGGTGCTGTGGGTGGTCTTGAACATGGACACCAGCCCTCGTGCGCTCGAAGTCATGTCCATCAGGGCGCCGGTGGGGCAGACGGTGATGCACTGACCGCAGAACTCGCAGTCCAGCGGCTCGTCGTTGGCGGTGCCGATGCCCACCTGGTAGCCGCGCTTGTGGTAATCCAGTGCCTGCACACCCTGAATCTCGTCGCACACGCGCACGCACATGCCGCACATGATGCACCGGTTCAGGTAAAACTCGATGATCGGGTTGGTCTTGATGCTGGGCTCGTTGCGGCGCTTGATTTCGAAGCGGCCGTTCCACAGCTTCAGGTGGTCGGTATTGTCCTGCAGGGGGCAGACGCCGGATTTGTCGCAGATCGGGCAGTCCAGCGGGTGTTCGACCAGCAACATCTCCAGGCACGCACCGTTGTAGCGGCTGGTTTCATCCGTGTCCGTACGGATCTTCATGCCTTCGGACACCGGATGCGTGCAGGAATAGACGAGGTCCTTCTTGCCGTCCTCGTTGATTTCCACCATGCATGTACGGCACGCGGCGAACGGCTTCAGTTTGGGGTTCGAACACAGGTTGCTGATAAAAATATCCGCCCGCTTTGCGGCATCGAGGATCATCGTGCCCTCAGGCGCGGTGAGCGGCTTGTCATTGATCGTGAAGTTGACCGTTTTTCTGACGACGGTACTCATTTATTCCTTCGGCTCCTGGTATTTTTAAAGCTTGTAATGATCACAGATTTCGTAGGTTTTTTCCGGGTCAATGGTGCCATGCGTGTCTTCGCCGATGATGGCCATCGGAGCGGCGCCGCAGTTGCCGAGGCAGGAGGCAAATTCCAGCGTGAACAGCTTGCTGGCATCCGTTTCGCCCTTGCCGATCCCGTATTTTTCCTGCAATTTCTGAGCAATAACGGGAGCGCCTTTGACGAAACAGGCCGTACCGTAACAGAGCTTGAAAATGTACTTGCCCGGCTCGACGATTCGGTACTGGGGGTAGAAGGAGATGACGCCGTAAATCTCCGCACGCGTGATGTTCAATTCCTCCATCACCACCTCGACGATCTCATCCGGAAGAAACCGGAACTCGTTCTGGATCTTGGTCAGCAGGGGAATCAAAAACTGGCGCGACCGGCTCGGAAAGGTGTCCATGATCTCATAGACCTTGTCCATGCAGATTTTCGTTTCTTCCGGGGCGGCGGTCTCCACGGAGGTGGATTCTTCCTGATTGGTTTCGATTTCCGGGTTGTCCATGAGGGGTCTCTATAATGGATGGGTTGACAGTTAGAAACTGAACCGTAACTCATTTGAATTATGGCAGGTTAATCTTATCAAACCTGCGGAAAAAAACGAAGTATATAAACCCGGCGAATAAGCTGTCAACCTAAATATGGTCGCGGGGAAGTGTTGAAAAAAGAAGGGGACGAGTGGGGCGCGTACGGACCCAAAATCGAAACTGCAATGCGCCTCAGCAACTTCGATTCGATTCCATGCACCCCTGCAATAATTGCAGGGGTTTCTTTCGGTGCACTAACCACACTCCATGCGGCAGTCAACCCGAAATAAAGAGGAATAATTTCATTGAAAGAGTTAAGGTATTAAAATGGGGATATTTATTTAAATACTTGTTTTTAAATGAAAAATTATTTTATTTTTGGCGGGTTTCTTTTGCTGGTCCGGGTTTCCAGTTCTGCGAGCCGGGTCAGGGCGCCGGTGTGGTCGGGGTCGATACGGAGAGCCATTCGGAAGGCGGAGCGGGCTTCCCCTGGCCGATGCGCGGCGGCAAAAGCAACACCGAGATTGAAGTGGGCGTCTGCGTTGCTGGGATCATAACGCGTTGCCTGCTGGAAAGCCCAAACGGCTTCCCGGTACCGCTTGAGTTGCAGCAATACCCAGCCACGGCTGAAATGGGCTGAAGGGTTTTTGGCATCAACGCGAAGGGCACTGTCCAGCGATGTGAGTGCGTCCAGATACCTTCCGAGAAGATCGTAAAGCATCCCCAGGTTGAACCGTGGCTCAAAATAATCGGATTTCAGCCGGATGGCCTCGGAGTAGGCATGAATGGCTTTATCCGGTTGTCCGATTTCGCTGTATATGACCCCCAATTGATTGTAGATTCTAAAGTTTTCCGGATCCAGCTGAACCGACTGATGGTAAGCCTTGAGGGCCGGCTGGTATTGCCGGAGGTGCCAGTAGGCATTTCCCAGTTTCAGGAGAATCTTTTGCCGACGGGTGACATCGCCCATCGCTGCCCGGAGAGCAGGCACCGCCTCAGCGTAGCGCTCCAGTTCCAGGTAGCTGTCCCCCAGCATGGCCTGGGCTTGAAAATTGTCCGGATTTCGCGCCACCGTCCGTTTCAAATGAACCACGGCCTGCTCATGCCTGCCCAGCCGGGTGAAGATGATGCCCAGCCCGAGGTCCGCCTGGGGAAGATCCGGGTTCAACTGCAGAGCTTTTTTGAAGGGAATGACGGCTTTTTGCAGCTGGTCCAGTTGCATGAGTGCGTCACCCAGAAACATCCAGGCCTGGGAGCGGCCGGGGTCCCTGCGCAGGGTCTCGCGAAGCGGTACGATGGCCGCCCGGTAGTTTCCTAATTGCCATTGTGTGGTTCCCAGGCTTTGCCAGATTTCCACTGAATCTGGAAAAAAGCGGAGGGATTTCTGGTAAGCCGAGACGGCATCCTGCCAGCGGTTGAGTTCTTCATAGGCACGGGCCAGTTTCAGCTGCACAGGCCCATTTTCAGGGTCGAACCGCAGGACGTTTTCAAACTCCTCTGCGGCCCTTTGGTAATTTTCCTGAAGCAGGCTGAGGTCCGCGATGCGATGGTGAGCGCGGACGTGTTTCGGGTTCAGGCTGAGCACCTGCATGTACTCGTCGATCGCTTTTTCCATTTGCCCCAGGTTTTCCAAAGTCTGACCGAGGTGGAAACGGATATCGAGATCGTTCGGATCAAACCGCAGCGCGTTTTCAAAAGACTCGCGGGCGTTGACGAATTGGCCCAACTGCAGGTATTCACGACCGAGCTGGTAATGACTTTCAGCCTGCTGCGGTTGTACGAACGTCAGCTCCTTGAACGCCAGCATCGCTTCCCGGTGTTTTCCCATACGGCTGAGGGCGCGGCCCAGGTATTTTAGGGCCAGTGCGTTTTTGGGATCGATGCGAAGGGCATTCTCCAAAGGTTCCAAAGCCTTTTCCAATTGGCCGGTGGCAACCTGAATGCGGCCGATGGCGGCGTAGGCGTCGGCAAAATTGCTGTTGAGGTCGAGGGTCTGCTTGTACTGGTCGATGGCAGAGTCGAACTGGGACAGCGCTTCCATGCTCTTTGCCAGAGCAAATCTCCATTCGGGGTGCAGGGGGCTGAGTTCCAGCGCGATTTTGTATTCCGGGATGGCTTCGGTGTGCCGGTCGGTTTCCGCGTAAGTCCGGCCCAATGCAAAATGGGCCCGCGGCATGCGGGGATTGATCCGAAGCGAGTTGGTCAGGTGTTCCAGCGCCTCTTCGTATTTCTTAAGCTCCAAATTGGCATATCCCAGACCAAACTGGGCATTGGCAAAATTCGGGTCCAGCAACACCGCTTCCCGAAAGGCTTCGGCGGCCTCCTTCGTGTGGCCCAGTTGGCTATGGGCTTCGCCGATCTGGTAGTAGGCACTGGAAAAAAGCGGCTCCACCTCCAACACCTTTTTGAATTCAGCGATGGCCTTGTCATACAGGCCGATCTGCGCGTACGCCCGCCCCAGCCCGAAATGAGCGATGTAGTCGTTGGGGTCGACTTTGAGCGCGTCCCTGTATTCCTGCATGTGGAGAAAGTCAGCGTTTGCGGGCACATTCGCAAGAACCGTTCCCAGGAACAGCGACAGGATAAAGGCAATTTTTTTCATGTTTAATCTCTTCATGGGAAACCTTGTTTCGTATCGTCACAATTCTCCGGGAAACAAGAGGGAGGTGGCAATTTCTCTGTTCAGGGTCACGAATTTTGCGGCCGGTTGCCAGAGTTTGCGTGCAGGATCGTTTTTAGTTCAAGTGAATTTTCTGTGCCGCCGATAAGGTTATAAAGTAATGAAAATCAACTATTTTTAGAGGAAACCGGCATGCCGACCAGCACTTATTCCGATCTCGAAACCATAATTGGGTTCTTCAACCACGCCAAACCACGGTCCCTCCTGGATATCGGCGTGGGATTCGGCAAGATCGGGTTTCTGGCCCGGGAGTTTCTGGATGTCATGTTAAACGAGTCGTACCGGCCTGCTGACTGGAAGGTTCGGATCGATGGCATCGAGGCCTTTCCCGACTACATTCAGGGTCATCACAAAGCCCTTTATGATTCCATCCATATTGGTGATGCTTTTGAGGTCATCGATAACCTGGGCCAGTACGACGCGATTGTGCTGGGCGACAGTCTGGAGCATTTTGAGAAGGAACGCGCCTGGCAGATGCTGGACAAGTGTGCCGAGCACTGCACAGGTTACCTGATGATTTGCATCCCGCTGGGTGAGCATTGGGAACAGGAAGCCATCTACGGAAACGATTACGAACGCCACTTATCCTTCTGGACTCGCGAAGAGTTTGAGCCAATCGCCGCCGCCAGCAAGATCACCTGGTTCGAGGGCATCGGTGATTATGGGAGGTTTCTGATCCCCGTGGATCGTTTTCGGCATCACCGGTTGCGGATGCGCGCCGGAAAGCTGTTCCAGAGTGGCGACCAGGACCGGGCCATCGCGGAAATGACCGCGGGTATGGAAGGGTTGCCGGTGAATGTCGACAGTGAGTACCAACTGGTTGAATTCCTGCTGGAGATGGACCGGCTGCGGCAGGCGGTGCATCGCCTTAAATCCATTCAACTGAAGTTCCCCAACGAGGCCCCGGTGGTGGGGGCCTATATCGAGCGCGTGGAAGCCTTTCTTGCCCGGCAAGCCAAAGCCTCCTGACCTTTCCTGCAAATCCAGAGTGAATTGATTCAACCGCCCTGCAGCTGGTACTTGACGACAGCGCGGTTGTGGTCGTCCAGGTTCGTGGAAAACTTATGCGTGCCGTCCTGACGTGAGACAAAGAAAAGAAATTTTGTTTCGGCCGGATTGAGGGCTGCCTCGATGCTGTCCAAGCCGGGGCTGGCAATGGGGCCCGGCGGCAGGCCGGGATAGAGGTATGTGTTGTAAGGGGATTCGACAGACAGGTCTTTCTTGCGGATATTGCCGTCGAAATCGGCCAGCGCATAGATCACCGTCGGGTCCGTTTGCAGTCGCATGTTGCGCTTCAAGCGGTTATGGAAAACAGAGGAAATGATTTTTCTCTCCGAAGGGGCCCCGGTTTCTTTTTCTATAATGGAGGCCAGAGTGATGACCTCGTGCAACGTGAGGTTCATGTCTGCCGCCTTGCGGGTGGCTTCCACCAGGTTCACTTTTTCCTGAAAAGTCTGCACCATGGTTTCCACGATGCGCTTTTCTCCGGCGTTTTTGGGGAACTTGTAAGTTTCCGGAAACAGGTAACCTTCCAGGTTTTTCGCGGGAGTGCCCACTTTACCGATCAATTCCGCATTGCGCGTCTCCTCTAAAAAACGTTCCCGGCTTCCCAGTCCCGCCTGTTCCACCAGCTCTGCAATTTCAAGGATGCGATACCCCTCCGGCACGGTGAGTGTGTGGAGAACCGACTGGCCGGAGGTGATGGTTTCCAGGATCTGTTTGGGTGGCATGGCTCCAGACAGGCGGTACTCGCCGGCACGAACCTGGTTCTGTTTTCCCTGAAGGTAGGCAAACAGCACAAACCCTGTCGGGTTGCCGATGAACTGTTCTTCATTGAGGTGATGGGACACCTGCTTCAGGGTCATGCCGCGGGAAATGTCCACAATCCGGGAATCGGCAGCGGGGGACAACGGCGAGGTGGAATAGCTGTACAGCCAGAATGAGAACCCGAACAGCCCGGTCAATACCAGAAAAAGGCCTGCCAGAAGCGATGTCTTCAAGTAACCGTTCATGGAAAAAGCCTTGCCAGACCGTGTGCCCCTTTCCCTGCGCGTTACCCTTTGCTGCGGAGGATGGATTTGATCTGCGTGACGAACTCGGCGTTTTCATCATGAGTGCCGACTGTGACGCGCAGACAGTTCCGCAGGCGCGGGTGGCTGTTGAGATCCCGCACCAGTATACCTTTTTCCACCAGCTGATTGAACACCTCTTCGGAGCTACGATGAACGCGGAACAATATGAAATTGGCGTCAGACGGAAATATTTGAAGTTGCGGGAGGTTTGACAGGGCTTTGAGCAGCCAGTCCCGTTGTTCCAGAATCTGGTCGATCTGCTGTTTCACGGGTCCGAAGCGGTCCAGCAAAACCGCCGCCAGTTCCTGGGATACCGTGTTGGAGTTGTAGGGGAGGCGGATTTTGTCCACCTGCTCGATGATGGTTGGGTGCGCCACGGCGTAACCGACGCGCAAGCCCGCAAGCCCAATTTTTGAAAGACTGCGCAGGATCACCAGATTGTTGTGTGTCCCCAACTGGTCGAGGAAGGTATCGCGCGCAAAGTCGTAGTAGGCCTCATCCAGTACGGTGATGCCCTTGAAGTTTTCCAGTACTGTCTGGATGGCGTCACGGTTGAAACAGTTGCCGGTCGGGTTGTTGGGGTAGCTGAAAAACACAATGCGTGCCTGTGTCTTTTCCAGCATGTCCAGAAACGGTTCCGCCGCGAAATCCCAATTTTCATCGAGCGGAAAGCTTTCCGCCTTCACCCCCATGCCGCGCGCGATGATCGAGTACATGGCGAAGGTGGGATCGGGAAATACAACCACGTCACCGGGGTCGCAGAATACCTGGATCAGAATCTGGATCAATTCATCCGAGCCGTTGCCGATGGCCAACTGATCCGTGGAAACGGACAGGCGCTGGGAAAGCACGTCCTTCAATCGTTGGCTCGCCGGATCCGGGTAGCGGTTCAACTGAAACGTACGAAAAGTATCCTGGAAGAGGTCGAGGATTTCCGATGGCGGCGGGTACGAGTTTTCGTTTGCGTGAAGCTTGATGTCGCAGTCGAAATTTTCCACGTGGTACGCCTTGAGCGCCTTGATTTTATTTTTGACCAGCTGGTCCAGGTTCACGTTTGCCATGCTGCCTCAGTCGGATTTCAGGATGTCGCCGATCACCGGACAGTCGGTGGAGAAGCGCGAACCGCGGTGTTTTTCGGCGCGAAAAATACACAATAGCGTTTCCACCGTCTCTTCGACGTTGTGATTTGCGACGATGTAATCGTACAGCCGGTATTGACCCATTTCAATTTTTCCTGCGGTGAGGCGTTCGATAATTTTTTCTTCGGACTCGGTGCCCCGTTGCCGCAGGCGACGCTCCAGCTCTCTCAAGGAGGGAGGCAGGATGAAGATAAACACGGCGTCCAGGTTGAGTTTGCGAATGGAAGCCGCCCCCTGTGGGTCGAGTTCCAGAATCAAGTCTTCACCCCGGTCCCGGTGGGCTATCAGCGTGCTGTGTGCGGTGCCGTAAAAATGGTTATGAACCCACGCCGATTCCAGAAACTCGCCTTCTTTCTGCATGGCCTCAAACTGTTCGCCGTTGATGAAATGGTAGTCGATGCCGTCGCGTTCGTTCTGCCGGGGAGGGCGAGTGGTGTGCGACACGGAGAACTTGATTTCCGGGCGAACTTCCCGCAGGCGATTGCATATTGTGGTTTTGCCTGTGCCCGAAGGGGCGGACAGGACAATGAGCAGGCTCTTGTTCTGGGATGGAGTGTCGGTCATGGAATCGGTCAGGTCGAATGACGGCAAAATCACTCGATATTCTGCAACTGTTCGCGGATTTTTTCCAGAACGCTTTTTATTTCTATCACCGCCTGGGAGGTTGGGTAGTCCGCGGACTTGGACCCGATGGTATTGGTCTCGCGGTTGATTTCCTGGGTGATGAATTCCAGTTTGCGTCCGGCGGGTTCCTTGGAGCCGAGGAGTTCCTTGAACTGTCCAAGGTGGCTGTGGAGCCGGCTGATCTCTTCTGAGATGTCGCTGCGGTCGGCCATGATGGCGACTTCCTGGGCGAGCCGGGTTTCGTCCAGGTCCGGGCCGCTGGTGGTCAGGGCCCGAAGCTTATCCTTCAGGCGTTCCTGGTAGGCCTCCAGCACCATTGGTTGCCGTTCCTTGATGGTCTCGAGGTGCTCGCCGATCTGGCGGATGTGCTGGTCAAGGTCGGCTTCCAGATTGGCTCCTTCCTCGGTGCGCATCTGAATGAGAGCGGTGAGCGCGTCCTCGACGGTTTCCATCACCATCGATTCCTGCGCCGGGTCCAGTTCCAGTTGTTCCGTCACCAGGATATCGCGTACACCCAGCAGGGCTTCAAGCGGCAGGTCTCCGGAAAGGCCAAATTGTTCTTTCAATTGCCGGGCCGCGTCCACGTATTGCGAGGCCAAGTCGATATTGGGTTTGAGCTTCTGGTCGGCGGGTTCTCCCTCCGACCGCTCTAAGGAAACATACACATCGAATGAGCCTCGGGCGCACCGGGCCTTGATGCATTTTTTAAGGGGTAGCTCGAGGGCGTTCAGGTGTTTGGGCAGGCGGGTGTTGGCTTCGATAAAGCGGTTGTTGACTGAGCGGATTTCAACTTTGCACGAAAACGTTCCACTCTGTTTTTCTGACCGGCCGAAGCCGGTCATACTTTTCAACATTCGACGGGCAACCTTCCGGTTAGACTTTTTCGAAAACGATGATGTGGTGTCCGTTGTCACGAACGTGCGACACCAGTTTATGCCCGTCGTTCTGGACACTGCGGGGAACGTTTTCTGCCGGTTCGCCGTCGTCCAGAACCACTTCCAGCTTCTGGCCCGGGGACAGGCTTTCCAGCTTGAGCTTGGTTTTTACATAATCCTGCGGGCTCTTGACCCCTTTGAGGTCGATCTGTGCGTGGACGGCATCTGCGGTGGCGGTGCCACCGTTGCCTGCCGTGGATGCTTTTGCCTGTTCCGCAATTTCATCGGTGACGCGGATGCGCAGGGATTTCTCCGACTGCATCTTGTCATAGGCCTTGCGGCATTCGCCGATGAGCGTTTTCGATTCATCGATCAGGCTCTGTGCGAATTCCGGTTCGGCGGTCTCCGGATCTTTCTGAAACCGTTCGGCCACGCCGGCATGGGTCTCGGAGACAATGCCGGTTTCCACGATCAGCGATTCGAATTTTTTCATGGTCTCCAGGTTGTCCTCGAAGTCCATGCCCTCGGTCACCAGCAGGGCTTTCGCCGCCAGGGCCAGCGAACGGTTGGCCTGCCGCACGGAGTCGGCGATCAGTTGTTTCTCGAATGCGCGGGTGCTCTGGAAGAGGGCGCGCTCGGCTTCGGACAACTGGTCGGTGATCATGTCGGAGACGCCGCCGGCACACTCTCCCTGACCCCGGTCGTCCAGCGTGAATTTGTCGGAGGAGTGATAATCGACGTACGATTGTGGCGACTCGGTGATGGACGGCAGGTCCTTGAGGTCGGACAACAGGTCGGCGAAGTAATTTTTGCCGACCCGGTCGTAAAATGCGGGAAAGGTCTCGCCTTCCCGCCGGTCTTGTTTATAAGCATCCACGGTGCGCCGGGTTGCCAGGGGAACATTTTTGGCCGGGATCTTGATCACATGTTCGCCGAATTTCGCTTCCGTCTCCGAAATGCGGCCACCCAGCATCATTTCATAATGCGGGGCGAGCACGCCGTTGACCTTTTTCGCACTGCCGGAAAACCCGATGTCCGCAATGTGATGCTGGCCGCAGGAATTGGGACAGCCGCTGGCCTTGATCGACAGGGAATCCAGGTCGGTGGAGCCGGTGTACAGGTTCTCGATGTCATCGGTGAGCTGATTGATCAGTCCCCGTGAATGCGTGATGCCGAGGTTGCAGGTCTCGGAACCCGGGCAACAGGTCATGTCCTTCAATTCTTCGGTGCCCGCCTTGTGCTGTCCGATCTTCTTGAGCTCGCCGAAAATATTGCCGAAGGCTTCCTTCTTCACCCAGGGGATCATGATGTTCTGGTGCACAGTGTTCACCAGGCGGCCCCCGGCAAAGTCATCGGTCATTTTTGCGATGGCGCGGGCGTGGTCGCTGGTCAGGTCTCCCAACTGCAACTTGATATGGATGTTGTAAAACCCTTCCTGCCGTTGCGGGAAGGTGTTGCGCGCCACCCAGTTCTGAAATTCAGGGTCGCTGTCGAACTCGTTCGTCGGGGCGAAATCCGGTATGTCCGGAATGGCCTCATCGGGCACGTCGATGGCCGGGAATGTTTTGCCTTCGAGCTTGGCGAACTCTTCCTCGACCAGCTTTTTGGTTTTCTCGATGCCGTATTTGTCCAGAACGTACTTGAAACGCGCTTTGTTCCGATTCTGTTTGTTTCCGTGCTGGTCGAAAATGCGGATCACCGCCTCGCAGGCGCGCAAAAGGTCTTCCGCCGGGACGAAGTCCGAAAAATGCTGGGCCAGACGCGGGGAGGAACCCAGGCCGCCGCCGATGATCATACGGAACCCGCGGCGCCCGTCCTGGATGACGCCGTTCAAACCGATGTCATGAATGGGCGCGAGGCTGCATCCGTTGCACCCGCCAACGCTGATCTTGAATTTGCGCGGCAGATTCTGGGTGAGGGGGTGGCGGAGCAGATACCGGGAGACGGCGCGGGCATAGGGCACCACGTCGAAGGTTTCTTCCTTGCAGGTACCGGCCTTGTGGCAGGCGGTGACATTGCGTACGGTGTTGCCGCAGGCTTCGCGGGTGGTGATGCCGTGTGCGGCCAGATCCTGCAGGCCCTGCGGCACGTCTTCCAGGGCCACAAAATGGAATTGAATGTCCTGCCGGGTGGTCACGTGCAGGATTTTATTTGAATAGGTATCCGCGAAATCGGCCAGGCCGCGCAACTGGTCGGTGGTGTACCGGCCCAGAGGGAGCTTGGTGCGCACCATCTGCACGTGGCCGGGTTGACGCTGGCCGTAAATGCCGTGTTGCAGGCGGAAGCGTTTGAAATCTTCTTCTCCCACGTCGCCCCGTTCGAGGCGCTCCACTTCCGCAGCGAAATCTTCCAGTTCCTGCACGATTTCGGGGGGGAGATTCAATGATTTTAAGTCCATAGCGATAATCCAAAACTAAAGATGCACTGCTTTATGCGTTCGCCCGGGGGCGGGGCGGATGCGTCAAATGATGGGGGGCGGTTCAGCCTGAAATCACTGATTCCATAGTGTCTCCTGCTTATTTTCTGCCGCCATTATGGATGCCATCATATAATAATTTGCCCTGAAAAAACAGGGGAATCGGTCAATAATACTGTTATTTTGATGTTAGAAGTCGCAATTACGTTTCCAACACTTTCAATATTTGACATAATTTTTTAGAATCAAAAACTTACCCCGATGTGGGAATCCACTACGGAAGCTTTCTCCCTATGCATCGAAGGTATTGATAGAAGGGGCCTTGATAAAGTCATGCTGGACGCGGGTTGGACGTTTATGGATATCTCCCATTTTTGGATATGGGCCAATTTTCTGGTGTTCCTGTGCGTCTTCGCGGTGGCGCTGTACATCAATTACAACTTCAACACCATTATGGTCGGGGTGATTTACCTCCTGCCCTTGATCCCCTTCGGTCTGGAAGCCGCCTCCGCGCCGCGTTTTCTCATGGTGTCGTTCCAGAACCTGGTGTTCGGGGTCATCGAGGTCGTGATCTTCGTCATCACCGTCAAGCCGCGGGACGCCACCTTCGACCGCGAACACATCAAGCAGTTGATCGGGCACGTCCTGCCCATCGCGGTGGCGCTGATCGGGTTGTCGTTCGTCGCCCGCATGAGCAACGCTCCCATGTCCGGGGCGGAACTCGCCCTCATCACGACGGTGTTTCTCGCGGGATCGGTCATGCGGGTGCTGGCGGTGTACCAGCTGGGAGCGACGGCGTTCAAATTCGACATCGTGTTCCGAGACGACCAGCAGCTGAAAACCACCCATCTGTACCGATTTATACGCCATCCCTCCTACACGGCGATGATGATCGTGATCCTTGCCTACGCGCTCAATACCCACCACCTGCTGGCGGGGGTTCTTGGAATGGCGGCGGCGGCGTTCGGGTTTCAGTACCGCATTCATTACGAGGAGAAAGGGTTGCAGGAGAAGTTCGGGGAGGATTACCTGCGTTACCGAAGCCGCACCGGCATGTGGTTGCCGCGGTTGGGCGCGGTGAGGGAAAGCAAATGACCCCGGGGGCTCATTCCTGCGGAAACCAGGTTTTCCAGTAAGGTTGTGTGGTGCCGCCGGTTTCAACAGGATTCTGGAACCACAGGGCGAGGCCGAAGAGGGCGAAGATATACAGGTAACTGGCGGTGTAGAACAGCGGTTTACTGGCGCTTTTGCCTTTGAAGCGGGTGACTCCCGGCTGGGCGGCGTTCCGGACGCGGTAAAAATTGGAGATGGCCATCAACACAAACAGGATGGTGGGATGGTAATCGAACATGGCCATGAGGAACGCCGAAATGGGGGCGAGGCCGGCCATCACCAGCAGTTTCACCGGGTGGTTGCCGGTGAGGTCGTCGAACGTGTTGAGCGCGGCCATGTAACACACCAGGTAAAACAGGCCGGTGAGACCGAGCCAGATGAAAAAGGCCAGGATGGTGGTGCCGCCGGTTATGTCTTCAATTCCCAGAACCATGGCGGAAGCATAGCAGGAGTCCTGGAAACGGGCAATCGGGAGAAGAATGGATGACCGAGGAAAGGCGGGAATTCGGCCGGGAAGGGGAGGCGGCGGCGGTGCGTCACCTTAAAAAACAGGGCTACCGCATACTCGAAACCAATTTCCGATCGAGTGCAGGCGAGATCGACATCATCGGCGAGCACAACCGGTCGCTGGTGTTCATCGAGGTCAAAACCCGTGCCGGCCTGGAAAAGGGGCACCCCGCCGAGGCGCTGACTCCCCGCAAGCAAAGGAAGATCGGGCAGGTGGCCAACCAGTTTCTGGCACAATATAAAGCAGGGGACCGCCCCTGCCGGTTCGATGTCGTGGCCATCACCGGAGACCCTCAAAATCCAAAGGATTGGAAAATAGAGGTGATTAAAGATGCCTTTCGATTGTAGAATTGGCATTAAAGATGAGACTTTCAGGTCTTTAACCGATACCGACAGCAAGGAGCTTATTGCGTGAATTCCATATTGAAGAAATTGTCGAACCTGTTCGGGCCCGGATCGCGGGAAAAGGAAGAAGCGGGTGCTCCTGCGACCACTGCCACTGTTTCCTCCGAACCCCCTGCCACTTCCGGTGAACCGCCGCTCCGTCGCCGGGTTATCCAGGCTCCGGTTATCATGGAGCAGGATGAGGCCAGCCGGAAATCCAACAAGGTATTGATCAAGGCGGAACTTTCGGGCATGCGCGATTCGTTGAAACTGATGGTCAACCGACCCCTGTTCGACGGCTACTCTTGGCATTTTTCGTCATTTGAAAGCGCGGCCGGCTCGCGTCTCGCAGAGGCGGTGTTCAGCGTGGAAAAGGTGGAAACCCTGCTGGTGCAGGGGTCGACCGCCACCGTCACGCGCACCGAAGCGGCGCACGTCGAGCAGTGGAAAGAATTCGCCGAACAACTTGGGGCCGCCATGCGCGAGGCCATCGAGTCCGGCGAGCCGCTCATCTCGGAGGAAATCAGAAAGTCGATCCCGCCGGAAGACACGGTTCGCAAGGACATCCAGAGAGTCATCGATGGCGAGGTCAATCCCGGTGTGGCGGCACACGGAGGGTTGATCGTGCTGAAAAAAGTCGAGGGCAATACCGTGCACATCGTCATGGGTGGCGGATGCCAGGGATGCAGTGCGGCGGACCTGACGCTCAAGCAGGGCATTCACAATGCCTTCCGGACTGCAGTGCCTTATGTCGGTGCGATCCTGGACGAAACCGACCATGCCGCCGGCACCAACCCCTATTTCTCCTGAGGTGACGCATGCCCAAACTCAATCGATTCCAAATCAAGATCGAAACGGGAGAAGTGGGAACGAAGCAGCCCGTTTATTTCACCATCAACAACCACAAGGTTCCCTTCGAGGAAGCCAAGGGGGATGTGGGGCCGGGACAGACTTTTGAAAGCGGGTTCGATGTCTCAAGTTTCGCGCACTCCATGACACTGGTCGGTCCGGAACAGGGAAAATGGGACATTCAGAAAATCAGGGTCGACTTCGACTGTGAGGGCACCCAGCCGTATTCGGTCACTTTCGGCCAGGTGGAACTGGATGAGGCGACGGAGGTCAACATCTGGCACGATCCGCCTCTACCCACCTGGGATGTGTGAAAGCTTGAGGTGAGCGTCACTGCGTTTTGGAGGTGTCGCTCGTGACTTCGGCGACGTTGTCCGAGGAGGGAAACACGCCCCCCCGAAATTCCCCGTGAAGGTCTCCCAGCAGGATGTAATTTTTGACCGTGGTCTCCAACGGGATGAGGTGCTTCGAGGTCCAGAAGATCAGTTCACCGTCCTTGGTCTTGAAGACGTCTTTGGGAATTTTGATTTTGATCAGGTATTCGTTTTTGGGTTTGAGGGCACTGTCGTTGCCGATCAGGCGTTTTTCATTTTCCGTGTGGATGTAGACCTGGATGGCCTTCATACTTTTTTCGGGTATCGTGTTGATGAGGTATCCCTTGCCCTTTTCGACTTTTCCATACACCTGGTTGCGGAAATTGTAGAACGCCGCCAGAATGTCATCGAAAAAAATTTGAGGAGGGATGTCTTCCCGGCCCTGATCCACCTGTTTTTTGTTCACATAATCCATCCAGAAGTGGTTGCGGTTTTGGTAATCAAGGATATGGTTGGTCTCTTCCACCCGTTGGCCAATGATGACCTGGCGGATGAAGCGGATGGTTCTAACCCGGTTGCCATCGTCGATGACCTCGAATTTTGAATTGTAATAGTGTTTGCGGTAGGAAGTGAAAAAACCGACAAAGCCCTTGGTTTCTGCAAGCAGGGTGGCGTGATAAAGGTTGTCTTCTTTGAAAAACTTGACCTCCACCGAAGCGGCTTTGCTGAACATGAGGAAGTCCACATCCCATTTGAGGACCTCGCCGTTGAACCGGCGGATGTCGCCCTCGGGGCTGTAATGGTTGTATTCGCCTTCAGAGGTGATCACGTGGCGGATATTGCCGGAAGGGGCTGCAAGGACCGGCAGGTTGGCAGCGAACCATTCCACGGCGACCACCAGGCCCGTGCACGTCAGAAACAGGAACCCATTCAGAAACAGTATTTTCAGATGGGGACGGGAATGAAGGAAACTCATGGCAAGGACTTGAAATCAGAGCACAGTTGAATACAATATAGAAAAAATCTGTAGTCCGGGATATCTTAAACTAAAATGCCTGTCGGCATATAATTGTTTTTTCATAGATTTGTCACCATGAGCACGGAAACCTTACCTGAAACCTTGCCGGAAACCGTTCCGGAATCGCCCGGTACCGTCGTCACCCCGGATTCACGGAGTCGCACCGGATACATGCCGCTTTACAGGGTGATCATGTGGGACGACGATGTCACCACCATGGAATTCGTCATTCGCATGCTGTTCAAGGTGTTTGGCAAGGACTACAAAACGGCGGAACGGTTGATGCTGGAAGTGCATTACACCGGCAGCGCGCATGTGGACACCCTGCCTCTGGAGCGCGCGGAATTCAAGGTGGACCAGGTGCATAAAGCGGCGGCTCTCGAAAATTACCCGTTCCGCTGCACCATCGAGCCGCTTTAGCCCATCTGTTTCCGTCCCCCGCGAATCCCCTCCTTCCTCAACCACGTTGTTCCAGCGGCACGTAGTCGTGGCTCGTTTTTCCCTGGTAGATCTGCCGGGGGCGTCCGATGCGGAAATCCTTGTCCCCCTGCAGTTCCACCCAGTGGGCGATCCATCCCGGAAGCCGGCCTATGGCGAACATCACCGGGAACATGTTGACCGGGATGCGGAGCGCCTTGTAGATGATACCCGAATAGAAATCCACGTTCGGGTAAAGCTTTTTCGAGACGAAGTAATCGTCTTTGAGGGCGATTTCCTCCAGCTGCAGGGCAATGTCGAGCAAAGGCTCCTTCACCTTCAGTTTGTCCAGCACTTCGTGGGCCATCTGTTTGATGATCTTGGAGCGGGGATCGAAATTCTTGTAAACGCGGTGCCCAAAGCCGAACAGGCGGGACGATCCTTCCTCTTTGGGATTCTTGGCTTTCTCCACGAATTTTTTGGCGTCGCCACCCTCGTCCTGGATTTTCTGCAGCATCTCCACCACCGCCTGATTGGCGCCTCCATGAAGCGGCCCCCACAAAGCGTAAATGCCTGCGGATACCGAGGAGTACAGGTTGCAGCGGGAACTGCCGACCAGCCGTACGGTGCTGGTGGAGCAGTTCTGCTCGTGATCGGCGTGGAGCATGAGGAGCACGTCCAGCGCCTTGGCCGCCACCGGATTCACCTCGTAGGGTTCGCACGGGGTGGCGAACATCATGTTCAGGAAGTTCTTTGTGTAACTCAGGTGGTTTTGGGGATAGAGAAACGGTTGTCCCAGGGATTTCTTGTAACTGTAGGCCGCGATGGTCGGCAGCTTCGCCAGGAGGCGGTGGATGGTGATTTCTATTTCGCGTGCCGTCTGGTTGTTGAACTGGTCCTGATAAAACGTGGCCAGTGCGCCCACCACCGCACTGCACACCGCCATGGGGTGCGGGTTGTTGGGAAACCCGTCGTACAGTTTTTTGATCGACTCGTGCACCATGGAATGGTGCGTGATGTGGTACTGGAAATATTCCAGCTCGGACCGGTTGGGAAGATGACCGTAGATAAGCAGATATGCGGTCTCGATGAAGTTGCTTTTCTCCGCCAGCTGCTCAATGGGAATGCCCCGATACAAAAGAATTCCCTTTTCTCCGTCGAGGAATGTGATGTCGCTCTGGCAACTGCCTGTACTGACATAGCCGGGATCGAAGGTGATGTAACCCGTGGCCGATCGCAACGTCGAAATGTCGATGGCCTTTTCGCCGCAGGTTCCTTCGATCACAGGCAGTTCGTATGTGGTTCCATTCAGCACCAGCTGGGCGGTCTCGGTCATGTTTCCTCTCCCTGATTTGACGTGGAATGTGGCTCCATTCTTTCCGTTCACGGACGGTAAGTGTATTATAGCGTGATTTGTCCACCTCCTTTAAATGGTGCCTGAAAACCATGACCAATGCCAACAACAAAAATTCAGGAAACCTGCTTCTGTACATGATCCTCACCGGGGTTGTTCTCGGAGTGTTGTGCGGATGGGTGTTCGGACCGAAAATGCACGCGGTGGACTGGATCGGCGAGATGTTCCTGAACGCCTTAAAGATGATGGTCATCCCCCTGGTGCTGTCGTCGCTTGTGGTTGGCATTGCCGGTTTGGGCGATATCTCGAAAGTCGGGAAAACCGGCGTCATCACGCTCGTTTACTTTTTAACGACCACTGCTTTTTCAGTACTCATCGGCCTTGTTGTGGTGAACCTCATTCAGCCGGGGGTGGGTGTGGAAATGAGGGTGGCCCCGGAGACGGAACCTTCCCTGAAAGAGGCCAGCGGCGTAACGGATCTTTTTTTGAGTTTTGTCACGCCCAACCTGGTTCAGTCGATGGCCAACATGGACATCCTTCCGCTCATTATCTTTTCGCTGGTGTTCGGCGGGGTGCTGACCACCATGGGGGAACGCGGGCGGAGAGTGATCGACTTTTTCGATGTGGTCAATGAAGCGGTGATGAAAATCGTGCACCTGATTCTCTACACCGCCCCCATCGGTATTTTTGCTCTCATCGCGTCCAAACTGGGGGCAGCGGGCGGGGGAGACCAGTTTATCGCGGAGCTCATGAAAATCGGCAAATTCGCCTTCACCGTGATATTCGGTCTGCTGGTGCACGGCATTGTGGTCCTGCCGGTGATCCTGATGATGGTCACCCGCCGCAACCCGTGGAAATATTTTAAAAACGCCCTGCAGGCGCTGACGACGGCGTTTTCCACCGCCAGCAGTTCCGCCACCCTGCCGGTGACCATCGAGTGTGCCGAAGAGTACAACCGGGTGTCGCGTCGGACTTCATTATTTGTGCTGCCCATTGGGGCGACGGTGAACATGGACGGAACAGCGCTGTATGAATCTGTCGCCGCCATCTTCATTGCGCAGATGCTGGGTGTGGATCTGACCTTCACGCAGCAGGTGATCATATTCCTCACCGCATCGCTGGCCGCCATCGGTGCGGCAGGCATTCCGGAAGCGGGACTCGTGACGATGGTGATGGTGCTTCAATCGGTGGGCCTGCCGACCGAGGGCATCGGCATGCTGTTGGCCATCGACTGGTTCCTGGACCGTTTCCGCACGGCGGTCAACGTGTGGGGCGACTCCATCGGGTGCGCCGTGGTCGATGAGTTGGAAACCAAATACGTGGAAGGAGGGTAGCTCCGTGGAATGGATTATTTGTGCGTTGATGGGTGTGCTGGTGGGGGTTCTGTCCTCGCTCAGCGGTCTGGGCGGCGGCTTTCTCGTGGTTCCGCTGTTGATCTACCTGGGTCACAAGGCGCAATTGGCCGTGGGAACCTCGTTCATGGTGATCCTGATGATTGCGGTATCGTCACTGGTGGCGCACGGCCGCCTGGGTAACGTGGATTTCAAGATGGGCCTGATGCTCGCCGTCGGCGGGATGGTGGGCGCTCAGGTGGGCCCGCATATACTGAAACTGATTCCCGACGCATATTTCAAAATGGGATTTGCCGCCGTCCTCATCGGCATGGGGGCCTGGATGATGATCACCGCATTTCGCAATACCACGGCATGAAGCCATCCTGGAAGATTGCCCTTGCGGCGAGGAGGCGGCTCAGCCAGCCGTCTCGTCGGTGCGCTCTCCCCGAACCAGTCGTGCCGCGAAGGGACCTTCCCCCAGTTTGTTGATCCAGTTCGAGCGGCCCTTGATGAGGTTGTACATCATGGCCCGGTCCCCGTTCACCGTATCGGTCCACGTGACGTCGGCGCAGTCCGGCTCGAACACCGGTGGCAGGTGGATCATGTCGCCGCCCTTGGCTTTCAACTGGTAGCTTTTGTCGAAAATGGTCTTGATGTCTTCCAGGCGGCACACCCTCCAGTCGTCGAACCCCGCGAATTTTTCCTGATTGAGTTGCTCCGCATACTCCTTGCACTGTTCCAGGTTGCGCCAGCGCCCCAGCAATTGCCGAGTGTCCTTTTTAATCCACGTGAGGCCGGTCTGGCTGTCAGTGACGGTATCGTTTCCATTGTCTATGAATCTTGATTCAGACATGGTTTCCTCTGATAACAGGTTTCCAATCGGTTGCCTTTATTCGCGCCAATTATAACAAATTTCACCGTGTGACCGGGAGAGGGGATCCAAACCTTACCGGAAAAACAGGATCATCTTCCGGTGTTGAAATTCAGCCCCTGAAAACTGTATTTGAGCTGGGGTGGGAAGCGGATTTCAAAGATGCCATCCTCCAGCGGCGGTGCGTACGAATCGGCGATCATCACGTTGTAGTCGAAGGGGCTCTCTGAACAATCGCGGAAAAAGCACCATCGCAGGTGAATCGGAACACGCAGGTCGCGCTTCAGAATAATGCCAAGGATGTTGGGTCCGCTGAAAAAAAACTGCAGGACGAATCGTTTGTGATTGACCTGAAAAGTTTCCCGCAAAGGCAGGGCGGTCAGGTCCACAGGATTGGAAACAGGGATGGCTTTTTGAGGGAATTTTTTTATGGAAACCGGTTCCAGGGAAAATGCAAGCGACGGCCAGGAAAGGTGCCAGATCAAAATCAGGGTTGCGATTTGGCAGGCATGGATTAAGGAAAGGGGCTTGTTTTGCTTCATGAAGTCGGGGGTGACAGGGTTGAAGGCTTCCGGGTCAAAACGAAAAAAAGCCGATAGAATATAATATTCTATCGGCTTTTTGAATCACTCAGGTCAAGGGCATGGGGCCCGAAACTTGGATGACGCTTACTTCAGGGTTTTGTGATAATCACCACAAAGTTCGTTCGGTACCAGAACTTCCTTCATGAAACCTTCGCGGCTCTGGTTCATCTGTTTGCGGTACTCATTGTCAGAGTTTTCACCCTGGCAGTCGCCCGGAACGAGTCCGTGTACCTGCGCTTCTTCAACCGTCTTGGCGGATTTCCAGGACTGGTCGGTCTGCGAAGAACCGAACTGCTGGTAAACGTCCACGCCCGTATTCGGGTTGACGTGCATGACGTTGCGGGATGCGTTGTTCAACGCGCTGGTGAGAGCGCGATCCTTGGCTCCGATCTCAACCATGGTCTTGCCCACGCCCATTACACTCTGATCCACCGGAACGTTAGCACCCGGCAGCAACTCATCCGCCATAGCGGAGGTAGCACCAAAAGTGAGAACCGTCACAAAGCTGATTGCTACCATCAAAACTTGTTTTTTCATTATTCGTCTCCCCATAGTTAAATTAACGAAGTGATGTTAATTTCCAACGATATAGATAGCCAGTTTTGAAGGCGATGATTTTTTGTTGTCGGGAGACGGGAAAGCCCTAAATTTTCCCACCTTTCCGGATGATTCGGCCAAAATGTATAATCTTGAAGGGTATTTGTCAACAGAAAACGCCCCCGTCCCGCTCATCGCTTTACCGACCCCCGGGGGGATTCTTTGCGGGAACTCCTCAAACAATGAATAAAATATAACAAATCAATGGTTTAAACCAGAAAAAAAACATGTTATCAAAGGAAAGATTCGTCGGTTTCCACAATAACCGAAACGTGGTTCAATAAGAAGGATGATTGAAAATGATCCGGAGGAGCATGCGAGGTTGTTGTTCCGTTTCTGGAGATACTTTTGCCCTATTGAAACTGGGAGACATGGACAAACGATATTTTACCATTGAAGAAGCCAACGCGATTGTTCCGGATCTTCTGGAAATCGTTCCGAAACTTCAGGCCCTTCATGCCAAATTGAGCGATGCATTTCCTGACGTGCGCAACGCCTGGGAAAAAGCACGCTACGGAGGCGGCAGCGTGCAGGGCGCGGATTACCTGGCTGTGGCGCTTGCGGCGAACCAGTTGACCAACGCGCTTGAGTCCAAAGGGTGTGTCCTCAAGGGCATCGAACGGGGCCTGGTGGATTTCCCGGCCATGCGGGACGGCAAGGAAGTTTTTTTGTGCTGGAAAAACCCTGAAACAGAGATCAGGTACTGGCACGATCTTGATACCGGGTTCGCAGGCCGTCAGCCATTGTAAACCGGCAGGCAAAACCGGCTAAAGCCCGGACTGACCGTGTGCAGTGGAAGAGGTGGTTACCATTCTGCGTACCTGCTTTACCAGTTCTGCATTGCCGACGATGGCCGTGCCCTCCTCAATGCGGGCCTTTCGACCGTGGAAGTTGGCAAACACCCCTCCCGCTTCCTGCGCCAGAATCTTGATCGGTGCGTAATCCCAGACGAAGGCCAGCGGGTCCACCATCACATCCAGCACGCCGCGAATGGCCATCAGGTGGCCGAAGGCATCCGGATAGGTTCGAACCAGCGCGGCGGTTTTGTGGAGGGAATTTAGAAGGCGCATTTGTTTGGTATCGCGAAAGCAATAGGCATCCGCCGTGCCCACGGTGGCTTGTGGCAATTTGGATTCGGAGGAAACCCGGAGACGTTGGCCCTCACACCACGCGCCTTCTCCCTGCACCGCCCAGGCGGTTTCCTCGAGCGCCGGCAGACAAATGATGCCCATCACCGGTTCGCCCCGATGCAGCAAAGAAAGAAGCACGGAAAATAAAGGCAGGCCCCGAACAAAAGAACGGGTGCCGTCAATGGGATCCACCGTCCACACCCATTCGCGCCCGGGGTCCACGTTGCCGAATTCTTCGCCGATGATGCCGTGGTCCGGAAAGGCTTTTTGAATCTTACGGCGGAGCATCTCCTCGGCGTTTTTGTCGGCAATGGTCACGGGGCTCTGGTCGGATTTCAGGTCCACGGCCACGTCGTTGCGGAACCATTTCATGATTTCCCGGTTTACCGGTTTCAACCAGGACAGCGCCGTGTCCTTGGCGTGAAGCAGGTCTTTTGAGTGAGAGGGCATCCGGTTTTTTTCCTATGGCTGGTGGGAGTTTTCTTCCCCCGTTTCAATGTCTTGCACGAAACTTTGACCTGCCGGATGGAGGCAGAAATCGTTTGATTTAATGCAATGATAAACTATAATCGCTTTTTCGATTTGAGTTAACGTCCAACTTTTGGGTCTGTATACATTATATGAGTGACAAAAACCTGGTCATTGCCGTCCTTGCCTGTTTTGCTGTAGCCATAGCCTTTTTTCTCGTCATCGTGTGGGAAATCAACAAATCCATCAAGTTCGACCGCAAGGTGCGTACAGAACAGGCTCAGCAGAAGCAAATCACAATAGATGACAATCGCGATTTCAGCATTTACGAAACTCTTGTCGGCGACGATGGCCGGGAGATGGTTCTGGTTCCCGAAGGTGTGTTTTCCCGTGGGTCCCTCGAAGGCGATTTCGATGAGAAACCACCCCAGGAAGTTTACCTCGACGCATTTTACGTGGACAAGTACGAGGTTTCCGTCGAAGCTTACAATAAATTCCGCAAGGCGGCCAATTATGTTGAGTCGAGCGTTCCGTTTTTCGAGGGAGAGCACGAGCTTTTAAAACATCCCAACGTTCCCCAGGTGGGCGTCAGCTGGTACGATGCCGTCAATTACTGCACCTGGGCCGGTAAACGTCTCCTGACCGAAGCGGAATGGGAAAAGGCCGCACGCGGAACCCACGGCCTGGTCTACCCCTGGGGGAACGAGATGCTCCCGCGCCGCGCCAATATTCACGGCACGGCAGACGGCTACCAGTACCTCGCACCCATCGGCAGTTTTCCCATGGGACGAAGCGTTTATGGAATTTACGACATGGCTGGCAATGTGTCTGAATGGGTGGAAGACTGGTACGATCAGTTTTATTATCAGGAAGCGCCGATGATGAATCCCACCGGCGCCGAAAATAAAAAGAACCGGGTGTTCCGCGGCGGTTCGTGGGATTCCACCAAGGTGGATGTGCGGGCGTCGAAGCGTTACGCCGCCACGCCGGGCCGCAAGGACAGCGTGGTGGGATTCCGCTGTGGCAAGTCGGTGGAAAAGTAATCCCGGTTCACAACCCCAACCTTACCTCCCTTTAGAGGGGCAGGCGCACCTTTGAAACCGTCCCGTTTCAGAATCTGGATTTTCGTTTTCTTCTTCGTCTCCGGGTTCACGGGCCTCATTTATGAAGTCGTCTGGACCCGCCTCCTGACCCAGGTTCTGGGCAACACGCATTATTCCATCGCCACGGTGCTGACCACGTTCATGGCGGGGCTCGCTCTCGGCAGTTACCTTGGCGGCCGCTGGGTGGACCGGCACGGCGAGCCGCTGGTCCTCTATGCGGTGCTGGAAGGGATCATCGGCGTCTTCTGTTTTCTGATCCCGTATCTCATCGACTTCGGCCTGCCGCTGTTCCAATGGATCTACAGTCATTTCCGCGATGATTACATGCTGGCCAGTCTGCTGCGGTTTGGTGTGTGCGCTACGATTCTCATTGTCCCGGCTTCTTTCATGGGGGCGACGCTTCCGGTGCTGGGCAAATTCGTCTCCGACGACGAAAAGGGCATCGGCCGCGACGTCGGCACGCTCTATGCGATGAACACCTTCGGCGCGGTGGTGGGAGCGTTCGCCAGCGCGTTCGTGTTCATGCGCGCGTTCGGCATCAGCGCCACCATCTGGATCGCCGCGGCACTCAATCTCACCATCGCCGCCATCATCCTGTTCTCGGTTCGCGGGGAAGGGCGGCTGGCCTCCCTGTTGACCAACGAGCCGCAAGCGGAAGCGCATTCCCGGGCCGAATCCCCGTCTCCGTTCACACCGGAGCTGTGGGCGGTGCTCATCTGTTTTGGCCTGTCGGGTGTGGCGGCATTGATCTACCAGGTCGCGTGGAACCGAATCTTTTCCCTGTTGCTCGGATCGTCGGTGTATGCCTTCAGTCTCATCCTCACCACATTCATCCTGGGGTTGGCGCTGGGTACGGTGGTGTTCGCCCGGCTGGTGAACCGTTTCCGGGATTTGAAGGTGACGTTCGGCGCGTTGCAGGTGGCCATTGGTTTTTCGGCGCTCGTGGCACTTCCGTTTTTCGGCGATGTGCCGCTGTTCAACCGGTGGGTGTATCTGAACTGGAACCTGAATTTCGCCACCGTGCAGTGGGCGAACTTCCTCATCATTTTCGCCATCATTTTCATCCCCACGTTCTGCATGGGAGCGCAGTTCCCGGTGGTGGTGCGCATGGTGGCCCAGCGGCTGGAGACGCTGGGACGGAACGTGGGGTCCGCCTACGCGTCGAATACGGTGGGCACCATCTTCGGCTCGTTCGTCGGCGGCTTCCTGCTGATTCCCTGGCTCGGTATCCAGAACACCATCCTGACTGCGGTCATCCTGAACATGCTGTTGGGCGGTTATCTGCTGGCCACGTCTCCCGGCCTGTCGCTCAATTTCAAGACTTACATTCTTCCGGGAGTGCTGGTGCTGTTCGTGCTGGGGGCGCAGGACATTCGCGCGTGGGACCGCGCGGTGATCTCCAGTGGATCGTACATCCCGTACCGGCTGGACGACCTCGATGCCGCCCTCGGGGACCGAAACAAAATTCTGTTTTACGAGGAAGGCATCCACACCACGGTGACAACGGAACTGGGTCGCACGGGAAACATCTTTCTCCGCGTCAACGGCAAGACCGATGCGTCCCTGGCGATGGACATGCGCACGCAACTGCTCTCCGGTTACCTGCCGATGCTGTTCAACAAACCGCGCGAACAGGTGCTGGTGATCGGGCAGGGGAGTGGGGTGACGCTGGGAGCGGTGGAGCAGTTTCCTGCCAAGGAAATCGACCTTGTGGAAATCTCGCCCGCGGTGATCGAGGGGAGCCGTTTCTTCGAGCCGTTCAATCACCACGCACTGGAAGACCCACGCGTGAACCTCATCCTGCAGGACGGACGCAACCACATCACCCTCACCGACAAGAAGTACGACGTCATCATCTCCGAGCCGTCGAACCCGTGGATTTCCGGAATTGGCGCATTGTTTACGGTCGATTTTTTCCGGCTTGTGGAACAGCGGCTCAATGCGGGGGGCATCGTATGCATCTGGACGCATACCAACATGTCGCCGGAAAACTTCAAATCCATTGCCCGTTCCTTTCACGCCGTGTTTCCGTTTGTGACCGTGTGGGAATCCATCGTCGGCGACGATTACCTGATGATCGGCTCGAAGGAAAATTACACGCTTCCCTATGAAGAGGCGCGGCGCATTCTGGACGATCCTGTCACCGGCAAGGATTTAAAACGTCTGGGAATCGAAGGTGTGCGCGATTTGATGGGGCTGCTCATCATGCGGCAGGACACATTGAACGATTTCATCGGCGATGCGCCTCTGCACACGGATGACAATTCGCTTCTCGAATTCGGCGCACCCGAGTACATTTACAAAGACGAGCGGCACCTCATCGTGCGCCAGTTGACGCCGCATTTCCGGGTGTATCCGGACTTTGTGAGTTTCCGCAGTCTGACACCCACCGAACAGGAAACCGTACGGAGAGACCTGGCCGGGCTGGACCGGAGCGAGGTTCAGGTGAAAGGCATCAAGCGCAAGGCGCAAATCGACCAGTATCTCGATCAGGCGGTGGCGGCGGTCGAACACGGTGCATTTGAGCAGGCCGCGGGTTTCTATTTTAAAATTCTGGAGATCGACCCCGAACACATCCTGACCCTTCTCAACCTGGGAAGCATTTACCGCGAAATCCGGGAGTATTCAAAGGCGGAAGAGGCTTACCGCAAGACCGTTCAGATAAACCCTTACTATGTGTACGGGTTTGTGGAGCTGGGACGCCTGGCCCTCCTGCGGGGAGACACCCAGGCCGCGCTTTCGGCGCTGAAAGAGGCGCAGAAGCTGGTACCGGACGACCCCGAAACGGCGCGCCTGATCGATTTGGTGGAAACGCAGTTGAAACCCGCATCCTGAACAGGATGACCCATTATCTGCAATTAGCGTTTTGGGTTGATGTCCACTCAAGGTACAATGTCATCCTTCAATTGTTATTCGTTTTTGTCACCGGAAAATTAAATGCCAAAAAAAGTCAAAGTCGTTTACGTTCTCTGCTGCATTTTTATTTTCATCGGATTTGTGTATGTGAGTATCAAAACCCAAATCCGCGAGAACCAGGCCCGTCAGCAGGTACAGGCCCAGCAGATCCAGAAACGCCAGGAAGAGAAAAAAGTGGAGCAGGCCAAGCGGTTTGAGGTGATGAAGCGTCTCGACCTGTTGAAGCAGCACGTCACCAATGGCAAGCTGAATGAAGCGGAGGAACTGGCTAAGGAGTTGAACAAGGAAGACCCGACGAACTCCGAAGTGTTCACATGGTGGGGTATCACGCTGGTGAAGGGCGACCGTCTGGATGAGGCTGTGGACAAGTTCATTCAATCGGCGCAGATCAATCCGAACTCCGCCCGGACGTATATTTACTGGGGCCTCACGCTGGAGATGAAAGGCAAGCATCAGGGCGCCATTGACAAATACGAAAACGCCCTGCTTCTGGAACCGGAGAACAGCAGTGCCTACGCGTACTGGGGCGCATCCCTGGCGAAAATGGGTAAGCACGATTTGGCCATTGCCAAACTTTTGGAAGCCATCCAGTTCAACAAGTACAACGAAACGGCTTACGGCGTACTGGTCGATTCCCTGTTTCATCAGGGACAGTACGCGAAAGCCTGGGAGATTGTGAAACGCGCCCGCGACGCGAAGGTGAAGATCCAGCAGGATTCCATCGACCGCCTCGCCGCCGCCTTGCCCGAACCCGCATGATTTCATTTCATGGGAGTGGAGATTGCGCCCGGTCACTCTGATTTTCCCTTTAACCCCAACCCTCGCGGCAATTCAAAAAACGGGTTTCAAACCAGGACTGGTTTGGATGGCCCTGGCCGCACTCCTTTTGGGGCCACTCCCCCTGCATGCCTCCCTCAACAAGGTGGAGGCTTTGCCCGTGGCTCCCGCCCTGAGTGCTTTTCAGCAGTTGAATGAGGTTGAATCCCTGCCCCTGGCTCCTCCTCTGGATGCCTCAAAAAAGGTAAAGGCATGGGACCAGGAACGCATTCCCCACGCTCAGAAACTGCTCCCGGACGGTGAGGCCATTCCGCCGGCATCGAAAGAAAAAGAACCCTCCGGCGAAGAAGAGGCACTCGATCCCCGGCTCCTCGATGACGCCGTTCCCACAGGCGATCCGTTTTCCGATCCTTTCGGCGACGAGGTGTACGAGGAAGATCCGTTTGAAAAGAAACAACCCGATATCCCGCCGCTCAGCGATCCGTTCGAAGGATTCAACCGGTCGGTGTACACGTTCAACGACACTGTTTACGAATACGCCCTGCGTCCCGTGGCCGAGGTGTACCGGGATTACGTAAACGAAGAATTTCGCATCGCCCTGCGCAACCTGTACAACGTGTTTCTCGCTCCGGCAAAGTTCGTCAGTTGTGTCGTGCAGTTGAAATTCAAAAAGGCGGGAATCGTACTGGTGCGCACCGTCATGAACGTGCCGCTGGGATGGGGCGGTATGCTGGACGTGGCCGGGCAGGAATACGGCATTGTGGAGGTGGACGAGGATTTCAGTCAGGCACTGGGGTACTGGTACATACCTTCCGGACCCTATATCATGCTACCTTTTCTCGGACCCTCCACCGCGCGGGACACCGTCGGCACCGTCGTGGACTCGGTGTTGAATCCCCTGTTCTGGCTCATTACCAGTGGGACGGTCGGCGCGGGGGTGACTTCCGGCAAAGTCATCAACGAGACCTCATTTTTCATCGACGACAAAAAAGCGCTGGATGAAAGCGCCATCGATCCTTACGTGAGCGTGCGCGACTTCTACCACCAGATCCGCGAAAAGAAAATCCGCGAATAAGGTGGCCGGGCCCACTCGCGGTGCATGCCACCCCATCTTCTGCATCCTTCCAGTCCCAAATTCCACCTTTCGCGCTTTCCGCCTTTCCGGTATGCTTGGCGCATCAAGTTGTTAAACCCTGATTCCCGGCACGTTTGTTATGACCACACCCGCACACACCAACCGGTTGAAGGACGAAACCAGTCCGTACCTCCTGCAACACGCGCACAACCCTGTGGACTGGTATCCGTGGGGACCGGAAGCGCTGGAGAAGGCAAAGCAGGAAGACAAACCGATTTTCCTGAGTATCGGCTATTCCTCCTGTCACTGGTGCCACGTGATGGCGCACGAATCGTTCGAAAACGAAGAGACGGCGAAGCTCATGAACGAGTTGTTCGTCAACATCAAGGTGGACCGTGAGGAGCGGCCGGACATCGACGCCATCTACATGAAATCGGTGATCGCCCTCAACGGCCACGGCGGCTGGCCGATGAGCGTGTTCCTCACGCCGGATCAGAAACCGTATCTCGGCGGCACCTATTATCCTCCGGAACCGAAGTTCAACCGGCCCGGTTTCCCGCAGGTGCTCCAGCAGGCGGCGGACATCTACCGCAACCAGAAGGACCGCATGAAATCGGTGAGCGTGCGGCTGATGGAAAAACTCACCACCCCGCCGCCGATCCCGCAAGGGCAGGGCGCTGGATCTGATGCACTGATCCCCCAGGCGGTGGAATTGATGAAGGAAAAGTACGATGAGACCTATGGCGGATTCGGTTCCGGCATGAAGTTTCCCGAACCCATGCTCTACACGCTCCTGCTCCGCCACTGGCAGAAACGTGAGGACAATGACGCCATCCTGATGGCTGACAAGAGCCTCACCAAAATGGCGGAAGGCGGCATGTACGATCAGCTGGGCGGCGGCTTTCACCGTTATTCCACCGACCGCAAATGGCTGGTGCCGCATTTCGAAAAAATGCTTTACGACAACGCACTTCTGGCACGCCTGTTTGTTGAAATGGCGCAGGCCACCAAGCAGGAAATCTACGAACGCATCGCTCGTGAGGTGTTCCATTACATCGGGCGTGAAATGACGTCGCCTGAAGGCGGATTCTATTCCAGCCAGGACGCCGACACCGACGCAGGGGAAGGGCACTTCTTCACCTGGACGATGAAAGAGGTTCTCGACCTGCTGGGCCCGCGCCAGTCGAAGGTGTTCGCCCGCGTGTACGGCATGACCGCCAAAGGCAATTTCGAAAAACGCAACGTCCTGCACATCGCCGAGACGATGGAGAAGGTATCCGAATCCGAAGGCGTGCCGATCTTTGAGGTCGATCACATCATTCGAAACGGCAGGCAGAATTTGTTGGAGGCGCGGAACAAACGGCAGAACCCGGGCCGCGATGACAAGATCCTCACCGGCTGGAACGGTATGATGATCACTGCTTTCGCCGCGGGCGCGGTGGTGTTCCGCGACCGGGTGTATCGAGACCACGCCGTCCAGGCCGCCCGGTTTTTATGGGACACGATGTGGCAGAACGGCAAACTGTCTCGCGTTTACAAGGACGGGCAGGTGCGGGTCGATGGCTGTCTGGAGGACTATGCGTGGTTTCTTGAAGGCCTGCTCGGTGTGTTCGAAGCCACGGGCGAAGGAGAATGGATCGACAAGGCGCAGGCGGTGGCCGATTCGTTGGTCGACCGGTTCTGGGATGCAAAAGACGGCGGGTTCTTCATGACCGCGGCGGATCAGGAGCAACTCATCACGCGACTCAAGAATCCGGAGGACGAGGCGATTCCCTCCGCCAACGGGGTTGCGGCACTGGCGCTGGCGAAACTGGGTCGGCTGACGGGCAAGGACGGTTATTTTGATAAAGGACGCGACACCGTGCGCGCGTTCGCCGACCGCATCGAGCACCGTCCCACGGCGTACACAAGCCTCCTCGCGGCGATGGATTTTATCGAGTCCCTGCCGATGGAAGTGACGATCTCCGGGCCGGAGGACGACCCGCAGTATGGCAAATTATTGGAAGCGGTGTATTCGGACTACCGTCCGGACAAACTGGTGGTGCGTCACTCAGGCGAGGCGACGGAAAAGCGTGTGCCCTGGGCGGAGGGCCGCGGTCCCGTGTCCGGCCAACCTACGGTGTATGTGTGCCGGCAGGGAACGTGCTACCCCCCGGTGCACGATGCCGAAGCGCTGATGAACCAGATGGGCCGGCCGCCGCACATCAAGCTCAACATCTTCGACGAGGAAAAAAAAGTGAAAGATCTGGAGTCGAAGGAGCAGGCCAACTTCCTGAACGCCATGAACCACATTTTCAAGCATTCCGGCCTCGGCAAAAAATAAATTGCCTGCCATCATCCTTTCCTTTCAAATTTAAACCCGCCGGGTGGCGGATTGCCATCGGGGTTTTGTGTTTCCGATCACTGTGAGTGTGGTGAACGGTCATTCCTTCTTATGCTGGTGAGGCCCGCTGTGCTTGCCGTGATCGTGTTTCAGAAACGGAAACACATGATGACAGCCGGAGAACACCATCCCCGCCATCAACCACAGCACCAGACCCATTTCCAGTTTTTTCCGGAGCTTCCTTTTTCTTATTTCCAGCATCAACATATCCTTACTATACTTGTGACGATTCATGAAACAGTGCATTGCCTGAATAGAAAAAGGTAAGGCAAGTTGGTACCCATTTCAAAACAGATTTTCATTGTCGCTGGAATTGGCGGGATTAAGTTCAGGTCAGTGTTCCAGGCAGGTGGAGTTTCATTCAAACTCGCGTTCGTAAACGTGATAGCCGGCAGGATTGAGGCCGAGCCTGGCATAGACGCTCTGGCCGTTGCGGTTTCTTTCCTCGACGTACAGGCGGATGCCGCGTACATCGGAGGCATTGCGGGCGAGGGATTCGATGTGCTGGTACAGTTTGCGGAACACGCCCTGCCTGCGGTGGTCCGGGTGCACGTACACGCTCTGCAACCACCACAACGTGCCGTTTCTCCAGTCACTCCACTCGTAGGTGATCATCGCCTGCCCGATGACCTTTTCTTCCAACTCGGCGACGAAGTAACGGCAGAGCTCCGGCCGGGCGAGCCCTTGCTGAACCCCGCGCAGGACCGTCTGCGTGTGCAGGCACTTCGATTCCGTCTCATTCGCCATGGCGCGATTGTATTTGGTGATGATCAACGCGTCTTCGGCACGGCCTTCGCGGACGGTGACGTTCTCAGGCATTTTCTTCTTTCGCGGCGTGCAGGCACGCGACCAGTTTGTCGAGCATTTCCTGGATTTTGGCCCGGGCTTTTTCGCTGGTCAATTCGTCCCCGTCGTAGTCGGCATACGTCGTGTAAATGTGCGGTTGCACAGTGGTGACGTGTGATTCGAATGCGAGGATTTGTGCCAGATCGCCCAGCGACATGTACGACGCCTTGCCGCCGGCCTGGCCGAGGATGCCCGCCCATTTCTTTTCCATGGCCGACGAATGGATGTCGATGAAGTTTTTGAGTGGACCTGAAACCGAATAGCAGTACACGGGCATGCCGAAGACAAACCCTTGTGCGTCGGCCAGTTTCTTGTGTACCGCCTGCGTGGTTTCATTGTACTCACGAAGTGGGCGCGAGTCGCAAAACTGCATCTCCAGGTCGCGCAGGTCGATGATTTCGTTTTCAACCCCGCGCTTGTCCAATTCCCTTTTGGCGACGGCGATGAGGCGGGCCGTGTTGGAATCGGGATTGAGGCTTCCCTGAATCAGTATGATTTTAGACATGGGTGGGTCCTTTATGGAATGAGGGGATCACGATTCGGTCAATACCTGTTGGATGCGTTCGATGGCCCCATCGATTTCATCTTTTTTAATGATCAGGGGCGGAGCGATGCGCAGGACGTTCTCGTGGGTCTCCTTGCATAGCACCCCGCGCTGGGCCAGTGCCTCACAAAAGCGGCGTGCTCCACCGGCCTCGGGTTTCAGTTCGATGCCGATCATCAGGCCTCGACCACGCACCTCCTTGATGTGTGGCGAGTCGATGGTGCGCAGTTTCTCCATTGCGTAGCCGCCCACGTGCGCGGCGTTTTCGATCAGGTTTTCCTCCATCAGCACCTTGAGTGCGGCGCGGGCCACGGCACAGGCCAGCGGATTTCCTCCAAAGGTACTTCCGTGGTCGCCGGGCTTGAACACGCCCAGCACCTCGCGGTTGCTCAAGACCGCGGAGATGGGGTAGAAACCCCCGGAGAGGGCCTTGCCGACCAGGGTCAGGTCGGCTTCGATGCCTTCGTGTTCCTCGGCAAACAGTTTGCCCGTCCTGCCGAGTCCCGTTTGGATTTCATCTAGAATCAGCATGACGTTGTTCCGGTCGCATAAGTCGCGCGCGGCTTTCAGGTAACCGTCCGGGGGGATGATAACGCCGCCTTCACCCTGGATGGGTTCGACCAGAAAGCCGACGGTGTTGGGCGTGATTGCTTTCTCCAGTGCTTCCGCGTTGCCGAACGGGATCAGTTTGAATCCGGGTGTGAACGGGGCGTAGCCCTGGCGGTACTGCTCTTCGGAACTGAAGCCGACGATGGTCAGCGTGCGGCCGTGGAAATTGTTGGTGCAGACGATGATTTCCGCCTGGCCCTCCGGAACGCCCTTCACCTCGTAGCCCCATTTGCGGACGGCCTTGATGGCCGATTCCACCGCTTCGGCGCCGCTGTTCATGGGCAGGACGGAGTGCGAGCGCGTGAGCGAGCAGATTTCGTCGTAAAACGGCCCAAGCTGGTCATTGCGGAAGGCGCGGGAGACGAGGGTGAGCTTGCGGGCCTGATCGACCATCGCTTCCAGGATTCTGGGGTGGCAGTGTCCCTGGTTGACGGCAGAATAGGCGGCGAGGCAGTCCATGTAGCGATTTCCTTCCACATCCCATACCCAGATTCCCTCCCCACGGTTCAGAACCACATCCAGAGGGTTATAATTTCTTGCCCCATATCGGTTTTCGAGTTGGATAAAATCTTGAGTTTTCATAGAGTTAGGCGCATTTCGTGTTGAATTTCCATTGATCCCAGTTTATCATGGGACCCGATCAAACCAAGAACAGACATGCCGAGCAGGGATTATCCGGATTCAGTCGGCTCCGGGCCTTGATCCCTGTTTTGATTATTGTATAATTTGGCAAACTTTAACAACCGAGGATAGAGGTTGAGCTATGGCAATCGATGACAAAGAGCTGGAACAATTAATGCCGGAAACGAGCCTGAACTGGACCGAAGATGCCAAAGCCCGGATGCTGAATGTGCCCTTTTTCGTACGGAAAAGCGTGGTCCGCGGGATCGAACAGTACGCCCGGGATAAATCCATTGAATTGATAGACGACGACGTGGTCTCCCGGGCCCGGCAGGAGCGTGAAGGTGAAGCGATTGCCAAAATGCAGGCCGAGCGGAAAGCGCGGGAAGCGCAGCCAGGAAGCCGCCGCCAGTACGTCAACTTCGCATTCTACAAGCTGGATTCGGCGTTCCGGCGCCTGCCGCAGGCCGAGATCGATGCAGCGAAGGAAGAGTTCATCAATGTGCTGGAAGATTACGACGCGCAGGACGGGACGATCGTCCTCGCCTATTCCACCGTGGGTGTCCGCTGCGATTCCGAAATCATGCTGTGGCGGATTTCCTATGAAATGGAAAACTTCCAGAAAATGACCACCGCAATGCTGCGCACCAAACTGGGCAAGTATCTCGACACCACGTATTCGTACTTTTCGCAGACGAAGCGGTCGATGTACATGGACCTGTTCAACCCGGAGCACGAGGAAGACCGGACGCACATCATTCCGGGCAAGGCCAAGTACCTTTTCATCTATCCGTTCACCAAGAAACGCGAATGGTACCTGCTTTCCAAGTACGCACGGCAGGGCATCATGGACGAGCACATTTACGTGGGAAACCAGTATCCGTCGGTGAAACTGAACACCACGTACTGCTTCGGTCTGGACGACTACGATTTCGTCGTGGCGTTCGAAACGGATTACCCGGACGATTTCCTCGACCTGGTCATGGACCTGCGGGAGACGGAAGGCAGCCGCTACACGGAAAAAGACACGCCGATTTTTTCCTGCACGGCGATGTCCATTCGCGATGCGGTGGAAACGCTGGGCGTCTGATCTCCGCGCTGCAAAAGTAAATTCACTTGGAAAAATAAAAGCCGCTCCGAAAAGGAGCGGCTTTTTTATATTGCGCCAAAAATGAGGAAGAGGGTATTTACATCGAGCCCTCTGCCCGTAATTGTCCGAATTCCCACTGCCCTCCGTACGCCTTTCCATCGGAGATGAGCACCCCCTCGCCGTGCGGCATGTCATCCTGGAAACGGCCTACGTAACGGTCGCCGTTGGCATAAATGTACGTGCCGCGACCGCACATGGCATCTTCCGCAAATTCCCCCGTATAGGTGTCGCCGTTGGCGAAGGTCATCTTGCCGTTGCCATGTGCCTTGTTGAACCGGAACTGACCCGTGTACACATCGCCGTTGGAACGCACATAGTGGCCCATGCCGTGCATCATGCCATTGTGGAACTGGCCCTCGTAACGGTCGCCGTTGTTGAAAGTCTGGATGAAGTACCCCGGTATGTCGGTTTCCGCACGGACACCGGGAGGCGGCGGTTGGGTGGCTCTGCCGAAATCGGGGTTGAAGGGCCGCTGGAAACCGCTGAACCGGTCCTCCTCGTAAAATCCCTGCTGGCGGTTGGTGTGCAGGTCCACCAGCTTCTGGTACGCTTCGGTTATGGAGGAAAACAGATCATGGGCTTTTTTCTGCGCCGACTCATCGGCGTGAGGAAAGCGGTCAGGATGCCATTTCTTGACCTGCTCCTTGTACGCCTTTTTGATTTCCGTCAGGCTGGCCCTGGAAGAAACGCCGAGTATTTTGTAGTACTGCATCATAAGCCGATCTCACTTCCATCCGGGTCGAGGTGGAATCGACTTTCTATTATAATTCAATTCGGCTGGGCGACGATAGGGGTGTTTTTGAACAGGGAAAGCAGATTGGCGATACGCCGTTTCATGTCCTTGCGGTGCACCACTTGGTCGATGAGGCCGTGGTCCAGCAGGAATTCAGCGCGCTGAAATCCTTCCGGCAGTTTCTGTTTGATCGTCTGCTCGATGACGCGGGGTCCTGCAAAACCGACGAGCGCGCCCGGCTCGGCCAGGATGGCATCCCCAAGCATGGCGAAACTGGCTGAGACGCCGCCCATGGTGGGGTCGGTCAACACCGAGATATAGGGTACGCCTTCCTCAGCGAGCGTATTCAGCGCCGCCGACGTCTTCGCCATTTGCATCAGTGAAAAGATACCTTCCTGCATGCGTGCCCCGCCGGAGCAGCTTACGATGACCAGCGCCGACTTGTCTTCCCGTGCGCGTTCGATGGCGCGGGTGATTTTTTCGCCGACCACCGATCCCATGCTGCCGCCAAGAAATTCGAAATCAAAAACGCACAACTCCACCTGGTGGTCTTCCAACTTGCCGGTTCCGCAGACCACGGAGTCGGTGCTGTTTCGCACCTTGAGCAGACTTTTGACGCGGTCCTTGTAGCGCTTTTTGTCCTTGAAGCGGATGGGGTCGCCGGAAATCAGGTTGGCGTCTTTTTCTTCAAATGTACCGGGATTGACAAGCAGCTGAACCCGGTCCGAGTACGTCATGCGAAAATGAAAATCGCACTTCGGGCACACATGCAGATTGTCGATCAGGTCAATCTGGTAAATCTGTTCTTTGCAGGATTTACATTCCACCCACGCTTCTTTGGTTTTGGGTAATTTGCGACCCACACCGGGAAATTTATCGAACCAGGCCATAATGATTGTCAACTCGTCTCAATGAGTGTTGGTTGAAGTTAAGGACAATTGTTCATTTTTTGCGGTGAGGAATTTCCCTCGATGGTTGAGACCCGATTTTGCGCAGGAGTCCGGTGAGCCAGAGCGTCGGACCCGACATCACGTAAAGCAGGCTCAGCCCGAAAAATGCGATCTTGGGAATCGTTGCCACCGCGTACACGAACAGCACGACAAATACGAACCGCGTGAACGTCACGCGTTTTTTGAACGCCAGCTTTTTGAAAGCCGGGTACCGGATGTTGCTCACCATCAAAAACGCCAGCAGGTACACCACACCGACCATGATCATGGGATTGAGCCGCGTCGCAAACAAATCTTCGAAGGCAATGATGATGGAAGCGATCATGGCGGCCGCCGCCGGAATGGCAAGCCCGATGAAATTATCGCTGGACGGGTCCGGTTGGGTGACGTTGAACCGCGCCAGGCGCAACGCACCGCAAAGCAGGAACAGAAACGCCGCCATCCACCCCAGCCGTCCAAAGGGTTGCAGGACCCAGCTGTAGGCAAGCAGGGCGGGGGCCATGCCGAACGAGATCACATCCGCCAGGGAATCGTATTCGAAGCCGAAAGCGCTGGTGGTTTTTGTCAGGCGCGCCACGCGGCCATCGAGGATGTCGAAGATGATGGCCAGGCCGATTGCCACGGCGCCCTGGAAGTACTGCTCGCTCAAGGCGGCAATCAAGGCATAAAACCCGCAAAAGACATTCCCCGTGGTGAACAGGCTGGGAAGGATGTAAATGCCTTTTTTCAGTTTTTCCGGCGGTTTGATCATGACGAGTTTCCGGGATCCAGAAATCCGATGATGGAACTGCCTCCACTCACCTTGTCTCCGACCTGAACTTCAATCCTGCTCGACTTGGGCAGAAACAAATCGGTTCGCGAGCCGAACCGGATCAACCCCATACGCTGCCCCAGTTCGTAGCGATCGCCTTCTTTCGCCCAGCAGACGATGCGGCGGGCGATCAATCCGGCAATCTGCTTCATCAGTACCTGCTCGCGGCCGGTGTCGATGAGCAATGCGTTTTGCTCGTTTTCGGCGGAGGCCTTGTGACTGGCCGCGTTGAGGAAACTTCCCTTGTTGTAGCGGACCGCCTCAATGCGGCCGGCAACCGGAACGCGGTTAACGTGAACGTTGAACACGTTCAAAAAAATGCTGACCCGCATCATCGGTTCTTTCAAAAGCGGGTCGGTGTCTTCCGCGATCTCGACGACCTTGCCGTCCGCGGGCGAAACCACCACGTTGTCTTTCTGTGGGATGGCCCGCTCCGGGTCGCGGAAAAAGTTGAGACAGAACAACAGGGCCAGCCCGAAAAGCAACGTGCCCCAGTGCATGGACAACGCCGCGAATACGGCGGTGACCAAGGCCAACGGGATGATGAAGCGGAAACCGTCCGCCACGATTGGAATGCGCATGGTGTCTCCGCCCGGTCAGTCGAGCTTTTTGCCGACGAACGGCATCATGCCCCGCAGGCGTTCGCCCACTTCCTCAATCATGTGGTCCGCATCTTTTTTCAGCAAGGCGTTGTACACCGGGCGGTTGGCCTGGTTCTCCACGATAAATTCCTTGGCAAACTGGCCACTCTGGATTTCGCCCAGGATCTTTTTCATCTCCTTGCGGGTTTCGTCGGTGATGACGCGCGGACCGCGTGTCACATCGCCATAGGCCGCCGTGGTGCTGATAGAGTACCGCATGTTGCCGATACCGCCTTCGTAAATCAGATCCACAATGAGTTTCAGCTCGTGCAGGCATTCGAAATAGGCGAGGTCCGGGTTGTAACCCGCCTCGACCAGCGTGTCGAACCCGGCGCGGATGAGTTCCGTCACGCCGCCGCACAACACCACCTGCTCGCCGAACAGGTCGGTTTCGGTCTCTTCCCGGAAACTGGTTTCCAAAACCCCGGCACGGGTTCCGCCGATGGCCTTGGCGTAGGCGAGGGCGACCTTCTTGGCGTTCTTGGTGACGTCCTGCTGAATGGCCATGAGGCAGGGAACGCCGGCGCCCTGCTCAAACGTGCGGCGTACCAGGTGACCCGGTCCTTTCGGAGCGATCATGAAGACGTCGACAAAGTCCGGCGGCACCACCTGTCCGAAGTGGATGTTGAAACCGTGGCCGAAGGCGATGGCGTTGCCTTTTTTCAGGTGCGGCAGAATTTCGTTATCGTACAGGGCACGCTGTTTGTCGTCCGGTACGAGGATCATGATGATGTCCGCGGCTTTAGATGCTTCCGGCACAGTCATGACCTTCAACCCGTCTTTTTTGGCGCGGTCCCAGAAGCGGCTTTCCTTGCGCAGGCCGACCACGACCTTGATGCCACTGTCGTGCAGGTTGCGGGCGTGAGCATGCCCCTGGCTGCCGTAACCGATGATGGCAACGGTCTTGCTTTTTATATTCTTGATATCAGCATCTTTGTTGTAATAAATCTTCGACAAGATTCTCTCCTATTCGCTCTGAATTTATTTTCAGTTGATCGACCGCATTCCGCGGCCCAGGGCGATGCGTCCGGACCGCACCAATTCCTTGATACCCAAAGGACGCAACAACTCCAGAAAGCCGCGCAGTTTGCCCTCGTCACCGGTGATCTCGATGGTGTACGTGGCCGGGCTCACGTCCACCACTTTGGCGCGGAAGATTTCCACAATCCGCAGGATCTCTTCCCGGTTTTTCGGTTCAGCGTTCATTTTGATCAGCAACATTTCCCGGTCGATGAAACTTTCTTCCGTCAGGTCCACAACCTTTATGATGTCGACCAGCTTGTTAAGCTGTTTGGTGATCTGCTCGATTTTTTTATCGTCACCGCGGGTCACGATGGTCATGCGGGAGATGTTGGGCTCGCTGGTTTCGGCCACGTTGAGGCTTTCGATATTGAAGCCGCGGCCGCTGAACAAACCGGAAATGCGCGAAAGCACGCCGAATTTGTTATTCACGAGGACTGAAATAGTATGTTGCATGGGATTCCCGGTTTCGGAATTAATCGGTTTGGGTATGATGTTCAGGGTAATCGGGAGCATATGTTAACAAAATCGATAGGTTATTTCTATATAATTGTAAACTTTGGCCTTGTGAATCTTTTCCGAAGCACGGGCTTCGGGGAATCTGGGGTTCCGGCCCAAGCCGGTTCCCTATTCAGTCCAGCTTGCCGATCGCTTTCTCCTGGAGGTCAATCAGGTCCTTGATGCCCTTGCCGGCCAGCCCCAGCATTTCCTGCATGTCCTTGTCGGAAAACGGGTCGCGCTCGGCGGTGCCCTGGACCTCGATGAAGTGTCCCTGGCCCGTTTTGACGACGTTGAAGTCCACGCCTGCCGTGGAGTCCTCACTGTAATCCAGGTCCAGCAGTTTGTGTCCTTCCAGCATGCCCACGCTGGTGGCGGCGACAAAATCCTTGACGGGGATGAAGTCGATCATTTTGTTTTTATGGAGGTGCTTTAGCGCCAGGCAGACCGCCACGAAGGCCCCGGTGATGGAGGCGGTGCGGGTGCCCCCGTCCGCCTGGATCACGTCGCAATCCACCCAGATGGTTCGTTCCCCCAGGTTTTCGAGGTCCACCACGGTCCGCAGGGACCGGCCGATCAACCGCTGGATTTCCATGGTACGGCCACCGACTTTGCCTCGGGTGGATTCACGCTGTGATCGCGTATGGGTGGAGCGGGGCAACATGGAATATTCTGCCGTCACCCAGCCCTGTCCCTGATCGCGCAGAAACGGCGGCACTTTCTCTTCGACGCTGGCGGTGCAAATCACTTTGGTTTCGCCCACGGTGATGAGGACGGAGCCCTCGGCGTGCTTGATAAAATTCTTTTTGATGCTCACCGGTCTCATCTGAGTGGGCGTGCGTCCGTCGTTTCGCTTCATGTAATTCTCCGTTGGGCTGGTGAGCGGGATGGGCCGAAAAAAATAAAAGGGGTAAAATATCAGGAATTTCGCATTTTAGCAACGTTGAGGCGGTGTGTGGGTCCTCATTCCGAAAAAAATCACTAACCTTTTAATTTTGAACCAGTTATACTGACCTCCGTCAGTCAGGAATTCATTGAAAGGAAGCATGGATGGATTCATTCATACAAAAAGGAGTCACCTTGAAAGGCGTTTTGCGCGTCAAGGGTGTGGTGCTGGTGGAAGGCCGTGTTGAGGGCGAGGTGTTTGCCGCCGACCACCTGATCGTCGGTGAGTCGGGCAACGTCCTGGGCAATATTCAAGCCGGACACCTGACAAACCGGGGCACCATTCAGGGAGACGTCTCGGCCGGCAACAAGGTGGTGCTGGTGGAAAAAAGCCATCTGACCGGAGATATCTCGGCCTTTCAACTTGTGGTTGAAGAGGGGTCGGTTTTTGACGGACGCTGCAAAATGCTTTCAAAACCCACCTATCAGCCGAAACCGGAAACCCCGGAGCCTCCACTGCCTGAAACGAACGGGGGTCCCAAAAACGGTGCCCAGTCCAAAACGGCTTCGACCGAAAAACCCGCGACAAAGGTTGCTTCCGATAAAAATCAGGCTGCAAAGGAGAAAGGCAATAAACCGTCCGGTTCGGGCGTCGGTAATTTCTTCCGCCAGCTGTTTTCTGGATAAGGCCTGGTCACGGTCCGTCGGTTCAAAACAGACTCAATCCCTTGGCGCCGATATAAAACGCGTAGCCGGCAAGCAACACCACACCCCCTCCTTTTTCCAGACGGTGTTTCATGTTGATCATGATGAGAAGCATGCAGGTGAGGGCCGTCGTGAAAATGAGGTCGGCCCGGATCGGTTCCTGAATTATTAAGGGATCAATGGACGCGGTGGCACCGAGTACCAGGAAAATGTTGAATATATTGCTGCCGAACACGTTGCCCAGCGCCATTTCCCCATGGCCCCGCATGGCGGACATGGTGGAAGAAACGATTTCCGGCAGACTGGTGCCTACGGCAATGATGGTAACTCCGATGAACCATTCGCTGATTCCGAAACTGCGTGCCAGGCTGACACCTCCAACCACCATGCCGCGCGCCCCCGCCACCAGCAGAGCCAGACCCACCACAATCAGGATAAACTGAAATCCGATCGGCTTCCCGCGGAACCATTTCAGTTCGTCCTCAAAATGAAGCAGCGACTCTTCTTCGTCTTTCAAGGCCCGGGCGATGTACCACCCAATTCCGGCAAGAAACAGCAATCCTTCCCAACGAACCAGTCCCTGGTCCCAGGAAAATAAAATCAGCAGGAAGGATGCGATGAGGAGGGGAGGGGTTTCCAGCCGGAAACGGGCCTTGTCGATGGGGACAGGAACCAGCAGGGCGGTGAGGCCGAGCACCAGGCCGACGTTGGCGATGTTGCTGCCGACCACGTTCCCCATGGCCACTTCCGGGGAGCCTTCCAGGGCCGCCAGCAGACTGACCGCCAGCTCCGGAGCGGAGGTGCCGAAGCCCATCACCGTGGCGCCAATCACGAAAGGACTGACCCGGTAATGTTGGGCAATGCGCAGGCATCCCCCGATCAGCAGTTCCCCTCCGTAGTACAGGAGGGCAAGACCTCCCAGTATGAAAATGATGTCCAGAAGCATGAATGGGGTTCTAGGGGTTGGAATTAAAATGCGCGTGGAGGCAAGCCGACATTTGAAGATATCAGGTTAAATAAGCAAAGAAAATAGAAATCAGAAAAGAGATGAAAAGCCGGGGCCAAGAGGAGGAAAGCCCCGGCTTTTCCGGGTCACAGGGGGAGGGACCCAGGGGATCAGTGTGCGCTTTGGGTGCCTTTTGAGAGTGTCTTGTGCTCCATGGACTTCATGCCCGACCCTTCCTCGTGGCCGGTGCGATGTGGCGTCGTCTTATGGTCCTTCATGCCGCCACTGACTTCGTCCATCTGACCGGATTTCATAGTGTCGTGGGGAGAGCCCTCTCTGTATTCGTGACCGTATTCATGACCGGGTTCCGACAGTACGGAGGAACCACTGCCTTCTTCAAACATATTGTGCTTGGATTCCATTTTGTGGGGATCGTTGCTTTTGTGTTCACCCTCGTGGGAAATGGCGAAAAAAGGAATGGCCCAGATGAGAAGTGCCGCCGTCAGAACGGGTATGGTTTTTTTCATGGATGTCTCCGTATAAAAGGCCTTCAGGTTGGGTGGCGGGAACCGGGTTTCCGGATGGGTTCCCTTCTGGCAATAGATTAGGGCGTTTGCCTTCCTGAAAGGAAGCCTTATTTCTTGATGTGAGTCGGGGGGAATAAAAAAACCTTTCAGAAAAATCCAGCGAACTGAAAATTTCTGAAAGGTTTTGCGGTAAACGGAGTCATTCCCGTAAAACAGCGCGGGTTATTTCGTGATTTTGCGAACCAGCGTTTTGGGGTATCCGACCTTGGCGATTTCCTTCTGGTAACGGGCGGCCAGGTCTTTGGAAGCGAAACCACCGACGCGAACCACGTGAATGGGCGTGCTCACCCTTCTTTTTTCAATCTGGGTGAAGATGCCTTCCTGTCCCAGCTTTTTCTGCATGGCCTCCGCATTTTTAAGGGACCGGGTTTTTCCCAGGAGAATGGCGTAATTGCCGTCTTGAGAGGGAACCAGGTCTGGGGTGTGGCCCTTGGTTTTAAGTTCTTTCATGAGGAACTGTGCGCTGTCCGGGGAAGAAAAACCGCCGATCAGCAGTGTGTGCATGGAAGAGGTCCCTTCCGTTTGACTGACTGCGGTCGGCAGTCCCGCGGCTTTCAGTTTTTTCAGCATGCGGTCGGCATTGGATTTAACCGAAAATGCACCGACCTGCACAAAATAATCTCCGGCCGGGGGATTGATGGGAAGGCCGTTGGACTTCACCTCCGCCTTGGTTTCCTTGATAGCGGGCTTTTCTTTCGTCGGCCCTTTTTCTTCCGGGATTGTGTTGACCGGAGCGGGGGAAGAGGACGACTCGTCCAGGGAATTCAGTGCTTCACTGATGGCAGAAGCGGCCTGATTTTCCATCTCGCCCAGAGTGGATGCAGGTTTTTCATCTCCCGTGGCTTCCGGTGTGGTGGGGGCTTTCACCTCGTTCTGCGGATTCGCCGCTCCCTCGGTTTCGTTCAGGGGTGCGATTTCCGGAGCGGGAGCCGGTTGCGGTTCCACCTTCGCCGTCTGATCCATTCCCGGCAGGCCGGGTAAAGACTGGTTCTCCACCCCAAGGTAAAGCAGGGCTGCCAGCCCAACGGCAATGAGGGCGATCAGTGCAAACTTGGCGTTCTTGTAACGGATTTGTTTATCGATTTCAGCCATGGCCTCGATTTCCGATTCATCGATGAGTTCATCGATGCGTTTGAGAAATTTTTTGTCGGCGGTTTCGGTCTGTTTTGGTTCGGCAAACAAACTGGGTCGGGACATGATTCTTTCCGTTCCAAATGGAATGAACGTGGATGATGGGGGATGGGGGCCGGGTGAAGGGAAAGAGTAATTCCGTGCGAACATCCGGTAAATCTGCTAGTGTAGAAAGCGCTCTCGAACCGGAGACGGATGCGGCAGCCACATCCCCTTTAAAATCAAAATGAAGTATATATTGCAATTTTTAGCCTGTCAAGCAAAACTGATTGAAAAATAAAACGTTTTTTCGTTTTTGGCGACCCTTTATTTAAACAAATTTTAATTAATCATCATATGGGTTCCGCAGTCGATCTTTCTGTCAATCTGGGCACATTTTCGCTGGCCAATCCCGTGCTCGCGGCGTCCGGCACGTTTGGCTACGGACTGGAGTTCACCCCCTTTGTGGACCTCAACCGGATTGGCGGATTCTGCACCAAAGGACTGTCCCTGAAACCCCGTATGGGTAACCCTGCGCCTCGTGTCGTGGAGACGGCGGCGGGAATGCTCAATTCCATCGGGCTGGAAAACGTCGGGTTCGATCGGTTCCGGGATGAAAAACTGCCGCACCTGCAAATGTACGACTGCCGCGTGGTCTGCAACTTCTTCGGAGACACGGTGGGGGAGTACGAGGAGATGGCGCGGGCCTTGTCCACGCTGGACCGGGTGGACGCGCTGGAGATGAACATTTCCTGTCCGAACGTGGAAGAGGGCGGGGTGCAGTTCAGTGCCGATCCCAAAACCGTGGAGAAGGTGGTGGGCGCAACGCGGCGCTCCACGGACAAGTTTCTGATCGTCAAGTTGTCGCCCAATGTCACCGACATCACCGTTACAGCGAAAGCGGCGGAGGTGGCGGGGGCGGATGCGTTGTCCCTCGTCAACACCTATGTCGGCATGGTGCTGGATGCGGAAACGGCCGAACCGTACCTGGGAAACGGAAACGGCACCGGCGGGCTGTCCGGACCGGCCATCAAGCCCATCGCGCTCAACATGGTGTACCAGACGTCGCGGGCTGTGACCATTCCGGTGATCGGTCTGGGAGGCATCCGCACGGCGGAGGACGCCATTGAGTACATCCTTGCAGGGGCCTCCGCCATTCAGGTGGGCACGGCAAATTTTTTCGATCCCCGCGCTACGATGAACATTCTCGATGGGTTGACCGACTGGTGCCGGGACCACGGCATCGACCGGATTGAATCGCTTCGCGGCCGCGCCTGGAAGCAGTGACGGTTCAGGGCAGGTAAACCCGCGGCACGCGCTTGCCGACCCCGCACAGGGTTTCATAGGGAATGGTGTTGTAGCGGGAGGAAAGTTCTTCCACCGTGATGGCGTCGTCTCCTTGCTTTCCGAACAGCACCACCTCGTCCCCCTCCTTCACCTCCGGCAGGTCGGTGATATCCACCATGCACATATCCATGCAGATGGTCCCCACCTGCGGGGCGCGTTTGCCGCCGATGAGCACTTCCATGTTTCCAGACAACGCACGGCTCAGGCCATCTGCGTATCCCACGGGCAGAACGGCGATCCGGCTGTCCCGCCTCGTGATGAAACGGCGGCCATAGCTCAGATAAGAGTGCGCCGGCAGGGAGTTGATCCGCAGCACCCGTGTTTTCCAATGCATCACCGGTTTCAATTCCGGCGACTGGGTGGGGATGTGGCCCTGTGGCGCAGGCGGAACCACCCCGTACAACGCGATGCCCAACCGCACCATGTCATATTGGCTTTCGGCAAAGTTCAGCAGGCCGGCGCTGTTGGCGCAGTGCACCGGCGGGCAGGGCAGATTATTCTGTTTTACCAGGTCCAGTGCTTCCTTCATGCGATCCAGTTGGAGGCGCGTGTAGTCGGCATCCTCATCGGCGGACGACAGGTGGGTGAATACGGACAGGACGTTTAGCGATTTAAGACCACTCAGGAATTCGATGAAAGCCGGCAACTCCTCCCAGCCAATGCCCAGGCGTCCCATTCCCGTGTCGACCTTGATGTGAACGTCAGCCTGTTTGTTCTGCGCCGCCGCTTTCTTGGCAATGGCTTCCGCCAGGGGTTGCGAGCACAACGTGGTCGACAGGTTGTAGCGGAGCAGATCGTCGATCTCGTCGGGCAGAATACCGATCAACAAATGAATGGGGGCGTCGATGCCGCAGTGGCGAAGCTCGATGCCCTCGGCGATGATGCCGACCCCCAGAACGTCCGCCCCGGCGGAGAGCGCCGCCTCGGCGCAGGGTTGCACACCGTGTCCGTAAGCATCCGCCTTGACCACCGACATGAGGCGCACTCCCGGTTTCAGGCATCCGCGCAGGGCCCGGATGTTGAAGCGGAATGCGCTCAAATCGATTTCCGCCCGGGTGGAGCGGTGCAGCCCCAGTCCGTTGGCGGCGGGGGTGTCCAGAGACTTGGAAATGGTGAACTCCTGTTAAGGGTGAGCGGTGGCTGACCGTCGGCTTATTCCCGGCGGGTTCTGCCGGTGGTTGAAACGCGTTTCGCCACCTTGGCCTTGCCGGTGGCCCGGCACGGGCGGCAGGACATGAAGGAGTCGTCCTTGGCCGTTTTGCGGATCTGGTAGCCCCGGTCGCTGTAAAAGTTGTAGGCCATGGCGTTGTGGCCGCTTTCTTCCTGGCACCAGTAGGTGAATCCGCAACCTTCCGGGAATATGTAGTCGATGTGAACGATGTCGTCGTTGAAATCGTAATTTTTGGATTCGTGGTCGTACAGGTTGCGGCAGTCCTGGCTTTTGGGCAGCCTCCAGTCGGAATGGCCTGCAAACTGTTTTTCGTTCATCAGCTTGACGTATTTGTTGGCGCCCATCCAACTGCACCACTTTCCCTTGCGTTGATAGTAGTCCTCCTTCAACCACATCATTTTGTATTTGGTGTCGGTGACAGTGCCGTCACCATTGTCCACAAAGCGTTCTCCTTCTGCCACGGTGATCCTCGTCCAATTACTTCAGTTTCAGGTTGATTTCGGAATGGAACCCGCAGTGCGGGTTCCCAGAATTAGCCTTAATATATTAATATCAATGTTTTTAATGGCGCAACCCATTTTAAAGCGTTGCCGGCAGGAAGTGGCTCAGAGCGGAGGCTGCGGGTTTGAATGAGACGCAGGCAGATCAAAAACGGTTGCCGAAGCGGAAGGGTTTTGTGCTATTTTGAGGCCTCAGAAATTCTAAAACCCATATGCGACTCGATTGACCGTGTAGTTGCATGTTGCTATTGAAAGGGATGGAACCACCGTCATGGCAAAAATCGAAGTACAGACTTTTTTTTATGACCTGATCCATTGCAAGGACAAAATTCTCTCCTGTTTCGACCGGTTTGACGAACAGTACAGCGACGACGAACGGGGTGCCCTGGTTGCCGGTATCAAGGAAATGGAGGATGGCGAACTGGTGAACCTGCTCATCAATATCCAGAGGCTGGCGTCGGGGTTTCAGGACATCCAGACCCTGATGACGCAGGCCGAGGAGGAGGAGCTTCAGGCTTCCATCAGTGGTGCGGATGAAGAAGAGGAAGATGACGACGACGAAATCTGAATCCCGTTGACACCCTCACGCAATCCTCTATTAAAAACCTTTCCCGCTTTTTGATTTCATGTTTTTCCGCCTTCACCGAATCGTTTGCCTGATCCTCCTTTGCCTTCTGGGACTCGCCGCCTGTGGCGAACCGGACTGCGATTGCGGAGTTGGCGGAGGGAGGCCGCTTCCGGCATCGCTCATTTCCGAGGTCGATGGCAAGGAAATGGTGCTGGTTCCCGCCGGGGAGTTCATCATGGGTACGGACAAAACGGACCCCGAGAAGAAGCACCTCAAGATCGGCGCAGTCAAACCCCTGTTCCGCGATCAGCAACCCCGGCACACCGTTTTCCTGGACGCGTTTTACATCGACAAGTACGAGGTCACCAACCGTGAGTACAAGCAATTCGTCGAATCCGTTCAGTATCATGAGTATCCCGGGCACTGGTTGAACGGCATGTACCTTCCAGAGCAGGGCGACCTGCCTGTGACCGGCATCACCTGGGGCGAGGCCCTGGCGTATGCCATGTGGGCGGGGAAGTCTTTGCCCACCGAAGCCCAATGGGAAAAGGCCGCGCGGGGCACCGACGGACGCCTATACCCCTGGGGCAACGATTATGAAAAAGGCGTCGCCAACATCGGGCTCGACGGTCCGCGCAAGTTGATGCCGGTGGGCAGTTTTCCACGCGACGTCAGCCCATTCCAGGCCTTCGATATGGGGGGCAATGTGATGGAATGGACACTGGACTGGTACCTGCCTTATCCGGGAAGTGACTTTCAGTTCAAAAAATTTGGAACCGATTTGAAAGTTCTGCGCGGCAACGGCTTCCAGGAAGGCGGGCATTATTTTCTGGACGAGCACCGGTATGTGTTCCATCGCTCGGAAGTGCGACCCGATGACTATTTTGACAACGTCGGGTTCCGCTGTGTGAGCCCCTTCCTCAATTTCTCAGAAGAAAGCTGAACCCCGCTCCCCTCCTGGTTACCTGCCGCGCGGCGGTGGCCGCCAGATGAACGACGTGAACACCAGCATGGCGAAGGTCATGTCCGCCACAAACACCGCGCCGGCATCGAACCATTCCATATAAATGATGCGATTGAGCCACGTGGCGAGAAATGAGCCTTCGTAATCCTGGTCGGAGAAGTGTTCTTCCAGAACGGTGAGGGGGCACGGGATGTTCACGATCATGAGCACCGTGACAAACGCAAGCAGGGCCGCGTGAACAAAACGGAAGGTGCGGTGGTTGACAATCAGTCCCACAATGAATCCCACCACCATGTACAAGATGAAAAGGAAATGCAGGATAAGGAAGTAGTACGCCATGCGTTGATTATATTAAAAGAGGGGGGCTCTCGCACGTCTTGCCTGAGGAGGGAGGTCACTCGAGGATGGTGTTCTCCAGCACCGCATCTTTCAGCACCGCTTTGGAAATGTTGGCGTCCACGAAATAAGCGTTTTTCAGGTTGGTCTGGTTGAAGTTGGTGCCGTGCAGGTTGGCTTCGAGAAAAAAGGTGTTTCGCATGTTTGATTTTTCAAAATTGGCGTAGGTGAGGTCGGCCCCTTCCATGTTGGCCTCTTCTATTTCGTTGTCCTTGCAAACGGCGTCTTTCATTTCCGCGCCGATGAAATTAGCGAAGGATAAATTGGAGTCCCGGAAAGTGGTGGAATTGAAATCCGTGTATTTGAATACCGCGCTTTTGAGATCGGAATCGCGGAACTTGACGAATCCAAAGTCCGAGCCACGCGCATTGGTTCCGTTCAATTTGCAGGTGTTGATTTCCGCTGACCGGCAGTAGCTGTACATCATGCGGGAAAAGGAAAAGTCACAGTTTTCCATCTTGCCGGCGGAAAAGTTGCTGTGGTTCAGGTTGCTGCCACGGAACATGCAGCCTTTAAGATTGGCCATGGTGAAGTTTGCGTTTTCCAGGGATGCATTTTTGAAAACGCAATCGACGAGCGTGGCTTCCTCGAAGTTGGCGTTGCTGAGGTCGGCGTTGCCGAAATCAACATTTTTGATGCGGGCTTTGTAAAAGTTCGCATCCACAAGGGATGCCTGGGTAAAATTAAGGTCAATCAGCTCCGATTTTTCCAGGATGACTTCGTTGAGCACCCCGAAGATGAAGGTGATGCCATTCAGGCTGATGCCCTTCAGATCATACTGGGAGAAATTGACGCCGTCCTGGCACTTGCTCGCGAGGGTCAATTGCAGTAATTCGTCGATGTTCGACATTATCGTTGCTGTTCCGGAGAGAGCAGTGCGTTCATGTTTCGCCGGATTTTCTGGGGGTTGGTGCGGTCATGGATACCCAGAACCCCGACACGGATTATCTTGCAAAGCAGGGTTTCGCTTTCCGTCCGGTGGCTGAGCTTGGCCACCACCGGCGTGATGATCAGGTTGGCGAGCATGATTCCGTAAAATGTGGTGATGAGGGCTGTCGCGAGAGAGGGGCCGATGGTGTCCGGGTTCTCAATGTGCATGAGCATCTGGACCAGGCCGATCAGGGTTCCGCCCATACCGAAGATCGGTGCCTGCACGGCCATGAACTGAAGGATTTTCTGGCTTCGCTGGTGACGCTCGATCATCGAGTTCATTTCCCGGTCCAGGATTTCGTGAATCTCACGGGAGTTGTATCCGTCCACGATCATGCCGATGCCGGTGCGCAGAAACCGGTTATCCACGTTTTCTTCTTCGTTTTTGAGACGCTTGATGCCGCCGGTCCGGTACTTGGTGGCGAGTTGCATGATCTGCTCAATGTAGCCGGCGGGTCCTTGATTGTCCGGCCTGTAAGCATTGATGATGACGCGAATCAGGCTCAGGATTTTTCCTGAAGGGTAGGCGATGAACGAAGTGGCGATGGTGCCGCCGAAAACAATCAGCACCGCATTGAGGTTCAAAAAGGTTTCGGGGCTTCCTCCACGGATGATGGCCCAGGTGATCAGCCCCACGCCGATCATGGTCCCGAAAATGGTGCCGACGTCGATGCGGGATTCCTGTTGGTACCGTCCCGTGTATTCCAAGCCGGATATGGTTTCCGATTCTTTTACTGCGATTGCCATATCTCTTTCGTTTCAGTCATTGCAGTTCAGGCGGACGAAGACCTCGATCTGACTTCTTCCACCTCCTGTGCGTCCGGCTCCGACGGCTTTGGAGCGGTCGGATGGGATTTGGGGTCGGCCGATTCAACCCTTTCCGCAGCCTTTCCTTTTTTGAAAGTCAGCGTTTTCATGATGTACCGGGACAGCCAGGAGAAGTCTATTTTTTCTTTTCGGCTTCCAGGTACGAAAAATTTAAAAAATTCGTCTTCGTCGATTTCCCGGTTGGGGGTCATGGACCGCAATTCTGCAAGGCAGCGGTTCATGGAATTGGCTCCGACATACGTTTTACAGAACAATTCCCCCCATGAGGTGAGGTAAATGGCGGTGGTGCTGGAAATGCGTTCCAGTTTTTTATTCATGAATTCGGCGTATTCCCTGGCGGTTTTGCAATCCTGCAGGCCGCCGATAATGACCTCACGCGGAATGGGGTGCCCGAAATCCACAATCATGAACAATTGCCGCAGGCGGGCATGAGAAAGCAGGTCTTCATTGGGAATGGATGCCACGGAAACCTGCGACATGAATGAAGACAGGTCTTCCAGCAGGAATTTCAGGTCATGGTCCTTGATGGACTGTTGCTCCGCTCGCAGCAGAAGAACGGTGTCCTTGCGGAACAAACTGTTGAAACAGGCAAAGGCCACCAGAAATTGCAGGGACGACGCCTTCTTGAGAATCTGTTCCTTGGGAATGTGCTCCAGGAAAGCCAAAGTTTTTCCGCGAATCAGGTACCACTCCCCTTTGTCTTTGGGGTTCACGCGGTGGAGCATGAAGGTCAATTCCTTTTCACCCGTTTCTCCATCCACCAGAGCGAAAAGGTTTTCCACCTTGTTCTGACTGGGCCGGTAAAAGCTGAACAGCTTCCGGCCCAGAAGGTGCGTATCGCGTTCGGAGATCAGGGATTCCTCACCGGATTCCTTGTTTGCCTCGGAAATGTTTTTGTAGCTGGCCATGAGGATTTTGTTGATCCGGTTTCCGAGCGCGACCTTGTCCAGCATTTGCCAGCTGAAATAGGAATTGACGCTTTCCAGTTTTTGCGGTTCCCAGTCCCAGGAGTTGTACATGTTGATCAGGGTGCGTTTTCGGGGATCGGGGCTGCCTTTCACCAGTTCTTCACCAGTGACTTTGGTACCCACCTTCAGAACGAAAGAGGTTTTGAGCGCGTCCAAGGCATTTTCATCCTTGTGTTCCTTGAAAAACCGCTCCACCCGTTCATACATGGCAATGTAGGTGTCGATGTCGTCGAACAGGGTACCGCCGAAAACTTTCTTTTTGATTTCATGGCAAAGCAGATTGAAACGGGTGTTGCCAAACATGTACTCCTCCAGCAACCCCATTTTCAAAAGGGTCTTGAAGGGTGCCTTGAAGGATTTGATGAGTGCCCAGATGGAGCCACCGAAAAACTCACCCTGTGAAATGTCATCCACGTTGCCGATATCGACGAACTCATTGGGATCGAGCAGGGTTTGACGCGAGTTGAGAAGGCTTAAATAGTTCTCGTACTTATCGTCATCGGTTTTGAGTGGGACCACCCACCAGAAGGGAAGTTTGCCCGCAGTGATGACAGCGGTGCGGTACATCTCCTCTTTAAGCAACTTGGCCTGGGCAGAACCCGTGCTTTCGGTGTCGCTTTCGCCAAAAATATTGTTTTTGACCTCTTGTATGTCATTTATGAAAAAGTGGACCTCGAGGTTGAATTCGTCCCAGGCCCATTTCTCGATGAGATGGAGTTTCTGCTTGAAAAGGCCCAGCCTTTCCGGCGATACGCTGTGCTTGTTGACCAGAAGTGTGTAATCGAGGTCGGATTTACGGCTCTGGGCGATTGAACCGCAACTGCCCATAATCAAAACCGTGTGAATGAAGGGATCGACTTCTTCATTCCCGCGGAATACCGTGTCCGGAAAAAGGGTTTCCACGGCGAGCTGAACCCGGTGGTCGAGCTGAAAATGATGGATACCGCAAGGCGTATCGCCATTCACGTAGCCCGGGAGTCCCTCCTGGTTGATATGCAGGAGGCGGGGAATGATGGTGAACACATGCCGGTCCATGTGAAAAAGAGGTTGTTGAATCCGGTTGAGGTTGTTCTGGTTGTATCTCAAAAATATCTGGCGGTTGTTGAAAAGGGTTTCCGCGATATTTTCCGGTTTGTCCGCCATAAAATTCCCCGGGACGTTTTTCGATTCAAAGGATTCAATTGCTAATTATAAAGGGCGTACCCATAAATGAGAATGGGTTTTTGGCCGCTGCGGCCAACCCGGCAAAGTTCAACGATTCGACTCCCGGAACGGCCCTTCAGGTTTTCTTTACGGGTTGTCCATTTATTGCCTGGCCCTTGCCCCCGTTTTCTTCCTTTAGAACTTCCTTGTCTTTAAGAATTTTGATCTCGACTCGCCGGTTCATGGCCCGGTTGGAATCGGTGTTATTCGGTTTAAGGGGGCGGTGTTCGCCATAACCCGAAACGACGATCAACTCCTCCGGAAAATTGAGTTCCTCAATGATGTAACGTGCCACCCGTGCGGCGCGGGACGTGGAAAGTTCCCAGTTGGAGGGAAAGGTCTCGGTGCTGATGGGAACGTTGTCCGTATGCCCCTCTACGTGGATTTGCTTGACGCCCTGCTTCAGGTCGTTCGTGATGGCTTTAAAGATGGTTTCCTCCGCACCCGGAATCAACGTGGCCTTGCCCGGTGCAAACAGTTCTTCGGATTTGAGGCGGATCAGTTTCGTTTTCACGTCTCCGCGCACGAGCTCTTCCGGGTCAACATTGTCTTTCACCAGTTCGCGTACGCGTTCCAGCATTTCGATTTCCTGGTTGGTCAGACGAACGTTTTGAGAGGTCACGCGGACCTGTTTCTCCTGAAATGAGGAGATGGCTTCCACAAATTTGGCCTCGTCAATGTTTGACATGGTGAACAGCATGACGAAAATTGCGAGGAGAAGGGTGATCATGTCGCTGTATGTGACAAGGAAACCCTCCATGGAGACGAATGCCGTGCGGAATGAGGAACGGTGTTCGAGTGCGATCTGCCCCTCCAACTGTCTCGCGACCTGCTTGTCTTCCAGAGTCTGGATCTTGCTTTCCAGCTCTTCGTTGTCATCTTTCAACTGGTCCAACTCGATGATCAGGCGTTCCTTGTCGTGGAGCAGTTCGTTCAGCTCCATGCGTAACTCAAAAATGATTTCGGCCGGAAGCTTGCCGTCCTCGCGGTCCTGCGTCGCATCCTTGATGATGCGTTCCAGTTTCTCGATTTTTGCTTCCTTGCCTTCGATTTCCTTTTCCAGCTGCTGGTAGGAAGGGCCGGCCTTCTGTTCCAGCTCCTGCTTGAGGCGGGTGACTTCGTCTTTCAATGACTTAACCCGGTCCAGTTCCTTGCGGGTTCTTTTGACTTCCTTGACGAGGAGGGATTTGTCGTTGCTGGTTTTTTTGAGTTCCTCCCGGGTTTCCTTGAAAATACTTCTGAGGTTCTGCAGGCTGGTTTTGGTTTCCTCGAGTTCCTTGACGATGGCAGGATCGATTTCGTGAACTTCGCTCTCCAGATCCTCAACCTGTTCTTCCGTTTCTTCCCCGTCCCCTTTTTCGTCTCCCTGGCCTTTCTTGCGTTTGGACATGCGGGCCGCCCAGACAGCTTCCTGCGCTTCTTTCAGTTCCAGTTCTTTTTGCTTGATCAGGCCCAATAATTCATTGACTTTTTCCTTGTTTAGGACGGTAATGTTGTTCATTTTGTCAGAGAGCCTGGACGTTTCTCTGACCTGCTTTTTCAGCTCCTGATTCTTGATTTTGAGCTGTTCTTTTAGACGCTGAATGGAATTCTCTTGAGCCATGGTTCCCTACCCCGATTTCCTATCGGCTAGAATACCCTAAATTCTTATAAAAAAATCATTATAGGGATTCGACCGTCCACTAGAAAGTATAAGGGGAGGCGCTCTGTGGACAAGCGGCAAATAAGACATCCATCGATCTGAATGCCGACGGGGCATCCACCAATCCGACCGTTGGGGGGGCATGGAGAGTCATCCTAAATTATTGAAAAGTAAGCTATTCTGGGTTGGAATCCTGTATTTCGCGGAAGGCTTCCCGCTGGGCGTGTTCTACGATGTTTTCCCCGTTCACCTGCGCCAGCAGGGGGTGGATCTGTGGCAGATCGGGTTCATGAGCCTGCTCGGGTTGGCCTGGACCCTCAAATTTTTGTGGGCCCCGGCAGTCGATTACGTTCGCCATCACCGCCGCTGGATTTTCCTGATGGACGTGCTGATGGGCGGCGTCATGCTGGTTTTTGCCGTCCTGCTCGATTTCGGTCCCTGGGTGTGGCTGGCCATCGGCCTGTTCACAATATTTTCCGCGACGAGCGATGTCGCCATCGATGCCTACACCATTGAGATGCTCAACAAGGACGAGTTGGGTCTGGCCAACGGCATTCGCAATGGCATGTATCGGGTGGGCATGCTGGCTTCGGGATTCATCCTGGTGCTGGCGGACTGGATGTCGTGGAGCGCGACGTATCTTGCCGGTGCGCTCATCTTGTTTGCCTGCGGTACAGTGTGCCTGCTGGCCCCTCCGGAACAGGCCTATAAAACGCGCTCTGAACGGTCCCTGCTGGGCGAGTTTCGCCTGATCGCCCGCTATCCCTACGCGCTGGCTCTGCTTTTCATCATGGTACTGATGGGCTTCGGCCTGGTCGATACCAAACTGGACGTGTCCGACAAACGTCCTTACCTGTGGCCCACGCTGGCGATGGCGGGTATTCTGGTGGTGGCAGGCAGTCATTATTGGACGCGCCGGGTGAGGCAGCAAAGTAACGGCCAATCTCTTCGCGACGAGTTGAACGAAGGACCCATGTTCGGCGCATTTTTCGAACTGATCCAGCGGCCGCACATCATTCCGGTCATCATTTTCATTCTGATTTACAAGCTCGCGGACACCTCGATGGGGTTCATGGTTAAGCCGTTCTGGGTGGACTCCGGGTTTTCAGCAACGGAAATCGGTCTGGTTTCGGTCAACATCGGGCTCGGCCTCTCTATTGCGGGGGGCCTGGTGGGAGGCTGGTTCACCGACCGCTATGGAATATTCAAAGGCATCTGGGTGCTGGGGCTTTTGCAGGCGCTATCCAACCTCGGTTACGCCGGGGTGGCGGCTGTCATCCCCCCGCCGCAGGAAGGAGTTCCCATGGCGATGGAATTCAAGGCCATGATGTACGGCGCAAGCGTACTGGAATCGTTCACTGGTGGATTGGGCTCGGCCGCGTTTCTCGCCTTCCTGATGGCGATCGTTAACAAAAAACGATCGGCTTCGGAATACGCACTCCTTTCCTCAATATTCGCGTTCAGCCGGTCGGTGGCAGGGTGGGCAGGCGGGTTCGGCGCGGAGGCGATGGGCTACGCCCCGTATTTCACGCTCACCTTTTTTCTCGCGTTTCCGGCCTATCTCTTTCTTCCCTGGGTCAAACGTATGCTGAGTTCTCAGCCGGACTGGAACCAGGGTACCCGGGCATGAAAACCGTCTATGTGTATTGCCACGGATTCGCCTCCAGCCCCGGTTCCAAGAAAGCCACTGTGTTTGCCCAGCGATTCCAGGACCAGGGAAAAGAGTTGATAGTGCCCGACTTGGAAAAGGATGATTTTCGAAATCTTACTCTTTCTGGGCAGGTTGAAATAATTCAGTCGGTGGTCGATACTTTTCCGGGTTCGGGGATCGGGATGATCGGGAGCAGTATGGGCGGATACCTGGCGGCACTTGTGTCCCAGTTGCGACCAGAGGTTAAGGGGGCGTACCTGATGTGTCCGGGGTTTCAATTCCTGAAACGCTGGAAGGAGAAAGTGCATCCGGAGGACCCGAAGTCCGAAAGGCTGCCGGAAGTAATACGGGTGTACCACTACCGCTACGACCGGGAAATGGAATTGAGCACGGCCATTTTTGAGGATGCCCGCAAGTGGGATGCTCTGGCACTGGACCGGTCCGTTCCGACGCGCATTGTCCACGGAGTGCACGATGAAACCGTGCCCGTGGCTCAGTCACGGGAGTTTGCGAAGAATCGACCCTGGGTTAAACTGGAAGAGTTGAACTCCGATCACAGTTTGTTATCGCATATAGACTGGATCGTGGACGATTGTTTGAAATTTTTTACCCGGGAAGGCATTTAAAATATGGAACCGTACGTGATTCGGGTTACGGGAAACCTGGGAAAAATCAAAAAAGCCTTTCTTACCGTTCAAAAAGCGCACTCCGGACAAATTAGAAAAGGTCGCGAGCGGGAGCTTTTCTACCACCATCCCCGCCGTGTGTGCAAAGCCTATCTTCAGTTTCATTTCAAGACAGTGGAGGGCGCCCTGGCTGCATTGTGTCATGACCTGGTGGAGGATACCTGGGTCAACCTAGATGACATCGAATCCTGGTTCGGACCCGAAGTCCGCCGTCTGGTGGCGGATTTGACCAAGCCGGACGGGTTGTCCCACGTCGAATACCTGAAAGACTTTGAAGCCTGGCCACTCGAATCCAAAAAAATCAAAGTGTGTGACATTGAAGACAACATTCTCAGCTCACGGTCGATTCCTTCCGAACAACGGCAGGCGATGATGATCAAATGGCAACGGTACCTTCTGGCGCTCGCACCGGAAACCAACCCTGTTGCCGGGCCGGCAAAAGAGTATTCAATAAAATGGAACCATGTGCTGGCCCTGATGGAGAAGGAATGGAAAACCCTGGCTCACTACCCGACTGAAATCTGATATGGCCGACAACAGCAAAACGAAAAAAGGGTTCCGGCGCTACACTATCCTCATTGTGGACGACGACCCCTCCATCGTGACCCTGGTGAAGCAACTGGTCGATCAGGAAAAGTACAAGGTCATTTCGACGGATGACGGTGAATCCGCGGAAGCCATCATTCGTTCGCGGTGCCCCGACCTGATTCTGCTCGACATCAATATTCCAGGTAAAAACGGGTTGGAAGTGTGCCGCAGCCTGAGAGGCGAAAAGGAAACACAAAACCTTCCCATTATCATTCTTTCCGGCAGGACGGAACAGGTGGACCGGAACCTGGGTCTGGAGTTCGGTGCGGATGATTATGTCACCAAGCCGTTTAACTCTCAGGAACTTTTATTACGGGTGAACAATGTTTTAAAAAGGGTGTATGGTTCGCAAGCCCGAAATGACACATTGACCCAGGGTGTGCTGAAGGTGGACTTCGGGAAACACGAGGTGCGGGTTAAAAACAAAATCGTCCAGTTGACTCTTACCGAATTCAAGCTGCTCTCCTCATTGCTGGACAATTTGGGCCAGGTAAAAACCCGGGATTACCTGATGGAACATGTCTGGGAAAGCAATGAAGGTGTCTTTTCCCGAACTATTGACACGCATATCCAAAGGCTTCGGAATAAATTGATGGAGGCGGGAAAATATATCGAAACCATTCGGGGCGTGGGATACCGCTTTAAAATTTAGGGTTTGCAGAGGCGGTTAACCTTTTTGGTTTTTATTCAGTTTAAAGTAAGAAATATCGGAAAAGCTATATCATTGGGCCGATTTGTAACATAATTGTTGCATTGTCTTCATCATATTTTGACCGATTTTTTCAATAATAGGGGCTGAAGATAAACACAAGGAGGTTTCCGATGATTGAAAAAATTGGTAACGAAAATCCGGATCACGAGGATTCGAATCAGCCCAAATCGGTGGGCGGCCGTCTTCGCTACTGGCGCAAGTTGTCATCGCTCCGGTTGGTGGACCTGGCCGCAACCATCAATGTTTCACAGGGATCTTTATCGGATCTGGAAAACGACAAGTCTCTTCCTTCCGCCACCACTCTCACAGGGTTGTGCCGGAAAACCGATGTCAACATTTGCTGGTTGTTGACCGGGGAAGGGGACATGATCAAGGAAAAGGATGCGGTGGACAAGGATGTATCCGCTTTCAAGGAAGTGGTGCGTCTGATGAGTGACAACGATTTCAAGCGCACGGTCCACCGTCTGGTTAAAATCTTTGAACGAGGCACTCCGACCCAGAAGGCCCAGATCAAAGGCTTCATGGCCGGGGTGGAGACGGATTGATGGAATCCGGGGTGGGTCGAAGCGTCAGGTTCCGACCTGGTCGTCTTGTGCCCGGATCCACCCCCCGGTTTCATCCGGAAAAATCAGGTGGTACCACCCATCTTTTTCCGCCGTAATTTTTCCGACGGCCCCCTCATGGAGCCGGAAAAGGACCGGTTTTTCCGGTCCCTTCTCTGCATGCACGGCAATGTCCTTTGCCAGCACCACCGCATACCGATCGGCGTCGTAAAAAAAACGGGCCAGCGTGGATACCAGAACCAATCCCAACAACCCCAGCGCAATATTTCGTGTCAAACGGGTGGCGTGCCCGGGGTGGACGATCAACACACTCCACGCCACCCATAAAAGTAAGTTCACGCCCGCCAATGTCCAGATGTGCTCTTCCAGAGTCACATCCTCAAGCCAGAAGAACACCGTGGTCCACACGTTGGGAAACCGCCAGTCCGTCCGGTCCACGGTTTTCGCCAGTGTGAAAATCAGGTTGGCCTCCACCTTCTCGTCACGGGGCAGGCGTTGTTGTGCTTTCAGGTAATGAAGGATGGCTTTTCCGGTTTGGTTGGTGCGGTAATATGCGTTTCCCAGGTTGAAATGCAGACGACCGTTATCGAAACCTGATTGAAGTACGGACTCGTACACGTTGATCGCTTGTTTGTATTTCTGTTCCATGTAGAGGCGATTGGCCGATGCGATGCGTTCCTGGACTTCTCCGGCCAAGGCCCCGCCTGCCAAGAATAAAACAGCCCAAAGCAAGATCATTACCTGGATTGCGAACCTGGGAAGGCGCATCAAGAATTCTCCAGTTTCTCGATAAGGCGGCGGGATTCGGCCAGAAGCGCCTCCGTGTCGCCTTGCCCCGCGGCGTATTGCAGGGATTCGTATTTTTCCAGCAAGTCGCGTGTCTCAACAATATGTTCTTCGCGGAATTCACGTTGCCGCAACTGCTCTTCCACTTCCCGCGAGGTGAATGCGGTTCCCTTCAGGTTCAGCCGATCGCCTATGTAAGTGCGCACGATCTGTGACAGCTCCCGTACCATTTCGCGAGCGCCGCCGTTGCGTTCTGAAGTCAGCCGATTCAGGCGTTCCTGCGCCTGACGAAAAGCTTCCATCCGGCGTTTGTAGGCGGTGTCGAATTTCATGCGCTGGCGCTTGCGGTGGAGCGGGACAAAAAACAAAAAAACCGCCGGGGGAACGAACAGTGCCAGCACCACAGTCAACCAGAACCAGCCAGAACGACTCCGGTCGGTGAATTCCTGCATGTCCAAATACAAAGGATTGATGTCTTCAATCGGCTCGCGTTGCGGGCCTCCGGTGGACGAGCTTTCCGGTTGCGGTTCCACCGCATTCAACTCTTGTGAGTCCTTTGTGGGAGTCACTTCCACCGTTTGCAGTTCGGTTTGGACCGTACGATATGAATGAACCCGTGGTTCGAAAAAGTTGAGGGTGATTGCGGGAAATGTCAGCGTACCCGCTTTCAGCGGAACCAGAGCATACTTGAACACTTTTTCCCCCTGCACCGTTTTATCGCCGCCCGTGCGGGTGAACTCCGGCTGGTCCGCGTAAACCTTAAAGTCTCCTCCGCTGTCCGGGAGTTCCAGCAGCGCATCCTGCGGATTGCCCTCACCCGTCACCGTGACAGTGAGGGTCATCGTTTCCCCCTGCGCCAGCTGGGTTCGGCTGAACCGGGTATTCATTTGGAACTGTCCCACCAGGCCGGAAAACGGTTCCGGCCGGTTTTTCTCCGGAAGCGGCAACACCTCGAGCTCGATGGGATCGGTTCGCAGGATTTTGTGTTTCAATTTGAATTGGTTGTGAAAAAACGGACTCTGGAAAAAAGGGTCGTCAAAAAAAGGATCTCCGGAACGCCGCCGGCCTGAGGGGGTTTGTTCAACCATATCCAACTCGATCAGGGCCGAGGGGATTGTGACCCGTCCCGCTTTTAAAGGATAGATTCCGGTGTTCCACTCGTACACATCGTAGCGGATTCCATTCAGCACGCGGCTGTACTGTTTCGGCGGTCCCAGTTCTTCCTTGCGAAAAGCGTCCAACGGAAAATCGACCTTAACATTGCGCACAGTGGCCTGGCGGTACACCTTCAGAGTGATGGGCAACAACTCGTTGACGTAGGGCTGGTGTGTGGGGACCGTGGCCTCTGCAAAAACAGGAAGCTTTCCCTGGTTGGGTGCCGCGCCTTTACGTACGGTTATGGCAATGGGTGCGGTGATGTAGGGATTGCCGTCGATCTCAAACTTGAACGGACCGATGGTGAAGTCACCGGATTGTTTTGGGATCAGCTGGAAATGGAACGTGGTCGATGCGGTTCGTATTCCGTTGATGATTTGAAGTGAGGTGGCGCGACCCCCGGTACGGATCGAAAATCCGGGCAGGGGCGGAGGCTCAGGTTCCGGCGCATCCTGCGTCCCTTCCACCACCACTTCCAAATTCACCACGTCTTCCAGAGTGATCTCGGTGTTGTTCACCGAAGCACTCACGCGGATTTCCTGCGCCCAAACTCCGCTGGGTAAGAACAGAGCAAACCAGGCACAAAAGAGAAGCGGGGAGAACGGTTTTATCCACGGTGTGGGGTTGTTCCTGGGCATGGTTCCATCACCAGTCCTTTCCCTGATCCTTGAACAAATCCTGCATCTCTCCCTGCAACTGGCGGCGCTTGAACTTCTTGAGATCCTCGCTCAACGATCCCAACAGCCGCTCGGCCTCTTCCTGGGTCAAGGGCGCAGCCTCTTTCAACATGGCGTTCATTTTTTTCTGTTCGGGAGAAGAAGGAGCGGGCGGGGTTTTGTCGGTCATCTGCTCCTGCGGCTCTTCTTTCTTCTTATTTTTTTCCGGTTCCTGTTCTGCGGTCCGGGTTTCCTCGGCCGGTTCGGGCTGTTCGTTGGCCTCACCGTGTCTTGCCTGTTCCGTGGATTCAGATTGGGAAGTTTCGGGCGGGGCCTGTTTCTGTTCCTTGCCGGGTTGCGGTTTTCCCTTATCCATATTGCGAGGCATCATCTGTCCGGATGCGATGGCCTGTTCCAGCTGGCGCTTGGCGAACTCGTAATTGAATTTGCTGTCCTCATCTTTGGGATTGAGTTCAAGCGCTTTTTTGTAAGACTCCATCGCCCGGTCCAGCGCACCCAGCCGAAACCAGGCGTTGCCCTGGTTGTACCAGGTTTTCTGTTTGAGAGCCGGCGGGGTGTCGCCGGAGAGTACCTTGCCGTAGTCCTCGATGGCCGCCTCGTAGCGGCCCAGCCGGTACTTGGCGTTGCCGGCGTTGTATCGTACGGTGGGATTTTCCGGATCCAGGGCTTCCGCTTCACTGAACTTCCTTGCCGCCTGATCGAATTGCTCCTCATTGTAATAGGCGATGCCCTCGCGTGCGGACTCCGGCAGATCTTCCGCGAAAGTGGGCAGGGGATTCCATCCCAATGCGGCTGCAAATATTAGCGTTATAACCGGTTTTTGTAGAAGATTTCGCATGATCCCTGGAAGTTTAGCACGCCTGCCTGTGTGACGTGCGAAACGAAAAAAGGGATTCCCGCACCGGGAATCCCTTTTCGTTATTCAAACCGCCGTGGAAGAACCGAGGCTTCAGCGCCGGTCTCCCATGATGCGGAGGAGCATCAGGAACAGGTTGATGAAGTCCAGGTACAACTTGAGGGCGCCCTGGATGGCTTCCTTGGTGTCTTCATCGGTGCCTTCGTTACCGAGGATGTTCATCTGCTTGATCATCTGGGTGTCGTAGGCCGTGAGGCCGACAAAGATCAGCACGCCCGCGTAGGTGACCACCCAGTAAACGGCTTCATTCTGCAGAAAGATGTTCACCACTGAGGCGATGATGATGCCGATGAGGCCCATGAACAGAAAGCTGCCCCACGAGGTGAGGTCCTTCTTGGTAGTGTAACCATAGAAACTCATCGCACCGAAGGTGCCCGCCGTCACCAGAAAGGTGGAGGTGATCGATGCCGCGGTGTACACCATGAAAATGGCGGAAAAGGTCAAACCCGTCAGGCCGGCGTACAGAATGAAAACGCCCGTTGCCTGGCTCGCGGACATCTTCATGACCGAGGACGCGAGGTAGAAGACCAGGCCGATCTGGGCGATGATCAAAACGATCGGAACGATGGGATTCCCGAAAATCAGTTTCATCAAAGGTTCGGTATTGGCCACCAGCCACGCCACACCACCGGTCATGGCGAGACCCGCCGTCATCCAGTTATAGACCCGGACCATGAACCGCTGTTGTTCGGCGGCAATGGCATCCTGACTCATGTATGAGGTCCGATTGGGCTGCATCGTTATAAACTCCTTGAATTATTTATAGTATCTGCCCAAGTTCCGCAGATTCGATATTATATAAGACGCGGCCCATGCCGCGTCAAGTCCGGTTTTTCCCTTATTTATTATCTCATTTTTCGCGGACCATGCGCTCTCCTAAAAGGCATACCAGCCCCAGCGCGATGAACCATTGAAACCGTTCCTGCCAGCGTTTCCGCCGGGTGGTGCGCAGCTCTTTTTTTTCGACCCGTTGTTTGATGTCCTCAAGATAGATTTTATTCAGGTCCATGTCTCCAAGCACGGACCTCACATAACTGCCGCCGGTGGAAAGGGCCACCTGTTGCAGGACGGCTTCGTTGAGACGGGTGAGGACGATTTCTCCCTTACGGTCCCGCTTGAATCCGCGCTGCCTTTCGGAATCGGGAATGGGAGCGCCTTCCTCCGCGCCGATGCCGATGACGAACACTTTCACTCCCTGCTCGTTGGCGTACTGGGCCGCGGCCAGCGCGTCGCCTTCATGGTCCTCTCCATCCGTGATCAGGATGATGGCTTTCGATTTTTTTTCCACTGAACTGAAGGCCTTGACGGCGGTACGGATGGCATGACCGATCGCCGTACCCTGGGTGGGTATGAGGTCGGTCCCCAATACATTCAGGAACATCCTGGCTGCGTTGTAGTCGAGGGTCAGCGGGCATTGCAGAATGCTGGAGCCTGCAAACGCGACCAGGCCGATGCGGTCCCCTTCCAGGAGGTGGATGAGGTCGGCCACCTCATGCTTGGCCCGTTCCAGCCGGTTGGGCTGGATGTCGCTTGCCAGCATGCTCTGCGATACGTCCACCGCCACGATGATATCCACCCCTTCCTGTTTCAAATCCTCCCATTCGTACCCCCAGCGTGGCTGGGCGAGGGCCAGAATAAAGAAAAATATCGCGAGGACCATCAAGGTGGTTTTTTTTCTTTGTTTTTCCCTTACGCGCGGGGGCACCAGCCGGCCTAGCAGGGAAGAGGAGGCGAATCGCGCAGCCTGTTCGCGCTTGCGGTTTCCCGACCATATGAAAAATCCAATCAGGAATGCCAGCCCCATCAGCAAAAGCAAATATTCCGGCAGACCGAATCGCATCTTATGGGATTCTCCTCAAGCGGGTTTGTGCCAGCGTGATTTCCGTTATCAACAACAGCAGGCCCGGAATCAGGAAATAGGGAAACAGTTCCTTGAATTCCGAGTGATCGATCCACTTCACCTCGGATTTTTCGAGCTGATCGATCTGCGCGTAAATCTTTTTGAGGGAGTCGGTGTCCATGGCCCGGAAATACTTGCCGTTCGTGGTGTCGGCGATTTCTTTCAGTGACTCCTCATCCATCTCCACGTCCTGCATGATCATCTGGCGGCCGAGAATTCCGTCGAACACGAACGGCACTTTGCCGCGGGTGCCTACGCCGACCGTGTAAATCTTGATGCCGAAGGTGGCGGCGATCTCCGCGGCCTGCCGGGGTGGGATGCTCCCCGCGTTGTTGCGTCCGTCGGTGAGCAGGATGATGACTTTGGATTTGGATTCGAGGTCCTTGAGCCGTTTGACCGCGATGGCGATGGCGGAGCCAATGGCGGTGGAATCACCCGCCACACCGATGTCAAGCCGGCTTAAAAACTCCTGCAGTATGTTGTGGTCCAGCGTCAACGGGCACTGCGTGAATGCCTCGTTCCCGAACACCACCATACCCATTCGGTCAAACTCGCGCCCGTCAATGAACTCGCTCACCACGTCTTTTACGATGGTCAGGCGGTCCACCGGTTGGTCCTTTTTTTTGAAGTCCATCGCCTGCATGCTGGCTGACGTATCGAGCGCAAGCATGATGTCCACACCGTGTGTCAGGATCTCCGTGCTCTTTCTTCCTTCCTGCGGACGGGCGAGGGCGATGACGATCAATATCACCGCGAGGCAACGCAGGATCAACGGCAACTGCACCAGGAAAGAAACATGGGAGGGAAGGATGCGCCGCAGTGTGTTCAGGGAAGAAAAGGGGAATGCCGCCGGGCGGTTCCGGTAATGCTGGTACACCATCCATGGAATCGCCAGAAGTAAAAGAAACAGCCACGGATTTGCAAACTGGAAATAAGTCATAACACGTCAGATGGGGGCCGCTGGCGATTTCTGGCTGGAACCCAGGTCGCGTCGCGGTTTTGTGTCCTCTATAAACTGCCTGACCGCCTGAATATTTTCCAGACACGTAGAAGCATCACTTTCCACGTTGGCGAATTTGACCCAGTCGGTACGGTGCAGAATACCCAAGGCCCGTTGGGCCAGTTCCTGGGGGAAATGTTTGCGGAAAAGCAGGTTCTGTACGATTTCTTCAGTGGTCCAGTCCAGTGCCGGCACGGAATAAAGCGCGCCCAGGTAACGGCGGAAAATTTCCGACAATTCAAATTGGTGTTCGCGGAACCGTTCCTGTTCGATCCATTGTTTTCGGTTCAGCGTGTCCAGCTCATCCAGCGCGATTTCATGAGGTTCACGGATCACGGATTGCGGTTTCCGTTCCCGGGGAACTTTTTTCACAAAAATTTTACGTCCGATGAAGTACAGGAACATCAACCCAACGAGGCCGGCAAGCGCGTACAGGGCATAACGCCGCCAGGGAGGCCCCGCACCGACGATGGGCTTGATGTCGCGAATGTCTTTCGGGTCGCCGTCCTTGAACAGTACCGACCGCACTTCCACCACCGCACCGGGGGCCTGGATTTCGCCGGGTCCCATTTGCGATGGATCAGCCAGAGGGGGACCGGTGAAGTGGACGGGAATTTCCGGAATGTTGTAGTAGCCGACCTCCATTGCCCGGAACTTGAAAACAAACTCGTCGGCCACGCGTCCGCCGGGTTGCTGCCTGGTTTTCGCACCCTGGTCAAGGAACTCGAACTTCTCAAAATGCTGAAACGGATTGGGGGGCTTGATTTGAAATTCCGGCGGATGCGTCACTGTTAACGTGTAGGTGACCGTATCGCCAATGGTGGCTCTCTGTGGTTCGATTTGCGCCGTGGCGGTGACCGGAGGGAGCTGGGTATTTTGGGCGAACGCTTCCCCGGAAAAACAGAGCAACGCAATTCCCAGCCACAGGAATTTGGTTCCAATTTTATTGTTGCATAGATGCTGCCACATGGCTCACGGGTTCGCTTTCAACTGATGCAGACAGCCGTCGATACGCTTGTTGCGATCTTCCGACCACGGCGCATCTTTCACCGCAACCTCGGAATGAAAAAACCAGACCAGTGCCTCCCCGCAGTTGCCCAGTTCCATATATAACCCCCCCATGATGTAGGCGACGTTCGACCGCGTTTCCAGGTTGAGATTCGGATTTTCCAGGTACGCCTCGTACTGGATGACCGCCTGTTCGTATAAACCCGAGTCCCGAAGTTTTTCGGCGACGGTCAAGGCCTGCGTGCTCCAAACCGTGGAGCCGGAGGGGGCCTGGGCGGCGGTCTCCTCTTCCGATGGCATGGACTTTTTGAACAGCATGGCGGTGAAGATTCCGAACGCGACGAAGGTGATAATGGTGAGAACGATGACGAATGTCTTTAGCTTCGTACTCACCCCTTCGGTTGGAATCTGGAAAGCGGAAGGAGTGCCCTTTGCCGGGGGTTCCGCTTGACGCGATGCCTTGGGTGGCGGCCGCTTGGGGCTGGTCGGGTCGTCACCGGTGGTACGTGTGTTCTGTTCATTCAAATCGGACATGCTTCCTCAGTGTTTTTTTTCTCTCATTTTAAAAAACTGGACGATTGGCTTCACCAGCGACCGGTCCGAGCGGATTTCAATATGATCCACCCCCGCCGAGCGAAGAGCAGCCTGGAGTTCCCTCCGTTCGCGCTCTTTTTCCACTGCGTACCGCTTGCGAAAAGCGGGGTCGCTGGTATCCACCCACAACGATTCTTCGGTTTCCTTGTCTTCAAGTTGAACCAGGCCGGCGTCTGGCAACTCCACTTCCCGCGGGTCGAGTATGTTGATGGCGACCAGGTCGTGCTTCTTCCGCGCCCGGCGGAGGCGGTCCATGTAATCCTCCGCCTGGAAATCGGAGATGAGGAAGGCGATGGATTTCCGTTTCTGCACTTTCAACAGGTATTCAAGCGGCAGGCTCAAATTTGTCCGGTGGCCTTCCGGCTCAAAGGTGAGGATGGTGCGGATGACGTTCCAGATATGGGCACGGCCTTTTTGCGGACGTATGAAGTGTTCGATCTGGTCGGAGAACACGATCAACCCCACCTTGTCGTTGTTTTTGATGGCGGCGAAGGCGAGGATGGATGCCACCTCCGCCGCCACCTCGTTTTTGAAGGCGTAGTGCGAGCCGAACCCGCCGGAACCGCTGACGTCCACCATCAGCATCACCGTCAATTCCCGCTCTTCGCGGTATTCCTTGATGAACGGATGGTCCAGCCGGGCTGTCACATTCCAGTCGATACGCCGGATATCGTCACCGGGTTGATACTCCCGCACCTCGCGGAATTCCATGCCGTGCCCCTTGAAGGCAGAGACATACTCTCCCACCATCATGTGGTTGACCAGGTGATTGGTTTTCACCTGAATGTCCCGGATCTTTTGAATCAACTCCGAGGAAATCTCCAACGCATCCCGGTACTGCGGGGCCGGGGGGGGCGCAGGTTTGAAGGGTGCTGAAATTTTATCGATCAGGTTGCCGAACATGGCGGCCCCTCCTTCATGGAACTTCCACAGTGTCGAAAATCTTTTTCAGCACATCGTCGGACGTGATGTTCTCGGCTTCCGCCTCGTAGGTGAGGATGATACGGTGGCGCAGGATGTCGAGGCCGATGGTTTTGATGTCGTGCGGCACCACAAAGCCGCGTCCCTGCATGAAAGCATACGCTTTTGCCACGCGGTTGAGAAAAATCGAGGCCCGCGGGGAGGCGCCGTAGTCAATCATGCTGGCCAGGTTTTCCAATCGGTATTCGCCCGGAAAACGGGTGGCGTTGACTAAATTCACGATGTAATCCTGCAGGTTGTCGTCGATATAAATCTCGTCGAACACCGCTCGAGCCGCCAGGATGTCCTTCGGGTGGATCACCGGCTTGATCTCGATATGGCTGTTGGTTGTGGCCATGCGCTGCAGGATGCGTTTTTCTTCGTCCTTGGAGGGATACCCGATTTTGAGCTTGAACAGGAAGCGGTCCACTTGGGCCTCGGGCAAGGGGTAGGTCCCTTCCTGCTCGATGGGATTCTGTGTCGCCATCACCAGGAACGGCTGTTCCAGAGGAAAGGTCTCCCCCCCGATGGTGATCTGGCGCTCTTCCATGGCTTCCAGCAGGGCGCTCTGCACCTTTGCCGGGGCGCGGTTGATTTCGTCCGCCAGAATGATGTTGGCAAACAGGGGTCCTTTTTTAATAACAAACTCTCCGGTTTTCGGCTGATAAATCTGGGTGCCGATGAGGTCCGCGGGCAGCAGGTCCGGAGTGAACTGGATGCGCTTGTAGCTGGCTTCAATGGTCTGGGCGAGGGTTTTGACGGCGGTGGTCTTGGCCAGTCCCGGCACGCCCTCTACGAGGATGTGCTCGTTGGTCAGCAGGCCCAGAATGAGGCGCTCGATCAGGTAACGCTGGCCCACCATGACGCGTTCCATCTCCGCGACGATGGCCGGAACGAAATGACTGGCCTGTTTGACCCTATCGGTGATTTCCTGTATGTCTTGCGGCATCGGTGCAATCCTGAATGAAATTAAGACGTAACAATATAGCAACCCCGGCATGGGGCCACAACTCCTGATGGCAGGGCCCGGACCCGGCCTGTTGAAATTATATCTTTACAAAAACGTTGATTTTTCTACAATAGGCGATTCATGTCTTCAAATCCCTGACTTTAATTCCTAGAAGTGAGCCATGGCGGATACCGAATCGATTATCAAGGAAGGCCTGAACATCGAAAACAGCGAACTCGATCTGCGCGAGCGCGAAATCGGCGATGAGGACCTGAAAAACATCGTCCAAAGCGACCAGATCAAGGACATCACCGCGATATTCCTGGAGTTCAACGAGGTTGGCGATGAGGGCGTTCAGGCCCTGCTCGACTGCAAGGAAATGAAGAACCTCACCGTCCTCAACCTGTTCAAAAACCAGGTGACGGATGCCGGACTGGCCGCAATGTGCAAGTCCAAAACCATGCTCAACCTGTCCGAACTGATTTTGAGCGACAATAAAATCACCGCCGAAGGCGCAAAAGCGCTGGCCAAATCCACCATTCTGGGCAACCTGGTCTCGCTTTGGGTGGGGGACGGACTGGAGGATGAGGGCGCTGCAGCTATTGCCGAGTCGGAAACTCTCACTCGGCTCAATCTGCTTTCACTCTACCGCAACAACATCGCCGACGAAGGGGCTCTGGCCATTGCCCGGTCAAAAAATCTTTCCAAGCTGACCGAGCTCAACCTCAACTGGAATTATATCGAATCGGACGGGGCCGTCGCCCTGGCGGAATCGGAAACGCTCAAGAATCTCCAGCAGTTGACGTTGACGTACAATCCCATCGGTGACCGCGGGGTGGAGGCCATCGCCAAATCCGAATGCATGCGCAATCTGACCCTGCTCGATCTGTATGAAACCGAGATCACCGACAAGGGGGCACGCGCCATTGCGGAGTCCAAGGTCCTGTCCAATCTGGAAACCCTGATCCTCGTTCACAATGACATCAGTGAGGAGGTGCAGGAGTTGATTCAGAATTCGGAAAACCTGCCCAAGCTGTCCAAAGTGGTGTTCCGGCTCACCCCCGCCGAACATTGACCCCTGTTTGGGGCTGTCTCTATTCGGGGCCGTACCTCGCCTGAAATATCGCTGCGGGGGTGAGACGTCAACGAATACCGTTTCTCAATCTGTTTTTCATTAAGGATCGAAACTAACCATGTTTACGGGCGAAAAACCGGATTTGATGGACATCTGGCCGTTCAACGAGAACAGCATTTATGTTGTGGGCAAAGACGGGATTCCTCAGTACTTCGATGGTGAGTTCTGGACCCCCGAACGGACGGAAAATACCAATCCACTCATGGGGATCTGGGCTGCGCACGAAGACTGCATCTATGCGGTCGGTATCGGTGGAGTGGTCATCCACTACGACGGCAAGGAGTGGACACAGATCGACACCGGCAATTACGACTCACTCAACTCACTGTACGGCTACGATGAATCGCACATATTCATCTTCGGTGTCGGTGGCCGCGTGCTGTTCTGGAACGGGACGTCCTGGGAATATCGCGAGCCCAACACCATTCACGACCTGTTCGGCTTCTGGGGAGCGGACATCAACCGGATCCACGCCGTTGGTGGCGAGGGCATCTACCGCTTCTACGACGGCAAGACCTTCCACCGCCGCGAGGAATTGACCGATGAGCAGACCTCGCTTTACGGCATCTGGGGCGCCGGTGCCGACAGCGTCTATACGGTGGGTTCGTACGGTACTATCCTGCATTTCGACGGCAACGAGTGGACCCGCATGGAAACGGGTACCGAGGAATACATCCTCGCCATCTGGGGGAGTTCCGACGACAACATCTTCGCCGTGGGCGACGCCTCCACTCTGTTGCACTATGACGGGAAGGCTTGGACGCAGATGGAAATTCCCTTTGACTCTTACTTCACCAAGGTGCGAGGGCTTGCGCCGGACAAGGTCTGGGTGTGCGGAGAAAACGGTTGCGTCATCTTCTACGATGGCAAAAAATGGCACGACGTTTCATTGTGATCGCGTAACTCACGCAGCAACGAACCGCTGAAATTTCAAACGGGGATGGGACATGAGCCAGTTGACGAGCAGCAACCTGCTGTCTGTGTACGGCTTCGGCGCCGACAATGTATTCATCGGGGGAGCTGAAGGTACCTGCCTGCACTGGAACGGCAAAGAATGGAACAAGATCGATACCGGCGGACGCTGGACCCTCAAACGGATGTGGGGCACCGCGCCGGACAACCTCTACGCCGTCTGCACCGACGGCAAAATCATCCGCTACAACGGCAAGGAGTGGAAGGCGGAAGACACCGACAGCCTGCCGCCCATGTCCGGTATCTGGGGGTTGGGCGAGAACGAAATCTATGCCTGTTGCCGCATCGGCAAAATCCTCAGGTATGACGGCCAGAACTGGAAATTCATGTCCAGCGGCACGCAGACGGACATCGCCGCCGTCTGGGGCTGGGACCGGGAAAACATGTACGCCGTCGGCTTCGACGGACTGGTGCTGAAACTCCACGATACCGAGTGGAAGCGCATGACCTTCAACTCCAACGCGGAGTTGTACAGCATCTACGGATTCGGCCCCGAGGACATGTATTTCGCCGGGTCTTTCGGTACGCTGATCCACTTCAACGGTAATGATTTCAAGGTGATGCCGACTCCCGTCGAGGACTTCTTCCTCGATGTGTGGGGACCCAGCGAGGAACTGGTGTTCGCGGTGGGTGACGTCGGTCTCATTATCTACCGCGACGGCGACCAGTGGACTCGTATCGAGTCCAATACCGAGGAATACCTCACCGCCATCTGGGGTCCGAACGAAAATGACATGTACGCGGTGGGGGACAACGGCCTCATCCTGCACTGGGACGGCGAGGACTGGAAGGAAGTGGAGTAGGGGCCAAATTCCTGTATCGGCCCTGTTGTTTTCGTCTTTTCCGGAGCGCCCTTCGGGCAGCCGCACGGGCCCGCGCAATCGGCTTGACACCCTCCGCCCCTCGGTGGTACTGTCATTAAACTAACTCATTGAAAATAGACCCTTTCTAAGAGGCCTTTTTCGTGTAGCACAGTGCGTCTGTGCTTTTTTTGTTTGCAATGTACAAACCCTCTCTCGATGACTTCAAGGCCAAGGCGAAACAGGGCAACCTGATTCCAGTTTATAAGGAAATCCTCGCCGATTTGGATACGCCTGTCTCGGCGTTTATGAAAATCCGCGACGGCATGCACGCCTTTCTTCTGGAAAGCGTCGAGGGCGGCGACAAGTGGGCGCGCTACTGCTTCATCGGGTGCAATCCGTCGACGGTTATCCAGACCAAAGGCGATTCGGTCACGGTCCAGACCTCCGGCCAGAACGAAACCCGGCAGTTGAACGGCGAGCAACCGCTGTCAGTGGTGAAGGAGATGCTTTCCCGGTACCAGCCGGTGGCGGTGGACGGCCTGCCGCGCTTCTCCGGCGGGGCGGTGGGGTTCATCGGCTACGACATGGTGCGCTACTTCGAGGACCTGCCGAACCAGACCGAAGACGACCTCGATATCCCGGATTCCTATTTCGTCATCACCGACACGCTTCTCGTGTTCGACAATGTGACGCAGACCATCAAGATCGTTTCCAACGCCCATACGCCGGGGCGCGACCTCGACGAACTGTACCTGGAGACGACGGGCAAGATCGAGGCGCTGGAACGCCTGCTCCGAAAAGACCTGTCGCAACACAGCAACGGCGGCCATCCCTCCCTGCAAAGCAGTCACGCCGAGATCCATTCCAATTTCGAGGAAGAGGAATTCAAAAAAGCGGTTCTCAAGGTCAAGGATTACATCCGCGAGGGGGATGCCATCCAGGTGGTGCTGTCTCAGAGGCTCCGCTTCGAGCTCAAGCAGGACCCGTTCGTACTGTACCGCGCGCTCCGCACCATCAACCCGTCGCCCTACATGTATTACCTGAGCTTCGGCGACATGCAGGTGGTGGGGTCGTCACCGGAGGTGCTGGTGCGGCTGGAGGGCAAGGACGTCGAGGTGCGGCCCATTGCGGGCACCCGCAAGCGCGGCAAAAATGAAGACGAGGACCGGGCACTGGAAAAGGACCTCCTGCAGGATGAAAAGGAGCTGGCCGAGCACATCATGCTGGTGGACCTGGGTCGCAACGACCTGGGCCGGGTGGCGGAAATCCGCAGTGTGGAGGTGAACGAAAAATTCACCATAGAAAGATATTCGCACGTCATGCACATTGTCTCCAACGTTCGCGGTATATTAAAGGAAGGCCTCGACTGCTTCGACGTTTTGGCGGCGGCGTTCCCGGCGGGAACGGTATCCGGCGCGCCCAAAATCCGTGCCATGGAAATCATCGAGGAACTCGAGCCCACGCGGCGCGGCCTTTACGCCGGGGCGGTGGGTTATATCAGTTTCAACGGTAACATGGACACGGCCATCGCCATCCGCACGCTCGTAGTCAAAAACCAGACGGGGTATCTCGGTGTCGGCGCGGGCATCGTCGCTGATTCGGTTCCGGAAAAGGAATTCGAGGAAACCATGAACAAGGGCAGGGCCATGCTGAAGGCGGTGGAACTGGCGGAGAAGGGGTTGGTCTTATGATCCTGATGATCGACAACTACGATTCGTTCACCTACAACCTCGTGCAGTACCTGGGGGAACTGGGAGCGGACATCCGCGTGCACCGCAACGACAAGATCACGGTGGAAGAAATCGAGGGACTCGCGCCGGAGAAGATCGTCATCTCTCCCGGACCCTGCACTCCCACCAAGGCCGGGGTGTCGAAGGACGTGGTCAGGCACTTCGCAGGAAAGATTCCGCTTCTCGGTGTGTGTCTTGGGCACCAGTCGGTGGCCGAAGCGTTCGGCGGCAAGATCGTCAAGGCGGCGAAACTGATGCACGGCAAAACGTCGCAGATCCACCACGACAACAATACCCTGTTCAAGGATCTGCCGGATCCCTTCGAAGCGACGCGGTATCATTCGCTGATTGTCGAACGCGACTCCCTGCCGGATTGTTTCGAGGTGTCGGCATGGACGGTGGAAGGCGAGATCATGGGCATCCGTCATAAAGAACTGCCGGTGGAAGGGGTTCAGTTCCACCCGGAATCGATCCTCACGGTGTACGGCAAAAATCTTCTGAAAAACTTTCTGGACTCGCCGGGTCTGCCGGCGGGGCACGTCGATGGACGCACACAGCATTCTTCATAAAGCGGTCGATGGCCGTGACCTGACCGAAGAGGAGATGATCCACGTCATGACCCTCGTCATGGAGGGGAAGGTGGAGCGGTCGTTCCTCGGTGCGCTCCTGACGGCACTCCGCATGAAGGGAGAGACGGTTTCGGAGATCACCGGCGCCGCCAGAGTGATGCGCGAGAAGGCGGAAAAGCTGGATGCCGACGGCGAGCATTCCGTCGACACCTGTGGCACCGGCGGCGACGGGGCAAACACATTCAACATCTCCACCGCCGTGGCGTTTGTCGTGGCGGGGGCAGGGATCACGGTTGCCAAGCACGGCAACCGCGCGGTGTCCAGTCGCTCCGGTAGCGCGGATGTCCTCAAATGCCTCGGCGTCAATGTTGAGGCGGAAAAGTCCGTTGTTGAAAAATGTTTGAAGGATGTGGGCATGGCGTTCCTGTTTGCGCCGTCGATGCACAAGGCGATGAAACATGCGGCCGACGTGCGCCGCGAACTGGGATTCCGCACCATTTTCAATTTACTCGGACCGCTCACCAATCCGGCGGGCGTTCAGGCGCAGGTGGTGGGGGTGTTCGATGCCAAATGGACCGAACCGCTGGCCAACGTTCTGGACAAACTCGGGTGCCGTCACGCATTTATCGTGCACGGCGAGGACGGGCTCGATGAGATCACCCTCACCGGGCCGACCCAGGTCGCGGAACTCAAGGACGGCACGGTCAAGGCGTATGTGCTGAATCCGCAAGATGTGGGACTGACCTTGTGCAATGCGAAGGATCTGAAAGGCGGCGAGGCCGAAGACAACGCCGAGCTGGTGCGTGGCATTCTAGTGGGTGCGCCCGGACCGAAACGCGATATCGTCCTGCTCAATGCCGCCGCCGCTATCGTGGCTGCGGGCAAAGCCGTCGATTTGCAAGCCGGGATCGATGCGGCGCGCCGGTCCATCGACTCGGGTGCGGCGAAACAGAAACTGGAAGACCTGTGCCGCGTCAGCAACCAGCGTCCCGTCAACGTGCCGTAGGAAATCGATCATGCGCAACATTCTGGACACCATCTTCGAACACAAGAAGGACGACGTCGCCACGGCGAAGCGCGAACGGCCGCTCTCTGAATTGAAGGGGCGGCTGAGCGAGGTGCAGAAAGCGCAGGATGTTCTGGGCATTCTGTCACGTAAGGGGGATGGATCGAACATCATCGCCGAGATCAAGCGGCGTACGCCGTTCAAGGGCGACCTGGTGCAGGACTTTGACGCGATGAAGATTGCGAAGGAATACGCGGACAACGGGGCATCGGCGATCTCCATTCTGACCGACAACAAGTTCTTCGGCGGCAGTCTCGATTATCTTCAGCAGGCGAAGCAGGAGGTGAACATTCCTCTCCTGCGCAAGGATTTCATCTACACCGAGTACCAGGTGTACGAATCGCGGGCGTTCGGCGCGGATTTCTATTTGCTCATCGCCACCTCGCTCGACAAGAACCAGTTGAAGGACCTGATGGCGCTGGGCCACGAACTGGGTTTTACGGCGCTGGTCGAGACGCACAACGAAAAGGATCTGGAGAAGGCGCTGTACGCCGATGCCAAACTGCTCGGTATCAACAATCGCGACCTGACCACGGGCAAGACGGACCTCGCCGTGTCGCGCCGCCTGCTGGGTCAATTGAAAGGCCTGGGCGGGCTGTGCCTGGTGTGTGAAAGCGGTATTTACGAACGCACCCACATCGAGGAATTCGAATCGCTCGGTATGCACGCGTTCTTGATCGGCGAAAGCCTGATGAAGGCGGACTGCATCCCCGAAAAATTACAGGAACTGCGCGGCCATGACAAAACGTCCGTTTCCGGTTAAAGTCAAGGTCTGCGGCATGACCTCTCTGGAAGATACGATGCATGCGGTCGAATGCGGCGCGGATGCGGTAGGCTTCATCTTTTTCAAGAAAAGCCCACGCGCGGTGACGGCCAGACAGGCCAAGGCCATCGCTGAAAAACTGCCGCCGTTCGTGCAGAGGGTCGGCGTGTTCGTCAATGAAACCGCCGAGGTCATCGAGCGCACCGTCAAAACCTGCGGTCTGGATGTTGTGCAGTTGCATGGCGACGAGTCGCCCGCGTTTTGCAAACGCATCGCGGCCAGGGTGGTGAAAGCCATCCGCGTGAAGGATGCGGAATCGGTCAAAGGCCTGTCACGCTATGCCGTCGATGCGTTTCTGCTCGACGCGTACAAGGAAGGCGAGTGGGGCGGCACCGGTGAGCGCTTCAACTGGAGCCTCGTCAAGCAGGCGCGCCAGCACGGCCCGGTGATCCTCGCAGGTGGTCTCGACGCGGAAAACGTCGCTGAAGGCATCCGCGTGTGCCGACCGTATGGGGTGGATGTGTGTTCCGGAGTGGAATCGAAGCCGGGCAAAAAGAACCGGAATAAAGTACGCAAGTTCATTGAAGCCGTAAAAGGAATGTGACCATGGCTCAACCGAAAGATTACACGACCGTCCCGGATGCCAGCGGGCATTTTGGCCAGTTCGGCGGTAAGTACGTCATCGAAACACTGATGCCCGCGCTCACCGAGCTGGAGCGGATTTACAACGAAACCCGGCAGGATCCGGAGTTCCAGCGCGAACTCAAGTATTACCTCGAGCAGTACGTCGGACGGCCCTCGCCGTTGTATTTCGCGGAAAACCTGACCCGCCAACTGGGCGGTGCCAAGGTGTACCTCAAGCGCGAAGACCTGAATCACACCGGGGCGCACAAGATCAACAACACCATCGGCAGCGCTCTCCTCACCAAACGCATGGGCAAGAAGCGCGTCATCGCCGAAACGGGAGCCGGACAGCACGGCGTCGCCACGGCCACGGCGGCTGCATTGTTCGATCTCGAATGCGAAGTGTTCATGGGTGAAGAGGACATCCGCAGGCAGGCGCTCAACGTTTTCCGCATGAAACTCCTCGGTGCGAAGGTCATCCCCGTCTCCTCCGGCACACGCACCCTCAAGGACGCCACCAGTGAGGCCATCCGCAACTGGATCACCACCGTCGAGACCACGCATTACATCATCGGTTCGGTCGTCGGGCCGCATCCGTTTCCCATGATCGTCCGCGATTTTCAGAAGATCATCGGCGAGGAAGCGAAACGGCAGTTGCAGGAAGTGGAAGGCCGACTGCCGGACATCTGTGTCGCCTGCGTCGGTGGCGGGAGCAATTCCATCGGCCTGTTCTACCCCTTCGTCAACGACGAATCCGTGAAGCTGATGGGTGTCGAGGCGGCCGGCCACGGCATCGACACCGGCAAACACGGTGCGTCGCTGGGCCACGGCGGGGTGGGCGTTCTGCACGGCATGAAAAGTTACCTGTTGTTCAACGAGGACGGGCAGATTCACGAGGCGCATTCCATTTCCGCCGGACTCGACTATCCCGGCGTCGGTTGCGAGCACAGTTATTACCGCGAGACCGGACGGGCGGAGTATGTGTCGATCACCGACGAGGAAGCCCTCGAAGGATTCAAACTGCTGTCGAAGTCGGAAGGCATCATCCCGGCGCTGGAGTCGGCGCACGCCATCGCGCAGGTGGTCAAGATCGCGCCGAAGATGAAGAAAGACGAAATCATCGTGCTCTGCCTGTCGGGCCGCGGAGACAAGGACGTCAACCAGGTGGCTGAGTTTCTGGGAGAACAGCCGTGAACCGCATCGAACAGCGCATTGAAGACCTGCGCACCAAAAAACAGAAAGCTTTGGTGGCGTTCATCACGGCCGGCGATCCCAGCCTCGACGCGACCAAAGACATCTTCCAGGTGATCGAGGAAAACGGAGCGGACATCGTGGAGCTTGGCGTGCCGTTCTCGGACCCCCTGGCCGACGGACCCGTCATCCAGGCGGCGTCGCAACGCTCGCTCAAAAGCGGCACCACGTTGAAAAAGATTCTGGCGCTGGTTTCCGACCTGCGCAAAACGTCCGAGCTTCCCATCGTGCTCATGACCAGCTACAACCCGGTGTTCGTGTATGGTGAGGAGCAGTTTGTGAACGATGCCGTGGCCGCAGGCGTGGACGGCGTCATCGTGCCCGACCTGCCGCCGGAGGAATCGACGGCGTTCGAAAGCTTTGCCAACAGCAAAGGCCTGCGCGTCATCTACCTGCTCGCGCCCACCAGCACGCCGGACCGGGTGCGCATGATTTCCGAAAAGAGTCGCGGTTTCATATATTACATCTCCCTCACCGGGGTCACCGGCATGCAGAGCAAGTTCAGCAGCAACCTTCAGTCGCGCATCGGTGAGGTGAAAAAAGTCACCACGCATCCGGTGATGATCGGCTTCGGGATCTCCGGTCCGGAAGAAGCGAAAGAAGCGTCGCAGATGTCCGACGGCGTGATCGTCGGAAGCGCCATCGTCAAACTCATCGACCAGTGCTCCAGTCCCGACGAGCGCAAGGAAAAGGTCGGCCAGTTCATTGCCAGTATCAAGAGCGCCCTCAACGGAGCCTGAGCCGCAGGCGGCCTCTCATGTCCTCCAGAATCTCCGTCATCCTGCCCGCCTTCAACGAAGAGCAGTCCATCGGGCTGGTACTCGATGACCTGCCGAAAGACCGTCTGCACCAGATCATCGTGGTGGACAACGCTTCCACCGACGCCACCGCCGAAGTGGCGCGTGAGCACGGCGCGACCGTGGTTGCCGAATCCCGCCGCGGTTACGGAAGCGCCTGCCTGAAAGGCATCGCCAGCCTCAAAAACCCTGACATCGTCGTCTTCCTCGACGCAGATTACAGCGATTATCCGGAAGAGATCGATCTGCTTGTTAAACCCATCGAAACCGGGGAGCAGGATTTTGTGCTGGGAAGCCGCATGCTCCTGAAGGAAAGCCGGAAAGCGCTTTTGCCACAGGCGCGGTATGGCAACAAGCTTGCCGTGTTCCTCATCCAGCTGTTTTTTGGTCACCGTTATACGGACCTGGGACCCTTCCGGGCGATCCGGCACGCTTCGCTGATGGAAATTGGAATGAAGGATACCAACTTCGGCTGGACCGTGGAGATGCAGATCAAGGCGGTGAAGAACAACCTTCGCATTTTGGAGGTTCCCGTGAAGTACCGCTGGCGGGTGGGGGTGTCCAAGATCACCGGCACGGTTTCGGGAACTTTCAAGGCTGGAACAAAAATCATATACACCATCTTCAAATATCTGTTAACCTAGCCTGGGTATGGATTAGGTCACAGCGTTAACCCTCATCGTACGCGCGCATGGTTTCTGTTCTGAAAAGGGTGACAGGGGTTCTCGTTGCGCTGGTTATGCTGGGTTCCTCTGGAGCCGCCGCACAGGGAATCGATGAACTGGTTAAGCAGAGGCTCAGCCAGGATGGCACGAAACTCGACCTGAGCGGGGTGAAGATCCGTTCCGCCGGGGCCGTCCGGCTGGCGGAAATGGAACTGCTGAAAAACGTCACCGACCTCAACCTTCAGAACAACCTCATCAAAGCCGAGGGCATGCAGGCCCTGGCCCAGTCTCCATACCTGTCCAACCTTCAAAGCCTCGATCTCTGGGGCAACCTGCTGGGCGATATGGGCGTGAAAGCGCTGACCGAATCGCCGTACATCAAAAATCTCGAAACCCTGCAACTCTGGAAAAATGAGGTGGGCGAACCGGGCATCCGCCTGATGTCGCAGTCCGGCAACTTCCAGAAGCTGGAAACCCTTCTTCTCAACGACAACCTCATCACCCCCGATGGGATGGATCATCTGGTGGAAACCAAAGCGTTTCCGAAGCTGACCACACTCGGCCTGTTCCGCAATGAAATCGGGCCGGACGGCGCGCAGGTGCTGGCGCGGGCCAAACACCTGACCTCGCTCAAAAATCTCTACCTCGGACAAAACAACATTCAGGATGAAGGGGCGATTGCAATTATTGAGTCGCCGAATTTCCCGAATCTGGAGATGCTCGACCTCATACAGAACAGGTTGGGCGAACCCACCATACGGGCCGTCTTCAAAACAAAACGCCAACGACAGATAGAAATAACTATACGGTGAACGCATGAACATTTCAGATTGGAACCACGGACGAGGCACAGTCATCATCCGGTGGGTCTGTCTGGTTGTGTTGAGCGTTGTCCTGGCCGGCGCAGCTTTTCCCGGCGAAAAATCCTTTCCCTATTCGGACATCGGCGACGGACAACCGGCAATCCATGTGGCATTGACCCTGGTGGATGGTGTGGTGGTGGATAAGGAAGGGAATATTTTCATCTCCCACCGATCCAAAAACCGCATCCGCAAGATCGGTAAAAACGGCATCATCACCACCGTGGCGGGCAACGGCAACGCGGGGTATCACGGAGACAACGGACCCGCTCTCGAAGCCGCCCTTAATTTTCCAGCGGGGTTGTGCCTGGATCCCTCAGGCAACCTGTATATTGCCGACCGCAACAACCATCGGGTGCGTAAAGTCGATACGGAAGGCATCATCACCACCGTCGCCGGAACGGGAGAGCCTGATTTTGGCATGGAGGAAGGGCCCGCAGTTGAGATTCCCCTGCATTTTCCATCGGACGTGGCCTGCGATTCTCTAGGTCACGTGTTTATCTCCGACCGCTCCAACAACCGCGTCCTGAAAATGGACCCGGAGGGGCAGATGGTTACAGTGGCGGGCCTCGGTATGGCCGGGTACGGCGGGGACTTTGGTCCGGCCATCGATGCGCTCCTCAAGTACCCGTTCGGCATCGACGTTGATGAAAACGGCAATCTCTTCATCGCGGACCGCGGCAACAACCGCGTGCGCAAGGTGACGCCCGACGGGATCATCACCACCGTGGCAGGAGAGGGCACGCATTTTTTCAGCGGTGACTTCGGTCCGGCCACACGCTCCAGCCTGGCGTATCCCACAGACGTGGTTTCAGACGACCGCGGCAATCTTTATATCGCCGACCGCAACAACAACCGGGTGCGCAAGGTGGATGTCAACGGGATCATCACCACCGTCATGGGTACGGGGAAAAACGAGTACAACGGTGACAATGAAATTGCCTCCGAAACGTCCCTGCACCTGCCGTTTGCACTGGCGATGACGCCGGATCAACACCTTCTCATCGTGGACCGAAACCACCACCGCGTGCGAAGCATGCACCTCGTTCAACACACAGTGCAGACGGTGGCGGGCAACGGGCAGGCCTTGTTTCGCGGCGATCACGGTCCCGGGCCCGGCGCCACGCTGGATGCGCCTTCGGGGATTGTGGTGGACCGGCAGGGACACGTGATTTTCGCCGACAAGCAGGCGCACCGTCTGCGGGCGCTTGACAAAAAAGGTTACATTTATACCTACGCGGGAACCGGGCGGGAGGGCAATGAAGGCAACGGACGCTCCGCACGCTACGCGTCGCTGTTCATGCCGGAAGGCCTGGAAATCGATCACCAGAACCGCATATATCTGATCTCTTCGCAGGGCAACAGCTGGTACGTGCGGCGTATCGACGAAAACGGGGTCATCGACCGTTTTGCCGGAAGCGGGGTGCTGGGTCATGCGGAGGATGGGATTTTGGCGGTCAACGCACCGCTCGGTGTGATCAAGGACGTTGCGGTCGGCCCGGATGGGAAGGTCTATCTTGCGGACTATACCAACCGTGACATCCGCTGGGTCGACGCACAGGGACGCATCCAGACCCTGGCGAAAGATGCGTGGCTGGCCATTGAAGACGGGGAAGTGCACCCGAACGGTCTTGCGGTGAACGATCAGGGGGAAGTGTTCGTCTCCGATTCCGGAAGCAGCAAGATCCGTAAAATCGACAACGAAGGCAACGTGACAACTTATGCGGGCGACGGCAGTTTCGAGGACAAGGGCGATGGCGGGCCGGCGTTGCTGGCGGGAATCCGGTCGCCGGGAGGACTGGTGTTTTCGCCCTCCGGCGAATTGTACATTGCCGAGGAAAACGCGCACCGCATCCGGAAGGTAGACAAAAACGGCATCATCACCACTGTAGCGGGAACGGGTGTGCAGGGTTTTTCCGGTGACGGCGGGCCCGCCGTTCAGGCGCAGTTGAAAAGCCCTTACCGCATGGCATTCGATAGCGAAGGAAATCTGTATTTCTCTGACCGAGACAACAACCGCGTCCGTCGGGTGGACACCAACGGAATGATCACCACCCTTGCGGGTAACGACAACTTCGGCTGGCTCCAGGACGGACTGGAGGTCCGCATCACGATACAGAATTTTCCATGAAGCCATTCCACACAACCCGGGTTCTGGTGTGGGCGGTGCCCGCCCTGGCCGGACTTGTGTGGTCGGGTCCCGTCTGGGCCCTCAATATCAATGCGATCATCCTGAAAGAACTGAAGCAGAACGGCACCCACCTCAAGCTCAATTTCAGCGGCATGCTGGGCGATGACGGGGTGCGTCAACTGGCGCGGTCCCGTCTGTTGAAAAGGGTCGAAATCCTGGACCTCAACTCACATGGTTTTGGCAATGCCGGAGCCCAGGCGCTGGCGGCTTCCAAATACCTGTCGAACCTCCAAACGCTGAACCTGTTCAATAACCAGGTCGGGCCGGACGGGGTGGCGGCGCTCGCGGCTTCGAACAAGTATCCGCTCCTTTCCCACCTCAATTTGTGGGGCAATCAAATCGGTCCTGCGGGCACCCGGGCTCTGGCCAATTCAGATACCCTGAGGGCACTCGAATACCTGGATCTGTCCGGAAACGGGATTGGCGATGCCGGTCTAATGGCACTGGCCCATTCCCCGATACTGGAGAAAGTCCGGGTTCTCAGGCTGGATAAAAACGGGATCGGGAATCGGGGCCTTGCGGCATTGGCCTCCTCGCAATACCTGAGAAACCTGGAAGTCCTGTCCCTGTCTCACAACGAAATCGGCGAAGAAGGTGCAAAGGTTCTTGCGGAATCTCCGTATATTCGTAAACTGAGACAGCTTCGACTGGAGCGGAACAAGATTGGCGACGTGGGTGTGAAACACCTCGCCAAATCGGAGGCATTCACAAATCTGGAAGAGCTGGATCTGCAGTGGAATGGCATCACGGAAACCGGGGCTCATGACCTGGCCGGGTCTCCGGTGCTGACCCGCCTGAACCGCCTGTACCTGTGGGGTAACGAAATCGGCAATGCCGGGGTGCAGGCCATCAAGGAATCCGATATTCTAAAGCATGTGGGCAACGACATTTACCCCTCCCTGAATTAAAAAGCAAGAGGAAGACCATGACCGTAACAGAAATGGCGGCGTTGGCCAAAAAGGCGTCGCTTGTTTTGGCGCGTCTCGACACCGCCACTAAAAACCGGGCGTTGGAAGCCATGGCCCAGGCGCTTGTCGCTCAAACCGAGTCCATTCTGGAAGCCAATCGAAAGGACCTTGATTACAGCAAAAAGGAAAATATTTCAGGCCCCCTCGTTGCCCGTCTGGCCGTGGATACGCACAAGGTGAAGGGAATGGCGGAAGGCATCCGCAGTGTGGTCCGGCTGGAAGATCCCGTTAACCGGGCTCAAGGCACGACGGAGTTGGATGAAGGACTGATCCTGCGCCGCGTGTCGTGCCCCATCGGGGTCATCGGTGCGATTTTTGAGTCGCGTCCCGATGCGGTACCGCAGATCGCGTCGCTGTGCCTGAAATCCGGAAATGCGGTGATTCTGAAAGGCGGCCGGGAAGCGCAGAATTCGAATAAGGTCATCGTGGATCTCTTGAGACAGGCGATTGCCAGTGTTCCCGGGGTACCGGAGGCGGCGGTGCAGTTGATCGAAACCCGCGCCGAGGTGGCGGAGATGCTCGAGCAGGATCGTTACATCAACCTGATTGTTCCGCGGGGCAGTAATGAATTTGTTCGATACGTTCAGGATCACACGAAAATCCCTGTTCTGGGTCATTCCGAAGGCATTTGCCACGTGTACATCGACGAACACGCGGACACGGCCAAGGCGTTGAACATCGCCCTGGATGCGAAACTGCAATATGCGGCGGCGTGCAACGCCATGGAAACCCTGCTGGTGCATGAGAAGGTGGCTCCGAAGGTGCTGCCCGATCTCACAGCCCGATTTCGCGAAAAAGGGGTGGCATTGATGGGAGACCTGCGTGCGTGCAGTCTGGTGCCGGATCTCCAGAAGGCTTCCGCTGCGGAGTGGGACACCGAGTACAATGATCTCAAGCTGGCCATCAAGGTGGTGGATGACCGTGGCGCGGCCATCGCACACATCAACGAGCATGGTTCCGGGCACACCGATACCATCGTCACCGAAAACCGCGAGGCGGCGGAACAGTTCATGAACGAGGTGGATTCGGCGAGTGTCATGTGGAACGCCTCCACCCGCTTTGCCGATGGTTTCCGTTTCGGGCTGGGAGCGGAAATCGGCATCAGTACCAACAAGACGCATGCGCGCGGACCCGTCGGGCTTGAGGGACTGGTGATTTACAAATACAAATTGTTCGGATGCGGCCAGACCGTGGGCGAATATTCCGGCGAAGGGAGCAGGCCATTCACGCATCGCCCCCTGTCCAACGACACGCCGTTGTGACCTGCGAAGCCCGGATCGATTGAAAACGGCAGGATAAAATGGACCGAAACGCTGAAAACCGGGAAGGGCCGCAGGAGACCGGTCCGTGGGAAGCCGAACCGTACCCGTATCCACACAAGCGGTTTGTGATCAATTTCCGGACGGTCACGGTGTTTGTGCTGTTGCTGGCAGGCACCGTGTTCACCACCACCCTGGTGGGCGGGGTGTGGTACGCGCTGGGGCTGCTTTCGATTCTCGGCGTTCACGAGTTCGGGCATTATTTTGCCTGCCGACGCAACAATGTGGATGCCACCCTGCCTAATTTCCTTCCCGCACCTCCCATGTTCATCGTTGGAACATTTGGAGCGTTCATTGCGATCAAGGAACCCATAACGGACCGCCGGGCTCTCATGGAAATCGGTGCCTCGGGACCGATTGCGGGGTTTGTGGTGGCATTGTTTGTGCTGGCAGTGGGATTGATGTTCTCCGTGGTGTCGCATGTGGCTCCGCCACCGGGGCTGGGACTCAATTACGGCAACTCTCTCATTCTTTACTTCCTGTCGGAGTTGGTGCTGGGTGTGAGCCCGTTCAACGAAGAACTGACCATTTATCTGCATCCCCTTGCGCTGGCCGGGTGGTTTGGCATGTTCTTCACCGCGCTCAACCTCTTGCCCATCGGGCAACTCGATGGGGGGCACATCATTTATTCCATGTTCCCGAATCAACAACCCTGGCTTGCGCGCTTATTCTTTGTGGCCTTATTCCCACTTGGGATGTACTGGCCGGGATGGTTTGTGTGGGCGGCCATGGTTTTCTTCATCGGTGTAAAGCATCCACCCGTTATCGATGAAACGGTGTTGTTGTCACCGTTTCATAGAAAGGTGGGATACGCTTCCATTTTCATTTTTGTGGTCACGTTTGTTCCCGTTCCAATAGACATGATCCAGTGAATGAAGAGAGGGTGAGGGCCCCCTGTGAATAAGCTGTGAAAGGATTCCGAAGTTCGGACTTTAACCTGTTGATTAAATGGGTTTTGATAGTATTTTCGTTCCACTTTCGCCCTGATTTTGAAATTGGCGTCTGGTACTGAAAACCCTTCCCGATGAACCTTTTAACTACTTATAAAGTATAGGGTTATATCACTTTTGACGAGGGCGTGAAGGGGCCCTGGAAAAGCAAAATAGTATTGACAAGGCGACAAACGCTATGCTAAATTCTGTATATCCTTTGGGGTACTGGACAAAGTGCTTATTTTATAAGCACTCTACCAAAAAAGAGTGGAAAGATAGACTCAGCCCTATCTTCTTGGTTGCCATCAAGAACTCTTTTCGGTTTGTTCAGTATCCCTTTTTTTTCGCCTGCTTTTTGCAACTTCCCTCCCATCAGGCTTTAAGTTATTTTTGTTAAATTTATGAAATTAAATAATATTTTTTTATTTTTTAAGGTTTCATTTCTGCAGGTGTCACTGGTTTTTCTGGTGGGAGTGGCTCCTGCTTTTTCCCAGTCTGTCCACGTAGATCCCTTGAGCACCCTGCCGCCTGTTGTGGAATGCGTGAATATGACGCTCCAGGCCCATTCCAACCCAGGAAAGCTGGAAAAATCAAAAGCTATTGATCTGGAACACCGCGTGCGTCTCGCGTACGAGATGATCCTGGTTCGAAAGGAACAGATCGGGATTTCCCGTGAGGTGCAGGGCCACTTTGAGAAAGCCGTCACTAATGCGGAAAGGAAGTTCGAGGAGGGAGAAGGGGACGTCACCCAGGGGGCGCTGACCAAGCTTAAACTGGGGTTGGCGGGCACCTTGAACGACATCACCCAGTTCGAAAGCGATATTTCACTGGCACGGCTCGACCTTGAGGCATTGATGGGTGTGCGCATCCACCCGGAATTCAAATTGGCAGATGATTCCCTGTCGCCACGCAAATTTCCGTTCACCACGATTCGGGAATACGGTGAAATGGCCGAAGGAGGGAACAACCCATTTGAAAAAATTTCTGCTGAGAGAAGAATTGCATTGGAGAAATCCATGGTGCGGGTCAATCAGGCCCGCTCCCAGTTTGATCTTGCCCGTAAAAACCGTAGAATGACGCGCGCGCTTCTGGTGACCGAAGTCGCCAACTATGATTTCGGGATCGGGGACGAGAAGGACCTGTTCGAAACCCTCATCATTTACACCCGGGTTCTGGTCGGATTTTATGATGCATTGCACAACTTCAACGAGGCGGTTGCGGAGTTTGAGAAGGAGGTTTTTAGTACCAACCGGTAATACCGGTTAAGCGAGTGACCCGGGAGAACGAAAAGGGGATGTAGATGGCGGGTTTCTACCATAATGAGGCGCTCAGGATTCGGTGAAAACTCTTTTTTCAGATGACGATGTGTCTGCGGCGGAGCGCTATTGGGTGGCGTTGAACATGGTTCTTGGCGTCGGCAAGACGCTGTTTCACCGGCTGGTCCAAGGTTTGGGATCCCCCAGGAATGTATTTAATGCCTCCCGCCAGCAACTGATGCAGGTGGAGGGGATTGGTGCAAAAACCGCGGCGCAAATACTAAAATTCGACCTGGAACGCAATCTGGACCGGGAATACCGGTTGATGAGGGACACCGGAGTGCGTGTGCTCACTTTGGAGGACCCGCGCTATCCGCCGCTATTGAAAGCAATTTACGATCCGCCTCCGGTACTGTATTTCAAGGGACGGTTTTTTGATAACGTGAGCTTTCCCTTTGCCGTGGTGGGCACCCGTGCGGTATCGAGTTATGGGAAAATTGCAACCGAACGGTTGTGCAGCGAGCTGGCACAACGCGGGGCCTGCCTGATCAGCGGCATGGCGCGGGGTGTCGATACCCTGGTGCATAAAACAGCCCTTAAGGAAAATGCGGTCACCCTGGCGGTAATGGGGTGTGGCTTGGAACACACGTATCCACCGGAGAATCGTGCCCTAAAGGAAAAAATCACCGAGTCCGGGGCAATCATCTCGGAATTTCCCATGTCCACCAAACCGGATCGAAACAACTTTCCTGCCCGCAACCGGGTGATCAGTGGCCTTTCGCAGGGGACATTGGTGATCGAGGCAGGAGAAAAGAGTGGTGCGTTGATCACTGCGTATTTTGCACTGGAGCAAGGCAGGGAAGTGTTTGCATTGCCCGGGAATATTTTTTCACCCAAAAGCAAAGGTTCACACAATCTGATAAAGAAAGGTGCGAAACTGGTGGATGGCGTCGACGCCATTCTGGAAGAATTTTCCGAAGAAGTGCAACAAAATATGGCTGCCAGGGAAATTAATGATGAAAGAATTGAATTGACAGATTTTGAAAAGCTATTACTTTCATTAATAGGCCACGAACAACACCACGTTGATGACCTGATAGAACGCAGTCATTTGCCAGCGGCGGATGTTTTGGCTACACTTGTACAGTTGGAATTGAAAGACCGGGTTACGCAAACGGATGGCCTGTGGCACATGGCCCGGTTTCCCTGAAGCATTGAGGTATTATGGGTAAATCCTTGCTCATCGTGGAGTCACCCACGAAAGTCGAAACGCTCAAGAAAATCATCGGGAAGGACTTCGTCGTCAAAGCCTCGGTGGGTCATATTAAAGACCTGCCGAAAAAAAAGCTGGGTGTCGATGTCGAAAACAACTTCAATCCCGAATACATCACCATCCGAGGAAAAGGGAAAATCCTCAATGCGTTGAAAACCGCTGCCAAAAAAGCGGACAACATCTACCTCGCACCCGACCCGGATCGCGAGGGCGAGGCGATCGCCCACCACATCTGCAACGAGGTTTCAAAAATCACGAAGGGCAAGATTTACCGCGTGATGTTTAACGAGATCACCAAGAAAGCGGTCACCGAGGCGATCAAGCATCCCACCGAGTTGAATGTAAATAAAGTGAATGCCCAGCAGGCCCGGCGCATTCTGGACCGTCTTGTGGGCTACAAGATCAGTCCCATTCTATGGAAAAAAGTTCAGCGTGGACTCAGTGCGGGGCGTGTGCAGTCGGTGGCGCTTCGGATGATTTGCGACCGGGAAGAGGAAATCAAGAGCTTCAAGAGCGAAGAATACTGGACCATCACCATCGATCTCGAAGGCAGCAAGGAGCCCGAATTCCAGGCCAAGCTGTTCAAGGTCGAGGGGAAAAAGGCTGAGATCGGCAACGAGGAACAGGCCCAGGCCATTGTCAAGGCGGTGGAGAAGGGCGAGTTCGTCCTCGAGGACATCGTCAAAAAGGAAAGGAAACGCAACCCTTCCGCTCCCTTCATCACCAGCACCCTTCAGCAGGAGGCGTCCCGCAAACTCAATTTCTCTCCGAAGAAAACCATGATGCTTGCCCAACGCCTGTACGAAGGGATAGCCCTGGGCAAGGAGGGCACCGTGGGTTTGATCTCCTACATGCGTACCGACTCGACGCGGTTGTCGGAAGAGGCGATCGGGGACATTCGCCGTCTCATCGAGGACAAGTACGGCAAGGAATACGTGCCCAAGGCGCCGAATGTGTACAAGAGCAAGAAAACGGCGCAGGAGGCTCACGAGGCGATCCGGCCCACCAACATCATGCTGGAGCCAAAGTCGATCAAGGAATACCTCGAGAAGGATATGTACAACCTGTACGAGCTGATCTGGGCACGCACGCTTTCCTGCCAGATGGTGCCTGCGGTGCTGGATACCACCCAGTTTGATGTGGTGACCGCCAAATACCTGTTTCGCGCCAACGGTTCGGTGATCAAGTTCGACGGGTTCATGAAGGTGTACGTAGAGGACACGGACGATGAAGGTGCGGGCATGAAGTCTACCGAAAAAATTCTCCCCGATATCAAGAAGGGAGAGGTTCTCGAAATGAAGAAGGTCCTTCCGGAACAGCATTTCACCCAGCCACCGCCGCGGTTCACCGAGGCGATGCTGGTGAAAGCACTGGAGGAAAAAGGCATCGGCCGGCCCAGTACGTATGCCGCCATCATCAGCACCATCAAAGACCGCGATTACATCCGAAACGAAGACAAGCGCGTGGCGCCGACGGAGTTGGGTCACCTGGTCTCGGAACTCTTGGTGGACAATTTTCCGGATATCATGACGGAGGAGTTCACGGCGCAGATGGAGGACCAGCTTGACCAAATCGAGGAAGGCAAGATCGAGTGGGTGGACACTCTGAAATCGTTTTACGGTCCGTTCGAAAAAGACCTGGTCGAAGCGGAAGCAAAAATGAAAGATATCAAGAGCCAGGTAGAGGAAACCGACGAGGTTTGCGAGAAGTGCAACAGCCCCATGATCATCAAGTGGGGCCGGTTCGGCAAATTCATGGCCTGTTCCGGCTACCCGGAATGCAAGAACACGAAAGAAATCGGTGGCAACAATGGCGAAGGGGGCAAAAAGGTTTCCGAGAAGGTAGACGACACCTGCGATAAATGCGGTGCGCACCTGGTTATGAAAATGGGCCGTTTCGGCAAGTTCCTCGCCTGTTCGGAATATCCGGAATGCAAGTTCACCAAACCCATCAGCCTGGGCATCAAGTGCCCGGAACCCGATTGCAAAGGTGACATCTCACCCCGCCGTACGAAAAAAGGCCGCACATTTTATGGATGCAGTGAATACCCGAATTGCAAGTTCACTTCCTGGGACAAGCCGGTGGACGAGGCCTGCCCGAAATGCAACAACGCCTACATGGTCACCAAGTGGAAAAAGAATGAAGGCGAAAGCATTGTGTGCCCCGGTTGTGGCTTCAAGAAATCGTCCGACGAAGCGGCATAACGTTTAAAAGAACCGGGAAATATGACATCGCATGTGACCATCATCGGGGCCGGGCTTGCCGGATCGGAAGCGGCCTGGCAGATCGCCGAGCGGGGCGGCCGTGTGGTTCTTTACGAAATGCGTCCGGAGCTCAAGACTCCGGTTCACAAAACCGACCACTGCGCCGAACTGGTGTGCAGCAACTCCCTTGGGTCCAACCAGGACACCTCCGCTCCCTTTTTACTCAAACAGGAACTGCGCAAACTCAACTCGCTTGTGATCCGTTCAGGCGACCGGCATGCGGTGCCCGCCGGCGCGGCACTTGCCGTTGACCGCAACCTGTTTTCGGCTGAGATAACCCAGTCGCTGGAACAGCATCCCAACATCACCCTGAAGCGCAACGAGGTGAAGGACATTCCATTTGACGGACCCGTTATCATCGCCACAGGGCCCCTCACTTCGCCCGCGCTGTCGGACCGCATCTCATCCCTGCTGGGGCAGGGGTATCTGTATTTTTACGATGCGCTTTCCCCGATTGTGGACACCAACTCCATTGATATGACCAAAGCGTTTTTCGCGTCGCGCTATGACAAGGGCGATGCGGATTACTTGAACTGTCCCTTGAACAAGGAGCAGTACGATCAGTTGGTGGACGGATTGTGCAAGGCGGAGAAAGTCCCTCTCAAGGAATTTGAAAAACCGGTTTACTTCGAAGGGTGCATGCCGGTGGAGGAACTGGCATTGCGGGGGCCAAAAACCCTTGCTTTCGGCCCGCTCAAACCGGTCGGCTTGAATCATCCGGAGACAGGGGAGAGGTTTCATGCGGTGGTGCAGTTGCGGCGGGAAAACAAAGAGGGTACGGCCTACAATCTGGTCGGGTTTCAAACGAAGCTGACATATCCTGAGCAACGCCGCATTTTCCGCATGATCCCCGGATTGGAAAACGCCGATTTTTTCCGGTACGGTGCCATTCACCGCAATACGTTCATCAACTCGCCGGAATTGCTGTCCGCCGATTTGAGCCTGAGGAAAAACCCGAACGTGTGGTTTGCAGGCCAGATCACGGGGGTGGAGGGGTATGTGGAGTCCTGCGCAATGGGCCTGGTTGCCGGCCTGTGCGCTTTAAGCCGGGTACGCAACGCCCCCTTCACAAGGCCGCCGAAAGAAACCGCCATCGGTGCGCTGTTGCATTACGTGACGGAAGGCCCCCCTAAAGGGAATTATCAGCCAATGAATGTGAACTTCGGATTGTTTTCGGGGGAAGAGTTCAAAATCCGGGACAAGAAGGTTCGCAACGCCAAAATCATCGAGCGCGCCCTCGCTATTCAAGAGGAGTGGCTGAAAACCCTTTGCTGACCTTTATACGATACAGACCGCCAGCACCTGCTTGAGGTCGCAATCCCCCTTGAAGATTTTCCAGATGCCGTCCTGCTTCAGGGTGGTCATACCGTCCTTGATGGCCTGGTCGCGCAATTCTTCGACCAGAGCCTGCTTCATGACCATGCGTTTGATTTCCGCCGTGCCCTCCAGGACCTCGTGGAGACCCGTCCGCCCCGCATAACCCGTGTCGCTGCACTTCTCGCAGCCCTTGGGTCCATACAGTTTGAGATCGTCTGAATATGGGATATTGATGTTTTTGGCGAACAGTTCCGGATCCCCATACTCATTCACAAGCGTATCGTATTCCTCTTTGGTGGGGTGGTATTCCTCCTTGCAGTTTTTGCAAAGCGTGCGGACGAGGCGCTGGGCCGCAATGAGGAGGAGGGCGTCGGCAAAGTTCAGCGGGTTCATGCCCATGTCGAGAAGACGCGTGATGGTTTCCGGTGCGGAGTTGGTGTGCAGGGTGCTGAAAACCAGGTGACCCGTTAGGGACGCTTCCAAACCGATGGCACAGGTCTCCGCGTCGCGCATCTCACCCACCATGATGACGTCCGGGTCACCGCGCAGAAAGGAACGCATGGCGCGGGCAAAATCGAGCCCGATCTTGTTGAGCATCTGCACCTGACGCAATCCTTTCTGCGTGATTTCCACCGGGTCCTCGGCGGTCCAGATCTTTTTTTCCGGGGTGTTGATGTAACCGAGGGTGGAGTGCAGGGTGGTGGTTTTACCGGAACCGGTCGGCCCCACTACCAGAATCAGGCCATAGGGTTTCGCCGCCATCGCCTGAATCAATTTCAGGTTGCGGTCGGAGAAGTTCATGTTCTCCAGGGGAATCGGTTTGCTGGCGGCAAGGATACGCAGAACCGCGTCCTCGTTGCCGCCCACAGTGGGGCAGGTGGCAAGGCGGTATTCCACTTCCCTCCCCCCGTATTTGAGTTTGATCTTGCCGTCCTGGGGCAGGCGTTTTTCCGCGATATCCAGACGTGCCATGATTTTGAGGCGGGACATCATGGCGAATTTGTACATGGGTGGGATTTCCTGGTATACGCGGCAGGCTCCGTCTTTACGAAAACGCACCACCATGTGGTCCTTGCCCATGCCCGGTTCGATATGTATGTCGGACACGCCGTTGTCATAGGCGTCGGTCAGGATCTTGTTCACCAGCTTGACGATGGTGTTGTCGCTTTCGCTGATGGCGTTTCCATCCTCGTCCTCATCTGAAGCCAGTTCGGTGTCTTTTTCACTTTCCAGCGCGTTGAGCAGGGTGGACATTTCTTCCAGGGGAGCCCCGGCCGACTCCTCCGCCACGGCGGCATTCAGAAAGTCACGGATGTCGGCCTTCAACCCGACGCGGAACTCAATCTTCTTTTTGACGAAGATGAGCTTGATGTTCTGGATTTTATCGAGGTTGTTGGGGTTGTCAATAACGATGACCACCTTGTCGTCTTCGCGTTCAACGGGTACCCAGTGATTTTTCGACAGAAAGTTAAGGTTCAATCCTTCGAAAATGGTTGCGGGCAGGACCATTCCGTCTTCGTATCCCATGTACGGGATCTTGTAAAAGTTTTCCAGTGATTTGCCAAGCTCCTTTCTCGAAATACCGAGTTCATCCAGAAGGATGTTTTCGATATCCATCTGTTCCTTGCGGGCGCGGTTGATGGCTTTATTCAGTTCGATGTCAGTCAGCAAGCCCTGTTGCAGGAGATAAGAAAACTTCGTGGGTTTCTGTTGAACGAATTTCGACTGGTTGTAAAAAGCAAGGGCCAGAGTTTCGGAGACGACCTTGGCGCTTTTTTCGTCAATGACGTTAAAAGGCTGGTTGTTCTTTTTGTTGATCAACTGCAAAACCCCCATCATTTTGTCTTTATGGATGAGGGGCGTCACAAGCATGCTTTTGGTCTGGAAACCTGAAATTTTGTCCCAGGAACTGTCGAACGTCAGTTCGGGGTGAAACTTTTTTAATTCCCGGTCATCGTATACATTCTTAATGACCACCATTCTCTGTTCCATGGCCACGCAGCCGGCGATGCTCTGTGGAGCAATGGGGACCCGGATTTCATTGATTTTCTCCCCGGATTTGACTTTGGAATAAACTTCGTTGCGCACCGGATCGACGGCATAAACTGTAATGAGGGTCGCATCGAACAATTCCAGAATGCGGTCCTTCAGGCTGATCAGGATTTCATCCACGTTTTTTGCTGAGTGGATGTCATTGATGATTTTGACGAGCTTTTCCTGCAGTTCGGCAGAGGAGAGTGGTTTGGAACCAGGCGTATCCATGGTCGGGGAATTTCTTGCAGTCATGGTACTGTTCCCATCCAGTTTGGTTACTAAAAATCCCAAGTAGGGCGCAAGCTCCTTGGAAATTTTGAAATCCTGTTCCGAGAACCCGCCGTGTCCGACCTTGTTGACGAATTCCACAATCCCCACAACCTTTTTCTTGTGGGGCAGGGGCAAAACCATCAAAGACCGGGTTTCGATATCCAGCACTTCATCAACGGTGGAGCCAATTTTGAAGTTGGGGTTCATTGCCAGTATGGAACCCAACTCTCCCACGTTTTTTAATAAAATCGGCCGACCGTTGAGTGTTGCGTGCCCCGCCAGCATATCGTTTTTCAACGGCAACCGGTGCTCTTGAACTCCGCAACCCAATTCATGACAGGAAACCAGTTCCTTGTTGGCCCGGTCCAATTTGTATAGCACCACCGCTTCGCTGGGAAACAACCCTTTCAATTCTTCCAGCAATCCGGGAAGCAGGGACCACAAATCACCTGATGACTGGATCTGGGCACTGATTTCCTGGACTTTCATTTCCAGGGTAGCGGAATCGGTCGTCATAAAGATAATCAACAGTGACAGGAACAGCTACTTCGCAACGCGACGTCTTCGACCACCCGGGTCAGGACTGATTACTCCATGCGATGAATTAGGATGAAAACAGTATAAATACCTTCCCGAATAACTTCAATGTTTTCCGGGAGAGGAACGGTTCCTACTGAATGCAGACCGCGAGCACTTGTTTGAGGTCACAATCGCCCTTAAAGACCTTCCAGATGCCATCCTGCTTCAGGGTGGTCATTCCATCCTGAACGGCCTGCTGCCGAAGTTCTTCTACCAGCGAACTTTTCATGATCATGCGTTTGATGTCGTCTGTTCCCTCAAGGCATTCATGCAATCCGGTACGACCCGCATACCCGGTGTTGTTGCATTTTTCGCAACCCTCCGGACCCTGCAACATGAGATCATCGGAGTAAGGAATTTTGACGTTTTTGGCGAAAAGTTCGGGGTCGCCATATTCTTTCACCAGGGTGTCGTATTCTTCCTTGGTGGGGTGATATTCCTTTTTGCAGTTTTTGCAGAGGGTGCGTACCAGCCGCTGGGCGACGATAAGCAGGAGGGCGTCGGCAAAGTTCAGGGGGTTCATGCCCATGTCGAGAAGACGCGTGATGGTTTCCGGGGCGGAGTTGGTGTGCAGGGTGCTGAACACCAGGTGACCCGTGAGGGAAGCTTCCAGACCGACGGCGCAGGTCTCCACGTCGCGCATCTCACCCACCATGATGACGTCCGGGTCGCCGCGCAGAAACGAACGCATGGCGCGGGCGAAGTCGAGTCCGATCTTGTTGAGCATCTGCACCTGGCGGAGGCCGTCCTGCGTGATTTCCACCGGGTCTTCGGCGGTCCAGATCTTTTTTTCCGGGGTGTTGATGAAACCCAAAGTGGAATGCAGGGTGGTGGTTTTACCGGAACCGGTCGGCCCGACGCACAGGATGAGTCCGTATGGTTTGGACGCCATCGCCTGAATCAATTTCAGGTTGCGGTCGGAGAAATTCATGTTCTCCAGGGGAATCGGTTTGCTGGCGGCAAGGATACGCAGAACCGCGTCTTCGTTTCCACCCACCGTCGGGCAGGTTTCAACGCGGTACTCGATGTCTTTCTTGCCGTATTTCATTTTGATCTTGCCGCTCTGTGGAAGTCGCCGCTCGGCAATATCCAGCTTCGACATGATCTTGATGCGGGAGAGAAATGCCTGCCGGTACATGGGGGGAATTTCCTGATACACACGGCAGGAACCGTCCTTGCGAAACCGGATGCGCATGGCCTTTTTTCCGAGGCCCGGCTCGATGTGGATATCCGACACACCGTTGTCGTAGGCGTCGATCAATACCTTGTTCACCAGCTTGACGATGGTGCTGTCGGTTTCGCTGATGGCGCTGACTTCATCTTCCTCATTCCCCGAATCGACCTCAACATCCTTTTCACTTTGAAGGGCACTGAGCAGCGTGTCCACGTCCCCGGTATCCGCGGGCATGGCGCCGGGGCTGTCGTCTTCAGGAGTGGCATTGAGAAAGTCGTGAATGTCCGCACGCAACCCTACTTTGAATTCGAGGGTCCGCTTGGTGAAAATCAGTTTGATACTTTGAATTTTGTCCTGGTTCGCCGGGTTGTCGGTAAGGATGGTAACCCGGTTCTGCTCTTCATCTTTGGCGATGGGAAGCCAGTTGTTCTTGAGAAGAAAGTTGGTATTGAGACCGGTGAACAATGATTGTGGCAATACGATATCCGGAGAATAGCCGTAATAAGGAATGTTGTAAAACTCCTCCAGGGATTTGCCAAAATCACTGCGGTTGATTTTGTATTCGTCGAGAAGAATGGTCTCGATATCGACACCGCTGGTACGTGCTTTTGAGATCGCCTTGGTCAATTCATCCTGGGTGATGATACCGTTGTTGATGAGGTAGCTGAACTTGGTCGGCTTGGCCATCTTCTGTTTCTGCTTGTTCTTGATGGCCAGCGCCAGGGAATCCGCGATGGTTTTGATGCTCCGTTCATCCTGTGGGGTGAACGCGATTTCATTCTGCTTGTTGGCAAGCTGCAATACGCCCATCACCTTGCCTTCGTGCACAAGCGGGGCAACCAGCATGCTCTTGGCCTTTTCCCCCAGCGAATTTTCAAGGGTTCGCTCGTAAACCATCTCAGGGTGGTATTCCACCAGTTCCACCTGGTCATGCACGTTTTTCACATTGAGAACGCGTTTCTCCGTTGCCACGCAACCGGGCAGGGTGGCGGGACCCAGGGCGCAACGGACTTCGCTTTCTCCCCCACCGGTCTTCAGTTTGGCAAACAGGTCTTTTTTTGCCGGATCGAGAGCATAAATGACTGCAAGCCTGCAATCGAATAATTGAAGGATCGGCATTTTCAATTCCATCAGGATTTCATCCAGTGTCCCGGCGGAATGAATGGCGTGCGAAGTGGCCTGGATTTTTTCATCAATGATCTCGGTCTGCATCTTGACGATGGCATGACCCAGGGTGCTGGCCAGTTCCTTTGCCAGCCGGACATCCTGATCGGTGAAGTGGGGCTTGCCCCGTTTGTTGATGACTTGAAGGACCCCCATCATCTTGCGGTTGTGGGGCAGCGCAACAACCAATACCGACTTCGTCTTGTATCCCAGTTTTTCGTCAAACGATTTTTCGAGTGTCAACTCAGGATGAATACGACTGAGCTCCTTGCCGTCGTATGCATTGAGGACATTCAGGGTGCGGCCCGATGCCGCGACAAAGCCGGCCAGGCTTTTGGGCGAGATATCCACCCGGATCTCTTCAACCTGGTTGTCCTTGAAGTTTCGGGAGAACAACTGGCGTTTGGGCCGGTCGATGGCAAAAACGGTCACCTTGTCAGCATCAAACAGTTCCCTGAATTCGCCGATCAATTCAAACAGGGTTCGGGTGATGCTGTTGGAGGACAGAATTTTGTTGACCAGAGTGCGCAGTTTGTCTGCGGAACGGCGCTCACGGCCAGCGGCCTGCGTCTGTGGAGCGGTCTGGCGGGCGGCCCGTTTTTGCGCGGGATTTCCCGGAGCCTTCGGGTTTCTTTGCGGAGGCGAATCGTTCAAGGTGGTATGAAACCTGATAAATTAACGCTAAGTGTAACTCTAGTAGTACATCATTAATTTTACAAGGTTTAGAGGTGTTTTAAAATTATTTTTTGGGTGGAGTGCCGAATTGGTCGGGAAATACGTGCATTTGCGGTAGCTTTGAGGACTTTTTTTAAGGCGGACGGATATTATCAGATGTCGAGGTCTTGAAAAAATACGGCTTTCTCTTTAATGAACTTGAAGCGGTTCTGGGCGTCCTTGCCCATCAGACGGTCGAAAGTGACGTCGGTATTCCTGTCATCGGCAATAGTGACGCGGATCAGGGTGCGGTTGGATTTGTCCATGGTGGTGTTTTTGAGGTCGGAGGAGGGCATTTCTCCCAGACCTTTGAAGCGGCCGATTTCGTATTTCGCACCGTTCAGTTTGGAGACAATCTTGTTCTTTTCCTTGTCGTCGATAGCGTAAAAGGTCTTTTTGCCGGCATCGATGCGATACAAGGGGGGCTGGGCGATGTAGAGATGGTTTTCGTGGATCAGGCGCGGCATGAAACGGTAGAAAAAAGTGAGGAGCAGGGTGCAGATATGGGCCCCGTCCACATCGGCATCGGTCATGAGAATGATTTTTCCATAACGCAGTTTTTCATACTGGTAATTTGGTTCGATTCCTGTTCCGAGGGCGGAGACGATGTTCTGGATTTCCTGGTTGGCAAGGATCTTGTCCTTGGTCGCGGTTTCAACATTAAGAATTTTGCCGCGAATGGGAAGGATGGCCTGCGTTTTGCGGTCGCGTGCCTGTTTGCTGGAGCCGCCGGCGGAATCGCCTTCACAAATGAACAATTCGGACTCATCCCGGAGAGTGGACGAGCAGTCGGAAAGTTTTCCCGGCAGGTTGAGCCGGTGCGAGATGTTCGATTTGCGGTTGACGGAGTCCTTGGCCTGACGGGAGGCGATGCGTGCCTGCGCCGCCAGGATGATCCGGTTGGACAGCAGGTCCCCCTGCGTCTGGTGTGTGTTTAAAAAGTCTTCCAGCGAATGACGCACCACGGAGTCCACCTGCGACGTGATGTCCGAGTTGAGTCGCCCCTTGGTCTGGCCCTGGAACTCGACATCGCCCTGCAAATAGATGTTGATGATGGCGACAAGGCCTTCTTTCACGTCGTCTCCGGTGATGCCGGAAACGCCTTTGGGTAACAGGTTGCGTCGCTCGATGTAGGCGCGAAGCGCCTTGGTGATGCCGTTGCGAAACCCGTTTTCATGGGTGCCGCCGTCGATGGTTTTAATGGCGTTGGCATAGGAATGGATCACCGTATCGGTTTTCGAAGTCCACAAAAACGCCACTTCCAGCCTGAGCTCCTTATCCTCCTTCTCCACGTACATCGGTTCCGGAGTGAGCGACGCGTTGGCCGGGGTGATCTTGCGGATGAAGTCCTTGATGCCTTCCGGGTACTGGAACACGTGGGTGTTTTTGTTTTCGCGCACGGTGATCTTCAGCCCCTTGTTGAGGAATGCCTTCGATTCCGCCTGCTCGAGGATGGCTTTCACGTTCCACGCGATCTTGGGGAATATTTTCGGATCCGGCCGGAAGGTGATTTCTGTACCGCGGTTGCGGGTGGCTTTGCCTTTTTTCAGTTTGCCCTCGGCCTTGCCGCAGGAATAACTCTGCGTCCACTCGAAGCCGTCGCGCCGGGACGTCGCGGTGAGGGATTTCGACAGCGCGCACACCACCGCCATGCCGACGCCGTGCAAACCGCCGGACACTTTATAATTGCCCTCCTGGAATTTTCCGCCTGAATGGAGCGTGGTGAACAGGATTTCCATCGCGCTCTTTTTGGTTTTGCGGAACGTGTCCACGGGGATGCCGCGGCCGTTGTCCTTGATGGTGATCTCGTCCTCGCGGTGGATGGTGACCTCTATGTGATTGCAGTGGCCGTTGAGCGCTTCATCGACGGAGTTGTCGAGGATTTCCCACACGAGATGGTGCAGTCCTGTGGACGAGGTGGAGCCGATGTACATGCCCGGCCGTTTGCGGACCGGTTCCAGCCCCTCCAATACCTGGATGTCTTTTGCCTGATATGTGCTCATTGTCTAATTCAATTTTCCATAATGCGGACGACCTTGACGCGTTTGACCACACCCACGCCCTGGCTCCCACGGTTGTATTCCGGCACCGCCGTCATTTTAAGTTCTTTGATTTTGCCGCTATCCAGCAGAAGTTCCACCGTTTGGCGTTTTTTCACACATTTCGCGGCGAGGAACCGGCTGTCGCCGACGTTGATGAGGCGGACACCCACGCCCGCCCCGCTCAGCTGCGTGATCTGGTCCAGCTTCACCAGCATGCCTTTGCCTGCCTCCGTCAGCAGAAAGGCATGGGTGCCGGCGGTCTGGATGACCGTTATCAGACGCGCGTTGTTTTTCAGCGTCATCACCTTCTTGCCGGAGCGGGTGGTCTCGCCCAGGTTTTCGGTGGCGAAACGGAAACCGTAGCCTGCGGAATTCACCAGCAACAGTTCCGCGTCTTCCTCCTGGCCGATGCCATCCAAAGGAAGGCTCTGCTGCTCGCCCCTGGCCGCTTCCCGGGCTTCCACCGATTGGGGCGACAGCAACGGAAGCATCCTGATCACGCGCTCTCCGTCGCCGAACTTGAACAGGTTCTGAATGGGTTCGCCGAATCCACTGCGGGTGTAGGGCAGGGCGTGGACCTTTTGCACATACACCACGCCGTGGGAGGTGAAGAAGGCGACCAGGTCCGCCGTGTTGACACGCGCCATTTCCAGCAGGCCATCGTTTTCCTTGTACTTGAGGGATGCCGGGTCGGATACGGATTTCATCTTGCGGAGCCAGCCGTTTTTGCTGATCACCAAAGCTACGTCCTCATGCTCGATGAAGTCCTCAGCGTTGAATTCCACCCCGTCATCGGAACCAAACTGGGTCCGGCGTTTGTCGCTGTACTTGTCCGTGATCTCCTTCAATTCGGTTTTGACTTCCTGCCAGATTTTCTTTTCGGATTTCAGGATGTCTTTCAGCCGCTTCTGTTCCTTTTTCTTTTCCTTTTGTTCCTGCAAAATCTTGTCGATTTCCATCGACACCAGCCGGTAGAGCGGGATGTCGAGAATGGCCGCCGTTTGTTCGTCGTCCAGTTTGAACGTCTTTTTGAGTTTCGTCGCCGCTTCGTCCTTGGACTTGGACGACCGGATGAGTTTCAGTGCCTTGTCGAGATCTTTGAAGATGACTGCGAAGCCGTCCAGGATGTGCAGCCGTTTTTCCAGCACTTCAAGGTCATATTTGATGCGGCGCGTCACCACGTCCTTGCGGAAGTCCAGGAAATGCAGGCACAACTCGCCTATGGACAAGCGCTCGGGCTCGCCGTTCGGCTTCAGGCAGTTGAAGTTGATCTGGAAACCGCTTTCCAGGTCCGAGTGCTTGAAGAGGTAGGCCATGATCTTTTCGGGGTCGCTCCCGGACTTGATCTCCAGCACCACGCGCACGTTTTCATCGCTTTCGTCGCGGATGTCGGTGAGAGCCTGCAGTTTTTTTGCGATGATGATCTCCGCGATCTTCTCGATCAGCCGCGCCTTGTTGACGCCGTAAGGGATTTCGATGATGACGATCTGTGTTTTGCCCCGCGCCAGGGTTTCCATCGTCCATTTGCCGCGCACCTTCAGGTTGCCGGAGCCTTCCTCGTACATCTTGCGCAGTTCGGTTTTGGAATTGAGCAAAATGCCGCCGGTCGGGAAGTCGGGTCCCTTGATGTGTTTCATGATCTGCGTCGTGGTCTGATTGCGGTCGTCGATGAGCGACATGAGCGCGTTCATGACCTCTTTCAGGTTGTGGCTGGGAAAGGAGCACGCCATGCCTACGGCGATGCCGGAGGAGCCGTTGATGAGCAGGTTCGGCACCTTCGATGGCAGGATAACGGGTTCCTGCAGGGTGTTGTCGTAGTTGGCGCGGAACTCGACGGTGTTCTTCTTGATGTCGGCCAGCATGTAGCTGGTGATGGGCGTCAGCTTGCCTTCCGTGTAACGGTATGCCGCAGGGGAGTCGCCGTCCACCGATCCGAAATTGCCCTTGCCGTCCACCAATGGGTAGCGCATGGCGAAGTCCTGCGCCATTCGCACCATGGAATCGTAGGTGGAAGTGTCGCCGTGCGGATGAAACTTACCCAGCACCTCTCCGATGATTTTGGCTGACTTCACCGGCTTGGCTTCTGCGCCCACACCCATGCCGTTCATGGCATACAGGATGCGGCGGTGAATCGGCTTCAATCCATCACGCACGTCCGGCAGGGAACGGGAAACGATGGTGGAAAGGGCATAGGTGAGAAACCGGTTTTCCAGTTCCTGAGTGATATCTGATTCTTTTTCGTTTGCCATGACCGAAGGATAAACAGGGTGATTTGCCAGAGGACCGGCCTCCGTTGCGAAGGGCGGGTCCGGGGTCCATCATCTCTACGTCCACGATGGAGGAGGATGGGAAACAGGGCCCAATGTTAAATTAGGGCTCGGGACCGGATGCGTCATTAAGGGTATTTTAGACCCTTTAAAATTAATGACTTAAGTAAAATGACTAACACAGTGCCCAACTTTTGTAAAGATTAAAATACATTATGTTGTGGGCGCTGCTTTCGAATGTACACTATATATTGTAATATGGTTTTTTATACGATTCTTTCGCGGGGAATAGGAAAATCTCCCCGAAGCAGGTTGGGAGAATGGGTTTTCAATTTCCCATATTCCATGCAATGATGTATTTTAGAAAACTTTTTTTGGGGATTTGCCATCCTAAAACCAAGGAAGCGGGCAAATGACCCCTTCTTTTTCGAATTGACGGAAGCCATCCCTCAGGCCGCCTTGTCAGGCGCGGCCTTGAATCTTATAAATCTCGAATAAAGACACGCGTCAAGTCAATCTATTTGTGATCCATCCCGGGAGCGAAATATGTCGGATCAAGATTTACAGGTAAAAGTCATCGGGGCTTTGAAGACGGTCATGGACCCCGATCTGCATAAGAATATAGTGGACCTTGGGTTTGTCAAAAACCTCGAAACCAAAGACGGCAAGGTGAAGTTCGACGTGGAATTGACCACTCCCGCCTGTCCGGTGAAAGAGGAATTGAAAAACGAATGCCAGACCAAGGTCGGTGAAATCGAAGGCGTGAAGGACGTCACGGTCAACATGACCTCCAACGTGCGGCCTTCCGAGCATCAGCAACCCATTCTGACCGGCGTGAAAAACATCATCGCCGTGGCCAGTGGCAAGGGCGGCGTGGGCAAATCCACCGTCAGCACCAACCTCGCCATTGCCCTCAGCCTGAGTGGTGCCAAAGTCGGCCTGATGGATGCGGACATTTACGGCCCGAGCATTCCGAAAATGCTGGGCATGCCCATCAAACCGCCCAGAGGGGCCGACAACAACAAGTTTTTCCCGCACGAGAAATACAACCTGAAAGTCATTTCCGCCGCTTTCCTCACGGAAGAGGGACAGCCGCTGATGTTGCGTGGCCCCATGCTGGGCGGAATCATCCAGCAGTTCCTGCAGAACGTGGAGTGGGGTGAGCTGGATTACCTGGTCATCGACCTGCCTCCGGGCACGGGCGATGTGCAGTTGACCCTCACCCAGCGGGCTCCGCTGTCCGGCGGGGTGATTGTCACCACCCCCCAGCAGATCAGCGCCATCGACGCCGACAAGGGCGTCAAGATGTTCCGGCAGGTGAAGGTTCCTGTTTTGGGTGTGATTGAGAACATGAGCTACTTCATCTGTGACGGTTGTGACAAGAAACACTTCATTTTCCAGTCCGGCGCCGGGCAGAAGCTGGCCGACGATTCCAAGGTGCCGTTCCTGGGTGACATCCCACTCATCCCGGATGTGGTTGCCGGGGGCGATTCTGGGGTGCCGATCCTCCTGAGCAATCCCGATTCTCCGGCCTCTTTGGCTTATAAGGAACTGGCGGGAAAAGTCGCGGCGCAGATCAGCATCAACCAGGCGAGTGCGGAAAAGAAAATCGATTCCAGTTTCGAACTGGCCTGGAAAGCGTGACGTCTTCAAGCTGAGCACAATAGAAACCTGAAACCGGAATGGGTATGAGCGAAGAGCCGAAGAAAAAAATGGAAGAGAGTGAAATGACTCCCAGCGATGTGAAGCAGGTGGACGAATCCACGCTGGGAATCACCTGGCCGGATGGACACGAATCGGTGTATCCGGTGAAGTTGCTCCGCGAGAAATGTCCGTGCGCGCACTGCATCGACGAATGGACGGGGGAAAAGAAAATCAAGCCGGGCATGATTCCGGACAGCATCCGCCCCCTCACGATCAAGGCGGTGGGTCTTTATGCTTTGCAGTTCGACTGGAACGACGGCCACAGCACGGGACTTTACCCGTATGAATTGTTGCGGCGATTGTGCCAGTGCGGGGAGTGCAAGTCGCAGAACGCGGCGTGAGTTTTTACGTTTAAAAAGTATTGGCAATAAAAAACGGGTCGGCCTCTTACAGGCCGGCCCGTTGTTTTTTTGTTCGCGGTGAGCGGGTTGTTACATGCCCACCTTGTCGCGCACCTCGTCCATCAGGGCTGCGTCAATCACCTTGATGCCCTTGGACTTGGCGAAGTTGATGACGGTCTTTTTGGCCATGCCGCGCACGAAGAAGGGGACCTTCTGGATGCGGTCCTTGGCTTCCTGCGTCCACTCGACATCGCCTTCGTCGCTGGGCTCCGCTTTCTTGAGCTCTTCCTTGCCTCCGGCCAGCGAACTGCCCACCATGCCGAACGGTGTTTTGCCGAACTCCGAGGCGCCGCCTGCTTCCACGCCGAGCTTGCTCACGAACTCCGTTTCAAATTTATTGGTCAGCATGGCGATCATATGCCCGCATTTTTTGCATTTGAACTTGAGAGCGATGTTCTTGCTGTCATCGGTCATCAAGAGACCATCTTTTTGAGTTTCCATCTGCTCGTCGCAGGGAATGCAAAGGAACTTCATGGGTCCTCTCCTTAACTTGTTTTATTTCGATTGAATGAATTTCTCGATGCCATCGACGACGGCGCCGAGCGCTTTGCCGGTGATCGAATCGGGGTACTCGGTAACAAACAGTTTGTTTTTCCCGGACTCCTTCGAAACCCGGCTGTCAAAGGGGACCCGGCCCAGGAAGGGGATGCCCTTCGTTTTGGCCAACTCCTCGACGTTTTGCCCCTCGAACAGGGAGCCTTCCTCGTTGCAATGCGGGCACACGTAGGTGGCCATGTTTTCCACCAGCCCGATGATCGGTACTTTCAGCTTTGAGTTCTTGGTGATCGATTTCGACACGATGTGCTGGGAGATGGGGGAGGGGATGGTGATCTCCACCACGCCCGCCAGTTCCGGAATCAGGTCGCGGATGTTGTCGATACGGTCGCTGCCCGGAGGCATGTCGATCAATAGATAATCCAGTTCGCCCCAGATGGTGTCACGCAACAGTTCCTGCAGGGCGGTCGACTCCATGGTGCTCACCCAGACGGCGCTGGCTTTTTCGTCTTCCGTCCACATGACGGGAGCATCGGCGCTTGGCAACAGCATGTCCATGGACATGATCTTGATACCCAACGCGCCCTCGCCGGGATGCACGCCTTCTTCCTCGACTTTCAACTTGGCGTCGTTGGGCACGCCCAGGAGTTTGGCGACACTGGGGCCGTTGAGGTCCGCGTCCAGAATCCCCACCTTGTGCCCGCGCTGGGCGAGGCACGCCGCCACGTTGGCGGTGATGGAGCTTTTTCCGACGCCCCCCTTGCCGCTCATCAGGCAAACCTTGTGCTTTATTTTATCCATCCTGGCGCGCAGTTTCTGCTGTTGGCTGACCACCTGTTCCACAATGTTGGAACCGCCGTCAGAAGCCAGGTCGTTGTACGTTTTCATCCTGAAACTCCTTTGATTTGAATCGATTCGAGTATCTGGCTGTTGCGTCCGATGGCCCCTATCTTATAGAATTTGCCCCCGATTGGAAAGAATTAGTTTCCCCTCGGAATTTCAGCCTTTTGCCCTCTTGCGGGGCCGTAATGAAGGACTATATTAGTGATGTGAGAAATGGTCCAATCCATCGGGAGGGTCAAGAGGAGCCATGAGTCCACCGCGCCAGAAAGCCAAACCCAACCATTCATGATCCACGTATAAACGTGGATGCTTCGTCAAGACGGAGCCAAATGGATAAAAATCGCGACGGTCCGAGACTGTCGCGATTTTTTTCATGTAATATCCCCCCATGCGCCGCATCAAACTCCTCCTCGAATACGAAGGCAGCCAGTACCACGGCTGGCAGTTCCAGCCAAACGGGATCACCATCCAGGAAGTGCTGGAGAAACGGCTGGAGACCATCACCGGCAGGAAAACCCCGGTGGTCGGCTCCGGGCGCACCGATTCCGGCGTGCATGCGGAAGGGCAGGTGGCGCATTTCAACACCATCTCGAAGATGACCCCGCGCCAGTTCCTGAAAGCCCTCAACAGCCTTTTGCCGCACGACATTGTGGTGAAAGCGGTGGAAGAGGTGGAGTCGGGGTTTCACGCGCGCAAATCCGCCACACGCAAGATCTATCGCTACACCCTGCTCAACCGGGACTACCCCTCCGCCCTGCGTTGCAAACAGGCTCATTACGTCGCCCAGCCGCTGAAAATCGTCGCCATGCGCAATGCCGCGCGGCACCTGGTGGGCAAACACGATTTCAAATCGTTCCAGGGGGCGGGGTGCGAGGCCAAAAGCACGGTGCGCGAGGTCTTCGACCTCACCGTCAGAAAACGTGGTGACTGGATCGAGTTCTCTGTCGATGGCAATGGTTTCTTGAAACACATGGTGCGTAATCTCGTCGGTACATTGATCGAGGTGGGCTACGGGCGCATCGAACCCGACGCCATTCAGGAGATTCTGAAAGCGCGGGACCGCAGACAGGCCGGCCCCACCGCCCCGGCACGCGGACTCTGCCTGGTTGAGGTGTTTTACGACAAACCGAAAGCCAGACGTCGCACGGCATCCAAAAAAAAGTGATCGGCTTTCGGCACTGGCGGGTTTTCGGGTATAATGCTCCGTTTCATTTTTGAAAGGTGGCGACAGGTATGAGTCAGGAATACACGATTGCGGTTCTGCCGGGCGATGGCATCGGCCCCGAAGTGACTGCCGAAGCGGTGAAGGTCCTCCGGGTGGTGGAGACGCGCCTCGGCCTCAAATTGAATTTGAACGAAAAGCCCGTTGGCGGCGCGGGATACGAGGCGACCGGACACCCCCTTCCGGGCGATACCTTGCAGGCGGCGAAGGAAGCCGATGCGGTTCTGTTGGGGGCGGTGGGCGGTCCGAAGTGGGAGACCATCGATTTTTCCCTGCGGCCCGAACGGGCTCTGCTGGGACTGCGCTCTGAACTGCAACTGTTCGCCAACCTGCGGCCGGCCAAGGTGTTCCGCGCGCTCACCGAGGCTTCGACGCTCAAGCCGGAAGTGGTGGAAGGGCTCGACATCCTCGTGGTGCGGGAACTCACCGGCGGCATTTATTTCGGCGAGCCGCGCGGCGTGGTGGCGCTTCAGGGAGGCGAGCGGCGCGGCACGAACACGCTGGTCTACACGGAAAGCGAAATCGTCCGCATCGCCAAGGTTGCCTTCGACGTCGCCCTCAAGCGCGACAAGAAAGTCTGTTCCGTGGACAAGGCCAATGTGCTGGAAGCCACCGGCCTGTGGCGCGAGGTGGTGACCGGTGTTCACGAAAAAGAATACAGCGAGGTCGAGTTGTCGCACATGTACGTGGACAACGCCGCCATGCAACTGGTGCGGAATCCCAAGCAGTTCGACGTCATTGTCACCACCAATATGTTCGGCGACATCTTGAGCGACGAGGCCAGCATGCTCACCGGCTCCATCGGCATGTTGCCGTCGGCCAGCCTCGGCGGCAAGACGGCGATGTACGAACCGATTCACGGCAGCGCCCCGGACATCGCCGGAAAAGACATGGCCAACCCGCTCGCAACCATCCTGTCGGTGGGCATGATGTTCAAGTATTCTCTCGACCGCGAGGACGTCAACACAGCGCTCGAAAACGTGGTTGAATCGATTCTGGAAGAGGGGTACCGTACGAAAGACATCATGTCGAACGGCATGAAGGAAGTGGGTTGCAAGGCGATGGGCGACCTCGTCGTGCAGGCAATGGAGAAGAAACTGTAATGCAGAAAAAAGATTCATACAATGTCGCGGTGGTGGGCGCCACGGGAGCCGTGGGCCGCACCATGATCGCCACCCTGGAGGAACGCAAGTTCCCGGTGGCGGAACTGCGCCTGCTGGCTTCGAGCCGTTCGGCGGGAAGCGAACTGCCGTTTCACGGCAAACCCGTCACCGTGCAGGAGTTGAAGGACGACTCGTTCGTGGGCATTGACATCGCGCTGTTTTCGGCGGGCGCCTCGACCAGCCGGCAGTTCGGGCCGAAGGCGGTGGAGGCGGGGTGCGTCGTCATCGATAACAGCAGTGCGTTCCGCATGGAACCGGGCATTCCGCTGGTGGTTCCGGAGGTCAACCCCGATGCAATCCAGAGCGGGCCGGGCATCATTGCCAATCCCAACTGCTCGACCATCCAGATGGTGATGGCCTTGAAACCCCTGCACGACCGATTCCGTGTGCGTCGGGTCATCGTTTCCACCTACCAGTCGGTGTCGGGATCAGGACAGAAGGCCATCGACGAACTGACGCACCAGAGTAAAAACGCGCTCAACTGCGAACCCCTGGTGAAGAACGTCTATCCGCACCAGATCGCGTTCAACTGCCTGCCGCACATCGACACGTTTCTCGACAACGGCTACACCAAGGAAGAGATGAAGATGGTCAACGAGACCCGCAAGATCATGGGCGACGACACCATCCAGGTCACGCCGACCACGGTCAGGGTGCCGGTGATGTACTCGCATTCGGAGTCGGTGTACGTCGAGACCGATGAGGAGATCGACGTCGCCGAGGTGCGCCGCGTGCTGTCCGCCTTTCCGGGCGTCAGCGTGGTCGATGCGCCGGAGAAGAACGAATATCCGCTGGCCATCGACGCCGCCGGGCGTGACGAGGTGATGGTGGGACGCATCCGCAAGGACCTCGCCAACCCGAAAGCCCTCAACCTGTGGGTGGTGTCCGACAACCTGAGAAAAGGCGCGGCGCTGAACGCCGTGCAGATTGCGGAAGCACTGATCCGCTGACCCTCCCCCTCGCCACGGCAGGCGCACTTTTTCCTCCTGGATCCTTCCCGGCCTTTACAAATCTCCAAAAATAATTAAAATACATATACTTACGAATTGCCGGCTCCCGGCCGGCACCTCGGAGATTTGACCGATGCCGGACCATTCAGCCGAAGATTCCCCGCGCGATCCGAACGTCCGCGGTTCCGAGTGGCGCCCCGCCGACTCCGCGGAACTTTCGCGACTGCTCCAGACGGCGGCGCAGGAACGCAAAAACCTGCAACTCCTGCTCGACTACTTCGAGAACAACGTCGGCAAACTCTCCGATACGAAACAGTATTTCGAAAAATTCAGTCAATCCCTCCCCGATACATTCAAAAAACTCGACACCCTGCAAAAGCGCCTGAAAGAGATGCAGGCGCTGGAGGGGTCGATCGGCAAGTTCGAGTCCACTGCCTCCACGCTTGAGGTCCAGTTCAAGGAACTCAAACAGGATCTCAAGAACGTGCGCGCCTTGCACGACGAAGTGGAGCAGAAAACCAAGTCCCTCAGCCAGCAGAAACGCACCGCCGAGAAGGCCAATGAAGAATCCGGACGGCTGAACGCGCTGGTGTGGGACATGGAAAGCAAGATCACCAGGCTGAAAGAAGACAGCGGAAAACTGCGCGATGCGGAGAAACGCGTTGCCAAGATAGAGTCCCTGCTGAACAAGGCGGGCGGGCAGGTGGAAGAAGTAACGCGCTTCCGCACGACAATGAAGGAGTCGTCCGACCGCGTCGGCGATCTCAAATCCCTGGTCAGGGACCTGGACCACCGTTTCGCTACGGTCAAAAAGGACCGCGAAGTGGTGGGCAGTTACCTGCGCAGCCTGGGAGATGTGAAGCAGCAGTTGAGCCAGGCTAAACTTCAAACCGACAAGGTGCTTGCGCAACGGGAACAGGTCAAAACCGTGCAGGAGACGGTGGACCGCCTGTTGAAAGAGACCAGTGACCTTCATGTCGAAGCCGACCGAATCAGCGAGAAAGCCGGCCACATTCGTGAAGTCGGCGCGCGCATGGAAGAGCTGGAGACGATGGCCGACAAGGTCAAAACCCAGCTGGTGCAACTTCACGAGGACAAGGCTGAAGTTCACAAGCTGGAGGAGAAAATCGGCTCGCTCCAGACCCTGCTCGAATCCACCATTCAAAACAAGCTCGAAACCCTGCAAGCCGAAGCGGGGAAGCTCGACACCTTTGCCGAGAACCTTAAATCATTCGAGGACACGGCGCAGGAAACCGAACGGCGGATTGAACGCTTCCGCGAGGAGTTGAAAGGGGCGGCATCCATTGAATCCACCTTTACCAGGAATAAAGAACTGGGCGAGGAGGCGGCGAAACGGCTGGATAGCATTCTCGAAAAACGCGACTGGTTGAACGAGGTTGAAAAACGGGTGAACGGTCTTTCCGCCATGATTCACAACATGGAGGAAAAGCTCGAGGACCAACTCCAACGCAAGGGGTTGATCGAAAAACTGGAGAAAAAGATCGATGGCCTCGAATTCTTTATTGAAGAGGCCAACGTCAAAACCGGCAGTCTCAATCGTCAGATCGGCCAGCTGGAAGAAATGGAAGGGCGGCTGGCACGTTTGAAAGAACTGGCCGACGGCATTGAGTCGCGCATCGAGCACGCCAGCCGCGAGAAGGCCGAATGGGAGGAGCGGGAGAAACGCCTCAGCCACCTCGTGTACACCATGACGACGCTGGAGAAAGATTTGCAGAAGCGGGTGAAGGAAGTCGATGCGTCGCAGGCCCAGGTGGCGAAGATGGATGCGTTGAAAGCCGGACTCGATGCGGCTCTCGCTGGTCTCGATTCCAGGCAGTCTGCCATCGATGAACGGCAGAAAGCCGTTGCCGCCACCGATGAGAAGCTGGACGCCATCGACCGCATTTTAAAAGATCTCCAGCGGCGTCAGGCAACGCTTGAAGAAAAGGAAGCGCATGTTGCCCGCGCGGAGAAACAGTCGCGCCATTTGGAAGACAAACTCGCGGAGTTGGAAACGCGGGCGGAATCGGTGGCGGGTCAGGTGTCGAAAGTGCGCGAGGTTCAGGAAAACCTGGCGCAACTGGAAGGCCGCATTGCGGAGATTCAATCCGAACGCGAACGTCTTGACTCGGAAAGGCAAAATCTGGATGATGCCCTTTCTCAGGTCAATGATCTGACCCGGGCGGCGAGCGAGAGCCGCGAACAGGTGGAAGCTTTCGAAAACCGCCTGCGCGAATTCGAGTCTCTGGAAAAGCGTCTGGGCGAACTGCACGTTCTGTCCGGTGACATCACGGCGAAAATCGAAAATCTCAAGCAGGAGTCCGGTCTTCTTGATGCCACAGAGGACCGCATCTCCGAACTCAGGTTTCTACTTCAAAAGGCGGAGCGCGTTTCGAACAATTTGAAAGAGGACACCGAGGAGTGATCCGGGCCCTTGATATGCAAACAGGGGAGGGGGCCCGGGTCATTTCCTCTTTAACTTCCGCGTCCGCCCTGCTACAACATTCGTTTTCATCGGAACCGCAACCTTCCCATTCCAGTTAGAAAGGACAATCGATGGCGGCAGATATTCTCGGCGTGATCGGCGGTAGCGGCCTGTACAACATGAAGGACCTCAAGGTGGAAAAGGAAGTCGCCGTGGACACGCCTTACGGTGCCCCTTCGGACCCAGTAGTGATCGGGGAGCTTGCGGGAACGAAACTCGCATTCCTGCCGCGCCATGGCGTCGGCCACCGCATCACGCCATCTGAGATCAATTACCGGGCCAACATCTTCGCCATGAAAAAACTCGGCGTCGAGCGCATCGTGTCGGTCAGCGCTGTGGGAAGCATGAAAGAAGAGATCGCTCCCGGGCACATCGTTCTTCCCGACCAGTTCATCGACCGCACCCATCGGCGCATCGGTACCTTTTTTACCGACGGCATCGTAGGCCATGTGAGCCTTGCGGACCCCATCTGTGACGACATGCATGGCAAAGTGCTGGAAGCCAGTCAGAAAGCGGGTGCGGTGGTGCATCCGGGCGGCACCTACGTTTGCATCGAGGGTCCGCAGTTTTCGACACGGGCCGAATCGAACGTGTACCGCAGCTGGGGCGTGGAAGTGATCGGCATGACCAATGTTACCGAAGCGAAGCTGGCACGCGAGGCGGGCATTTGTTATGTTACCATTGCCCTCGCCACGGACTACGACTGCTGGCACATTGAAGAGGAGCCGGTGACGTTGGAACAGGTGCTGGAGATCATGCACAACAACGTCGAACTGGCGCAGACCATCCTCAAGGAAGTGGTGGGGCTACCCGTTCTTGAGCGCCAATGCGAATGCGGTGAGGCGGCGAAAAAGGCCATCGTCACCGATCCTGCTAAAATTCCCGATCAACGCAAACGAGACCTCGAAACCCTGTTTGGAAAGCTATGAACCGCAAGAAATCCGAATCCCTGTTTGAGTCAGCACAGCAAGTCATCCCCGGCGGTGTCAACAGCCCTGTCAGGGCATTCAAGGCCGTCGGCGGCCATCCCCTGTTCATCCAGAAAGCCAATGGGTCTCGTCTGTGGGACGTGGACGGCAATGAGTTCATCGACTACAACGCGTCGTGGGGGCCGCTCATCTTCGGGCACGCACACCCACGGATCGTCGATGCCGTGAAACGCGCCGCGGAGAACGGCACCAGCTTCGGCGCGCCGACGGAACTGGAAATCGAGATGGCGAAAAAGGTCATCGACTGCGTGCCCTCAATCGAGCGGGTACGCATGGTGAGTTCGGGTACCGAGGCGACGATGAGCGCCATCCGCCTGGCGCGCGGCTACACCCGGCGCGACAAAATCGTCAAATTCGAGGGCAACTTTCACGGCCATGGCGACAGCCTGCTGGTCAAATCCGGTTCCGGCCTGATGTCGCTGGGCATCCCGGACTGCCCTGGCGTCATCGAGGACCTGGCGAAAAACACATTGACCCTGCCTTACAACAACGGCGATGCGGTGACCGAACTGTTCGACAGGATGGGGAGCGAGATCGCCTGCCTGATCGTCGAGCCCATAGCCGGCAACATGGGGGTCGTTCCGCCGAAGGAAGGGTTTCTGCAAACGCTCCGCGACGTCACCAGCAAGCACGGCGCGCTGCTGATCTTCGACGAGGTCATCAGCGGGTTCCGCGTCGGTTTGGGCGGGGCGCAGGAAGTGTACGGCATCACGCCGGACCTCACCACGCTGGGCAAGATCATTGGCGGTGGACTGCCCGTGGGCGCCTATGGCGGCAAGAAGGAGTTCATGGACCACATCGCGCCGGTGGGATCGGTTTACCAGGCGGGCACGCTTTCCGGCAACCCCCTTGCAATGGCGGCGGGACTGGAGATGCTGAACCTGCTCTCGGGCAAGGGGGTTTACGAGGATCTGGAGGCGAAAAGCCAACGCCTGTGCGGGGGCTTCCGCAAGAATGCGGAGGAAGCGGGTGTGCCCGCGTTCTTCACCCGGGTGGGCTCGATGTTCTCCATGTTTTTCACCGATAAAGAGGTTGTGGATTTCGAAACCGTGTCCACCTGCGACCTCGAATTTTTCAAACGTTATTTCAACGCAATGCTGGAGTCGGGCATTTACATTGCCTGTTCTCAGTTCGAGGCGGGATTCATGTCCGCCGTGCATACGGAAGAGGAAATCGATCGGACGATCGAAGCCAACCGCGACGCCCTGAACAAGGCGAAGGGTTGATTTCCATACACGCTGAATGAGTTGAGGGGATCAAGAGGAGAATCATGAGCGAAATCGTTGGTATTCAGGCAAGACAGATTCTGGATTCTCGGGGCAACCCGACGGTGGAAGTGGATGTGTTTCTGGAAGAAGGGCTGATGGGCCGCGCCGCGGTGCCCTCCGGCGCGTCTACCGGATCGCGCGAGGCACTGGAGTTGCGCGACGGCGACAAGAAAACTTATATGGGCAAGGGAGTGCAGAAGGCGGTCAAGAACATCAACGCCAAGATCGCCCCGGAACTGGTGGGCATCGAGGTGACGGAACAGAGGTTGATCGACCGCATCATGATCGAGATGGACGGCACCGCCAACAAGGGCAAGCTGGGAGCGAATGCTATTCTCGGCGTGTCTCTCGCGGTGGCGCATGCGGCGGCGAACGATCTCGACATTCCCCTGTTCAGCTACATCGGCGGAAGCAACGCGTGCGAACTGCCGGTACCGATGATGAACGTACTGAACGGCGGAGCGCATGCCGACAACAACGTCGATATTCAGGAATTCATGATCATGCCCGTCGGCGCGAACAGCTTTCACCAGGCCCTGCAGATGGGAACCGAGGTGTTTCACCACCTGAAAGCCGTGCTCAAGAAGAAAAAGTACAACACCGCCGTGGGCGACGAAGGGGGTTTTGCGCCCAACCTCAAGTCCAATGCGGAGGCCATCGAGGTGCTTCTGGCCGCGATCAAGAGCGCCGGATACAAGGAAGGCAAGGACATCCTTCTGGCGCTCGACGTGGCGGCAAGCGAACTCTACAAGAATAAAAAATACGTTCTGCAGGCGGAGAAGAAACCCAAACTCACCTCCGACGAAATGGTCGATTACCTGGCAAAACTGGTGAAGAAGTACCCGATCGTCAGCATCGAAGACGGTCTTGCCGAAAACGACTGGAAAGGGTGGGAGAAGCTCACCAGGAAAGTGGGTGATACCACGCAATTGGTGGGTGACGACCTGTTTGTTACCAACACCCAAATCCTGAAGAAGGGCATTCAGGAAGGCGTGTGCAATTCGATTCTCATCAAGGTGAACCAGATCGGGACGCTGACCGAAACGCTGGAAGCCGTGGAGATGGCCAAACGGGCCGGGTACACCGCGGTCATTTCACATCGTTCCGGTGAGACGGAGGACACCACCATCGCCGACATTTCGGTGGGCGTCAACTCCGGCCAGATCAAGACAGGGTCCCTGTGTCGTACCGACCGTGTGGCGAAGTATAATCAATTGTTGCGCATCGAGGACATGCTTGGCCCGGCGGCCGTGTTCAAGGGCCGCGAGGTGTTCTATAACCTGGGAATGTGATTTGCCATGGCCATCAAAACGAAACCGCTCAATAGAATCCAGGCTACGATCGGGCTCAGTCTCTTGCTGTTCGCCATTATGGTCGGGGTCGCGGTATTCAGCGACGATGGTGTGATGACCGTATTTAATTTCAATGACGACCTGGAAAAACTGAAGCAGGGAAATGCCTCTCTGGTTCAGGAAAACAAAGCATTGCAGAAGGAAATCGAAGCCCTCAAAAAGGACCCGCTGGCGGTTGAGCGGGTCGCCCGCGAAAAATTAAATCTGGTTCGCCCCGGAGAAACTGTTTACCAGATTGTACCCCACCCCGATAAATCCTGAATTCATGCGGCAGCAGTTTTCTTAACGATTGATTTCAAACCATTTATAACAGATTTGATACCTCGCGTAAGCTTAAGTAATTTATTGGAAAATAGTCATAAATGGCTGGTTTTAAATGGTATTTTTTGTATCAGTTTAGCGCTTTTGGTATAGGATTTCGTTTCTGCAAAGTTTGAGCCAAACCGGTTTCGGAATTAGTGTAATAACCTATTGATTATTTTGAAATAAATGGTAAAGTAGATTCATTCCTCTTTGGGTAACGAGTAGATTCAAGAGTCAGGGTGTCCGTGTCGATAGGGCAGTACATCAAGTTCGATCGAGGCTTGGTTGGCAGATCTGGCACCTTGGTGGGTCCTCCCGGTGTGGCTGCACCGGTGGAGGTGGATTTGCAGGATACCCAATGATGCATAGCCATGAGGGGCGGAGAACAGGTGAAAATGCCTGATAAATAGGCTTATATCATTTTCATTTTCGTGAACTGAAGGAGGGAGCATGACCAAGCAAGATATTATCAACCATGTATCTCAGGAAGCGAGCCTGTCCCGGGCCAAAGCTGAAGAAGCGGTGGAAACCGTGATCAAGCTTATAAAGGAATCTTTGGGGCAGGGTGAACCTGTGATCTTGCGGCGTTTTGGAACCTTCCAGGTCAAGGCCAAGACCAAGCGCATGGGGCGCAATCCCAAAACCGGTGAGGAAGCTGAAATTTCCGCCCGTAAAGTGGTTCGTTTCAAGTCCGGGAAGCACTTCAAGCAGGCTGTCAACAGTCAGGAAAGTTGACTGGCGACTGCAGTAGTGTCACAGAATCAGCATGGCGTCCCCGTAACTGAAAAAACGGTACTTTCTCGTTATGGCTTCCCTGTACGCCTGATCCATCAGGGGTTTTCCGGCAAAGGCGCAGACCAGTAAAAACAGGGTGGAGCGGGGCAGGTGGAAGTTCGTAAGCAACCGGTCCACGTTGCGAAAGGTTTGGCCGGGATATAAAAACCGATTCGTCCAGCCTTCCACGTCCTTTTCTGTGGCTGTATCGAAATTGACCGATTCCAGTACGCGAGTGCTGGTTGTACCTACCGCGAAAACGGGCCGTCCCTCGGCTCTCGCCTGGTGAATTTGGTTCCAGGTGGATGCGGGGATCCGGTAAAACTCCTCCTTCATTTGATGGTCCACAACCTTGTTTGTCCTCAGGGGCTGGAATGTGCCCGGGCCCACATGAAGAGTTAGAAAACCCAGTTCCGCTTTTTTTTTCAATAAATTCATCAACTCGGGCGTGAAATGCAGGCCGGCGGTGGGTGCGGCAATCGCCCCTGCCTCTTCGGCAAACACAGTCTGGTAACGTTCCCGGTCCAGCGAATCCATTTTCTCCCCCAGTTCCCCCGAGCGCTTGATGTAGTGCGGAAGGGGCATCCTGCCTTTCTGGTTCAGGGTGGCTTGCAATAGTTCCTCACTGGAAAATCGCATCCGGGCCATTGCCTCCTCCACCCCCTCAAATACGGCACTCAATTCATTTCCAAACCGGAACGTCTGGCCGGGCTTGAGCCTGGACAGTCCACGTGTCAGAACAAGCCATGAGCCGGATTCCACCTTGCGGGCCAGGAGCCACTCCACCGGCTTGCCGTTATCGGTGCGGTGTCCTTCCAGTTTGGCCGGGAGCACGCGGGTGTTGTTGAAAACCAGCAGGGGACGGTCAGTCAGAAATTCCGTGATGTGCGGGAACATCCTGTGCTCAATTTTTCCAGTGATGCGGTCCACCACCATAAGGCGGGAAGCATCCCTTTCTTCAGTGGGGGTCTGCGCGATCAATTCGTCCGGCAGGTGAAAATCGAAATCAGATATATCCATGAAATCTATTGTATTATCAGATTTTTGATCGTTTGGGGGCAGGAAATTCGTATTGACCTGACTGGGCGTTTATTATATCCTGCGCGGACGTTTAAATGGAGTGCTAACCGAAACTGCCAAACATCAGGGTGACAACAATGGCTAATGTTTTTAAATCGTTCGGATATCTATTTCTGACCTTATGCCTTTTTCTGGGTTATTCCGACACGGCCGACGCCGCCAAGAAAAAGGTCCCCAAGCGACCTAAATTCGTGGGTGCCACGAAGTGCGATGGTAGCTGCCACGATCCCTATTACCAGGCTTGGAAGAATTCACCCCATGGAAAAACATTTGATTTGCTGAAGCCGGGCAACGCCGCCGATGCCAAGAAAAGAGACGGCCTTGATCCGGAAAAAGACTACACTGCCGATCCGGCCTGCCTGTTCTGCCACACCACCGGCTACCGTCAGCGTGGTGGATTCATACCCCCCGGAACGAAATTCAAAGGCCGCGATGTTAGCACCCGAATCGACCCGACCGAGCCCAATCTGGAGCAAGTGGGTTGCGAAATGTGCCACTCTGTTGCCGGTGGTTCTCAATTCCGCGTTGTGATGAAAAACACCAAGGGTGATTTCAAGAAAGGGGATACTGAGAAGTATGGCCTCCGCTGGGATTACAAGAACGTGTGCAACCGCTGCCATGGCCACAAGCAGAATCCGCATAAGGGCGACAAGGTCGATCTGGAAGCGGCTCTGGCCAACGTTCATCCCTTCTCCAAGTTCATCACCGAAGATAACGCCGACCAGAACATCGTGAAGGACGGCAAGGTGAAAGACCGGGCGAAGGAAAAAGGTCCTTCAGAAGAAAAAGGCATCGTCATCGAAAACTGGAAGATTCACAAAGGCAAACTGCGCTTTCTGAAAGGCGGACGGGCCTTCAATTACAAGAAGGGCAAAATTTACTATAAATAATCATTTGGCGAATTTCGCCGTTATACTATCAGGGAGTGCCGGTTCGGCAACGAACCGGCCTCCCTTTTTTTATGTCCAACGGTGGGAGTCTGCTATGGGGGATTTTGTCAAAAAAATCGTGTGCATCGGGGCCGGGTATGTGGGAGGGCCGACCATGGCCGTCATCGCTCACCACTGTCCGGATTACAAGGTGACAGTGGTGGACATTTCGCAGGAAAAAATAGCCCTGTGGAACTCGGACCAACTGCCTATTTACGAGCCCGGTTTGTATGACCGCGTCGTCCAATGCCGGGGACGCAACTTGTTTTTCTCGACCGAGGTCGATAAGGAAATCGGCGAGGCCGATATCATCTTCGTCACCGTCAACACACCGACCAAGACCTACGGTGAGGGAGCCGGGCGGGCGGTGGATTTGCAGTTCATCGAGCAGACCGCGCGACGCATCAAGGAAAACTCCAGGTCCGACAAAATCGTCGTTGAAAAAAGCACCATTCCCGTTCGGGCTGCGGAGACGCTCCGACGAATCCTGCATTCCGGTGACAACGGTGTCCATTTCGAGATCCTGTCCAACCCGGAGTTCATGGCTGAAGGCACCGCCATTCGTGACATGGAGGAACCCGATCGTATCCTGATCGGGTCCATGGACACCCCCGCAGGCCGGGAGGCGCGGGACGAACTCACCCGAATTTACAGACACTGGGTGCCCAACGAACGTGTCCTCACCACCAATTTATGGAGCAGTGAGCTGTCGAAACTGGTGGCCAACGCGTTCCTCGCCCAGCGTATTTCGTCCATCAACAGCATCTCCGCCCTGTGCGAACAGACGGAAGCGGATGTGACGCAGGTGGGTCATGCCATCGGCATGGACACGCGCATCGGGGCCAAGTTTCTAAATGCCGGAATCGGTTTCGGCGGGTCCTGCTTCCGTAAGGACCTGCTCAACCTCATTTACCTGTGCGAGCACTATGGCCTGCATCCGGTGGCCGAGTTCTGGCAGAAGGTGGTCGACATCAACGATTTCCAGATGCAGAGATTTGTTCAGCGGATGGTCAACGCCATGTTCAATTCCATCGTCGGCAAGAAAGTCGCCATCCTCGGGTTTGCCTTCAAGCCGGACACAGGCGATACCCGGGATGCACCGGCCATTCATATCTGCCGTGCGTTGCTCGAGGAGCGGGCCTGGCTCAGTATCACCGATCCACATGCCCTTCCCAATGCTAAAAAAGATCTGGAGGGCATCCCGGGTGAAATCGATTACCTGGACGACCCCTACCTGGCGGTGAAGGGCGCCCATGCCATCGCCCTGCTGACGGAATGGAACGAGTACCGGAATCTGGATTACAGGAAAATCTACGACCTTATGGAAAAACCCGCATTTATTTTCGATGGGCGAAATCACCTCGACCACGATGCCCTGTTCGATATCGGGTTCAACGTGTACGGTGTCGGCAAACCGGCACGGGAGCACTTTGATTGAGTTGACAGGGGGAACCGGGTGGGGAACTCACCCGGCCTTGTCCGGCGTGTGGCAGAAGGTGCAGTCTTCCATTCTTCGGTGCGGCATGATGGGGATGTTGCTCGCCTGCCCGGTGTGGCAGTTCAGGCACTGGGCGGCCTTGGCCTGGGGATCGTGAAAATCCCGTTTACTCAAGTGCGGAGCCGAGTCCAGCAACATATAAACGAATGTTCCGGCAATGATCGCTCCCAGCACGGCCATGGCCTTGTAAAAGTTGATCTGGCCCTTCAATTCCTGCTTCTTTTTTTTTGCCATTGAATTGAATCTCTTTCAACCTGCCTGGGCAATCACATCGATTTCCACCTTCGCTCTTTTGGGCAACGCCGCAACCTGCACACAGGCCCGCGCGGGTTTCCCGGTGGCGAAATATTTTTCGTACACACCGTTCATGCGGGCGAAGTGGTTCATGTCGGCGAGATAAACGTTCGCCTTCACCACATCCTCGAACCCCAGTCCCGCAGCTTTCAGAATGGCGCCAATGTTTTCCAGGGTCCGTTCCGTTTCCTCTTCAATTTCTCCGGACAGGAACTCGCCCGACTTCGGGTCGAGTGCAATCTGGCCGGAGGTGAACACAAACTGCCCTGCGCGGATGGCCTGCTGGTACGGGCCGATGGCGGCCGGGGCGTCCTCGGTGTGAATGGCTTGTTTTTCCATGGTCCTCGCTTTCGGTTTCAGGGTGTGCGGAATCAAACCGCCATTTTCTTTATAAAGGGATAGGATTTCAACTCCCTTCCCAGCCGCGCCAGAATGAGGCGGTGGGTGATGGACTCGATCTCCGCCTCGCTTCCTTTGGGAATTTTCAATCGGTCGGTGTGCTGGATATCCAAGGTCAGGAGCTTCCGCAGGTAATTGAGGGTGCCGTTCTGGATCCGGGCCTCCAGCACCGTCTGGTCCTGGCAAACCGCGCACAGAATGCCGTGCCGTGTGTAGCTGAATCCCACCCAGCGGGACCGCGGCTCCTCCCGGCATTGAATGCACCGCTTCAGACGCGGGGTGTATCCCGCCAGCGCCATGATTCGCATTTCGTAAAGGCGGCACAACGTTTCCAGGTCGCCTTCGCCTTCCACCTTGCGCAGGGCCTTGCACAGCAGGTCGAAGGTTGGAATTTCCGGATGCGCCTCCGCCACGAGGCTCTCCGACAACTCGATGAAGTAAATGCCGGTGTAAAACTTCTGAGGGTGCTCCCGCACTTTCTGGAAGGAGTGCACGATATCACACTGGTTGAGGCGGTAGAGGTCCTGATGCTCCTTACCAAAATAGATGAGCGACAGGTGAGTCATCGGTTCCAGGCACGCACCGAATCGGCTTTTGATGCGCCGGGCCGCCTTGGCGACGACCTTCACCTTGCCATACTCCCGCGTGAACAGGGTGACGATCTTGTCGGCGTCGCCCAGGTTCATGCTGCGCAGGACAACGGCCTGCGTTCTATACAGCGGCATGGGTGTGTGTTTCCAGGTCCAAAAGAAATTCCTTGATATGCAGACCCCCGGTGTAGCCGCCCAGTCCTCCGTCGGCATGGATCACACGGTGGCAGGGAATGATGACGGGTACAGGATTTTTACCGTTGGCGTTGCCCACGGCGCGGCTGGCATTCGGGTTATCGAGTTTTTCCGCCAGCCAACCGTAGCTGCGGGTCTCCCCAAATGGAATGCTCAAAAGCCGCTTCCACACTTTTCGTTGAAACGGCGTGCCGCAGGAAATATCCAGGTCACAGTCGAACTCTGTGATCTCTCCTTTAAAGTAGCCTTCCAATTGATCCAATACGGGCTTCAACCGTCTGGAATCAGCAACCGGACGGGCAATGTACACGTCTTCCAGATAGCTTACAAACTGACGTTCACTTTTCTGTGCCGTGCGGATGTTGCACACGCCTTTATGGGTCGAGGCAATGCCAAGAATACCGATCGGGCTGTCCATCGTCGCATAAAAAAGGGAATCGGTTTCGAGGCGTTGATGTTTTCGAATGGGTTGCATGGTGGAGTGTCCTTTTCGCACTAGGTGACCGACGGAAGCCATTGTAACACGCTAGCTTCCGAACAGGTTGGGCAGGAACAGGCTGAGCAGGGGAAAATACGTGACCGCCATCAGGCCCATCAGCCGGAGACCGAGGAACGGCAGGGTGGCCTTGTACAGGCGCACCACGGGCTCCTCAAAGCGGGAACTGGCGATGAACAGGTTGAGCCCCACCGGCGGGGTGGAATAGCCGATTTCCAGATTGACCAGAAAAATGACCCCCAGGTGCACCATGTCGACGCCGAAGTTCTGTGCGATGGGCACGATCAGCGGCACCACCACAATGATGGCGGAAAAGATGTCCATCATGCACCCGACGATCAAAAGAAACAGGTTCAGTACAATGAGGAAGGTCAACTGGTCATCGATGTAATCCTTCATGAAGCCCAGCAGTTGCATGGGCACCTGCTCATCAACCAGGTAGCTGGTGAAGCCCATCGCCGTGCCCAGGATGATGAGGATGGCTCCCACCAGCACCATGCTTTTTTTCATGATCTCAGGCATGCCGCGGATGGGGTGGATGTCCCGGTACACGAAACATTCGACCACCACCACGTACACCACCGTCACCGCCGCGGCTTCCGTCACGGTGAAGATGCCCCCGTAGATACCGTACAGCACGAGAAAGGGGAGGGGGATCTCCCACGCCGCCTCGCGCACCGCACTTTTCGTCTCCTGCCAGTTGAAGGCGGTTCTTTCGATTCCAAACCGTTTGCTCTGCGCCATGCTGTACACGGCAAGGATGATGATCATCAGCACACCCGGCACCACACCCGCCAGAAATAACTGGTCGATGTTCACCTTCGCAATCAGGCCGTACAAGATGAGCGGCAAAGAAGGAGGGAACAGCAGGCCCAGGCTTCCCGACGAGGTCATCAACCCGAGCGAAAAATTTTTACCGTACATTTCCTTGAGCATGAGCGGGTACAACAGGCCGCCCAACGCAATGATGGTGACCCCCGATGCGCCGGTGAACGCGGTGAAAAAGGCGCAGGCCACCAGCACCACCCACGGCAGTCCTCCCGGCACGCCACCCAGAAGCGCCTGCGTGAGCCGGGTCAACCTCTGCGGAGTGCGGCTTTCGGCGAGGATGAATCCGGCGAAGGTGAAAAGCGGAATGGCGAGCAGGGTCGGCGCGCTTGCGACCCGGTAGAGCTCGATGAATACCGCCGCCGAATCGATTTCCGCAAAATGGAACGACAGCAGGGCCGCGAGGCCGATCACCGCGTAAAGCGGTGTCCCCAGCAGTGTCAACAGCAGAATGGCGGCAACAATAAGGAGGGTCATTCGGCTGGCGTCCGGAAATGGGCGATTTCGCTCAGCACCCGCAGAGCCAGGCGGAGTGAGATGAGAGCAAAACTGAAAGGCAAAATGGTTTGGAACAGCCACACGGGTATTTCCAAAAACAGCGTCGAGCCGCCTTCTTTTTCAAATATCATGAAATCCCACGCGGCCAGCGCGAGAAAGGCGCTGATGACGGCGGTCACCAGATCCACGCCGATGCGGTTGATCCTCTTCCAGAAGTCGTTCAGGAAATAAGGCAGAAAATCGATGGCAATGTGTTTGCGCTCGCGAACCGCGAGCGAAGCGCCCAGAAACCCCACCCACAGCACCAGTTGCCGAAGCAGGGTGTCCCCCCACAAAATCCCGCTTCCCATTACATTCCGCAGGACCACCTGTCCGAAGGAAAGCAGGACCATGAGGGTCAGCAGAAGGATCAGTACAGCGGTCTCGGCGCGGGCGAGGAGATCATCGAATTGGCGGACGGTTCGCATGTCAGATGGTCGGTGACAGGGGTAGAATGCCGGTTTCGGTCCGCCTGGGAGAAGGGCTTTAGTTTCCCGGGAGCGAACCGGTACAGTTATGTATAATAAAGGCTTTGCTCTACCGGCTCAATCATTTAATAGAGTTCTCGCGAGAATTGGTAACAGGGGTATTTGAGGATGCACCGCATTTTTTTCAGCCTGATCGTCTGGGTGTTCATCGGATTACCGGTCCCCGGGTCCGGATTCGCAGGAGAGGACACGGCGTCGGACATGGTCCTCTTCCCCGCCGGGGAGTTCTGGATGGGCCGTGAGCCGGGCAAGGGGCTGAAGGATGAAACGCCGCGACATAAGGTATACCTCGATGCCTTTTGGCTGGACCGGTTCGAGGTGACGGGAGGCGATTTCGCGGCGTACCTGGAGGCGCATCCGGAAGAGCACCCGACCATCACCGGTTGGTGGGGACGCGAACCGCGCCCCGACATGGTGGACAAGCCCGTGATCGGCCTCACCTGGCAGCGGTGCCGCAATTACTGCCGCTGGCGAGGCAAACGCCTGCCGACGGAGGCGGAATGGGAACGCGCCGCTGCCGGGCTGGAAGGGCGGACCTATCCGTGGGGCGAAGTGCCGCCCACTCCGGAGAGGGCCAATTTCGGCAAATGCTGTTTCATCCACAAAGGCGAAGTCCTTCACGAAGTGGGTGCCCTGAAGGCTGGGCAGACCCCGGAGGGGGTCCACGACATGGCGGGTAATATTGCCGAATGGGTGTACGATTGGTATGATAAATCCTACTATTCGGCCGGCGATGACAACAACCCTCGCGGCCCGGAATCGGGGACGTATCATGTCATCCGCGGGGGTGCCTGGAACAGCCTTCCCGACTACATGAGGTCGTCCCGCCGGTACGGGTTCGATGACGCCAAGGACTTTTACGGAATCGGTTGTCGTTGTGCCCGGTCGGCTTCGCCAAACCCCTGAGTGATCAAATTCGGTGTGAAATTCCTATGGATAATGTGGACGACAAAATCGACACGCTGATGCGTGACAAGCTGGTTTCCCTGATGCAGGAAAATACGATCCGCATCAAGAACATCAACATCAAATACACCACCAGCAACAAGAAGCACACCATCGAGCGCTGGCGTACGTTTTACGACAGCTTCGACAAGATGTTTCGCCTCATGCCGCGGGAACTCGTCCGCGTGGAAAAAGAAGTGCGTTCGAAGTTCGTCAAGCCCATGGAACCGGAACGCAAGCTCCGCCTGCTCAGTTACATCAATTCCGAAGCCGACCTGCTGTTCGATAAGCTGGAGAAAGAATGCCGGCAGGAATTCAAAAAGCTGGGAAGCGAGGACGAGTTCGAAGAACGTCTGGAAAAAACCCGGGCCAAGTTCACTGATAACCTGGAAACGCAACTCCAGAAATGCATGGAGTCTCTGGAAACAGAGACTTCCGCCTCCGGTAAGCTTCCCATTTCCGAGTTGTGTAGAATGTACGATCTGAGTGAGGGTTTTCTTCACGAACTGAATCTGATTGATCCCTTGCAGAAAATCCAGTTGCGCTTGAAGGAAGCAGGATCCGATCCGGACCTTCAATCCCGGATTGAGGATGTGAAGGAAGCGTTGAAACGCATCGCACACAGCCTGCAGAGCGGTGGCCCTAAAAACATCGACTCCGCTAGCGCGCGCAAGGGGCACAAAATGGTGGTGGCGCGGGAAACCATGGCGCTTCGCGACCTCGTCATCAATACCAACTACCTGCTGGAATACGCTCTGGTTCCGGATGAGTATTTGAATTCCGAGTTGGCCAAAAAACTATACAGGAAAGTGGAATCGTTTTTTGACACGGGCCGCCAGGAATGGAAACCGGAGGCTGCCTGTTTCAAAGCCGTGTACGATTACACTCTTGTGAGAGGACAACATCATGCCTGATACGGATAACGGCTATCGAATCCGTAGTATTTTGAAAACAGGGCTCGCCTTGATCTTGGCCCTGTTTTTTACCGGATGCACGGTATTCGAGATTCACCTCATCCCTCCGCCATCCCCGCTCAAGGAGAAGGTGCTATCCGGAGAGGGCCGAACGAAAGTGTTGCTGGTCGAGGTCAGCGGGGTCATTTCCAATCAGAGGGTCTCCAGCGTGCTGTCTCCACGGGAGGAAGAGGGCATGGTGGCACGGATCCGGGAAGCCCTCGATAAGGCGGAGAAAGACAACGACGTCCGGGCCATCCTCCTCAGCATCAACAGTCCCGGCGGCACGGTGACCTCCAGCGACATCCTGTATCACGAGATCAAGGCGTTCAAGGAAAAGAACAATGTCAAGGTATACGCCCAGGTGATGGACCTCGCGGCATCCGGAGGGTACTACGTGGCCCAGGCTGCGGACACCATCATTGCCCATCCGACCTCGATCACCGGGAGCATCGGTGTCATCACACTAAAAATGAACCTGAAGGGCTTGATGGAAAAAGTGGGCGTCGACTTTGAGGTGGTCAAGTCTGGTGACAAGAAGGATTTCCTGTCGCCGTTTCGTCCGCTTACGGAGGAAGAACGTAAACTGTTTCAGGCAGCGATCGACGACATGCACGATCGTTTCGTGGAAGTGATCACCAAAAGCCGGCGTCACCTCACTGAAGCCCAGGTACGGAAACTTGCCGACGGGCGTGTGTTCACCGCACGCCAGGCACTGGATGCAAAGCTGATCGATCATGTCGGTTACCTCGACGACACGCGCAAGCTCATTCAAAAGGATCTGGCCCTGCGGGACTTCCAACTGGTTACCTACCACCGCGCCGGCGAGTACAAGAATAATGTGTATTCCCTGATCCAGGCGCCATCGATCAATATGGTGAACTTCGACCTCAATTTTCTTCCCAAAAGCCCGGAGCCGCAGTTTTTGTATTTATGGATTCCCTGACGCGCGAGGAAGCCCTGTTATGAAAACCATCCTTTCCATAAACGTCGGCCAGCCTCGCACCGGCACCTACGGCGACGGGAAACCGTTCCGGTCCGGCATTTTCAAGGACCCTGTGGCGGGCCCGGTGTTTCTGGATTTCATGGGATTGGAAGGCGATGCCAGCGCGGATCTGGTGCATCACCGCGGACCGGACAAGGCGGTCTGCGTGTTGTCGAACGAGCATATTGATTACTGGCGGAAAGAGTCCGGGCACGAGGTGCCGCCGGGGTTTTTTGGCGAAAACTTCACCATCGAGAACCTGCCGGAAACCGCAATTCATATCGGTGACATCTTCCGCATTGGTGAGGTGGAAGTCCAGTGTTCGCAACCGCGTCAGCCGTGCCACAATATCAGTAAACGGTTTGACGACAAGAGCATGGCCGACCGGGTGATCGATACCGGCTACACCGGGTATTACCTGAGAGTGCTCAAACAGGGATGGGTGCAATCCGGTGATCACATGGACCTCATTCAAGCCGACCCGGAAAAGCTGTCCATCGAAGAATGCAACCGCGTCATGTTTCATGACCGGAACAATCTTGAAGCCCTGAGAAGAGTGATGGCTCATCCTCTTCTTTCCGAAAGCTGGAAAAAAAGTCTGGTCCCTGTTCTCGCCAGACTGGAGACCCGGGCCGCGTCCGGACCGGCGGAAACAACCTGAATCATGTCTCCTCATTCGCAAATTTTTTCTCCCGAACATTGGTCGACCTGTTTGCAGAATTCGGTATGGTCTCCTGAGGTGGAAGAGAGTGTGAAACGGGCTTTGTGTTCCCACCTGGCGGATCTTGGGTTGTTTGAGGTGATCTCGGAGCAGGAGTGGCGGCTGATCGGTTTTGAAGGAACGTCCGGAGGCGCTGAAGCCTTCAAGGAATTTTTAAAAACGCGGGTCAACGAATTGGCCTCCACCGATGCGGGATTTGCACTGGTTTATTTTTTGAAGGACCCGCCGGATCGACCCGAGCCGGAATTCATGAGAGTTGACGAACCGATTCCTTCTGCCCCCTCTAAGGGCCTGTTCCAGCGTGAAAAGAAAACCCTGCCGAAAGGGTCGGCGGACCCGAGCAATTTGCAGATCGTGAAAAAAGTCGGACGGCAGATGGGATCCTACATCACCCTGGAAAAAGAATTCATCGACCGGGTCGCAGGTACGCATACCTCACGCGCCGAGGCCCGTAAAATATTCAACGTCGCTTTGGCCAAGATCGGGAGCAAGGCGAAACCCCAATCATGGGAACAAATCAGCCGCCGCCGTCATAAATGATTGCGGGAAAGGCTTTGCGAAATCATTATTGAAAGACGGCAACTACGCTATGGCAGAAAAACGATTGCTGGTTATTGGAGCCGGACCCGGTGGGTATGCCGCTGCCTTTTATGCGGCCGACCGCGGCATGGATGTGACCCTGGTCAATGATGACAAGAGTATGGGAGGCGTGTGCCTGCAACGCGGGTGCATTCCTTCCAAAACCCTCCTGCATATAGCCCGTCTGGTCAACGAGACAAAAGAGGCCCGAGAATGGGGATTGGCATTCGGTGACCCCAGGATCGATGTCGACCGCCTGCGCCAGTGGAAGAATGAAGTCATCGGCAAAATGTCGCAGGGTCTTGCCCAGTTATGCAAGCAACGCGGTGTGAAATATGTGTCCGGTCGTGCCGTTTTTGAAAGCCCCAAACGGGTGAAAGTGGGAGAAGAGTCAATTGAATTTGATCACGCCATCCTGGCGACCGGGTCTCGTCCCATCATCCCTGGCGACTTTGCCATCGATAGCCCGCGCCTTCTGGATTCCACAAGCGCATTGGAGGTGGAGGACATTCCCGGTAGACTGCTGGTTGTGGGTGGGGGGTACATCGGGCTGGAAATGGGTACGGTGTACGCCGCGCTGGGATCGAAGGTCATAGTGGTGGAAATGACCGACGGCCTGCTTCCCGGCGTGGACCGCGACCTGGTCCGGGTTCTCCAGGCGAAACTGCGAAAGGATTTCGAGGCAATTCACCTGAATACCCGGCTGGAGGCTCTTCAGGAGGGGAAGGAGGGGTTGAAGGTTTCGCTCAAGGGCGAATCAGAGTCGAGGGAGGAGGTGTTCGACAAAATCCTCATCTCCATCGGCCGGCAACCCAATACGGAGAACCTCGGTCTGGAAAAGACGCGTATCGAACTCGACAAACGCGGATTTGTGAAGGTAGATAAAAGCGGGCGGACGATGGAGGAAACGATCTTCGCCATTGGGGATGTCATCGGCGGCGCCATGCTGGCGCACAAGGCCTCATTTGAAGGGAAACGTGTCGTGGAGACGATTATGGGTGAGTCCCGGGATTTACCGGGCCCAGTCATTCCCGCAGTGGTGTTCACCGACCCGGAAATCGCCTGGTGCGGCCTGACCGAAGAGCAGGCGAAGGCCGAGGGCCGTGAAGTGGAGGTGTGCAAGTTTCCGTGGGGCGCATCCGGACGCGCCACCACACTGGGCCGCAACGACGGCCAGACCAAGCTGATCCTGGAGCCCAAAACGGGAAAAATTCTGGGCATGGGGCTGGTCGGAACAAATGCCGGGGAATTGATCTCTGAAGGCGTGTTGGCAATTCAACTGGGCGCCACGGCGGAAGATCTGGCCCACTCCATTCATCCACACCCGACGCTCTCCGAGACACTGATGGAAGCGGCGGAGATTTTTCTCGGAGCACCAACGCACATTTACAAGAAGAAACGTTGATCTGTTTCCTCACACGTCGATCACGTCGTCATCGTCCCGGTACTTGCGCGACGAGGAAGAGGAAGACGACGAGCGGGGCGGCCACTGGCCGAAACGCGGGTCCTTTGGATGAGGGTGGGTGGCAGTCCCCATGTTCCGCCGCCGGCGAATTCCGAACAGGTCAGCCAGAAACGTGAGAATGCCCCCTGCGAGGGCGATCAGGAAAAATGTAAAACCGAACACGAACAGAAGAACGAATGCCAGAATGACGATGCCGCCCAGAAGCAGTTTGGTGCTAAGCGGCATGGAGGGCCGGTTCGGGTCGTTGCTGTAATAAAAAAACATCGATCCCCGCTGGTAGTATGTTTTATAATGCATTTTTAACGAGTGTAACATGGAAAGAGACGCATTAATAATAGTTTGTAAGGGATGCGGGGTCAGCAACCGGATCAAGTCTTATTCGGAGGACCGTCTGCCGGTGTGTGCGAAGTGTCGGCATCCGCTGATCGACAAGGATGAAAACGAAGCCCACGCGCGCTACACGCAGAAACTGAAAGACTTTTACAATCTGCCGGATATCAATGACTTGAAATGAGAGGGGAGCGGTGAGGGCTCGCTTCGATGTCCGGTTGAAAGGATAAGGAGAATAAAAGCATTATGGATGAAACGGTACAGATCATCGACGACGTGTTGAGAGAACAGCTTAATGCCACGCATGTGGAGATCATCGACGAAAGCTACCTGCATCGCGGCCACAAAGCAGCAGGTGGAGGCGGGCATTATGCCGTGGTGGTGGTCTCTGATCAGTTTGAGGATGTGAACCCGCTGGACCGGCGTCGCCTTGTTTACGGCGCCCTCGATGAGCAGATCAACGGTCAGCCCAAACGGATTCATGCCATTCAGATCAAAACATTCACACCCGCCCAATGGGAAGAAGCCGGGAAGACCGTTTGAGGACGGTCACTCCCGGTAGATTTCCAGTTCCTCGCAGTTCTTCAGGTTCTCCGACTCGGTGAGCGCTTTGATTCCCTGATTGCTGAACTGGTTCTTGTACAAGTCCAACTTGATGAATTTCTTGCTGAGAGGCGATTGTGCGAACGCTCGCGCCCCCTCGTCGCCGATCACGTTCCCGAACAAGGATAACTTTGTGAGTTTGGGAAAGTTGGTCGAGTTGGCCAGCGCCACCGCGCCCTCGTCGCCGATTTCGTTGTGGTTCAGGTTCAGCGTCTCCACGTTTTGCAGATACGGGCATTCGGCGATGGCTTCCGCCCCTTCGTCGCCGATCTGGTTTCCGGAATAGGTGAGGGTGACCAGGTTCTGCAAAGCTTCTTTTTTGGTGAACATTTCCATGGTTCCGCGCAGACCAATGTACTTGTCGCGGAGATTGAGTACCTTGCCGTCTTCGGAAATATTTTCCCTGATTAGATCATCGATTCGGCTCATGGATCACTCCTGGCTTATTTGATTAAACCCACAATGGGTTGGTTTGAAGGATTCGTACATGCATTCTACCAAATTTCACGATTCCCGGCGAAGTTCCCGGTAGGTCGAGCAAATTTTTTCGCATCCTTAAAATGAAAAACCGGTATGGCGGACCATACCGGTTTTTATTTGGGTTCGATGACCTTACGTTAGAGCAGAGGATCCATGAACAATCCGTCGTCTTTCCAACGTTTGATCTCTTCTTCTGTCGGGATGGGCGGAATAGGAACTTTAGAGGCACGCTGATCCAGAGGATCATGGAACGTGCGCTCATAAGCGATGGCTTTCCACAGATAAAGATGCGGGAACATGGTTCCCCACGCCGCCATCGGTGTGCCCGGCACGCCCTGTGTGACACGCTTGTACCAAAGTGCATCCGGCCAGTCTTTCAGGATCTTGTCGCTCCGTTCTGCGGCATCGAACTTTTCACTGTCCTTGTTATCCGCTTTGCGAAAATCGAGAGCGCCTGTCATCAGGGGAATGCCGTCGGTTCCGTGACAAACGGAGCAGTTGAGTCCTTCTACAGCCGGTTCTTTACCCTCATAGACCAGTTTCCCTTCCTCAATGATTTTGGGATCGTCGTACCAGGTCCATTGCTCACCCAGTTTGCCTTCAACCGGGATGTTGGTCGGATCCCGCATGGTTTTGAGGTAAGAGACCAGGGCATTGAGTTCGTCCTCACTCAGATCCTCGCCATAATACGTCGGCATGGCTTTATAGGATTTGGGGTCATCGAATCCGGGCGATTGAATTTTACGGGGATCGACGATCTGCTCCTTAAGGTAATCTTCGTTGAACAAACCGATCTGCTTGGTACCCAGGTTGGGACCGCGGTCGGAGTTGCCTTCCCAGAACACCTTGTGGCAGTTGAAGCATTTATTGTCTTCAAACACGCGCCGACCTGCGGCAATGACTTCCGGACCCGCCAGGCCGCTCAATTTGACCGGCGGTTTGTTCAGTTTGGCCAGTTCCACCTGCGGATCGAATTGCGGCAACTGGGCGGTGATGGTGATGAACAGCACCGAGGCCAGCCCGTAGGTTCCGAGAAGGCGGACACTGGTTCGCGTTGCGGTTTTTTCAGGTGCCATGGTCCTCAGGTCCAGCACCACGAAGAAAACGAGACCCACAAACGTGAATGCCACGAACTCAATCTGCCACCAGACAGGGAAACCAAAATGCCCCGCCGCAAACCAGACAATGATTGAAAGGACGATAACCACAGGCAGTTTCATCAGCACGTTCTTGATGATCCCTTTTTCCTGCGGTTTGCCCGGTGCTCTGGACAGCAATATGCAGTAGAGCAGGGTGACGAATGCCAGCGATCCCGACAACAGGAGTGGTTTCAGGTCATAGAACAGGCCTACGCCATATCCAAAAATGGCGGCCGCGATAGGGGGTGTCAGAAACTTAATCAGCTTGTTCATAGGCTTGAGTCAGCTTTCAGTTTGGTTTGCGGTCATTCGGCAACAGAGGGAGAGGGCAGTGCGCCTTCCGTCTGTTCGGCCTTGGCTTTTTTCGATTTCGGGTATTTGAGACCCAACCAGATGATGGCCGTCATGATGATAAAGAAGGTCCAGACAATTCCCGTCACGAACACCCCGGATTCCGCCAGAGTCGGAGCGAACTTTTCCGGAGTGACGTCTTTGTAAACCTTGTAGATGTGCCAGTTCATGCGCGACAACTCGCGGATGACCCCCATCCAGCTCATCAGCCAGATGTCGGTGAAACCCATGAAGATGAGGATGTAGGGTCCCATGGGGTTGATCTTGCCCCAGTGGATTTTACCGGTGCGTGTCGCAATGGTGTAAAAAATGTAGTTGATCAGGGTGACGGTCACGAGCGCAAAGGCGGCGGTATTTTTCGAAACCATGAGCGCCAGGAACGCCAGTTCGTCCGGCAAAACCATGTCCGGATTCATGCCCGGTTCAGGCAGCATGGTGGCGAAAAACCGCCTGGGAGTGAACCAGATGGCGGCCGCAATGACAATCAGCACAAACCCCAGCTTCATAGCGGGGAAGAACCGGTGCGCGTTGTCAATACGCTTCATACTCACCCACATATACACGTTGCTGGCGCTGAACATGGTACCGATCAGCAATCCCTGTACCAGCATGAACATGGATTCGCGGTCGGACATGATATACATGCCGATGGTGGCGTCATACTGATAGATTTCGCGTACGAAGATATAACCCATCGCCGGAAGCGGAATCATGATCATCACGCCGATGGCGTTGCCCATGTAGCCAACCCAGTCGTAATATTCTTTCTCTTTCGGATCACGGGACCACAGGTACATGTACGCGGCGATGATGCCCACCATGAACCCGCCGAATGTGCCGTTGCCGACCAGACGGTGATAGTTGAGCGGCATCCAGGTGGCGGTCGCAATGCGGTCCCATTCCGTCATTGTTGTGAACAGGGCGTCGTACGGTTTGGGCGGCGTCTGCATCAGGGTTGCCGGGCCGTCCAGGGCACACAAAAGGGACAGACCCAGAACGTTCAGGATGATACCCGTTACGATGTGGCGGCCTTTTTTGTTCGCCTTGTTCAACGGATCCCATGAGTACACATAGATGTACATAACGATGGTTTCCAGAATGAACAGGGTGGGGTAGCCGATCATGAACAGGACCGGGTAGGCATTCACCAGGTAGCTGATGAAGTCTTTGTATGCCACCATCATCACAAACAGGAACAGCCCTCCGCTCAGGGCGGTGAAGCTGTAACAGAAACCGATGACTTTGGTGATCTCGTGTGCCAGGCGCTCAAACTTGAAGTCGGCCTCGGCAAACATGATGTAATTGGAAAGCATGCCGCCGACCACGCCGTTGAGGAACGCCAGAATGGCATTGTCGAGGGCCACGTGCGCCCCCGGTACCAGCATGAAGGCAATCACACCGCCCACGACACCACCGACCAGACAGGAGACCTTGGTGTTCAATAGGCGATGGAAGTAATTGAGAAAGCTGACCACCAGCGCCCCGAACGAACAGGCCCACAAGCCGTACAGAACACCGTGATGGATGCCGACGATGATTTCACCGATGATGCCGAAGGTGACGCCAATCAGGACGCCGAGGAATACGTTGGACAGGATGATCGCTTTGCGGACGCCCTGGGTGCGGCGCGAGCCCATGACCTCCATGATGACGACAAACATGGGGCAACCCAGAATGAAGGATGCAAACAGGATGTGGAGCTGGGCGGCAAACCAGGTGGCCTTGCGGTTGCCGATACCGGGAAAGGTGTACTCCGTATTCTGGATTTCCTTGGCGGGACCGATGTCTGTCAGGTAAGAGAGATCCTCCTCTTCTGCGGCCTCTTCTCCCCCTTCACCGCCTTCTTCGCCAAACTCGTCTTCAAACTGTTCTTCCAGGAAGCTCTCAGGGCCTGCAAATTCATCCGCAAACTCACCGCCCTCGTCGGCAAACTCATCGCCGCCTTCCTCAGCAAATTCACCGCCCTCATCGGCAAATTCCACCTCGCCGCCCATTTCTTCGTCCATCACCGCTTCTTCCTCTTGCGCGAAGGCGGGGACGGGGCTGAGGGCATTCCGGAGTTGGGGGAACATGTCCGAACCCAGACCCGGGTTCAGAAAACCAAACCCAAATATCAGAAAAAAGAGGACAAACTGCTTTAAAGACAAAAACTTGTTCCCTGCGTTTGGAGTGTTATCCATTCCGGAATCCTGAAGTTTGGTTTTAAGGCATGAAACCTTTAAGAATCGTGAGAAATGCTTTGAAATTGTTCCTTGTGGCTCCGAGGTAAGGGTAAACCCTTTAAAATACGTCCTTAAGAGACGTAGAGAATTATCATAGGGGTGTTTTAAAGTCAAGGAAATTGTAGCTCTGGCAACGGCGACCCATAAGGACTTCGATTACAACCTTTTGTTGCGGTTTTTCCGGCAGTTGGGAGTCCGATGGCCTTTTGCGGTCAGCTTTTTTGAACGGCCAGCTGGCCACAGGCGCCGAGGATGTCCGTGCCCCGGTTTTTCCGCACAAACACGGAATAATGTTTGCCAATGAGGTAATCCTGGAAGGCCTGCACCCTGCCAGGGTCCGGTGGACGGTATGCGGAGCTGTCGAACGCGTTGAAGGGGATCAGGTTGATTTTGGAGGGAATATTGCGCAACAGCTTGGCCAGCCTCCGCGCGTCCTCATCGGTGTCGTTGATTCCTTTCAGCATGACATATTCGAAGGTCAACCGGCGGGCGGGTTTCAATGGATAGGTGCGAAGGCAGTCAAGAAGCACTTCAATTGGGTATTTCCGGTTGATCGGCATGATCTGGTCGCGTGTCGGATTGTCGGTGGCATTGAGTGAAATGGCCAGGTTGACATGCAGGTTCTCGCTTTTGAACCGCTCGATGCGGTCCACAAGGCCGGAAGTGGAAAGGGTGATCTTGCGTGTGGAGATGCGGAGCGCCTCCGGCGAAACCATCAGCCTGAGGGCGTCGCAAACGGCATCGTAATTGTCCAGCGGCTCGCCCATTCCCATGAACACGATGTTCGATACCCGGTTTTCTTCGGCGTGATCGGCGTTCACCGCCAGGTACTGGCCGATGATCTCCGCCGAGGTCAGGTGACGCTTCAGCCCCATACTCGCCGTCAGGCAGAAGGAGCAGGCAAGCCGGCACCCCACTTGCGTCGAGATGCAGAGCGTCTTGCGGTCCGTTTCCGGCATCCAGATGGCCTCCACTTCCTGTCCATCCTCCAGGCCAAACAGGTATTTGATCGATCCGTCTCTCGACGGCGTGCGCAATACAATCCGGGGCAGGCGAATATAAAACCGTTCTTCCAGTTTGTTCCTTAATACTTTGGAAAGATTGGTCATATCCCCAAACTGCCGGATTCCATAATTGTAAACCCAGTTGAAAACCTGGTGTGTGCGGTAGGGTTTTTCACCCCACTTGACCATGATTTCGTTGAGTTTTTGCTCCGGACAACCGATCAAATTATCCATAAATTAACCGTTTGCAGTTTTACAAAAAAAAGGTATTATCAGGCTACTCCAAACAAGTTACAAGAGCAAAGGCCAAAAATGAGGGGCGCTTTGTTTTCGTTGATCTATTCTGAATGGTTCTAAAAGACCGGCCTGTGGAAAAACTGTGAGTAGCCGGCACAGTTCCCAGGCTGAGTTGTAGCACATTAGAGGAGGAGCGGTTCGTTGTCATGAATGCGACGCGCTATGTGGATCTGCCGGAGTGTTTCCAAACGCTCAATGTGGCGGAAGGAGTTTCCTGGCCTGAAATCAAAAAGGCTTATTACCAGCTTGCCAAGCAGTACCATCCTGACAGAAATCCCAACGATACGGAAAGCGAAGACCGTTTTAAAAAAATCTCCATTGCCTTTGGAGTTTTGGAACGGTACTACCGCACGAATCCGGCAATGCGTCTGAAATGGATGTCGAACGTCACCACTGAAGATCCCGCAAGTCCCAAACCCGAATACGAACCGCAAACAAAAAATGGAAACGGCAGGGAGCGAAACCGTCGTTCGAATTCCCAACAATACGTCAAAGACGAGGGTTCCGTACCGCCAAACGGTAAGGGGTACGCTCATGCCACGCCTCCGGAACCGGAAGTGGTGCCGGAGGAAGATGCCCAAACCGATTTGCCGTTTTCCCGGCGGATAGGCCGCTGGTGGAACGGGACTTACCGCAACATGCAGAGCCTGGAACGACGCGTGCTTTGCCTCGACCTTGAAAAGACCGTCAACATAGAATCCCACACCGGTTTGAACGGTGGCACGGTAAGGGTTCGCACTCCGGGTGGGACTTTCAACATACGCATTCCCGCTGGAACGACGAATGACATCGTCATGCGCATTCCGGAAAAAGGGGAACGCGGGTTGTTGAACCGAAAACGAGGTGATCTCGTTCTGAGAATCCAGGTGAACCCGCCGCGAACCCAGCAAAGCGAGGATTTTTATTACCAGGTCCGGGTCACGCAGAAGGACCTTTCGATGGGCCAGGTGATGGTGCTGGACACACACGAAGGTCCCATCCGCTACGCCCTCCCCAAAAACACCGTGACCGGGCAGACTTTTTCCCTCAAAGCCCAGCCTGACTCAGGAGTCTCTTCCCATTGCAATCACATCATCGTGGTCGAGGTGGTGCCGGGATGAAGTAGGTGTCGCCGCGCCCTGGGGGTTTGGCGTATTTGACGTAGGTGTTCGCAAGAATAGCGATGTTGAACACTGCGATCATCAGAGTGCACATCACCACCCCTATCAGGGCCGGGCGGTTGTCCCCCGGGGGCAGTTTGGTGAAACTCATCATACCCATCACCACCGCCAGCCCCGACAAACCGATCGAACCGAAAATCAGTGTCTGGAGAAACGGCGTCATCATGATGTCCCGGTTCATGTGGTTCAATGCCGCCACCGCCATAATAAGCGGGGGGATTGCCAGAAAATAAGGGGTCATCGCCCAGGCGGATTTCGGTCCCTTATACAACGCGTGCAGTTTGAAACCCATCGCAATCAGGATCACCATCAGCAGGCCGGAGACGATGTCAATCACCCGCTTCTTCCGTTGTTCCCCGCGAATGTAATTCAAAGCGCCCAATACGTAGCTGGCCACCTCTTCTTCACCCATCTCATAAAATCCGCCCTGTGCGGTGTCGTAGGCAAACACCCTGGCCGTGGTCGATTCCGCTGGAAGAGCAATGGCACGGTACTTGTCCTTGCCCGCGGACTCGATTTCCAGGTACACGATGCCGCTGTGGTACTCTAGCTTGTAATCCTCGATTTCCACGAGGTTCTTGGCGTATCGCTGATTCTTCTGGTAAAACTGGTCCTGAATGGCCATGAGGTCTTTCAGGGCTTTTTGCGCCTGCAGGTCGTGGTCATTTTCAAATACCTTGACGCAACCCGGAGCGAGGATCAGCGTTAGAATCAGGCAGAGGATTCTGATGGGATGGAATGATTTCATCTATAGTGGCGGCTTTCCGTGTGATTGAAAGGGAAAACTTATAACACAGCGTCAGGGTTGGAACAAGGATACCTGAGGCACGGCACCCGGTTTGGTTCGGTTATTATGAAACATCACCCGCTTTGGAAGCAATTGAAGTTTGTCACGGGCAATCCCAACAAGTTCCGCGAGGCGCAGGAAATCCTGGGCATCGAGATGGAACGGCGGGATCTCGCCCATCTCCACGAGATCCAGACCACGGACGTGGCGGAACTGGTCGAGCACAAGGCCACGGAGGCCTGGGAAACCCTCAAGGCACCGGTGCTGGTGGAAGATTCCGGACTCGTGTTCGAAGCCTGGAACGGCCTGCCCGGGGCCCTGGTCAAATGGTTCGAGGTGAGCGTGGGGTGCGAGGGCATGCTGAAGATGCTGGAACCGTTTCCCGACCGGCGGGCGCGTGCGGTGTGCATGGTGGCGGTGCACGACGGCCGCGAAATTGTGATAGGGAAAGGGGAAGTGACGGGCACCATCGCCCCAAGCCTGCGTGGGGAAAACGGTTTCGGCTGGGATGTGATCTTCATCCCGGACGGGCACGACCGCACCTTCGGAGAAATGAGCGTCGGTGAGAAAAACGCCATCTCCCACCGCCGCCGTGCCTTCGAGGCGTTGCGCGATCAGTTTTGACGCTCAACCCTGCCGCGCCAGCCGGGTGTAGAGGGTGGCAAAAACGGTGTGGTATTCCTTAAGTTTGTCGAATATGACGTCCCCGTGCTGTGCCAGCGAATCCGGCTTCATTTTCCGGTAGGACTCCAGCAGTTCACCCCAGTCCGCATCCTGTGGCAGCCAGCCGCGCTCATTGGCCAGGCGCAGGCATTCCTCCGGGCTTTCGCAGGATTCGTGGTTCTCGCGTGCCCGCGCCCGGATACACCGCACCGCGCTGTCGAAGGTGAAGCCGTAACGTTGCAGGGCGGCGTTGCGAAAATATTCCGTGCGTGCCTGCGTTTCCATCTCGGCCATACGTTTCAGGTTCCATTCGAGATGCGTCAACAACACATTGAGGGGTGGGAGCTCTTCCATAACCTTCCAGCTTTCCTGTTATAATTTCCATCCGGTGGCGTCTGCCCCGATTCTATTCCAAATCCTTGTTTGCAGGGAAGCTATTTTGAAAAGACATTTCAATAATGATACACTTCCGCGTCCGAATACGGACACCAATGGAACCACATTTTAAACGGAAACATGATTGCCGATGGGTGACGAAGAACGCTTTGTGGACAACGGGGACGGTACGGTGACGGACCGGAAAACCGGGTTGATGTGGAAGAAAACCGACACCATGATCGATCTCAAGAAATGGGTGAATTACCAGGAAAGCGCCGACTATGTCCGCGAGCTTCGTGAACAGAATTTCGCCGGGTATGATGACTGGCGACTGCCCACGCAGGACGAGGCGAAAAGCATTTACGACAAGGCCTATTCGCTCACCGATAAATTTGGTAAGACGGTGCATATCAGCGACCGGTTCGAGCCGGGTTGCGGGTTTTCCATGATAATCAAGCTGGTGGACGGGCGTCTGCGCACCTGGGTGTTCAATATCCGCGAGGGCACGATGGACAATCCGGATGGATTGTGGACCCTTTCGGAAGCGGCCCGGGCGGTGCGCGTTGCGTCCCCTCCCGGCGAGTGAACATATGAGAGGAGTCATGCGATGAGTGGTGAAGGATGGTACACCCCCCCGGAAAGCCTGTCCAAACAGGCCTGGGTCCAGAGCATGGAACAATATAAGGAAATGTACGATCGGTCCATCAACGATCCCGAAGGGTTCTGGGCCGAACAGGCGGAGGAGTTTGTCTGGTACAAGAAATGGGACAAGGTCTGGGATTACAATTACAACATCAAAAAGGGAAAAATCTTCATCGAGTGGTTCAAGGGGGCGAAGACCAACATCACCGTCAATTGCATCGACCGTCACCTGGAGACGCGCGGCGACCAAACGGCGATCATATGGGAAGGCAACGAACCGGATGAAGATTCCAGGCTGACCTACCGGGAACTCCATGCCGAGGTGTGCCGGTTCGCCAACGTGCTCAAGAAACACGGCGCGAAAAAGGGCGACCGCATCTCCATCTACATGCCCATGATTCCCGAACTGGCCATCGCCATGCTGGCCTGTGCGCGCATCGGGGCCATCCACTCCATCGTGTTCGGCGGCTTCTCGCCGACGTCGCTTGCCGACCGCATCGTCGATTCCGGCTGTTCGTTACTGGTCACCACCGACGGCGCGTTCCGCGGCAAGAAGCCGGTTCCCCTGAAAGAGAATGCCGACCAGGCGATGGACATGGCCTCCAAGCAGGGCACGGACATCAAACAGTGCATCGTCGTCAAACGTGTCGGCGACAAACTGGAAACCGCCATGCAGAAGGGCCGCGACTTCTGGTGGCACGACGAAATGAAAGACGCCTCGCCGGAGTGCGAACCGGAACAGATGGACGCTGAGGACCCGCTTTTCATCCTCTACACTTCGGGCTCCACGGGCAAACCGAAAGGCGCTCAGCACAATGTGGGCGGCTACATGCTGTTCACCGCGCTCACGCACAAGCACATCTTCGATTATCACGACGGCGACATCTGGTGGTGCACTGCCGACATCGGCTGGGTGACGGGCCATTCGTACATCATCTACGGACCACTGGCCAACGGGGCGACGACCATCATGTTCGAAGGCATCCCGACGTATCCGGACGCCGGGCGCTTCTGGGCGGTCATCGACAAGCACAAGGTGACCCAGTTCTACACCGCGCCGACGGCCATCCGCGCCCTCATTTCGCACGGTGAGGACATCCCGGCGAAATACGATCTGTCCACACTGAAGGTGCTGGGATCGGTGGGGGAGCCCATCAATCCGGAAGCGTGGCGCTGGTATCATAAAAATATCGGACGCGGCCGCTGTCCTGTGGTGGACACGTGGTGGCAGACCGAAACCGGCGGCATTCTCATCTCCCCGCTCCCCGGAGCCACCCCCTGCAAGCCGGGGTCGGCAACCCTCCCGTTTTTCGGTGTGGTGCCGGTGGTCATCGAGGCGGAAACGGGCAAGGTGGTGGAGGGCAACGACGTCAGCGGCGTGCTGGCCCTCGCTCAACCCTGGCCGGGACAGATGCGCACGGTGTTCGGCGACCATTCCCGGTTCGAGGAAAATTACTTTCAGATGTACCCGGGCTATTATTTCACCGGCGACGGATGCCGGCGCGACAAGGACGGATATTACTGGGTGACGGGCCGTGTGGACGACGTCATCAACGTCTCCGGTCACCGTATCGGAACCGCGGAGGTGGAGTCGGCCCTCGTCCTGCACGACAAGGTGGCTGAGGCGGCGGTGGTCGGGTTTCCTCACGACATCAAGGGGCAGGGCATCTACGCTTACGTCACACTGATGGACGGGGTCGAATACAAAGACGACCTGAAGAAAGTGCTGATCGACTTCGTGAGGAAGGAGATCGGCCCCATCGCGGCACCGGACATCATCCATTGGGCGCCGGGCCTGCCGAAAACGCGGTCAGGCAAGATCATGCGGCGTATTCTGCGTAAAATTGCGGCTAACGAGGGGGACCAGCTGGGAGATACGTCGACTCTGGCCGACCCGTCTGTGGTTGACCAGCTCAAGGCGAGCTACCAGAAAATCTGATCGGTTGTCGCTGAAACTTTAGAAGGGATTGAAAAACGCAGGATTGGCTGGGCCGGAAGTGGGATCATGGAGTTGAGAGACCCAACTCCATGATTCTTCGCAAACGGCGAAAAGAGAAAGGCTTCCCCTCCCTCCCCAAATGTATTGAGCGCTTATCTTGGAATGTTTAATACGATAAACCAGGGTGCCCGCGCTGTCAATTGAAATTTTTGAATTCCTTGTATTTAGAGCGCTTTTTAGGGAAGTTTTCCACAGGCGGGGAGCGGAATTTGACCCCCTTGCGCATGCCGCTGGATCACAACCTGCCCTGGGCCATATGGAGTTTCACCTGCTTCAGGCCGTGGTGGGAATGAGGATTGATCGGTTGCAGGTGAAGCGACTTTAAAAATGCCTGCCGGGACTCGGAAAGCCGGTCCATTTTCAGATAGGTCCAACCCAGCCCGTCGTGCACCTCCGCCCAGTTGGGATGACGCTCGTATTCTGCCAGGAACCATTTGAGCGCTTCTTCATAACGGCCCTGGTGATAAAGTGCCCGCGCCAATTGAGTACGTGTGCTGGTCCAGAGATCCACCGTCGTTCCCGGCTCGGTCCCTTTCACCGTCACCTGCATCGGATGCGTGTTCGGGTTGCGTTTGATGGAACGTGCCAGCATGGCCTCGGCGCGGCCATACTGCTTCAGTTTGAGGTAAACGTAGCCCAGACCCTTCATTGCCTCTGAGGAGCGCGGACGGCGGTCCAAAGCCAGTGCGAACAACTGGAGCGCTTTGTCCGCTTCGTCCCGGTGGTAATATTCCCAACCCAGCCGGTTGTAAACCTGCCAGCCGAAGCGCTCCGACTCCAGCATGTCGCGGAACTCCACGGTCTGAATGATATCCGGGTCGAGCTCGATGGATTTCAGGAAGTACTCCGCACCCAGGTTGGGCCGTCCGGTTTTGTAATACACCCAGCCGAGTCCGATGTAGGGTGTCGGCCTCTGTGGTTTTTCCTGGGCCTTGGCCAGCAGGTAATCGCGCGCCGTCTCCGCATCCCAACTGCGCAGAACCGCCCAATCCAGCTTATGGATCAGATCCGGTTGATCCGGCTTCAGGGCGTCGGCGACGATGAGGTGGTCCACCGCCTTGTCGTACTCGCCCAGCGCGTAATAGGCGAGCCCCAGCCCTTTGTTGCGCTCAAATTCCAGCATGTCCACGCCGCCCAGTTTTCTGAAATTGTATAAAGCGAGTTCATAGCGGCCTTTGTGATACTGGCTGAATCCCATGCCGCTGTATGCGCGGGCAAGCATGGGGGTGAGGGGGCCTTCATTTTTGCGGATGTATTCATAATAAAGATACGATGCACGCTTATAATCGCCCCCTGCCAACGCCTCGTCGCCCTGGAACACTTTTGCCAGCTCCAGCGTTTCGAACTGGCGCATTCCATCGAGAGCCACTTCATCGTTGGGGTTCTGCGCCATGGCGGCTTGAAAGGATTCCAGGGCCTGTGTTTCGTTGCCGCGTTTCAATTGCACCCATCCGTGCAGGCTCTGGGGCAGGGACCATTCAGGGTAGGCGGTTTTCAATTCGGCGATGTGCTGTGCAGCGATCTGGTATTTGCCAATCTCCAGGTAATGGCGCGCGAAACGGGATTTTTCCTGGTAGGCCGCATTTACGGAGCGGATACCCATGCTGACTCCAGGAAAACCCGGGTGGGTTTGGCGCAGTTTCTGGAAAACCGTTTCGGCTTCCACCAGGTTTCCCGTTTTCAACAAGCTCCACGCCAGCCCGTTTTGCGCGTCGAACTGCTCCGCGACTTCCGGCGGCAGTGTGGAAAAGGCGTTCAGGGCGTCCTTGTAAAATTCCTTGTTGTACAGTCGCCAGGCGTTGTCCACGGCGGGGTGAGCCAATGATTCCGTGTGCGTGAAAAGGATGGAGGGGTAACGCGGCGCTTCGACCTCCGGAGTGAACAGCGACGCCTTCTGCCAGTCTGAGGGCACAACCTCCACCAGCTGTTCCGGCGGCTTGGGATTCCACGCCTGCCAGTCGGACTTCAACCGTTCCCACTGGTGCCAGGTGTACACCTTCCGAAGCCAGGGCTCGGCTGAATCCGGATGGCCAAGCATCCAGTAGGCGAACCCGATTCCTTTTTTCGCCTGAAGGGAGTGTTTGTCCAGCACAAGAGCCTGTTCGAATTTTTCGAGTGCGTGGTGGTAGTCCTGCATGGCGAAATAGCACCAGCCGAGGCCGGTCACAGGACGGGCGTCATCGGGGAACCGGGTGCGCATTTTCTCGAAGGCGTACAGGGCCTTGCGGTATTTCTTCTGGAAGAAATAGGCCCAGGGCAGAAGCCGTATGGCCCGTGGGTTGTCGTGTTCCAGGATGAGGCTGCGTTTCAGATAAAATTCCGCCACCGCGAACTGGTTGGCATGATACTGGCCGATGGCAAACTCCAGGTAGCGCTGGTGATCGGGAAGGATTATGGGCGCTTTGGGATCGGGCCGTTCCGGAAAAAGCCGAATCGGGAGCTTGGGCATTTCCAGCACGGGTACGGAAACGTCGTAGGGCATGGACGAACACCCAGCCAGCCCCAATAGCCCGACCAATGATGCGATTCCCGCCGCACGGCTAAATGGTTTTTGATACAATGATGCCATCACAGAAGTTTTATGGAGTTTTATCACTCTTTTCCTATCGGCATTCTTGAGACAAATTTTAGCCGCAAGGGTTTATTAAATTGTCATTTAAATCCTTTTTACCCCCCTGTTAAAATAGATTGGTCTCCCGGTGGTTTTGAGTTATCATTTGCCCTTTGCCATTTTCCCAGCGAATCTCATGCGTTTTTTTAAATTTCCGTTGGCATTTGTCCTTTGCCTGATCCTTGTGTCCTGCTCCCAGGGCGAAACCCCAAACGAGCAAAACCAGGCTCCCTCCATTGCCGAAATCGAGCAGGAGGCAGGCCCTGGCCCTGTTGCCGCCCAGCCACCGAAACGGGTGGAACCGGTGGTGCTGACGGAAGAGGATAAAAAAATCGCCGCAAAGGCTCCGGAAGGCATGGTCTTCATCAAGGGCGGTTGTTTTATCATGGGGAACAACAACGCCCAGGTGGATGAAAAATTCGAGCGCGAAGTATGCCTCGAGGACTTTTTCATGGACCAGTATGAAGTGACACAGGAGCGCTGGGAACGGGTCATGGGCTTCAATCCGTCCAAGTTCATTGGGCCCACGCACCCGGTGGAACAGGTCAATTACTACGACATTCAGAAGTTCCTCAAAAAGAGCAACGGCGCCTGCCGCCTGCCCACGGAAGCCGAATGGGAGTACGCCGCCCGTGCCGGTGCGGAAACCCGTTATTACTGGGGCAACGTGATGGATGGGGAATACGCGTGGTTCATGGACAACGCGGAAGGGACCACCCACCCGGTCGGACAGAAAAAACCGAACGCTTTCGGTCTTTACGACATGATGGGCAACGTCTGGGAATGGACGGAAGACTGGTGGCAGAATGTGTACCCGTCAGAGAAGTTGAGCGATCCTACCGGGCCCAATACCGGCGAATATAAGGTGATCCGAGGGGGTTCCATCGTTTCCTCCGCCGGGGCTCTGCGTCTGACCAACCGCACCTGGTTGAATCCCAAGAACCGTGTGTACTCAAAAATCTCCACTTACGGCGGGCTGGTGAATGAGAAGTTCAACTACATCGGGTTCCGTTGCGTGGTCTCGGCCGATACGTGGCTCAAGTCGCAACCGGTACGCAAAGTAACCACTGAAGGGGAGGGGAAACTCTCTCCGAACCTGCCGGAAACCACGGCTCAGCCCTGAGCCACCGCCTGCGTCACTGCTGGCATTCCTTGCAGATTCCGAACAGATCCAGTTTGTGGGACGTCATTTTGAAGCCGTTTTTTTGGGCGACTTCTTCCTGTAGTTTTTCGATGACTTCGTTGTGGAACTCAATGATCTTGCCGCATTCCGTGCAGATCATGTGATCGTGGTGTTCGTGGGCGTAATTCATTTCGTACCGCTTCTGCCCGTCGCCGAAATCCAGTTCGGCGGCCAGGCCGCTTTCGGTCAGCAGGGAAAGTGTACGGTACACGGTGGCGAGGCCGATCTTCGGTTCCTTGGCGGAAACGATTTTGTATAGCTCCTCGGCGCTGACGTGATCTTCACAATTCAGAAACGCTTCCAGCACAGCCCGGCGTTGTTTGGTGATTTTCAGGTTGTGCTGGGAAATGTACTTTTCGAGTACTTCCTGTTCTTTATTGCTCATAAATCAGCCTCCCGAACGAAAATCTAGCACTATGGGTGCATGGAGTCAACCGCAGCATAACGGGGTGTGGAAACGATTTCGGATTCAAGGGGTTTTCAAATGGGTTTCTATCATTTCGATGCATCGATCGGGATCAATCGAGACCTGTTGCCCATCCGTCATATTCTTTAAAAAATACGTTCCGCTTTCGATTTCATTGTCGCCGATGATGAGAACAAAGCGGCATTCCTGGCGGTTGGCTTTCCGCATCTGGCTCTTCATGCTCCCGCCTTCGTAGTCCAACTCAACGTACCAACCGGCGGCGCGCAGTATCTGGATTAGTTTCTGCCCACGCCGGCTCGCTTCTTCCCCCATCAATACGGCAAACAGGTCGGGCTTCTTCGCAATGCCCTCCCAGGTGGATTCGGGCAGGGTTGCGATGAGGCGCTCCACGCCGACCGCGAAACCGAAACAGGGGGTGGGCGGCCCGTCGAACTCCTCCACCAAAGTGTCGTAGCGGCCGCCGCCGCAGATGGCGTTCTGTGAGCCGAGTCCTTCCGTACCCACCACCTCGAACGTCGTCCGGGTGTAGTAATCCAGTCCCCGGACCAGCTGGGTGTTCAATGTGAACGGGGTGTCCATGCTGGTGAGCGCCTCCTGCACGGCGGCGAAATTCTCACGGCATGCTTCGCACAGGTGATCCGAGATGCGCGGCAGGGTGAGGGCGATCTCCCGGTCACGCTCCACCTTGCAGTCGAGCACGCGCAGGGGATTGCGCTCGTAACGAGAGGTGCAATTGGAACACAGTTCGTCAAGGTGCTTGCGAATCGCGTCTTTCAGCAACTCGCGGTAAGGCGGACGGCATTCCCGACAGCCGAGCGAGTTGATCTGCAACTCGACGTCGTTCAGGCCCAGGTCGCGAAACAGGGCGATGAGCATGGTCATGACTTCGGCGTCGACCAGAGGGCTCGCCGAGCCCAGTGCTTCCGCTCCGATCTGGTAAAACTGACGAAAGCGTCCCGCCTGCGGCCGTTCGTAGCGGAACATGGGACCCATGTAATACAGCTTCACCAACTGGTTCTGGCCGTGCATTTTATGCTGGATGTACGAACGCACGACCGAGGCCGTGCCCTCCGGGCGCAGGGTGATTTCCTCGCCGCCGCGGTCGGTGAAGGTGTACATCTCTTTTTCGACGATGTCCGTGGTTTCGCCGATACTGCGTTTGAACAGGCTGGTGCTTTCGAAAATGGGCAGGCGGATCTCCTGAAACCCGTAAGGCGCAAACACCCGCCGGGCGGCCGCTTCCACCTTGTGCCACTTTTCGATCTCACCGGGAAGAATGTCTTTGACGCCGCGTATGCTCTGAATTTTCATTTAACGGTTGGGCTGATCAGGTTTTGGTTGCGGGAGGAGTCAGGCACCGTCACGCAAGCAATGCATGCGCGCGGTCCATGTCCTCTGGACTGCCGATGTACAGGGGAACGCGCTGGTGAATGTCTGTGGGCTTGATATCCAGAATGCGTTCTTTTCCGTTTGAAGCCTTGCCGCCGGCATTCTCCACGATCATCGCCATCGGTGCGGCTTCGAACGCATAGCGCAGTTTTCCTTCAGGACTTTTCCTGTCTCCGGGATACATGAAGATGCCGCCCTTCAGCAGGGTGCGGTGAAAGTCTGCCACCAGCGATCCAATGTAGCGGAGCTTGTACGGCCGCTTCGTTTTCTTGTCGTTTTCCTTAAGATACGCGACGAGTTTTTTTTGTGGCTCCTGCCAGACCTGCGAATTGCCTTCGTTGACACTGTAGGTCGATCCCTGCTGGGGAATCTTCATGTCCTGTGTGGAGAGAAAAAACTCTCCCAGTGCGGGGTCCAGGGTGAAGGTGTGTACACCGTTGCCGGAAGTGTATACGAACAGTGTGCTGGGTCCGTAGATGATGTATCCCGCCGCCACCTGCTGGTGACCCGGTTGCAGGAGATCGTCGTCGGTCACGTCCGGCCCCGGGCTCTGCTTCCGGTACACGGAAAAAATGGTGCCGATGTTGACGTTGACGTCGATGTTCGAGGAGCCGTCCAGCGGATCGACCATGAAGATGTACTTGCCTGCTCGGTCCGGTGGGATGATGACGGGCTTTTCGTTTTCCTCGGAGGTGATGGCGCAGATGTTGCCGGATTCCCCGACCAGCTTGATGAAAATGTCGTTGGCGTAGTCGTCGAGCTTCTGCACTTCCTCCCCCTGCACGTTGACGCGGCCGGACATACCCAGAATATCCTCGCCCAAACCCGCGTTGTTGACCTGCAGGGACACGATCTTGGCGCCCACCAGCACTTCGTTCATGAGGTTGGTGAATTCGCCCGTGGCGCCGGGAGTCATTTTCTCCTGGCGCCGGATGAACTGCACCAGCGTGGTTCTGTCCATAGATAAGACTCGTTATTCTTTGGGATCGCAGGGAGCCGACGAGGTACAACCGTCGCCAAAAACAGGCGTGATTGTATCCCATTTACCGGGTTTCCTCAACGATGCTTTAGTGAATGGTTTTTGGGGAAGGGGGCATGGGTTGTCAGGCCACCTTCTGTGTCTTGGCCTGACGCTTGCGCTCGTTTTCATCCAGGTACTTTTTGCGCAGACGAATGCTCTTGGGCGTGATCTCAGCCAGCTCGTCCTCGTTCAGAAAGCCCAGCACCTGTTCGAGGCTCATGATGCGGGGCGGGGTCAGGATGACGGTGTCGTCGGACCCGGACGCGCGCATGTTGGTCAACTTTTTTTCCTTGCAGATGTTGACCACGAGATCGTTGTCCTTGGCGTTTTCGCCGATGATCATGCCGGTGTAAACCGGTTGGCCGGGACCGACGAACAACTGGCCCCGGTCCTGCAGGTTGAAGATGGAGTAACCCGTGGTCTGCCCGTTTTCCAGCGCGATCAGGGCGCCGCGCAGCCGCTTGGCGGAACCGCCCAGGAACGGCACGAAAGTTTCGAACGTATGTTGCAGCGTGCCGGTGCCCTTGGTCATGGTCAGAAAATCGGACTGGAATCCGAACAGGAACCGCGTGGGCACGTGGTACTCGAGACGCACGTGGCCGTCGTCCATGTGAATCATGTTCTTGAGCGAGCCCTTGCGGGTGCCCAGGGCTTCCATCACTTTTCCGGAATAGGTTTCTTCGACGTCGATGACGACAAATTCCATCGGCTCGTGCGTCTTGCCGTCGATTTCCTTGAGAAGGACCTGCGGGCGCGAAATGCTGAACTCGTATCCTTCGCGGCGCATGGTCTCGATGAGGATGCCGAGGTGCAACTCGCCGCGGCCGGAGACCTTGAACTTGTCGCCCGCGCCGGATTCCTCGACTTTCAACGCGACGTTCGATTTGACTTCCTTCATCAGCCGCTCGCGCAAATGACCGGAGGTGAGAAACTGTCCGTCTTTGCCGGAGAACGGCGAATCGTTCACCGAAAAATAAATCGACATGGTCGGCTCGTCGATGCGGATAAGCGGCAACGGTTCCGGATGTTTGCTGTCAGCAATGGTCTCGCCAATGTCCACATCCTTCATGCCCGCGATACCGATGATGTCGCCCGCTTCCGCAGACTGGACCTCGCTGCGGGTGAGTCCGTCATAGGTGTACGTCTTCATCATCTTGAATGTTTCCTTGGAGCCGTTCCGGCGAATAAGCGTGCAGGGCACATCGGCGCGGAAACGGCCGCGTTCGATCTTGCCGATGGCAATGCGGCCGACGTAGTCGTTGTAATCGATCGACGTCACCTGCATCTGGAACGGGGCTTCGGCATCGCCGTTGTGCGGCGGCACCTTCTCGACAATGAGGTCGAGCACCGGCGTCATGTCTCCCGGCTCCGAGTCGAGCGTGCGTTTGGCAAACCCCAGCTTGGCGGAGGTGTACACAATGGGGAAGTCCAGTTGGTCGTCGGTGGCGTTCAGGTTGACGAACAGGTCGAATACCTGGTCCACCGCACGGTCCGGGTTGGCCCCGGGACGGTCGATCTTGTTGATGACGACGATGGGCTTGAGTCCCAGCTCCAATGATTTTTTCAATACGAACCGCGTCTGCGGCATGGGGCCTTCCGCAGCGTCAACAAGCAGGAGCACACCGTTGACCATTTTCAGGATACGCTCCACCTCGCCGCCGAAATCGGCGTGGCCGGGCGTGTCGACTATGTTGAGCTTGTGTCCCTTATAAAGGATGGACGCGTTCTTCGAGAAAATGGTGATGCCGCGTTCGCGCTCGAGGTCGTTGCTGTCCATGACGCAGGAACTGTGTTCCGTGCCTTCGCGGAACATGCCGCTATGCTCCAGCAGGCGGTCGATGAGAGTCGTCTTGCCGTGGTCAACGTGTGCAATGATGCCGATATTTCTAATATGATCCGTGTTCATGAGCTCCGTTCGCTGTCAGCGGTAAAAGTAGGTGATGTCGGTATATATCGAATCCGGGAGGGCAGGGGAGGCCCTGGAAGGCTTCGATTATTGTTTAATTATATGGTATTATAGCCTATCTTATTGATTTAAAACAACCTGGCCTGTTGCTCCATGGATTCCAGCCTGAAACAGTTTGTCGAGTACCTGACTGTCGAGAAGCGGCATTCGCCGCATACGGTGGCGGCCTACCGGCGGGACATTGCTTCGTTTCTGGACGCCTTCTCCGGCGAGACTCTACATTGTATCACCACTTCGCAGGTTCGAGAATACTTTTTAACGCTTCAAAACAAGGGGCTGGCCAGCCGCTCCATTGCCCGGGCCCTGTCTTCCCTCAAGGCGTTTTACCGGTTCCTTGTGAGGGAGAACCTGGTGGAAAGCAACCCGGTGGATATTCTGGAGTCACCCCGCCTGTGGCGCAAACTGCCAGGGATCCTGTCCCTGGCGGATGTCGAGGCCCTGCTGGAGGCCCCCGACCCTGCGACGCCGCGAGGCATCCGTGACCGCGCCATGCTGGAATTGCTGTACGCGACGGGTCTCCGCGTCTCGGAACTGGTGACGCTCCAAACCGCGAACCTGAACCTGGAGGTGGGCTACCTGCGGTCGTTCGGCAAGGGTGATAAGGAAAGGGTGATCCCGATGGGTGAAGCGGCGCGTCGGCTGGTTAATCTGTATATTCAGGAGATTCGGCCTAAATACCTGAAAAATAAAAGCTCTAATTTCTTATTCTTGACCCGGCTGGGTGACGGGATGACTCGCCAGGGGTTCTGGAAACTGATCAAGCAGTACGCCATGCAGGCTGGGGTGACGGTGCCGGTTTCTCCACATACTCTGCGTCATGCATTCGCCACGCATCTTTTGGAGCGGGGAGCCGATTTGCGCTCGGTTCAGCAAATGCTGGGTCATTCGGATATTGCGACCACGCAAATTTACACCCATATTCTTCAGGAGAGGATGCGCGACATACTGGACCGGCACCACCCACGGGCCTGAGTTCGCAGAGCGGAAATTTTGCTTGACGGACTACCCCTTTAAAGCTAAGATTTTGAAACATTTACCTGCCCGCCCACTCAGGTTCCATACCCAATCAGACCGCACATTACGGGAAAGTCATGAGTCTGATCATTGATATTGATGACATTCCGGAGGACGAGCCTCTGGATTTGAACCTGACGGAACCGGCGGACCAATTCGCTGTCGACCCGGAAACGGGTGCATTGAAGGAAGCGGTGCAGGTGACCGGCAACCTGATCCGTTCCAACCGCGACGTTTACCTGGCAGGTCTGGTGAAAACGGTCATGTCCATGACCTGCTCGCGTTGCCTGGAATCGTTCCGGTTCGATGTCGAAACCCCGATCCATGCCACGTTCATTCCGGCACCGGATCCGGACAGTCTGGAAGCGGAGCAGGAACTGGTCGATTCGGATATCGAACTCGAATTTTATACGGATCAGAAAATTGACTTGACTCAACCGGTTTACGATCAGATTATGTTGAGTCTTCCCATGGTCCAATTGTGCCGGGACGATTGCAGGGGGATCTGTCCGAAATGCGGTGCGTCCCTGAACCGGGAATCGTGCCGGTGCGAAGGGGATGAAGACATCGACCCCCGTCTGGCCGTATTGAAACAATTAAAAGAAAAGTTGAAATAATCAGGAGCCATCATGCCCGTACCCAAGAAACGAACATCCAAATCCCGCAAAGGCATGCGCCGGTCGCACGATTCCCTGACGGTTACGGGGTTCGGAGAATGCCCGCAATGTCATGAGTTCAAGCGTCCCCACCACGTGTGTCCTCACTGCGGATACTACAAAGATAAAGAAGTGATCGAAGTCGAAGCCCTTTAATCGCGTAAGGGAAAGCATTTGCTTTCCACTATGCAGGGTTTCATCGGATACCGTTCCATACCAAGTTCGAGGAATGCCTGAAGAGCGTTCCCTTCCTGCCCCAATCAGTCTGGTCACAACGTTGAGGGCCGTTTGAAGGACCGGAGGAGTGCAGACCTGAGATGAAAATCGTCGTAGATGCCATGGGAGGAGACTTTGCCCCGCAAGCGGTGGTGGAGGGAGCCGTTCTGGCCACCCGCGAATTCGGGTTTCCCGTCATCCTCGTTGGCCTGTCTGACGCGATCCAGGAAGAACTGGATAAATACGAAGACGCTAAAGACCTGCCTATCGAAGTGCACCACGCCGACGAGGTGGTGGAAATGCACGACAGCCCCAGCAAGGCCTTGCGGACCAAAAAAAAGTCCTCCATGAAGGTCGGCCTGGACCTGGTCAAGGAAGGAGAGGGCGAAGCCTTCATCAGTGCCGGCAACACCGGAGCGGTCCTCGCGTATTCCACCATCATCCTTCGTCCCCTCAAGGGTGTGGACCGGCCCGCTATTGCCATCCAGCTTCCCACGTTGCAGGGATCAGCCATTCTTCTGGATGCTGGAGCGAACGTCGACTGCAAATCCAACCAGCTTTTCCAGTTTGGCATTATGGGCCATGTTTACGCCAAGTATATTCTGGGCCTGGATGAGCCCGGGGTGGGCCTGCTCAGCATCGGCGAGGAAGACGGTAAGGGCAACGAAGTGACCAAGGAAGCTTTTCGATGGCTTTCGAAATCCCACATCCGTTTCATCGGCAACGTCGAGGCAAAGGAAGTGTATCGTGGAAACGCAGATGTCATCGTCTGCGACGGCTTTACCGGAAATGTGGCGCTCAAGATCAGCGAAAGCCTGGCGGAAATGATTGGAACCAACCTGAAAACCCTGTTCACCAGCGGCATCGTGCCCAAGATGGGCTACCTGATGTTGAAAGGCCGTTTGCGCGAATTCAAAAAATCGGTGGACTATTCGGAAGCGGGCGGAGCGCCCCTGCTCGGGGTCAACGGCGTGGTCATCATCGCGCACGGCAGCTCCAATGCCAAGGCGGTAAAAAATGCGATCCTCCGCGCTCACGAATTTGTAGAAAAGAAAGTCAACCAGCATATTCGCGAAGACATCGAATACAATCTGGACAGCAAAGGTTCATTCTGGCAGCACATCAAGGAAATTGTGGCGGGACACGACGAAAACGGGGGCGTTCCCAGTAAGACACCCACGCCACCCAAAGCCGAGCTGGAAGAATCCGAGGAAGAACTGGAACCTGAAACCACGGATGAAACCCCTACGGAAGAACCGGACAAGCCGTAACCGCTGCGCCCAACCTTTTTCTCCTATCTATGAAAGCACGATCACCCTTTAATGCAGAGTTAGTCGGGACGGGAATGTACGTTCCGGACAATGTCGTCACCAACTTCGATCTTGAAAAGAATTTAGACACCTCCGACGAATGGATTCGCACCCGCACCGGTATCGTGGAGAGGCGCATCGCCAGGAAGGACGAATCCGCCTCCACCATGGGCATCGCCGCCTCGATGATGGCACTGAAGAATGCCGGAATGGAGGCGGGCGATCTCGATATGATCATCGTCTGCACCTCGACGCCGGATGTCATTTACCCCGCCACTGCCTGCTTCGTGCAGAAAGAACTCGGCGCGAAAAAAGCCGCAGCCTACGATATTGCCGCAGTCTGTTCCGGTTTCGTTTTCGGACTTTCCATTGCCGAGCAGTACATCAAAAGCGGCCGCTATGAAAATATCCTCGTCATCGGAACGGAAGTCAATTCGCGGGTCATGGACTGGACCGACCGCACCACCTGCGTGTTGTTCGGTGACGGCGCAGGTGCCGCCATTCTCCGCCGAACTGAAAAGCCCGAACCCTGCGGTATCCTGTCCTCTCATATTTATTCCGACGGCACGCAGTCGGACTTGTTGATCGTTCCAGGGGGCATTGGTAAAACTTCGTTTACCTATCAGGGTATCGACGACAAGCTTTATTGCCTGAAAATGTCCGGGCAATCCACTTTCAAGGTTGCGGTCAAGCGAATGAGTGAAGTTTCGCGGGAGGCCCTTGCCCACAACGGCCTGTCCAACGAAGACGTTGCACTTGTCGTTCCGCACCAGGCCAACCAGCGGATCATAGAAGCTGTAGCGGACAAGCTTGAAGCGCCATTGGAAAAAGTCTTCGTAAATATTCACAAATACGGCAACACGGGTTCCGCTTCCATTCCCATCGCCCTGCATGAGGCACGGGAAGCCGGATTCACACCTGTGGGCAGTGTCACTCTGCTCACGGTTCTGGGGGCCGGGTTGACGTGGGGATCGGTGGTGATCAAATGGTAAAGACCGCGTTCTTGTTTCCGGGGCAGGGCTCCCAGTTTGTTGGCATGGGGAAAAATTTTTTTGATTCCGATCCCGAATGCCGCCGCATGTTTGAGGAAGCCGATGAAATCCTGGGTGACCCCATCAGCCAGGTATGTTTTGAGGGTCCCGAAGATAAACTGAAACTCACTGAAAATACACAGCCTGCGCTTTTAATCCACAGTATAATTGCCTTGAAACGGCTCCGCGATCATGGTATTAATTCCGTGCTGGCGGCTGGCCACAGCCTGGGTGAATTTTCTGCCCTGGTGTGTGCCGGTACTCTCCGTTTTGGGGATGCCGTGCATCTCGTCCGCCAACGTGGGCGCTTCATGCAGGAAGCGGTTCCTGTAGGGGTCGGCGCCATGGCGGCGATTATCGGGTTGTCCGCCGAACAGGTCCAGCAACTCTGCCTTTCAGCGTCCTCAGAGGATGCCATCGTTCAACCTGCAAACCTCAACAGTCCGGAGCAAATCGTCATTGCCGGTCATAAAGAACCGGTGGAGGCCGTCTCGGAGAAGGCGCGCGAACAGGGTGCGAAAAAAGTCGTGATCCTGCCCGTCAGTGCGCCTTTTCACTGCAAGTTGATGGAACCCGCGGCAATGCGCCTGAAAGCGGAGATGGAAAAAATTGAATTCAAGGATGCAAGCATTCCGGTCATAACCAACGTGGAAGCGGTTCCAAATAATTCGGGCGACAAGGCCCGGGAACTTCTGTTCAAGCAGGTCTGTTCCCCCGTCCGCTGGACCGAGACCATGCAGTGCATGATCGACCAGGGAGTCGAGGCGGTGGTGGAGCTGGGATCGGGCAAAGTCCTTTCCGGTCTCATGAAGCGGTTCAGCAAGGACATCCGCTGTTACCAGGTGGGTGATGAGGAGTCGCTGGCCAAAACCGTGGCCGAATTGAAATAACTTTCAAACGGAATGGATATGGAACTCAAAGACAAGGTGGCGCTGGTCACCGGTGGCGCGCGCGGAATCGGTCAGGTGGTCGGTGAGATGCTTGCCAATATGGGGGCCCATGTGGTGCTGGCGGATGTCAACAAGGACGGCGCCGAACAGGCCGCCGAAACTATCTGCAAAAACGGTGGATCCGCTTCCGCCGCAGGGCTCAATGTGGCTTCCGCTGAAGAGGTTCAAAAAGTTTTTGACTCTATCTCCAAAGAATTTAAACTGTTGGATATTTTGGTCAACAACGCCGGGATCACCCGCGATGGGTTGTTGATGCGCATGAAAGAGGAGGACTGGGATCTGGTTCTTTCCATCAACCTCAAGGGCTCTTTCCTCTGCACTCAGCAGGCAGTCAAACAAATGATCAAACAAAAGGACGGGGCGATTGTCAATGTCGCGTCCATCGTCGGGGTGATGGGTAATCTGGGACAGGCCAATTATTCCGCATCCAAAGCCGGCCTGATCGGGTTGACCAAAACCACTGCCCGCGAAGTGGCGAGCCGGGGTATCCGCGTCAATGCCATTGCGCCGGGTTTCATCGATACCGATATGACACGCCAGTTGAAAGAGGATGTGCGCGAGCAGTTGATCGGGCAGATCCCCATGGCGCGTCTCGGCCAGCCGCAGGATATTGCGGACAGTGTTGCGTTCCTTGTATCCGACCGGGCTCGTTATATCACCGGTCAGGTCATCAATGTTAATGGTGGGATGTTAATGTAACATCTTTGAGGAGTCTCAAAATATGTCAGTAGAACAAAAGGTAAAGGAAATTATCGTAGAACAACTGAATGTGGATGAAAATCAGGTGAATAGCTCCGCATCTTTTATCGATGACCTCGGTGCGGACTCACTGGATACGGTGGAACTGGTTATGGCGTTCGAGGAAGCGTTCGACATTGAAATCCCGGATGAGGAAGCCGAGAAAATCGCCACGGTACAAAACGCCATCGATTATATCAACAACCACACCAACTAACTCCCTTTTGATATGACCCGTCGTGTTGTTGTTACAGGCCTTGGAATGCTGTCTCCGCTGGGAATCGGCGTTGATGCCAACTGGGATGCGGTCTGTCGGGGGAAATCCGGCATCGACTACATCACCCGGTTCAACGCCCAGGATTTCCCAGTGCGCATTGCCGGAGAGGTGGAGGGTTTCGATCCTGCGGACCACATCGAACCCAAAGAGATCAAAAAGATGGATACGTTTATCCATTATGCGGTCGCCTGCTGCCGGTTTGCGCTGAAAGACTCCGGCCTCGAAATCACCGAAGCCAACGCGGACCGTGTCGGCACATTGATCGGCGTCGGTCTGGGCGGTCTTCCAGCCATCGAGAAATACCACGAGGTCTATCAGAACAAGGGAGTTCGAAAAATCACGCCGTTCTTTATTCCGATGCTCATTCCCAATATGGCATCGGGTCAGATTTCCATCATCTTTGGCACAAAGGGACCCAATACCTGTGTGGTGACGGCCTGCGCCAGCGGAACGCATGCCATTGGCGACGCGTTCAAGATGATTCGCGACGGGGTGGTCGACGCCATGATCGCAGGCGGTTCGGAGTCGGTCGTCACTCCCCTCGCCATCGGCGGGTTTGCCGCAGCCAAGGCGCTGTCGACACGAAATGATGACCCCCAGGGAGCGAGCCGTCCGTTCGATAAGGACCGCGACGGGTTTGTCATGGGTGAAGGATGTGGTGTGTTGATTCTTGAAGAAATGGAATCCGCAAAGAAACGCGGTGCCCGAATTTATGCCGAAGTTGCCGGATACGCCCTCAACAGCGATGCGTATCATATGACCGCGCCTTCGAAAGATGGAGAAGGTGCCGCCAAATGCATGGAGTTGGCATTGGAGGATGCAAAGATGAATCCGGAAGAGGTGGATTACATCAATGCTCACGGTACCTCCACGGGAGCGGATTTCACTGAAACGACCGCGATCAAATCGGTATTCAAGGACCACGCGTATAAATTGCAGGTCAGTTCCACCAAATCCATGACCGGGCATCTGCTTGGAGCTGCGGGCGGGGTGGAAGCGATCTACAGCGTGCTGGCCATGCACCATGGTGTCATTCCACCCACTATCAATTACACAACGCCGGATCCGGATTGCGATCTCGATTATGTTCCCAACACCGCTCGGGAAACCAAAGTCCGGGCGGCTCTTTCAAACTCCTTCGGCTTCGGCGGAACCAACGGTGTGGTGATTTTCAAACAACCGACGGACTGATGAAACACGGTTAGCCTCATGCTGTCGAAGGAACGAATCGATGAGCTGGCACAACTCCAGAAGAATCTGGGGTACACTTTTAAGGATATCCTGCTCTTAAACAAAGCCCTCACCCACAAATCCTACGTCAACGAAAAATCCGAAGCCATTAAGAACAATGAGCGGTTTGAGTTCATGGGGGACTCTGTTCTGGATGTCGTGGTCAGCCATTACATGGTGAAAACTTTCCAGGACTTTTCAGAAGGTCTGCTTTCCAAGATACGTGCGGCGGTGGTCAACGAAGCCTGCCTTGCAGGCCTGGCACGTGATATCTGTCTGGGGGATTATCTTCTACTCGGCCGGGGAGAAGATCTCACCGGGGGGCGGGATAAGAATTCTATTCTGGCAAATGCGTTTGAGGCCGTGGCGGGGGCCGTCTATTTCGACAGTAACCTGGAAACTGCTTATGACGTATTCCTTCCCAGGTTAAAAAAAGAAATCGCGCAATACGCCAAAACGAGCCGTTTCCGGGACTTCAAAAGCGAACTCCAGCACTTCTCGCAGAATACCCTCAACTGCATCCCGTTTTATAAAGTGGTTAAAGAAACCGGGCCGGACCACGAAAAGCAATTCGAGGTGGTTGTGCGGACCAATGGTGAAGAACAGGGACGGGGAACCGGACGGAGTAAAAAAGAAGCGGAGCAGGCCGCTGCGCGTAATGCACTGGAGCACCTGAACCCTGAATTCAAGGAAAGTGGGGCATGAAAAATGCTTCCGTTGAGGGATGTGTATTTAAAGGACCAGGCCCGGATGTTGAGTATTGTGCGGGCCTCGTGAATTCTTGAAATTAGATTTGTTTTTTACCGATCTTAAAACTTTTGGGGGATGATATGGTAACGGTTGGCATGAATTACAAAGTGATCAACGGCAAAGAAGAAACATTTGAAAATGCATTCAATAATGTCCTCAAGGTAATGGCTGAAATGGATGGGCACACCAAGACATCTTTATATAAGGATGTAAACGATCCCCAACAGTACCTGATCGTCTCCGACTGGAATTCCGAAGATGCCTACAATGCATTTCTGAACAGTGACAAGTTTGCAGGTGTGGTCAACTGGGGGAAGGAAAATATTCTGGCAGGCCGCCCTTCGCACACGGTTTACCGTCAGTAGGGAACTTCTAACGCAGATTTGGCAGGTCAGGGGTTTTCCACAGACCGGTACTGGATTTCCCCGTTGCGGATGCTTCTAAGCAGTTTCTTGTGAAAGTGCTCTGTGTCGTGAGGAGGGAAGTCGTCGACCCGCCAACGGACGCGTACCAGCTTGCCGTCCGGATGGCTAATAATCTCTCGGACTTCACCGTTATTACGCGACAGCGGTTCGTACAGGTGGTCTCCCACTTTCAGTTTGATTTTATCCATATCCCGTTTGCTTGGTTTGAATCTGCATTCATTATACTTGCATTGCTCCCATTAATAAATCAATGCGTGCATGATACAACAGGAGGACCGAAATGGCTTACATCACCATGGCCGCTATGTATCCGACGATGACTTCAGGCAAAGTTGATGAATTCCTGGTGGACATTGGCGATACCATCAAGAAGGGAATGCCTGTAGCGGAAATCGTCGCCGAGGGTTATTTTACCCTGATATCTGAATATACCGGAACCATTAAAGAAATTTATGTAGGTGAAGGGGAGTACGTGGAAGTAGACACCCCAATCATTGAAATCGAGGAAGAAGAGGGTGAATAGGATTAGCCCGGAACCGGTTTAAATCAGAGAAAAGAGCAGGGAAGTGGTCATGAGATAGATGAACAGCCCGGCTATATCGTTGATTGTGGTCACTACCGGTCCGGTGCTGATGGCGGGGTCGATATCCAGCTTTTTAAAAACCCATGGCGTCAGCGACCCGATGAAGGCGGCCATGGAAACCGCCAGTACGATTCCCAGGCCCACGGTGAGCCCGAGCATGGGGTTGGAGCCAAGGAAGGTTTTGGCAATGGTCATTATGATCAAGCCACATACCATCCCGAAGATCAGCCCGTGGCACATTCCGACTTTCACTTCACTGCGAATAACGCTTTTCAGGTTGTCGTCCTGGATATCACCCGTAGCCAGTCCACGGACGATCACCGTTGCCCCCTGCAGCCCCACATTCCCCGCCAGCCCCAGCACAAACGGAATAAAAAACAGGACCATTGAAAATTCGTTCAGCGTGAACTCGAACATCTTCAGGATGTAGGCGCTCACCATACCGCCGACAAAAGTGGTCAGCAGCCAGGGGGCCCTGGCCGCAAGTTTGGATCGGGTGGTCTGCGCAAACGCATCGACTTTGGCTGAGGCGCCAACCATGGTGTAGATGTCTTCGCTTGCCATATTCTTAAGGCCGCGCAATACGTCGTCAAAGCTAATGATACCGTGCAGGACGTTTTGCTCATCCACTACGGGGATGGTGCTGATGTGTTCATGATCCATCTCGTTGGCGACCATTTCGCAGGAGTCATCGAGGTTCACGTGAGGCGTGTGTTCCCAGACGATGTCGGTGGCCATGGCTTTGGGAGGCGCGTTCAGAAGGTCCCGCAGGGTGAACGTCCCCATCAATTCGCGGGAATCATTCACCACGTAAAAGTTGGTGCCGTACTCCTGTTTGTTGTGACGCAGGAAATTCATCAGAATGTCACCGGCAAGTTCGTGGGGAAGGACCTGGTTGAAATTGGGGCTCATCAGGCCACCGGCGGTTTCTTCTTTATAGCTGAGCAGGTTTTTGAGAGTCTGGGCCTCGTCGGGTACCATCTGCTCCAGGATCTTTTCCTGGACCTCGGGTCCCGCCTCCTGGAGAATATCGACCGCCTCGTCCTTCGGCATGGCCTCCAGGAACTGCGCCATGTTTTCGTGGCCCAATTCCTCAATTAAAATACCGCGGCTTTCCGTATCCGTTTCGTAAAGCACCTCCTGCTTTTTGATGTCATCGTCAAGTAGTTGAAAAATTTTGACTTTTTCTTCATCCGTCAACTGGTGCAACAGCCGCGCAATCTCGAAATGGTCAATCTCGTTGACCGTTTCAAGCAGGTGTTCCGGCGGTGTTTCCGGATTTTGCAGGAGTTCTTTTAAGTTATCGACAGGCATGGGTTTCTGGTAAAATATTGTGCATAAGGCTTTAGTCTAACACACTCTTAATTCCTTTAGAGGCTTTGAAGATAAATGGTTATAGGCGGAATGTCGCGTGACGAGGCAAAAAGGCTTAAAGAAATCCGCAAACGCAAATCCGGACGGGTGCGGACCAAACGGGCGACGCTTTTGTCTGACAAAACCAGGGAAAGCGTTCTCAAAAAATTCGATAAGGAACACGAGCCGGAAACCCGGTCCAAGGATGTGGAAAGCCTTGATGAACATGTCAAGATGAACGACTCCTACATGCGCACCGGATGGTATGTTCCGAAAAAAAAATAGGGGAGGGATTTCTCTCCGGGCTGTTTGAGGGCCCGCTCCCCGCGTCTCATCCAAGATTGGATATGAAAGGAAAGGCCCGCGCCAAGGCGCGGGTTTTTCTTTTTACATGTGTTTCTGCAACAGCAGAGGCTCGTGAGTGAGCCAGATTTTGGCCCCGCATACATTAACGAATACCGGTGGAGAAGCCTTGAACAATTCCAGGTGAGCCGCTTTCAGATTCTCCGGCCGGGTGGGGCTGTCGCCGAACAACTCTTTTTCTTCCTGCATGATTCCATTCAGGTAATTATCCACGCCATCCTTGGTGCTCACGCCCTCGAAGTATCCACGGATCAGGGGGTCTCTCAGCTTACTCAGGTCCTTTGCGGTTTTCCGTAATAGCAATTTGATGCCACGGGAAGAGGATGATTCGAACAGCCCGGCCCGGATGCAGGCGCGTTTGGATTTGCCCGGCTCGAACGTCCATTTCTCCAGCGCTTCCTTGGAATACCCCATGGCCCCGTAACTCCCGAGTTGGTGCCGGGTGGTGTAAAAAGTGGAGTAGCTCACCACGGTGCCGATGTCCATTTCCTGCTCGAGAGCCACCATGGGATCGAAAGAAACACGGTTGGACTCCTTAATCTGCTCCGGTGTGGTTTCACGGATGGCGAAACCAACGGCTCCCAATGCAGTGGCATAAAAAAGGTATTCGTATCTTCCCCCTCCCAGCTCCTTCAGTTTTTGACGGCACTGGGGGTCGGTGATATCTCCAAACACCGTTTCATCGGCACCTTCGATCTGAATTCCGGTGTCTTCCTTTCCAAACCAGTTTGCTATGATGCGGGCGTCCTTGCCTTGTGTCTCCCGCACTGCTTCGATAGCGGCCTGCCCCATGACACCGGTTCCACCTATAACGAGATAGTTTCCCATGGCTCTCCTTTGGTTTCGATTGTTTCGGATTGGCTTTGTGTATGCGAGGATCAGGAACCGCCGACGCTGCCGTCAATATCCCATCGCGGCACCTGGTGGATCTCCCACAACCCGAGGGAGAGGTTGGCGTCATCGATTTCCAGTTTGTCGATCTCATCCTTCAATCTGGCGGCCTGTTGCAAATGATCTTTGCGCGGGGCCTGGTCGATTTGGATGGCGAGCTCCTTGTATCGAAGCAGATAATCCCCTGCACGGTGGATGGATTCTTTTACGGATTTCAAAATGAGTTTTCGGCTCAGATGTTTATAGGAGAAATCCGCAAATGCAAACCATTCGTCGATTTCTCCGTGGCTGATTCCGAGGACCCGGAGTTCTTTCCGGAATACATTCTTGCCTTTTTCCTCGATGTTGTTGGTGACGTATTTAGCCAGGTCGTTGGGCGGCACCCCGTCCAGTGTCTGGCAGAGGTAATTGCTGATAAAGATCAATTCGTTGATCTTGGATTCCAACTGTACCGCCTGGCTGGATTCCATTCTCAAATCGGGAGACCGCTCGAACAGGGACCACATTCCCCCGAGGTCGATGACAAACTCCTTTTTTTTCTGAAGGGGCGTGACGTGTGAGAGGCAGGCGGCGACCTTGTCCTCCACAGTGCTGCCTTCAGCCGGAAGGAGCAATGTCAGGCAAACCACGAGGGTGGCGGATTTTAAAAAGGTGTGGAGCATGTATTGAGACCCCGGTTTGATGGCAGGCACCTCTTCATCTTGCCCGGACTGCGGTGGACAAAGCTCCAGAATGTAAGTAATTAAATCCCAGCCCACCCCGCAAGTCAACGCCCTTTTTACTTAGGGGAACAGAGGACGGATCAAGCGCCGGAATAAGGGGTGTCACCCATTTTAAGAAGGGTTTTGAATTCCACCTCTTTGAGAGGCATTACCGAGAGTCGGGATTGTTTGATGAGTGCGATGTCTTTTAATTTTGAACTGGCTTTGATTTCCTCCAGTGTGACGGGTTTGTTGAATGCTTTGGCCGGCTTGAGATCCACCACAACCCAGTTGGAATCGTCCGAAGTGGGGTCTGGGTAGGCTTCTTTGGTCACTTTGGCGATACCCATGATTTCCTTCCCCACAACACTGTGGTAGAAGAGGACCAGGTCGCCTTTTTTCATGGCCTGCAAATTGTTCCGGGCCTGGTAATTGCGCACTCCGTCCCAGAAGGTCCCGCCATCTTTGACAAACTGCTCCCAGCTGTAAGCGGAAGGTTCCTGCTTGACCAGCCAGTAATTCATATTATCCCCCTGAATTTTAAGAAGTTATTCATTCAGGGCCGTTGTCTGGCCCGAGGCCCTCTATTAAACAGGTATTTAGACCGCATGTTCAAGAAAAATCAAAAATACCGGGTTCCCCCCAACTTTTTGGATAATCTGATTGACTGGGCCGGGGTAGAAAAATATAATCTGCAAATTCAATTAGTTTTAAACCAACTATCAATTCATCGGACCCACTGGTCTGATTTTGTTACCGGAGTGAGTCTGGCATGTATCGTCCTGAAATTAAAGTTCTCGATTGCACCATTCGTGATGGCGGATTGATGAACAATCATCAATTCAGCAACGAACTGGTTCGCAAGGTGTACCAGGCCGCCAACGAAGCAGGGGTGGATTATATCGAACTGGGTTACAAAGCCGATGAAAACCAGTTCAACCGCAACGAATACGGTCCCATGAAATTCTGTACGGAAAAGGACCTGGAGGCCGTCGTTGATGGCATTGAAAAGAAAGCCAAACTTTCCGCCATGGTGGACATCGGTCGTGTTGACCCGGAATCCATCGTTCCCAAGGGGGAAAGCTACCTCGATATGATGCGGGTGGCGAGCTACGTCAAGGACATCGACAAGGCCATCGATCTGGTCAACCACCTGGAAGGCAAGGGATACGAAACGACAATCAACATCATGGCCGTATCCCACGCCCGCGAACGTGAACTGGATGAGGCCCTGGAACAGTTGGAAAAGGAATGCTCCACCCGCGTGATTTATCTGGTGGACAGTTTCGGTGCGCTGTATTCCGAGCAGATCGCCTACCTTGCCAAAAAATACAAAAGTCTCTGTCCGAGCAAGGAAATCGGTATCCACGCCCACAACAACCAGCAACTGGCGTTCGCCAACACCATTGAGGCCATCATCAACAACGTCAATTATCTTGATGGAACGATTTACGGCATCGGCCGGGCCGCCGGCAACTGTCCGCTGGAGTTGTTGCTGGGCTTCCTCAAAAACCCGAAATTCGATCTTCGACCCATCCTCGAAGTCATCGGTTCCGATTTCGTCAAGATCAGCCAGCAGATCGAATGGGGCTACTACATCCCTTATATGATTACCGGTGTGCTGGACGTGCATCCGCGCTTTGCCATGGCGCTGTTGAATTCCGACAAACGGGACGATTTTCTCGAGTTTTACGAAAAGCTGATCAACGAATCCAACGTGTGAACCATGCCCGGCAAGGTGTTTGATCCGGAGCGGTTTGCCCGAAAACCGGTGTTGGGAATCATTCGGGGAATCACGGAAAGCCAGCTTCCCGGTGTGTTGGAAGCGGTGGTCCGTTCAGGAGTCGAATTCATTGAAATCACCCTGAACACGCCCGGTGCGGTATCGCTTATCAAACTGGCCGATCAGGGGTTTTCGGATCGTTTGTGCCTGGGGGCAGGCACGGTGCTCACTCAACCTGAAGCCGAGACCGCCCTCTCTGCCGGGGCGCGGTTTCTGGTCAGTCCAACCGCTTCTGCCGATGTGGCCCGTTTTTGCCGGGAACAGGAAATCCCGCATTTTCCCGGCGCATTCACCCCCACGGAAATTCACTCTGCCTGGGAGTCGGGTGCCTTCATGGTCAAGGTATTTCCCTCCTCGATCGTGGGCCCCCAGTATTTTCGCGAGATCACAGGGCCGTTCGATGACATTCAACTGATGGCGGTGGGGGGCGTTCGCGCATCCAATGTCAGTCAATTTTTCGAAAATGGAGCCGCTGCGGTGGCCGTGGGAGCCTCGGTTTTTTCAACGAAAAGAATGGTTGAAAATGACCATGCGGCGATCGAGAACGATTTGAAAGAAATTTTGTTTGAAGTGACTGCATTTTTGAATAAAATTGATTCAGGTAACTGAATTCACCCGTTATTGGAGGACACCCATGAGCTTTGATTTTTTAAAGCATGCTTCGAACTGGGAAGACGAAGAGCTGTTTGCAAAAATCTGTGAGGGCTTGGAAGAGGTGATCCGGGAGGCGCAGGCCGAGGTGGGTGAGCGCAAGATCCATGATCTCGAACTCATGCAGGCGCTGGACTTTGTCGGGTTCAATCTTTTCCGGGACAACTGGGACGAATTCAAGAAAATGGACCTGCATCGAGACCTGAGTTACCTGAGCGACCCCAACCGCGACAAGAATTTCATCCACTGAGGCCGTCCGGTTTCCCCGCCCACATCAGCTCTGGGACAGCTTGTCAATTTCCTCAATGCGTTCCATCAGGTGGTGCATCTTTTTGTCGATGGCGACGATGTGTTGACCGATCTTCTCGATTTCCTTTTTTTCCCGGGACATGTAGATGGTTCGGCACTTGGCCAGGTGGGAATTGATGTGCTCGATCATGTCGTGAATCTGGTGGCTTTCCTGGGAAAGGTCGTCCGCGGTCTCCTGAATGTCGAGGATCGCATCCACCGGCACCTCCTGCGCTTCCTCCTTCAACCGTTCCTTCAGTTTTTTCGATTTCGATACCTTCCTCCGGTAAAGGGAAAGTGAGATGCCCGAAAAAATGAGAAGGATCAAACCCACCGTGGACACATCCACCAGGACAAAAACCAGATCGCCAAAGAAACGTCCCGTGTGAATTTCGGTGAGCAGCTTCACCAGGTCCATGGTGAGGTGCGTGCCCGTTTTTTCACTCAGAATTTCAGCGAGGCCGGTGCTTTTCCAGTTTTTGCCCCCGTCCAGAGACAACAGCACCTGCGTGCGGCTTGCCGCCAGCATCATCGGTGTTTTCATATCCGATGGAAACTGTATGCTGATGAAGTCGAGACCGATTTCATCGTCGCCGTCAATCGACTGGACCTGCCAGTGGTCGCCTCCATCGGCGGAACGGTACAGGCTTTCCCGCGTGGCAGCATACAACACCGTGGTCTGCCGGGGGTTCACAAACAAACCATGCACGAAGGCGGTATTCAGGTTGCTGTCATGAATCCAGTGAATCCCGTGGTTGAAGGATTTGTACAGCCCGGTTTCGAACCCGGCGTAAAGGAATTCCGGCTCGGTGTCCAGCGAGACCAGCGATTTCAAACGAGAGGGCAGGGCGGTGTCCCATTGGCGTGTCCAGGTTTCCCCTTTGTTCTGACTTCGGAAGATGCCGGAATCGGTGCCGATGTAAATTGTTTTTCCCTTCGACGAGAAGTGAATGAACCGCACGCTCTCCCTGCCGTCTTTCTTCTCAGGCTTGAAGGATGCCTGCCACATGTCCCCTTCGTCATTGGATTTGTATACGCCGTCTGCGGTGGCTGCGTACAGCACTTCGGGATCGTTGGGGTCGAATTTCAGGTCACGCACGTCGATGTTGCGCAGCCCGGACGATTCTTCAATCCACCCGCCCCAGAAATCCCCGCCGGTTTCGGATACGTAAATGCCCCGCTCGGTGGCGGCAAAAACAAGCTGCGGCATGATGGGATGAATGGCGATCGCTCTCACATTCTGATTGCGCATGCCTTCGTGCAGTTGCGCCCAACTGCCTCCGCGGTCCCTGGAACGGAACAATCCGTTTTGCGTGCCGACGAACATGATGGAAGGGTTTTTAGGGTTCAGGGCCAGCGTTTGCAGGGCAAACCCTTCGCCGATCATTTTGAAATATTTGTCGGGCAGGTACCTGGCCTGGATTTCGATCTTGTCCAGTTCCAGGCTGTCGCGATGCATTAGCAGGATGCCGCTCACAGCCAGCATCAGAAAAAAAATGGCGCAGACGAACCCCGTCCACTTATGGAAATTACGCGAGGTTTTGAATGACTGAAATCTCAATGCAGTCCCTTCTCCTTGGCACCGATGGGCTGGGAAATCCGATCGTATTCGTCCTGCAACTGATTCTCAAAGTATTTTACCTGGTCGAACAATTCATGGACTTTTTCATCGATCTCCTTGAGATGCTGGGAAAGTTCCTTCAAATCCTGGTCCCGCGTGTCTTTCAGGAAAATCTCGCACCGTTTGGCATGATGGGAGATGTGCTCGACCAGATCGTGCACGCTGGTGATGTTTTTCTGCAATTGGTTGGTGCTGGTTTTCAGTTCGCGGGCGGCCTTCTCCTGCTTGATGATGAAGGTGTACACGATCGCACCGACGAAAGCGAGGAGCAGGATCATCTGACCGATGAAGGTCTCCCATGTGGGATACATGCCGAGAACCGAGATTTCTGGCGCAAACTCCGCCGGGGTGGCTGAAAGCTGTCCGCCCATCTGTAATTCATGCAGTCCCTTGCCCATGAACACGAAGGCCATGAAATACAGGAATACGCTGGTCACGCCGAAGAACCACTTGATTGGCACGCGCACCCCCAGTTTGTTGATCAAGAAAAACACCACCGCCAGTACTGCACATCCGGCAAGAAACCCCGGAACGATGCCCCCCGTGGTTTCCCCGGCGTACATATACAGGGCTTTGTAGAACAGGACTGTTTCAAAACCTTCGCGGTACACGGAGAGGAACGCCACCACCCCCAGCGTCCAGGCGCTGCCGGTGCTCACGGCGTCCTGCATTTTATGGGTGATGTATTTTTGCCATTTGGCAGTTTCTATTTTCGAGATCAGCCAGTAACTGACATAAAACAGAACCACCACGGCAATGAGCATGATCCAGCCCTCCAGAAGCTCCTGGCTGGCCATGCTGATTTTCAGGATTTCCTGCAGAATGTAATAGGTGATAAAGCTGCCGACAATGCCGATGCCCACCCCGACATAAATGGTTTTCAATTTGTCCTGGTTGCGCGAACGCACAAGGAAAGTGATGAGTGCGGCGATGATGAGGATGGCCTCAAAGCCTTCCCGCACAATGATGGAAAACGACTGAATGAACAGGCCGGTGAAACCGATGTCCTGAGTCATCTCCGCTTTGCCTTCGGCGAGCCCCGCCTTTATATCCTTCACCAGGTTTTCTACAAGGTCGCGTGGAGCATTGCGTTTCATTTCAGCCTGCAAACGTCCAAACGCTGATTCCAGTCGCAGTCCCAGCTCCTTATCCTTGGTGACCAGCGCCCCTTCTATTTTTTCGTAAGTCATGTAGGCATCGAAAGCCTGCTCGGAGGCAAACTTGGCATCACCTTCCTTGAACGTTTTCCAGCTCGACTCGACCAGCTTCTCCACCGATTCAAACGTTTTGAGATATTGATCGGAGCCTCCTGTGGAACCGGATCCGGTGCCTGCGGCTAACAGCGGCAGATTGACGTTGTCGTTGGAAAAGGTGCGGATGAAGTAGGTGACGTTCCAGATATCCTGTTCGGAAAGTTGATCCGCCCAGCCCACCATGGCGGTATTGGCGATGCCGACATTGATGATCTGAAAATTGTCGTAAGCAACGGTTTCCTGGTCGCCAGTGATTGCCGGATCCGCAAGTACGGCGGGTCTGGGTTCCAGCTGGTGTGCCACCGGTCCGTCGCCTTTTCCCGTCACCCCGTGACAGACGCGGCAGTTGCTCATGTAGATTTCCTGACCGCGGGCCAGATCGACCGGTTCGGCAGGGGTCTGGCTGATTTGAATTGCAAACTCACGTACCAGTCCGGAGTTGATCGTCTGTACCTGGGAACGAATCTGCGCCGGATCCTTCTTATCCTGGATGTCCTGCTTAAGGGAACGGTATTGCGTCACAATTTCTTTCGCCCCCTGGGGTGAAGCGGCCTTATCGGAAACGGATTGAAACCGCTCGAATGCCTGGTCAAGGAACACCTTGCTCTCCTCGTACTCAGCGGCATTGATCACCTGACCATTGGCGATGCCTTCCGTATACTCCTTGTCCACGATGTTCATCATCATGATGACTTTTTTGATTTTGGATTGCACCGCGGCGGTGTCCGCCTGTGCCAGCCCGGTGGCGGGAAAAATCAAAGCCGCAAGGAGTAGGCCATAAAGGGTCCATGAAAGAAGGCAGAAATTCTTTTTGTGGTCCGAAGTTCGTTTTTTCATCAAATCAGGAGAGAAAAAGGGTTTCGATACAATTCCGGAGTGTCCGCATATCTAAAAAAATTAAAATGAGAATTATTATCAATATTATGATTAACTCATTGAATTGTCAACGAATTAACCGGAAAGGCGAATTCTATCAAAAACGGAAAAAAGCCTGTTAAATTAAACCTATAGTGGTGTCCTGGTGTCTCAAATAAACATGGATTGATGTGCGGTGGGCCCCTGGGACCATCAGACTTTTAACATTTAATATTTTTGTTACCAATGGACGTTCGGACGCTTTGTCCCCTGGACCGAATGGGTTTCTACCAGTCGGAATTATGCCTGGAGCTGGGAACCCTCCGGACATACTTCCATTTCTTAGGGGGTACTTAACGAAAATGAAATGGCAGCGTGGCAGGAAGCCACTTATGATTGCTCCTCGATCCTTTCAAAAATATCGAACAGGCGTGGGTGGAGAATCCGGTTTCTTTAAGGGAATTCACAAGTCGGTCTCAGAGGGAGGACTTGTTATAATTCTAAAATTAGAAATTTAATAAAATATTTTGAATGTGGTAGGGTAGCCGAACTATGGCGAAAAATAAGACAGCGACATCACAGGAAGTTTACCGGCAATTAGTAGCGCGTTTGAAAGAAATTCATGACCTCCACAGTGTCATGGGCATCCTGCACTGGGACCAGGAAGTCATCATGCCTGCGGGAGGTGGGGACTCCCGTGCCCAGCAACTCGCTACACTGGCGGGCCTCGCCCACGACAAATTCACCTCAGCGGAAATCGGGGAATGGCTGGAGCAACTGGAAGCCACACCGCAGGAGGGTCTCAACGAGATCGAACTCTGCAATCTTCGCGAAACCCGCCGCGAATACGACCAGCAAGTCAAAATCCCGCGTCAACTGGTGCAGGAGTTGGCAGAGTTGGGATCCCGGGGTCATCACGTCTGGGTAAAAGCCCGTGAAAATAATAAATTTGAAGAATTCGCCCCACTTCTCGAGAAAATGGTTGAGCTTAAAAAGGAGTGGGCGAAGTGCATCGACCCCCATAGTCCGGCATACGACGTGAACATCGATGTGTTCGAGCGGGGTTTCACCATGGAACGCATCGACCCCATTTTTGAACGGCTCAAAGGGGAACTGGTACCACTCATTGCCGCGATCCAGGACAGTGCCTACAAGCCGGACACGTCGTTTTTACAGGGCACATTTCCCGTCGAAAAGCAGAAGGAACTCGGCCAGCAGGTGATCCGTGACATGGGCTTCAATTTTGACAATGGCCGGGTCGATGTCTCTGTCCACCCATTCTGTGGCGGCGGCGATTGCACGGACGTGCGAATCACCACCCGCTACCGTGAGGACAATTTCATCGAATCGCTCTACGCCGCGGTTCATGAAACGGGTCATGCGCTTTACGAGCAGGGCCGTATGCAGGACCAGAAGGCCCTGCCGGTGTCTGAAGCGTTGACCACCGGAGTGCACGAATCGCAATCCCTTTTCTGGGAGCGCATGATCGCCCAGCAGGAGGCGTTCATCGACCGTTACTGCGGCCTGCTGGCTGAAACGTTTCCGGAATCGTTTCGTGGTGTCGATCCGCATACCGCGTACGAGGCCATCAATGTGAGCCAGCCGTCGTTCATCCGCGTCGAAGCCGACGAGGTGACGTATCCCATGCATGTGATCCTGCGGTATGAAATTGAAAGAGGGCTTTTCGACGGCTCGATGTCGGTGAAGGACCTGCCTGGGATCTGGAACGACAAGATGGAAGCGTACCTCGGCATACGTCCGCCCACCGACCGTGAAGGTGTGCTTCAGGATGTGCACTGGAGCGGCGGGGCGTTCGGTTATTTCCCGTCATATACACTGGGGGCGATGATGGCCTGCCAGTTCTACAGGGCGCTCGAACGTGAGGTGCCGGATATTCGCGACCATGTCCGAAATGGCAACTTTCGGGTGATCAAAGACTGGCTGAATCGCAACATTCACTCCAAGGGCAAGCTCTACGATACAGACACCCTGCTCAAGCAGGTGACGGGAAAACCCTTCAGTCCGGAACCGTTCATCACCTACCTTCAGGAAAAGTACACGGCAATCTACAAGCTGGAGAGCAACCAGACCCGTCGCTGAAAGCAATGGAAGAAAACCAGGCGAACATCACCGAATACTGCGTGGTCTGCCAGAAACCCCTGCCGCCGAATGCGGTTTTCTGCCCGAATTGCAAACCGCCCACGCCGCCGCCTGCGATACCGGAAGGAGGCCTGCCTCTGTCCAAAGCGGTGGTGGCCATTGCCCTCATCCTGCTTGTGTTCGGCGGTATCATCGCTCTCAAGGCCGGGGTGTCCTGGAACAACGACATCCCCGAAGGCGGGGAAGAGGTGGTTGCACCAGAGGACCGGCCGCAGGATGCCGATCTCAAAATCATCCACTACGTGCGCGTGGACCGCGCCAATGTGCGCGAGCAGCCCAATACCGACAGCGGCGTCATCACCGTGGTGACGAAAGGTGAGAAAATCGTTGTCACGGAAAAGAACGACGACTGGAGCAAAGTGGATTTTAACGGAAAAGCAGGATGGATTTCCACCGACCTGCTTTCCGCCCGCGTCGAGTGACCCGCATCAACACCCCTGATTGAGGCGTGCACGTGTTTCAATGAACGCCTTCTTCAATTCCTCGAACGTGTGGGTCACAGGAAACTGCGGAAACTCGTGAGTGATGCTCTCCGGCGGTTTGAAGAAAATCCCGGCGTGTGCTTCTTTCAACATCCCCGTGTCATTGTACGAGTCACCGGAAGCGATGACCTTGAAGTTCAGGTTTTTGAGCGCGGCTACAGCCTTGGTCTTGCCATCGGGCTGGCGCAGCCGGTAATCGGCGATGCGTCCATCGTCCTCCACCACAAGCTCGTGGCAGAACAGGGTGGGGTAATCCAGTTGAGCCATCAGGGGCCCGGCGAACTGGTAAAAGGTATCGGAGAGGATGATCACCTGGAACTCGGACTTCAGCCAGTCCAGGAACTCCTTAGCCCCGTCCAGAGGTTTCAGCGTACCGATCACGCTCTGGATGTCGTCCAGCTTCAGGTTGTTTTCGTCGAGGATTTTCAGGCGACCCTGCATCAACTCGTCGTAGTCGGGGATGTCGCGGGTGGTGAGGCGCAGTTTCTCGATGCCGGTTTTCTCGGCAAACGCAATCCAGATTTCCGGGATCAGCACCCCTTCCAGGTCCAGGCAGGCCAGCATTGTAAACTCCTTTTTAGGTTTCGTGGAGGCCACATTATAGGGAAAGAATCGGGCAATACAAGGGCAAGGTGTCAGGGCAGGTCTTCAGGCAGGGTGTCGGGCCGGGCTTTCGCCGCCTTTCGGGTTTTGACGAGCTTCACCAGGAAATGCCATTCCTCGATTTTCATCGCCGAGGCGATACCCGCATAGAGCGCCGCCCCGAAGAGCACTTCACCCACCAGCACAGTCAGCCGCACGATCAGGCTGTCGGTGGGCACGAACAGCCAGGCGTTGAGGTAATACACGGCCACGCCCATCAGCGTCGAGGCGAACGAGAAACGCAGGATGGAGGCGACGATCTTGCGTCCGCCCAGCCGCCCCAGCCTTTTTTTGAGCAGGTACACCAGCACGGCCGCGTTGGCGATGGAGGACAGCGACGTCGCCAGTGCCAGCCCACCGTGTTTCAACGGACCCATCAGTGCCACCGCCAGCCCTACGTTTAAAATCATGGTGTAGATGCCGATGCGCATCGGGGTTTTCGTGTCCTGCAACGAGTAGAAGGCAGAGACCAGAATTTTCATGCCGCAGAAAGCGCACAGGCCGACGGCGTAGAAGATGAGCGCATACTGCGTGCCTTCGGTGGTGGCGCGGATGAACTCGCCACGCTCCCACAGGGTCTGGATGATGGGAAAACTGAGTACCGCGAGTCCCACCGTCGCGGGTATGGTGATGAACAAAATCCAGCGAATGCCGAAGTTCAACGTGCCGCGCAGCTCGGTGAACTCCTGCTTCGACGCCTGTTCGGTCAGGGTCGGCAGGATGGCGATGCCGAGCGCCACACCGAACACGCCCAGCGGCAACTGCACCAGCCGGTTGGCGTAATAGAGGTAAGAGATCGAACCGCCCGGCAACAGCGACGCCAGCAGGGTCTCGATCAACAGGCTCACTTCATACACACCAAACGCGATGATGGCGGGTCCGAGCAGCTTAGCCACTTTGATGATGCCGGGGTCTTTCCAGTCGAGCACCGCCGACAGTTTCAGCCCGCTTTGGAAGGTACGCGGCAACTGCACCATCAACTGCAGGAATGCACCGAGGAGCACGCCCAGCGCGAGGCCCATGATCGGTTGTTCCATGTATGGCGAGATGAACAGCGCCCCGACGATCATGCCGATGTTCAGGATCACCGGCGCGACGGCGGGCAGGGCGAAATTGCCGTGCGTGTTGAGCAGGCCCATGCAGAAGGCGCTGAGCCCGATGAAGATCAGAAACGGTCCCATCCAGCGGGTGAGGGAAACGGTGAGCTCGAACTTGCCGGGTTCATCGAGGAACCCCGGCGCGAAGATGGTGATGACGAACGGGGCGAGGGCAATGATGCCGAGGGTGACCAGCACCAGCACCACGGTCTGGATGTTAAACAGGTTGGAGGCGAAGCGCCGGGTGTCTTCTTTGCTCCGCGTATTGACGTACTCCCCGTAAACGGGAATCATGGCGGCGCTCACCGCGCCTTCTCCCAGAATGCGGCGTTGAATGTTGGGAATGCGAAAGGCGACGAAGAAAGCATCCGCCGCGGCCGACGCACCGAAACTCCAGCCGATGACCACGTCACGCAGAAACCCGAACAGCCGGGAAGCCAGGGTCATACCACCCACCGTGCCTGCCGCCCGGCTGACTTTTTCGTTTTTATCCATGCACAGGAAGGTTTGAAGTCACGAGGGAAGGCCCGGGAAGCCTTTCGCAAAGCGCGTCCATGCTTCCCAATGACCCGTTAAGGGTTTTATTATCAAATATTTATGGGGCAAACTCAAGCCATAAATGGATTGCGCGGGCAGGCATTTTCGAGCACAATAGGGACCCCATGAACGGGCGTGGTGCGGTTTATCGAGAACATCGCTCTCGTTTTCTGAATGGATATTCGATTAACATCATGAAACCGGATTCTTCCCAATACATTCGCGCGCTCACCATCGCCGGGTCGGACAGCGGCGGCGGGGCGGGCATTCAGGCCGACCTCAAAACGTTTTCGGCGCTCGGCTGTTACGGCATGTCCGTTCTCACGGCGCTTACGGCGCAGAACACTCAGGGCGTCACCGGCATTCACGATGTGCCCGCCGAGTTCGTGCGCCAGCAGTTGGATGCAGTGCTGGGGGACATTGGCGCCGACGCGGTGAAGATCGGCATGCTGCACAATCCCGACACCATTCATGAGGTTGCTAAAGGGCTGAAACAGTTCAATGTGAAAAATGTGGTGCTCGACCCTGTCATGTTCGCCAAAAGCGGAGACCGCCTGATCCGCGAAGAGGCGGTCGCGGCGTTGAAGTCGGAACTGCTCCCACTGGCCACGGTACTGACACCAAACCTCAGGGAGGCCGAAACGTTGCTGGAGGTTGGAATCGACACCGGTGACGATATGGAGCAGGCCGCGCGCCGACTGGTGCAGATGGGTCCCAAAGCCGTGGTTGTGAAGGGCGGCCCGCCGGTGACGACGGACAATAACGACTGTTTCCTTTTCAACGCGGATGCAAACGAAACCGTTCAATGGTTGAACCACAAGCACGTGGGCACGCACAACGTTCACGGCACCGGGTGCACGTTTTCATCGGCCATTGCGGCGTGCCTGGCGCGGGGAGAGTCTTTGGGCGACGCCGTGCGTCACGCCAAGGAATATATCTCCAGTGCACTGGAAGAAGGGGCACGGTACCGGCTGGGTCACGGCAAGGGACCGGTAGCGCATTTTTTTAAATTGTGGAATTCGCAGCTTTAACCTGAAGGAGACCCCATGTCATTCACCCAAGACGCCTGGGCTTCCATAACCGGCATATACCGGGACATCCTCGATCATCCTTTCAATAAAGAGTTGGGGGAGGGCACGCTTAATGAAGAACGCTTCCAGTTTTACATGAAACAGGATTCGCTGTACCTGGAAGACTTCGCCCGCGCCCTGGCCATCGCCGCATCGAAAGCCCCGACGCCTGACGACATCGTGCTCCTCCTCGATTTCTCGAAAGGCGCGATCGTTGCCGAGCGGTCATTGCATCAATTTTATTTCGACTTCTTCAAAATAATACTCGATGCCGAACGGGAACCGGGGTGCTTCACCTACACGAAATTCCTGCTGTCCACCGCAATGCACGACAGCTATGAAGTCGGCATCGCGGCGCTTCTTCCCTGCTTCTGGATTTACCGCGAGGTGGGACTGCACATTCATAAAAACGCCAAACCCAACAACACCTACCAGAACTGGATCGACATGTATTCGAGCCCGGAGTTCAGCGCCGTGGTGGATCAGGCCATCGACCTCACCGACCGCGTTGCGAAAGGGGTGAATGCATCCACCCGCGAAGCGATGATGGAGGCGTTTCTCAAATCAACGCAGTTGGAATGGATGTTCTGGGATTGTGCGTACCATATGCGGACTTGGGCGTCCGCGCCGCTTCACAGTTCCTGAATGAAGCGGGTGGCGTAGGAACGGATGTGTTTTCCATTCAACACATGGAAACGGCGCACGCGTTCAACGGTCTGCACCGACAGGCGTTTGAGTGGCAGGTGGATGAGGCGCTTTTTGTAGTGACGCGCCATGCGTCTCCACGAAGCGGGCGGAGTGCCCGGCGAGACCACCGCCACGTGCCGTTCCTGGGAATGAAACAACGCCGCTTCCAGCAGTCTCTCCTCCAACGTCTCTCCCATTGAAAAACGCGGGTCCTCCCAGACGTTGGGGATGGGCCGCGGCGGATAAATCAGCATGCATCCACCATAGGTCGCCTCTCCGATACCCGGACCGATCAGATTGTCCATGTAGTTGGTGGCGAAGAAGCACAGCGTCGATTCGTTCTCGTGCTCGGCGTACCAGGTCTGCCGCCAGTCATAACGGTCCGGTTGCGGTTCCATCTCGAACAGCATCACCACCACCTCCACGTTGCCGCGGGAAGGTGGAATTTCTTTCACGTAAATATCACCTGTGTGCCAGTTGCGGAGCGTGTCGCGCAGATCGATGCCGTCCTTCACCGAGGTGGTGAATTTTTCGGTGCGCGCCAGGTCGTGCGCCAGCAGGTGACGGGTCTGTTCGCGGATGTGCGAGTTGAGGTTTTCGATCTTCTCGTCTTCCGGCGGCCACGAGCACTGGCCGTAGGGATTCCACCGGTAACGGTAGTCCTGTTTCTTCAGTTTGTCCGGTTCCGGTTTGAGGTTCAACGTGCGCCAAACCTGGGCCGTTTCCGAAAGGCGGTTCTTCATGGTTACCGGACCGTCGTCGCCGAACGTGGCCTGGTCGACTCCCAGTGCCACTGTGTCGAGCTCGTCTGTTCCCTCCTGATAAGGGTATTCCCGCGCCGCCTCGACCAGGGCAATGGCGAATGGATCGCCGCCGATCTGTTTCGCCGCCATTGCCAGCGTGTAGAGGTCTGGCGTCAGGCGGTGCTCCATCAACGTGAGGTTGCGCACGTATTGTAGAAATATCTGGAAACTTTGCTGGGTCAGGTTGTGGTAACGCACCTTGTGTTTCTGCAGATAGCGCTCCCGCGCGCGGATCAGGATTTCCTTCACCCCGTCGATGGCGACGTTTTTGTCCGAACGCATGGTCTGCCGCCGGTGTTCATACAGGTAGGTGATGTACGGAAACTCGCTGAGAGCGAAAAACAGAGTGTCCGGATGCACACTGTACAGCGTCGGCGACTGCGGTGATTTTTCCGGTTTGGGGTAGGGCGCACGTTCGTCGTATGCCTGCTTGATCCACGGCCAGTCGAGAATGGAACAGATAAAAAGCACTTTTTTGCGTTCGATCTCCAGTCGGTGGAGCTGGTGCGCCATCCAGCGGCAACGCAGGTCCGCCTGCCTGTTCTCTTCCGGTTTCTGCAGAAAGGGAAGCATGCTGACGGCGAACTTTTCCATCGACATCCCTTGAAGCGCGGCGGTGTCCGGGAAATCCATTTTGCGCGGCTGGTAGTTTTGCACATTCAGGTCGATGAACTCGCAGGGAATGTTTTCCTGCCGTGCGATGCGCAGCGCCATGATGACGGGTTGCGATGGATCGACGGGAACGTAGGTGACAGTGCCGTCTTCCTCTTCAACGCAACTGATGGTGACAGCAGGAAGCAGATCGAGTCCGCGTAGCACCGTGGACTCGTATTCCGTCGGCAGGCACACGGCGAGGCAGTCGCACCCGGATGCCAGCAACCGTTGCCGTACTTCGCGGGTGAAGTGACCGCTTCCGTGCACGACCGGAAGGACCTGAATGCGTTCACCCAGGGCAAACACGTTTTCCGTGGCGGGAGCCGGAGCGGTCATTTTAAATAATCCTCAACGGTCTATGTCGGGATGCAGGGGATTGTCGTCGCCGAAGAAGAAATCGCCCAGGCCCATTGGCAGGCGATCGTTGCCCAGCGCGCGGCTTTTGCGTTCCGCCAGCTGGTCGAGATTGAGCGCTTCCTCGCCCAGCACCTTCTCCACCGCCTCGCTCCAGATGGCGTCCTTTGAAAGCGGATGATCCTGATCCTGCCTCAAGCGCTTGATTGCATATTGGAGAATGTGAATGCCATCGCGTGGTGAAAAGTCGAGGTCCAGCTGATGGGACCGTTGCAGGAACTGCACGGTCAGGTCCAACAGGTCCTGTTCGGCGAAGGGCAGGTGGTATTGCAGGATGGCCATCTCGTCTTCCTGCGACGGCATTTGCAATTGCAGGGTCGGCTGCAGGCGCGACAGGATGTAGTCGGGAATCTCGAAAGTAGATTCGTCGTTGTTCATGGTGACGCAGGCCCGGAACTCCGGGTGCGCCTTGATCTGGATGCCTGCGATGATGGATTCGACGTAACGCCGGTGATCGAGAAGCGGTGCGAGCGAGGCCCAGCTTTTCTCGTTCATGCGATTGCCTTCGTCCAGTATGCAGATGCCGCCCTGGATCATGGCCGTGACCAGGGGCGACGCGTGGTATGAGATACGGCCGTTCTCCGCCAGAACGGGAGTGACCAGCAGGTCTTCGGGACGCGTGTCGCTGGTGCATTGGAAAATGTAAAGAGGCTGGTTCCGTTTGTGCGCGGCCACCATGCACAGCGTGGTCTTGCCGATCCCCGGCATGCCGATGATGCGCGGTGAAAGCGGCAGGTCCTTTTCCGCCACCACCAACCAGCAGGCAAGAATCTGGCGCAGGATCTCTTCCTGTCCGATCCATGTGACCTCGCTGTCGTCAGCGGGGCTGAGGGTCAGGTGAATGCCGCCGATGGTGGCGGTCTCATGTTTCGTATTGGTGCTTTTGACGTCGTCCTTCATAAGCCTCGATCAGGTTGAGTTTCGATTCAAGAATACGTTTGGAACCCGTAGGTGTCAAGGAAGCCGGAAAGATGTTCACTGTTTTCCTGTCAGTACCAGAACTTTGGCTGCGATTTTGTGGACTGCCTTGGCCAGTGAGCGTACCGGAAGGGACCTTCCCTGGTTTGAGGAGATGGAAGCGAAGTCTGATTTGGCTGTTTTTCCGATAAACTGCTTCAGGAATGAGGGAGAAATGATTTCAGCCCGCTGAGGTCCTCTGTACTCCATGATTTTTACATCCTGAACCGCCCCCTTTTCGTCGACCAGGGTGATGAACACCGCCTGGGATGGAGGATGGGAATTGGACTGGGCCTTGGAAATGAATGCAAACAGTTTTTGTCCGTCATCCCGGATGCCGTAATAATAGTCCAGGCGCGTGCCGGCGGGAGGCTGACCCGTCAGCCCTTTGATCTTTTCGATTTTCGACTTGGTCAGGTGATCCTTTCTGTATTTGATTTTGCTGATACCTTTAAATACCGATTTCAAGGCATCGAGTTTGCTCAGGTAAACCTTGTTGCGGAGTTCATCCTCCGGGATCACATGAGCAATTCCCGCTTCACTGAATGGAACGAGCAGGAGTGTCCATATGCTCAGAATCACCAGGTAAACTTTTTGCTTCATTGAATACCTCCTCCTTCTTTTCATTCAAGTTGGAATCCCGCTTGAACCGGATTTCCAGGATCAGGTTATAAAGGGCGGGCAGAACGATCAAAGTCAGGATCGTGGCTGAAACCATGCCGCCGACCATGGGGGCGGCGATCCGCTTCATCACATCCGAGCCGGTGCCGGTCCCCAGCATGATGGGGAGAAGACCGCCGACGGTGGACACGACCGTCATCATAATCGGCCGTATCCGTTCTGATGTGCCTTGAAGGACTGCATCGCGGATATCTGTTTTCGAACGGATATCCCCCGCCCGCCGTTTCTGTTTGTAAGCCTGATCGATATATACCAGAACAAGAACGCCGATTTCGGCGGCAACTCCCGCAAGCGCGATGAATCCAACCGCCACGGCCACGCTGAGTTCGTAATTGAGGAAATACAGGTACCAGATACCTCCAACCAGCGCAAAAGGAAGTGACAGCATGACGATGATGCTTTCCGTCATATTGCGGAAGTTGAGATAGAGCAGGACGAATATGACGAACAAAGTGACCGGAACGATGAGTTGCAACCGTTTCTTGGCCCGTTCCATGTACTCGTACTGGCCGCTCCAGATCAGGTTGTAACCGGCCGGCAGTGAAATCCGTTGATTCAATATGCCCTGCGCTCTTTGAACGTAGGTTCCGACGTCGATGTTCTTGATATCAATGTATATCCAGGCATTCAGACGGGCGTTTTCGGTTTTGATGACGGGCGGACCTTTCTTGATATCGATTTTGGCCACCTGCGCCATGGGAATATGCTCTCCACGAGGGGTGGGGATCAGCACCCGTTCCAGGCTGCTGATGCTGTCACGCAATCCCCGGCTGTAACGCAAATTGACTGGATAACGTTCAAGTCCTTCGATGGTGGTGGTGATGTTCATGCCGCCGATGGCCGTCTGGATGACATCCTGTACATCGCCCACCGTCAACCCGTAGCGTGCAGCCTGTTTGCGGTCGATGATAAAATCAAAATAATTTCCGCCGACCACACGCTCGGAATACACGCTGGCAGTGCCGGGTATATTACGGACGACCCCTTCGATGCGTTGCCCCAGTTGCTGAAGCTGATTCAAATTATCTCCGGAAATTTTTATGCCCACAGGAGTCTTGATACCGGTGGACAACATGTCGATGCGGGTTTTGATGGGCATGGTCCAGGTGTTGGTCAATCCGGGAAATTGCAATGCCTGATCCATTTCCTCAATCAAAGTATCCATTGTTACGTTCGGCCGCCAGGCGGATTTTGGTTTGAGTGTGATCGTGGTCTCGATCATCGTCAATGGGGCGGGATCGGTGGCGGTTTCCGCCCGCCCGATTTTTCCAAACACGTTTTTGACTTCCGGAAACTGGCGGATGATCTTGTCGGTTTGCTGCAAAAGCTGGCGGGCTTTGGTTATGGAAATGCCGGGAAGGGTGGTGGGCATGTATAACAGGTCTCCTTCATCCAGAGGTGGCATGAATTCCGATCCGAGTTTTTTAAGGGGAATCAGGGTGGCGAGCACGATTAATACTGCCAACAGAATAATCACTGTCTTCATCCGCAGGACGAGCCAGAGAAGAGGCCGAAAAAGATTTTCCAGCAACCATGTGATGGGGTTTCTCTTTTCCGGCAGGATGCGGCCTCGTATGAAATACCCCATGATGACCGGGACCAGTGTGATTGCCAGAATGGCGGAGGCGGCCATGGAGTAGGTTTTCGTGAAAGCAAGGGGAGAGAACAGCCGGCCTTCCTGCGCTTCAAGTGTGAAAACGGGTAAAAAGGAAACCGTTATGATGAGCAGACTATAGAACAATGCCGGGCCCACTTCCGACGCCGCTTCGTAAATGATCTGCCAGTGATCCTTTTTGCCGCGGTCACGTTCCAGATGTTTGTGGGCGTTTTCGATCATCACAATGGCGCCGTCGATCATGGCTCCAATGGCAATGGCGATTCCGCCCAGCGACATGATGTTCGCATTCAATCCCTGGTACTTCATGACGATGAACGCCATGAGGATGCCCATGGGAATGGTGATGATGGCCACCAGCGAGGACCGGAGGTGAAGAAGGAAAAAAACGCTTATCAGGGCAACGACGACGCTTTCCTCGATCAGTTTTTCTTTAAGGTTGCTGATGGCCCGTTGAATGAGTTTAGAGCGGTCATACACCTCGATGATTTCAACGCCATCCGGGAGCCCCTTTTTCAGTTGATCCAGTTTGTGTTTGACCTTGTGGATAACTTCCAATGCGTTTTCGCCGAAACGCTGGACGATGATGCCGCCAACCGTTTCTCCTTCGCCGTTCAATTCCGCAAGTCCGCGCCGCAGTTCCGGTCCCAGTTGCACGCGGCCGACATCCCTGACCAGGATTGGTGTTCCCTGGGGATCGACCCCCAATGGAATGTTCTCGATATCTTCAAGGTTTTTAATGTAACCAAGTCCGCGCACCATGAATTCCGTTTCAGACATTTCCAGCAAACGGCCGCCGACATCGTTGTTGCTGCGCTGGATCGCATGCTTCACTTTTGTAAGGGGAATGTCGTAGGCCTTCAGCTTGTTGGGATCCACCTCTACCTGGTATTGCTTCACATAGCCGCCGATGCTCGCGACTTCGGAGACACCGGGAACGGTTTGCAGTTCGTACCGCAAATACCAATCCTGGATGGACCGCAACTCCGAAAGGTCGTGTCGGCCGCTGCGATCCACCAGTGCATACTGGTATACCCAGCCAACACCCGTGGCATCGGGGCCAAGGGACGGGGTAACACCTTGCGGCAGTCTTTTGGAGACGAAATTCAGCTGTTCCAGGACCCGGCTTCGAGCCCAGTACAGATCGGTCCCGTCTTCAAAAATAATGTACACGAACGACAGGCCGAAATAGGAATAGCCGCGGACCACCTTGGCGAACGGAACGGACAGCATGGTGGTGGTGAGGGGATAGGTGATCTGGTCCTCGACAATCTGCGGGGCCTGTCCCGGATATTCGGTAAAAACGATCACCTGCACATCGCTCAAGTCCGGAATGGCGTCCAGATTGATGGTTTTCATGGAAACCACGCCCCATATGAAAACACCAAGCGCACCCAGTAAAACCAGAAACCGGTTTTTGAGTGAAACCCCAATGATTCGTTTCAGCATGACTTTCTCCGGGCCATCCCTTCGTTGAAAAAAGGTGTCATGACATCAATGGTTATGGACGGTTTTCTTGTTATCCAGTTTCAACTCAAGCTTCCCCGGTTTTTGAGTTTCTTTGGATTCCGGGTTCCCGGAAGAGCTGTCCAGCTTGTCCATGGCTTCCTTCAAACGGCTTTCGGAATCGATCAGGAAAGCGGAAGAAGTCACCACCGTTTCACCCGACTTCAACCCCTTGAGAACCTGGTAATATCCTTCCGCCTCCACTCCCAGTGCCACTTGCCTGGTTTCAAATTGTCCCTTTTTATTCTGGACCACCACCAGGTCCATATTCCCTGACCGGATCACTGCCTGTTCGGGAACTGCCACCCCGTCTTTGGATAAAGGAGATTTCAGGGTGACATTCGCGTACATGTCCGGTTTCAGTGCCCAATCAGGATTTTCAAATTCCATGCGGACTTTGATCGTCCGGGTTTTGGGATCGAGAAAGGGATCGATATAAGTCACCTTGCCTTTGAACTGCTTCCCCGGAAAATAGGGAAGGTTCATCGTGGCTTCCTGTCCGATTTCCACCCAGGGCATTTCGTATTCATAAATGTCGGCCATGACCCAGATGCTGGACAAGTCTGCAATGGTGTAAAGCGGGGTTCCGGGTTCAACATACTGACCGTGCTCGGCTTTTTTATGGACCACGAATCCCCGGGTCGGAGAATGGATGTGCATGGTCTTTTTCACTTTTCGGGTTTTGATCAGCTCCTGGATCTGGTGTTGCGCCACATCAAACAACTCTAACCGTCTGCGGGTGGAAGAGAGAAGGGTTTGCGCGCCACGGCGGATTTCCCTAAAGGGGCTGTCTTCCAGGGATTCCTTATACTGGAGCGCCAACAGAAATTCTTCCTGGGTGGAAACCAGTTCCGGGCTGTAAATTTCCATCAGCATGTCGTCGTGATCCACTTCCTGCCCGGTAAAATCTACGTACAGTTTCTCAATCCAGCCGCCAAATTTGGTATGGATGTGATGCACCTTCCTCTCGTCATAAGTCAGAGTGCCGGTTGTTCGGATGTTATGGGTCAATTTCCGCACTTTCACTTTTTCCGTTTTGACCCCGATGTTTTGAACCACCGTCGGGTTGATCTTTATGGCCGAGTCCTCCGTCACATCCTCGTAAACGGGGATGAGGTCCATGCCCATGGGGCTTTTTCCCGGATTGTCCCGCCTGTAACTGGGATCCATCGGGGCCTGCCAGTATTTGACTTTTCGTTCCTCCTTTTTCTGTTTCATCTCGGGCATGGGCATTTTTTGATTCTCGGACCCGGACCCCTCCCGCATGGTGCCTTCCGGAGATTTTTCCCGCTGGATTTTCGCCTCGATGTATTCCTTGACGTCTTCTTTTACCGGGATGATGCGTTCCTTTGAGAAAGAGATGAATTCAGAGAAAGCGCGTTTCGTGCCTTCCCATTGAGCAGGGCCGGTCAAAAAGCCGAGGAAATAAAAACCCGTAACCAGAACGAACAACAGCGCCAGGTTCAACCAACGGAAACTCCCTGGATCGGCAGGAGGTCCTGTTTTTGGTTTGACGTGCTTTACAAGAGGAAACAGGACCTCTCCATCATCCCGTTCGGATGCGGATTCCCCAACGTTTGCATCCGTGGAGTCGCCGTTCTCCTTACTTTCATCCTCGGGAGGTTTGTTGTTTTTTTCGTCGGTCATGGTTTCACCGTTATGCTTTTATCCAGATCAAGGAGGCTCTTTCCAACAAGGCTTTCCAAGGCGGCCAGGTTTTGTTCGTATTGGGTCAATTCGCGATGGTATTTTATTTCCCAGTTGAGAAGAGTGACCTGATTGTCGATCAATGTGAGGAAGTCCACCTTGTCCACACTGTAGGCGGCCAGTGCGGATTCCAAAGATTGCTTGGCCTGGGGAATAATGCCTGTTTTTACCAGCTGAATGATCTCTCGGTTTTTCTTCTCCTTGTCCATCATCATTTTTATTTCCATGAATATTTTGTTGCGGACTTTTCGGTACGATTCTCTAAGAACGGAAATGCGGTAATTCTCTTCCGCCACCTTTCGATCCTGTTTGGTCTTCTGCCAGATGGGAATGTTGACTCCAACAAAACCCGATACGAAGTCAGGATGATCCGTGAATGGGGAATCCTGGCGCTGGCCATAGCGAAAGCCCACCTGGAAATCCGGGTAGTATTCCTTTTCAGCCAGTTCCTTCCGCACTTTCATCTTTTCGATGGCTTCCTGTATTTCCTTCAGGGCAGGCCTGTTCTTCTCGGCCAGCGCTTGCAGGTCCTCGACCGTGTAGTGAAATGCCGTCTGTGAGATTCCATGCGGGATGTGCAACGGCGCTTGCGGAAGGCGGTCCATCAGCGTGTTCAAACGCGCGGTTTCCTGGTCCTTCTGTTGCTGGAGTTCAATCAGCCGGTCCAGAATTTTGGACAATTCCACCTGGGCCTGCAGGACATCCTGCTGGATTCCTTTTCCCACTGCGTATTTGGATTCGGCAATGGTGACGAACTGTTCCAAAAGAATCTTGTTTTGGCGGGTGGTGTCGATGGCCGCACGGATGAAGCAGATTTCATAAAAGGACGTTTTGACCTGCCGTACAATCTCCAGTTCCAGATCCTGCAGGGTTTGTTCGGCGATGCGTACATCCTGAAGAGCTTCTTTGGAACGGAGGTTCAGTTTCCCGGGGTAGGGGAGCGCCTGGGTCACTTCGATCTGTTTCTGGGTCATCGCCTCCTGCCCGAAAGAAAAGGTGTCAACGGGCAGGTTCATGAGGCCGAGCATCACCATCGGGTCTTCCAGAGATTCCCGTTGCGGCGGGATTTCTTTCAAAACCTTTATTTTCTGGCGGACCTCCGCCAATTCAGGGTTGTTTTGCAATGCCTCCTGAATGAAACTATTTAATGTGGTTTTAAAAACATGGTGTTGGCCTTCCGTTGCCAGTCCCATGGAAGGGACAAGACACAGAACGACCACAATAATCCAATTGCGGCACATGAATTCCTCCTATCCCGGATTTAATTTTCACGACGGGGATATTAGCCCATTTGGGCTATAATGGTTGCACTTCTAGATGGAGAAATTAAGTGCCTTACCTGGGAGGATGATAAAGCGGAACCGGATGGGGATCCGGCATTTGGGGAATGATCTCGACAAACATACGGATTTCCGGTGGCGCCGAATTGAGGACGGGGGAAACAGAATGGAGAGCGACCGCACAAACGCCACACATCATGACCTGACTGCAATTCATCATGCTGGTTTCTTTCGGCATCATCACCGCCTGTGCTGACTGGCACCACAGGAACAAAACCGAAACGAGAACGATGACTGAGCCGATGTGTTTGAATTTGATGGCCATGGATGGGAAATCCTTTCGGAATAAATTTAGCTCTTATTAGGTGAGTTTGTCAATATAGTGAAATGCAATCTTTTCAATTACTGGCACTTCGTTTGGAATAAATTTCAATTACCGCGTGCATGCATTCATTGTTTCTCATGTGGGCTCGATTCCGTAACTCCATAATTTTCAAGGGTCTCCTCTCTTTTGGCGTGGGGGTGGGGTGTTTGCTTCTGCTGGAAGGGGGGTTGCGTCTGGGGGGATTTGGCGATCAGTTCCAATTTGTCGTGTCTGGTACCCGGCCGCAGGACGAGGGCAAGGTTTCGCTCAACACCCAGTATGTGGCCATGCATTATTTCCAGCACCTGCCCGTCAACATCAACAAACTGTTCACGGACCAGCCGTGGTACGAGGACACCGAGTTTTCGAAAAAAAAGCAACCGGGCGTGTTTCGCATCTTCATGGTCGGTGCTTCCACCACGCGGGGTTTTCCCTACACAGACCGGCGCATCAGTTACTCAGGACTTTTGCAGGAAATCCTGAATGATGTGCTTCCCGGCAAGCGGGTGGAAGTGATCAATGCCGGGTACGACGCACTAAGCAGCTTTGGCGTTCTGGACCTCGCATCCCAATTGATGGATTACGAACCGGATCTCTTTATTGTCTACAGCGGTCATAACGAATTCATAGGGCACTTCGGTGTCAACTCCACGGTCAATTATGGCCAGAACCGGGGCGTCATCCGGTTGGCCACCTTCCTGTTCCACTCGCGGGTGTACCTGGCGTTGGAGCGTGCCGGTTTGTGGTTGAAATCCCGTGACAAGGAGAAGGCGACCCGCGAAAGCCAGGTGAACCTGTTCCGTGCCATGCTGTCCCAGGAAAACATGGTTTGGGACGAACCCCTTCATGCCGAGGCGGAACGCAATTACAAAGCCAACCTGAAGGAATTGATCCAGAAAGCAAAAGATCGCGGGATCCAGGTCCTGCTTCTTACCCTGGTTTCCAACCTGCGTGATTTTTCTCCCATCCGCTCCGGTTTTTCTGAGATTACTTCGACCGATTCACGTTCCCTTATTCTGGAATCAGTAAAGCAGGGCCGTGAGGCAATGAAGGGGGAAAAGTATGAAAAAGCATTGGAGAATTTTCATGCCGCTCATCAGAAGGATGAGCAATACGCGGTAGCGCACTACGGGCTTGCACGGGCTTATGATCGGTTGAACCAGATGGGCAAGGCCAGGTTTCATTATTTGCAGGCCCGCGAATACGACCGCCTTCACCTGCGGGCCTGTCTTCGCTTCAATCAAATTGTAAAGGATGTCGGAGCCGAGGAGGGGGGGCTCGTCCTGGACCTGGCACCCAAATTCGAAAGTGTTTCTAAAAAAGGCCTGCCGGGTGAGGACCTGTTTCTGGAACATGTGCATCCCAATATCAACGGTCACATGGTGATCGCCGACAGCATCGCCCGGTTTTTATCAAAACAGAACCTGCTTGCGTCCGGGGACCAGTGGAAATGGGACCGGTTGCGTCCCGCCCGGGATTACGTGCTGCAGGCGGGATTCAATCAATCCCAGTACCTCAATGCACAGTACACAATAGGAAGGCTGTATCTCGAGTTCCCATTCTATCAATGTGAAGAAGGCGTAGCGGTTTTGAAGAAAATTGGAAAAGCGAAAGCGGAACGCTCCAGTATCGACAACTGTTTCCAAATTTCCCGAAAGGAAAATCCGAATCATGTTGATTGATCTCAATTTGAGGGGCAAGCAGGTGGTGGTGATCGGCGCGGGTCGGGAAGCCACGCGGAAGGTGGAGGCTTTACTGGGACAGGATTGCGAAATCATCGTGGTCGCCGACCGCATCTCCGAACCCATTCGTAAATGGGAAGGGGATGGCCGCCTCCAGTGCACGGTCATGATTGTTGAAAATGGCGAGTTCCTTAAAAATTATGATCGTTTGATACTGGTCATGGCCGCCACCGACTCGCGGGAACTGAACCGCAAACTCGTTAAATCCGGTTTGGAAGCAGGGTGCTATGTTTACGCAGTGGACGATCCGGAAGTGAGCGATTTCAGCCACCCTGCAGTGATATCCCTTGACGACAATGTGAAAGTCGCGATTTCGACCAGTGGAAAAAGTCCGCTGATGTCAGGAACTTTCCGAGCCCGGCTGGAACCGGTTCTGAAGCAGACCATTACCCAGGTAGACCTGTTGCAGGTGGTATTGCAGGAGCGTATGCGGAAATTGGCAATGGAGGTTTTAACCGATACCCGGCAACGTAAGGAATTCCTACAAAGCCTGTTGACCGACCCGGAAATTCAAAGCTTTCTAGAACGAGGGAGCCTTGACGAAGCGGAATACTTTGCCCGCCAGCGCCTGGAGAAAATGAATTCTTAGCGAGGATTCCGGGTGAGAGGGTTGCTGCAACTTTGGTAAAATGGAAACAGGCTAAATTACTTGTCAGGGAGATTCATTTTGAGCAATTCAGTATTTCTTGTCATTGTTGTCGGGATCGTGCTGGCCATGCTGGTCTTGATGGTTCGTTATGCCCGGTTCATTCACAATTATCCTTCTGAGACGGAAAATGATTCGGCGGACCGGTCACAGGTAAAGACCAAGCCACCGGAGTCGCCTGAAGATAAAGCATAAGAATCTCTATGTCTGAATTGGATCAAATTCTAAACGATTACCTGAATCGGTTTATTGACGGCAATCGTGCGGGAAGGCATCTCGTGAACAAACTCAATGATTGTGGCGTTGGCCTGATGCCGGTTCTGGATCATGTGACCATACGCACCCACAACGTTGAGCGGCGCTCCAGTCAGTTTCTGGATCTGGGTTATCAGGAAGACAGGGAAATCGGCGTTCTGGAATTTGACAGCTGGTGGGCCAAGGTGTACCGCAAACCCGGATATCCGGCCTTTTTCATCGATCAGGCTTATGATGATGATCGTGGAAAAGATAGCCTGATCCCTCAGTGGGTCGACGCGCACGGGGATGAATGCTTTCACCACATCGCGGTGTTGGTGGAAAACATCGAGGCGGCCATTTCTTCCATGGAACGTGACGGATTTCGAATGGCAGGGGACATCGTGGGTGGCCCCACATCGGATCTGCGCCAGGTTTTTACTGAACCGGAAACCCGCAATGGCAATGTTTACTCCGTGCTTGAGTTGATCGAACGGCATAACGGTTATGCAGGGTTTTTACCGCCACAGGCTGACAGCCTGATGGAATCCACCCGTCGCTGACCACATCTATCCAGCTTCAACCAGCACCTTTATGAAATGATACGACGTAAAACCGATCCCGAGGCCATCGCGCCTTATTTGAAAGACGCCTCCAACTGTCCCCCGGGGGCGGCCTCTGAAGTGGTGATCCCCGAAACGGTTGAGGAATTGAAATCCTTTCTCAGGGAAAACGATCAGCCTATAACCGTTTCCGGTGCCGGCACGGGTCTCACCGCATCCAGGGTCCCGGTCGAGGGAATCATCGTTTCCATGGAGCGGTTCAAGGAAACCGGAGAGGTGGAGGAGGGGACCATTCGGGTTCAACCGGCGGTGACGCTGGAAGATTTGAACACGCATCTGAAAGGTTCCGGCTGGTTTTACCCGCCCAATCCAACTGAAACTCTCGCTTCCATTGGCGGTACCCTTGCTACCAATGCCTCTGGGTCCCGCAGTTACAAATTTGGCGTCACGCGTGATTACGTGCAGGAACTGGATATTCTCCTTGCCGATGGACGTTCCGCTCACCTGCGACGGGGACAAACTATCGATCAGGCGCTGGAACTCGATGACGGCACCCGGGTTGAGCTGCCTGCCTTGGAATACCGAAGCCCGCAAATCAAAAATGCGGCCGGGTATTTCTACCAGCCGGGAATGGACTGGATCGATCTGTTTGTCGGTTCCGATGGCACCCTTTGCCTGATTACAGGCGTTCGTTTGAAGCTCCAAACAACACCCTTCGATTTTTTGAGCGGAATCCTTTTCATGGACAGCGAAGACAAGTGCTGGAATCTGGTGGAGGCCATCCGGGATGCGTCTTCCGATGTGATCGATCCCTGTTCCCTGGAATATTTCGACCGCCGTTCGCTGGTGCGGCTCAAAAAGAAATTTCAAAATGTTCCCGAAAAAGCCGAAGCCGCTCTGTTTTTTGAGCAGGATGTGCAAACGGAAGAGGAATTTGAAAGCATCCTGGAGTCCTGGTACGAATTCCTGCAATCGCGAGACGTCCTTTTGGAAGATTCATGGTTTGCACAGGGGCCCAAGGACATCGCCCGGTTTCATGATTTCCGCCATCAGGTTCCCCTCCTCCTGAATGAAGAGAACAGCCGCATGGGCCGGGTCAAAATGGGAACCGACATGGCCGTGGACGACGACCACTTTCTTGAGATGATGCGGTTTTACCGGGTTGCATTAGAAGAGAGTGGAATCGATTTTGCCATGTTTGGCCACATAGGCGACAACCACCTTCATATCAACCTGCTTCCTGACAAGAATCAAATCGACCGGGCGAAGGCGCTTTATGGAAAATTTGTGGACCAAATCCTGGAATGGGGAGGCACGGTTTCCGCCGAGCACGGCGTGGGCAAATTGAAAAAAGCCTTCTACCATCAAATGGTTGGCAAAGAAACCCTTGATCAGTTGCGCATCCTCAAGAACCAGCTCGACCCCAGGAACCTTCTTGGTCGTGGTAATCTTTTATAACGATCCGACTACCGGGAAGGACCAGGGAACCCCTGAATCGGGTTGACGGCGAACGAGCTATAAGAGTACAATTTTTCAATTGTTTGCTTGAATGGTGACCTGTATCCTTTCTTTGGAGAAGGTTTGCTATGCTCGACTCTCTAAAAATCCTTGTGCTCAACTACACTTATGAGCCTCTGCAATTCTGCTGTGCGAAGCGGGGGCTGTTGATGGTGTTGAGCGGACGCGCCGAGGAGATTGAAAGCGATGGGTATGTCATCCGATCGCCCTCGCTTTCGTTCCCCCTACCGACGGTGATCCGGGTGCTCAAGGTGGTCAAGCGCAACCGACGCAAACAGGTCGCATTCAGCAAGAAAAACATCCTTCGCCGCGACAATTACACCTGTCAATATTGCGGGGAACGGGAGCATCTGCTGACCGTCGATCACATTCTGCCCAAATCCCGTGGAGGCAAGACCTCATGGACGAACGTGGTGGTGGCGTGCAAACCCTGTAATTTGAAGAAAGGCAACCGCACGGCCTCTGAAGCCGACATGAAACTGATCAAGAAACCCATACGCCCCGAGTTCAGTTTCCATTCCTTTATCATTCCGGAAGGGCCTCCCTCACACATCGAAAGCTGGAAGAAATATCTTCCCAAGAATGTGGCACGGGGCCCCGCCTACAATTGAGCGCGCTCATATTATTCATGCCGCGTCGCTCTGGATGACCTGAAATTTGGAACCGAAATCCCTCAACCAAATCATCACCGAAGAAGAGTTTCTGCCCCTGGTACAGGATGCCAGCGCGTCCTTTTTCCGCAACTTCAATGCTTACCGCGTGCTGGTGAATGAAACGGAACCCACGCGCAAATGTTATTCCAACCTCATCCAGCAGTCCGATTTTCTCGAAAGCTTTCTGGATGAATACGGTGCGCGGGAAAACCGCACCTGGTCCGCCTTCACCGAATACATCGCCAGCATACGGAACCTTGTCATCTCCGGGTTTTACACCAAGCACCTGCTTGACCGGTATCCTTATTACCGGCTTCGGGACTGCGAGGAGGAACAGGAACTGTTTTTTTCCAGAGGACGGAACTTCCTGAATTTCCTCAACCGCTCCATTCTCAACCTGTACGAAGAAGCCATTCGAGCCGCCACCGCGAATGGCCTCAAAATAGTGGGCCAGGCCATCGATCCCGACGAATTTCAGGAAATTGAAGTCACCAAGCAGTTGCCCAAGAATGTCGTAGACGACCTGGTGAAAGAGGACGAGGATCGTGTGATCGATCTGTTCGAAAAAGTGGGAAACGTGAATCAGCTCATCGCGGATATGGGTTTTCAACCCACACACGACCCTCAAAAACTGCGGATGATCGTCCCGGACGTTCTGGATGAGAAAAAAGCCCGCTACCTGATGAATCTGGTGCACAGCATTCAATCGGAGTTCGATACGTACATCAAAAATACGTCCATGGAACAACGGCATAAAAATCTGAAAGATTTCCGTGGCTACATTTCCATGCCCCTGCACCTTCTGGAAGTCACCGTTTGGCTGTGTCATTTTTTTGAGCGTCACGAAGACGAAATCCGCCACAGTGAGTGCAAACGGACCATTTCCAGCCTGGTGGACAAAACGGAACTCCTGGGGCACATCGTTAATTTTGTATTCGAACGGTGCCTGTATTACATTCACGAAGGCCACAAACTGAGCCGGGAAATTCTCAAGAGCTTCGTGAAAACGGTGCGTTATGAGTTGTCGATACCGGAACCTCTCGGTTTCCACGCCCGGCCATCCACTTACATCTCGCTTATTGTTCGAAAGCACGACTCCGATGTGTTTTTGATCGTCGATGGGCAAAAATTCAACGCCAAATCCGTGATGAGCCTGTTGCAGGCGGGCGGTGCCATCGCCGATAAGGGGTATCGCTCTGTGGTATTTGAAGGAGACCAGCGTGCGTTGGATGATATCCGAACTCTCTCCGAACACAATTATTGCGAAGAAGAAAGCATTCCCGATTCTTTGAGTTACCTGCGAGATTTGCAAAAATCCATGCACTGATGGACTTTCCGTCCCCAATTTCATTCCTGCGATTTGAATTTTGTTATGGATGATGGTTCTGAAATATTTGATGTGGTGGATTCCGAAGACAGGGTGATCGGAAGGGCCACTCGCCGGGAAGTGCATTCCAGGGGGCTGTTGCACCGCTCGGTCCATATATTGGTCTTCAATGAAACGGGCGAACTCTTTCTTCAAAAGCGCGCCATGAGCAAGGACGAAAATCCGGGGTACTGGGATACCTCAGCCGCCGGGCACGTGAGCGCCGGCGATGACTACTGGGCAACCGCTCATCGGGAATTGGACGAAGAGTTGGGGATTCGCGAAACCCTCAAGCCGTTTTTACGCATTCAGGCCTGCCCCGAAACCTTTTGGGAACATGTCGAATGTTACACCTGCATCACCCGCCAGCGCATTCGCATCAACCCACATGAGATCGAGGAGGGGCGCTATTGGTCCATCCAGGAAATTCAGAAAGCCCTTCAGACGGGGCGTCCTGCCTTCACCTCCAGTTTCAAGCTTCTTTTTGGCAAATACCTGGAAACGGGAATCCGCTAGTTTTCCTAAGCTATTGAATTTACTTGAGTTCATATGGCATTCTGCGGATAATGGGAATCTGCGGGACCCAATTGGATTCGTTGCAGGGTCCTTCGAAGCGTTTGGAGTTTCTTCAGGTTGTCGGCCCATGGCGGCCTTCCAATATTCCTTTCCGGCTCCGGGAAATGAATGCACATCTCATGAACAACACCCAATGAAATCCTCGGTTTTCCTCATTTTGATTTGCTTCCTTTTGGGTTTATGGCAAGAGCCCGATGTTGCGTCCGCCCGCCAGCTGGATATTTTCAAAAGCGCGAAACCGTTCTCCATCCATTTCTTGTTTTCAGGGCGCATTCCCAATATTGAGAGTCTGGAAACCAAAGAAATCGAGCCACTGATTAAGCAGTTGAAGGAAGAAGAGGGGCGGCTCAAAACCCTGGAGGAAAAAAACCTGCTTTTCCTGGCTCTTGGTTATTTGCATTTGATCAAAGGGGATGAGGAAGAAGCCCTGAATTATTTGGAAAACAAAATTCGCGGCAACTTCATATTACAGGATTTGAGAATGGTGTTTGAATCGCAGGCACGAAACGAACTGGCCAGAAAAGAAAGGGTGTCCGGGGACTTTCCAGCGGCAATCCGCAACCTGGAAGAATGTCTGAAGATTTACCTGGATCTCCACAGAGCTTATCCTTCAAGCCCATATCAAACCGATCTGCCGCGCCTGATGGCGGAAAATGAAAAACATCTGGGTGACCTTTATTTCGAAACGAAACAATTCCACATGGCCTGGCAGTTTTACCGGAAAGCGCTCATGAGGGAGTTTGTCGGCAACGAAGCACATCAGATGGAAGTGCATCTGTCGCTGGCAAAGACCTACGATTCGGAACACAACCTTGAAGAGGCCCTGGATATTTACACGTTTCTAATGGATTCATACGACGACCCACACGTGGAAAGCTCGGCCCGCGCATTTTTAGATGCTCGCCGTCAAGACATGATCAATCGCAAACTTCCTGTCCAGGCGTTGGATCTCCGGTTGAACGGGACGGAGGGTCGGTTGGGATTGGCATCCAAACAGACTGCCCGCAAAAACCCTGACAACGGGTACCAGCACCCTCATGTTCAGGATTTTTACGCGGCTGTGAAACAGAATGATTTTCCCGCGTTATTCGATGCTGCTTTCCGCATCTTGTCGGAGTATCCAGGCCTTTTGGAAGCCCGCGGGGTGATATCAAAAACCAATCAGATGGTGTTCGACTTCATCCAGAAAGGAAACGAATGGGAGGAGAGCATCGACCGGATTCTTCACCTCTATCCGCCGATGGAATTGCGCCGGCTGGCGTTCCTTCTCTGGAGAAACCAGTATTCTGCTCAGGCCGCCCGTGTGTATTCGGTGATTCTTGAAAAGCACCCGACGGAAGTGGAGTCCAGTCACATGGCTCTATACTTTCTGGGGCGTATTCACGAGGACCTTGGCAACAACGATCAGGCGCTCGAATTTTACCAGCAATTGCTGCAAAAATACGATTACGGCGATTACGTCCAATCTGCCGAATTCAAGATTCCATGGATTCATCGTCTTCAGGGAAAGCTGGTGCAGGCGGAACAGGAATTCCAGGCATTTCTGGACAGGTTCAATCCGCGAGCGCCCGAATACGAATCGAACCTCCTGAATGCATATAATTTTGTGGCCGCCTCTTATTACTGGCTCGCCCAGACACAGTCGGCCCTCAATAAAACAGATGAAAGAAAAATCACCTTACGAAAACTGGTGGAACTGCATCCCTTGAATTTTTACGCCATGCTGGCAAGGGTGGATTTGAATATGGAGCCCTTGAGTTTTGTTAAAGAGGAACTCCCGTCGCCGGAAAGCCAGGCGCGGCAGCCAGGTCTGGGCGAAATAGGGCGCAAACGGCTCAAGCGCGCAGAAAAACTGATCGCCATCGGTTTCCTGGAAAAGGGGCTGGATGAATTGGCGCAGGTGACGCATGGACGCGAGTCCAATGCGTTTCTCCACCATTTAATAGAATTATTTCTAAAGGCAGGCGGGTACCAGAAAACCATTGCATTGTCCTGGACCCTGTCTCTACGCAACAACCACGATTCTCTTCCCCCAAGATTGATTGAAACCCTTTTTCCCGAAGCGTTCATGGAGAAGGCCAGGCGGGAAGCAGAGCCTTACCGTCTGGATCCCTATCTGGTACTGGCTTTGATGCGTCAGGAAAGCGCTTTCAATCCAAACGCTCACTCGTCCGCCAACGCCATGGGTTTGATGCAGTTGATTCCGCAAACGGCCAAGCGGGTGTCTCATTCATTGGGTGAACCTGCACCGGAATCGGAAGATTTGAAGAACCCCTCCTTGAATATCAAGCTCGGGGTGAAATACTTGAATCACCTTCTGGAAATGTTCAATGACAATCCCGTCTATGCGCTCGCGGCATACAATGCCGGTCCGAACAGGGTGAAACAATGGAGGGAAATCCGTTCATCGCTGAGTGATATCGAATTCATCGAAAGTATTCCCTTCAATGAAACCCGAAATTATGTGAAGAAGGTTCTCAGGAATTTCGTGATTTATAAAAACCTGTATGAAAAGAAAAACTTCACCAGTTGGGAGCAGATACTGGCCATCCGGATGAGTCCGGCAACATCGGATAATTGAACAATGACATTTTTTGATATCGTCGTTCTCACAATTGTTTTAATCAGCGCAGCTTATTCCGCCTACCGTGGAATGGTGCGGGAACTGTTCACTTTTGCCGGCCTGTTTTTAGGCTACGTGGTGGCGTTGAATTTTCAGGATGAGATGTCGGAAGTTTTACTGAATACTCTCGACAGCCCCACCATTGCGCACATTCTTGCGTTCTTCCTGTTATTCACAGGAGTGTATTTAGCAGTTTATTTTCTGGGAAAACTGCTTAAAAAGTACATTGAGAAATCAGAATCCATCTCGCGCATGGACCGCGTATGGGGTGGCGTTATAGGTGCCGTAAAGGGTATTTTTGTCATTGTTGTAGCCTTGTTCCCCTTACAATACCTCCCTGATACCTACTCCAACATTACGGACGACTCCTCTTTCCACCCCAAGCTGGAAGAACTTGTGGAGGTGTTCGGGGAAAACGTGGATGTTCCAAAAGAATATATTGAAAAGTTAAACGAGACGGACCTTAAAAGCACCATGCGCGAGACTGTGGACGAAGTCAGGGAGCTGAAAAACGGAATTGAGGAGACTCTTGAGAATGGCAAGGAAAAATTCAATGAAGCAGCTGAGATGAAGGATAAGATCCAGGAAGTCTTCACGAAGGAAGACAAGGAAAAGTTAAATGATATTCTTGATAAAATGAATGATGACGAAAAATAATTTTCAAATTTCCTGCGGACCGGCCCATGACCATCAAAATTAACCTGAATGGAACCATTGCCAACGATGCTTCTATTTCCGTACTCGACCATGGTTTTTTATTCGGCGATAGTGTCTACGAAGTGGTTTCCACAATCAATGGGCGGGTCGTTTTCCTGGCTGAGCATTTACGCCGCCTCCGGCAGTCGGCCGCCGCACTGAATCTTGATATACCGTACAGTGACACGAAGTTTGGCGAGGAAGTCCACCGCACCCTGCAATCGGCGGGAAATACCGAGTCCTATGTCCGGATCATTGTGACTCGCGGGGTGGGAGAACTTGACCTCGACCCTACCTCCTGCACGTCACCGAACGTAATCATCCTTGCCAAGGAGGCGGTGATTTACCCTCAGGAAAATTACGACAAGGGAATTCACCTGGCGCTGGTGAGCGTAAAGCGCAACCTGAAAGAATCTTTGAACCCCGGGTTGAAAACCGGCAACTACCTGAACAACGTGCTGGCCAAAATGGAAGCAAACAGAACAGGAGCGGCCGATGCGTTGATGCTCAACTCCTCCGGTTACCTGACGGAATGCACCACCAGCAACATTTTTTTCGTTCAGGATGGTCGCATTTTCACTCCGTCCCTGGACTGCGGCATACTGGAAGGCATCACCCGGGAAAAAATCCTGAGACTGGCGCGTGAAAACGGGTTCCTTGTAGAAGAGGGCGAATGGCCTCCGGAAGCCCTGGAACAGGCGGAGGAGGCTTTCATCACGGGTACGGTGAAAAAGATCATGCCTGTCACCCTCCTGAACAGCCGGCCTGTAGGTAATGGCAAACCCGGGCCTACAACCAGAAAATTGATGCGATTGTACGAGGATTTCCTCAAGCGGGTTTTGGAATGATGGGTTTGAACATAAAGGGGGCGGGGTGGCACTTCTAATCGGCTTGACCGGCGGAATTGGTTCCGGCAAAACCACCGTCGCCGGGATGTTGCAGGAACTTGGCGGGTACGTGATCGATGCCGACCTGTTGTGTCGCGAGCTGGTACGTCCGGATGAACCCGCGTGGCGGGAGATTGTAGAGCATTTTGGGGAATCCATCCTCAATTCCGACCGCACACTGAACCGCGCCGGATTGGGGGATGTGGTGTTTCGCGACCCCGGAGAAAAGCAGGTTCTAGAATCCATTCTGCACCCCCGGGTGTTCGAAGAGGAAGAACGGCGGTTTGCCGGGATCGTCCGGAACGATCCTGAGGCCCTGGTTTTTATTGATGCCGCACTCTTAATTGAATCTGGAAATTACCGTAAAGTAGATAAGGTAATTGTGGTCGCGTGTGACCGGCAAACCCAACTGGAGAATTCTCTTAACAAAGGATTTTTGAGCCGGGAGGAAATCGAACGCCGCATTGACAACCAGATGAAAATGGAAGACAAACTGGCGTATGCGGATTTTATCATTCGAAACGATGGAGACCTTCAGCTCCTTAAACAGAATGTTCGCAGGGTGTTCGAGGATTTGAAGGCTCTCAATAAATAAGACATGGCCCAGGAAGGCAAAGATCAAAAGGATCGTGATCCAGGTATCGTGTTGGAAGATACCGATGATATCGAACGCCTGTTAGCGGAGGAAGAGAAAAGGCAGGAAGATGAGTTAAAAAAGGCGACTCCCTTCCGAAAAGCGATCCTCTGGCTGCAGATTTACCGCGAACAGGCTCTTAAATATGCGGCCGTTTCCCTGGGCGCCGTGCTGTTGTCCGGCATCGCCTATTACCTTTTTTTGATGTTCACCACCCCGGCGTTGGAAACCGATTTCACCCAGCAGGCCCAGGAAGAAGAGGCCCTGCCATTTGAAAAGCCAAATGTGTACGCATTAAAACCATTTTTTCTTCCCATCACGGCCAAGAATGGTACCGAAACCGGTCAGTTTTTAAAGATCCAGGTCAGCCTTCTGCTCAGCAACAACAAACTCGACCAGGAACTCGAAAAGGCTCTTCCCAACCTGCGCTCCGGAATTTACCGGCAATTGTCCCGTAAAACCTTGAAAGACTTCCAGAATCCCAAAAAACCGATTAAAACCCGGTTGAAGCAGGAAATTCTGGCCATGTCCAACTCATTTCTGGTGCGTGGATCAGGGGTTATCACAGACGTGCTCTTCACTGAGTTTGTTGTCACAGCATCCTGAAGGGGCCCCAACTTGACAATTCCCCCTCACAGGGTATATTGATTAAGTAAAAGGCTTTGTTTTAAAAGGTTTAGAATATGCCTATCACGTTTCCAGCAAACACCCAGCATGTTCTGCAGATGAGTTCCGTGGTGGAGAAGGTTCAGGTTCAACAGGCCCTTCATCTGGCACTGGACCAACTGGCGGAAGAAGAGCAGGCGCGTCAGAACGAAGCCAAGCGGTTGGAAGTGCAGGATCCTGAAAACTCCAACCCCACCGACCCGGCCAACCCCGATGAGGGAGGAAATCGCCGCCGCCGCGTGCGTATCAAGAAAAAGAAGGAACCCGCCGATACGAAAGAGCCGGCCTCATCATCCACCGCCGCCCCGTCTGCAGGTATGGCAGAAAAAACGCAAGGAGTCCATCTCGACGTGGTGGCCTGAAAAAGGGATACTTCCCTGCAATGGTTTTCAGCGATTCCCAGCCCAATCTGGTCCGCATTCTTTCCCCTAAAAATGTTTCATTAGAATTCAATACAATCAAGCTGGAAGCCTTCGCAAGCATGTTCAGTCCCGGCGACACCCTTCAGGGTAAGGTGATGCAGGTTCTGCAAGGGGGACGCGCCATTGTCCAGTTTGAGGGAAAGCCGGTTTTGTTGGGATCGGCCCAAAACCTGAAGCCCGGTCAATTGCTCACCGCGAAGGTGGAACAAATCAGCCCTGAGCCGGTTTTGAAATTAATCGATTCCGGGTCCACCACCCCAAAGCCGGGGACTCCCTCAATCCACAAAGCCGGATCCTCTGCCGACGTGACAACCACTTTATCCAAGCGGGCGATGCGTCAGGGGCAGTCCGGGTCTTCGAGTCCCGGTGCCCTGGAATCGAAAGAAACCAAAACCGGTGTTTTCAATCGAACCGGGCAGGATAATGTGGGGGCTTCAGGCAAAGCCGGTTCCGGCGCCTCCACTTCCCATGCTGACAGGGTAAATAGCCCTCATCCCGGTTCAATCCAACCCATTAAAGTGGATAACATGCCACCTGCCCAAATAAATCGATCCGGGCAGGAGGGCAACGCCTCAGCCGCAGTTACGCGTTTGTCACCACAGGGAGAAAAAAGGGCATCTGTGGAACCGGTTTTTTCCCGGCAAGACCTCAACCGGTTGCAAATAGATCCGCGCGGCCGGACGGTATTGCACGCGGTCCGTCCACAGGATGCGGGGACCCTGGTTGTCAAAACCCAGGGTCGGGAGGAGGCGGCAATCAAAATTCCAAACCCTTATTTATTCCGGCCCGGTGACCCAGTGGTGGTGGCTCCCCGGAAGGTCCAGGGCGGATATGGGCTGGAGGCCCGCTCCGCAGACCAGGTGATCCGCCCGGTCACTCCTTCTCTTTTAAAACCTCTCATGACAACACAACAACCCATCGACGAGATGGTCTCGACTCTCAAGCAGGCTGTCGATCAACCAGCCCTGTTGAGGGAATCGAAAATCGACCCGGAACTTCTGAGCAAACTGCGGGATACTCTGCGCCTGCTTTCACCTTCGTCTGAAAATAAACTGGAGGCCCCGCGCATGCAGGAGATGGTGGATCGATCGGGAATCCAGTATGAAACCAAAGTGCGGAACCTGCTTTTGCAGGAAGGAGGAAGCGACCGCTTTCAACGCCTGCAGTTTGACTTGAAAGGTCAATTGATGGACCTGGCGACGCGGCTGGAGGAGGCCACGCAGAAAACCGGGGCTCCCTTGCGGCAGTTGCAGGAGGTTCTCCAGGCGGTTCACCGTTCTGTACAGAGCATTGAGTTTCACCAGTTGTCGAACCAGTTTGCAAAGCAGGAGCAGATTCCCCAGCTGTTGCCCTTGCCGCAATCGTTGTTTGAGGGTGGGTCACAACTAAAAATTTATGTGCGGCGCGACTGGGAAGGAGATTCGCAAAACTCCAATCCTGAAAACAAGTCATTCAACATGGTGTTCTTCCTCGACATGACCGCGCTTGGTCCTTTGAGAGTGGATACCAATGTGCGGCCCGAAGCCCTGTCGGTTTCCATCGAAACGGAAAATCCGGGTGTGAAAACATTCCTGGAAAACCATCTCCTGGACCTGAAAACCCGCATGCAGGAACTGGGATTTGCTGTTCGCATTTCCACTACCCTGAAGGAACAGGTGGACCGGGACCTGCCGGATCATTTGACCCAGTGGGTGATCCAGGAACCCACCCGGCTGGTGGACATCGAGACATGAACGACGAATCCCCCAAAAAGCCCAAAAGCGCTGTTTCGCTTCGCTACGATGGCACCCGGGAAACCGCCCCGGTGGTCACCGCGAAAGGGCAAGGCCTTATAGCAGAACGAATTATAGAACTTGCACGGGAACACAACATCCCCATAAAAGAAGATCCCGACCTCGTGCAGGTCCTTTCCCAGGTGAACCTGAACCAGGAAATCCCACCGGCCATTTATCAAGTCGTTGCGGAGTTGCTGGCATTTGTTTACAAAATGAACCAGGAGTACCAGCCTCCCTCCAAATGATTCGTGCGAGCCCCTGATTCTATCGGATCGTAGAAAGGAAAGGGGCCCAGAAACCCTTGTATTTACTTGGAATCGCGCTTGACCCCCCGTCACCTTTTTGTTATCTTTAAAAAACAATCATTTAGGCTGATCTGGCCTACGCGTTCGTGAAAAATCCGGGAGGGGCGATTCACTTTCTTTCCGACAACGACTCCATACTCGATTCTTCGGACTTTTTTTGAGGGGAAAGGTTCGGTTCCGTGCGATTGAAACAACTCCTGATTGCGTTCGTGCTGTGTCTGGTCAGCCTGACTGCCTCGCCTGTTTGGGCGACGTTTCCAGGTGAGTTCCACGAGCAGAAGGAATTCAACTTCACCGTTCCGGTGGGGTTGGAAACGCAGGTCAGTTTCTGGAAGGCCATTTACAGCAAGTACACCACCCGCCAAGTAGTCATTCACGACGATGAAGACCTGAGCATCATCTACCATGTGGTTGAATTGGGAGACAACAAATCCAACCGCTATCGCCGACGGGAAGTCCGAAAGGCCATCAACAAGTACAAAACCATCCTTCACAAACTGGCCCGGCTCAGCAATTTCAACAACCTGAGTTACGAAGAAGATCGTGTAGCACGCCTGGTGAAGAAGGACTTCTACCAGGCTGCGCGTCGCATCCGCGACCAGCTGGGGCAGGCCGACCGTTTTGAAGACGGCATCCGTCGGGCTGGACGATACATGCCGGAGATCAAAAGAATCTTCAAGGAAGTGGGGGTCCCGGTTCAGTTGTCGGCTTTGCCGCATGTTGAATCTTCCTTCCAGGTCCACGCGTACTCCAGTGCCGGCGCAGCGGGTGTGTGGCAGTTCACACGAAGTACGGGACGCCGGTTCATGAGCATCAATTACGAGGTGGACGAGCGTAAAGATCCCATCCTTGCCGCTTATGCCGCGGCGAAACTGCTCAAATACAATTACGAATCCATCGGAAGCTGGCCTTTGGCCATCACCGCCTACAACCACGGGTTGCGCGGAATGACCCGTGCCAAGAAAAGGCATGGGGACGACATTGTTAAAATTGTGCGGAACTACAAAAGCCGTACCTTTGGATTTGCTTCCCGCAATTTCTTCGCAGAATTCCTGGCAGCCTTGGAAGTGAGCAGCAATCCCAACCTGTATTTCCCCAATCATGTCAGAGAAAAACCAATTAGCTACAGTACGGTGCAACTCCGGGACTACGTGAATATTTCCACCCTGGAAAAATACCTGGGGATGGACCGGGAGGAGATTGCGTTTTACAACCCGGCCCTGCGTCGCCCGGTGATCACGGGTAAAAAGCACGTCCCCAAGCACTACGTATTGAAGGCTCCTGCAGACAGGTATCCAAACCTTGCCGGCCTGTACGAAGATATCCCGGAAGCACTGAAACACAATAAGCAGATGCGGTCCCGCTGGTACAAAGTTCAATGGGGGGACACTCTCATCAGTATTGCCAACCGTCTGGGAACGACGGTTTCCAAACTGAAAGAACTGAACGTCATTGGTCACCGCAACCGGATTTATCGGGGGCAGGTTCTTGAAATTCCCGGCTGGAGTGATGAAAAGGTAAAAGTCACCGAAATCAAAACCGACTGGAACCAGTATGACTTCAAGGTAGGCGATACGTTTCTGTACCGGGTTAAACGGCGCGACACACTGACTCGTATCGCGAAAAAACACGGCGTTCATGTAGGCGTTCTGGCGAAGATCAACAACCTCACAAACCCGCATGCCCTGCGGGTTGGCCAGAGGGTTAAGGTGCCGAAAGATCCAAACATGATCGAGGCCAAACTGGTTGCAAAAAAGCCGGAAACGGTCAAGGAAGAAAAGCTGGAGGTGACGGTTAAGCAGGTCGCAGTGAAGCCGCAGGTCTCCACAAAAAATGAAACGAAAGAGGGCGATACGGTTCTGGCCAGCACGGTCGTTCAGGAGTTCAATACCGACCGGCCGGCATTTCGCCCAATGCGTTTCATACCCCGGATGGAAGGGGAATACCCCATTGGTATCGCCAAGGTGGACTTCGATGAAACCTTAAGCCATTTTGCAGACTGGGCCCGCATCTCGATTCGAGAACTGCGCCGGCTCAATAACCTTCGATGGAGAAGTCGGATTCATATCAATCAGACCATCAAGGTTCCTTTCCGCCGCGTGACACCGGAAGAATTTGAAACCAAGCGGCAGGAGTACCACAAGGCAATCCAGGAAGATTTCTACACCACTTACAAGGTCGAAAAGGTTCTGGTGCGGAAGTTGAAAAAAGGGGATACCTTGTGGGAACTTTGCAACAACGAGTACGTGATTCCGCTTTGGCTCCTGGGTTATTACAACCCTGGAAAAGACCTCAATTCCCTCCACATTGGCGAGGATATCAAAATTCCTCTCATCGCCGAAATCAAGGCCTGATCCCGCTGATTGTTTTTATCGCGGAATCCGGGAAAACTCCCGTAAAGCCACCTCTATGCCCGTGAGGTGAGCTTCTATTCGTTGTTCCAAGGGGAAGCGGCCCGCTGTCTCCATGGTGAACATATGACGGCATCCCCGGACGTATGCGTAAATGGCCATGGGCCAGAAATCCATTTCCTCCGGACCCTTGAGCCGCGCAAGCAAACCCCGGTCAGCAGGCGACTCTTCAATCTCCTCGCTCTCATCGAGAGGCATCACGAGTTCCACTGCATCCAGAATCCTCCGTCCCAGGTCGGACACAAAATTTTCCTGATCTTTCTGGTACAGGTAGTATCCGGCGCTATCGACGTCTTCATGAAGCTCGAGATCAAGATCAAACGGCCCGTTGGCAAATACGGACTTCACACACGCCACCTCCAGGGGTGGATGGTCCGATTGAAAAACCCGGTTCAAGTCCTCTCCCGCATGATTTTCCCGGGTACCTGCTTCGAAGCCGGTTGGATTGATACACGGTATGACCTGGAATTCCCACTCAGCCAGATAAGGTTCGTAAAGTCTGCTTTCAAGAAATGTGCAGACTGCCTCCACCCCCGCGGGTTCGTCCCCGTGAATTCCGGCTGAGATCAAAACCGTTTTACCGCCTCGCGTGCCGAAGGTGATTTTCAATAAGGGGTAGGAGACGTTTCCGGCCTCCAGCGTGCCCAGTGTGTCGATTATCGAACCGGCGGGCGCTGCGGCCCGCACCCTGTCCACCACCTGTTGATGAGAGTTTGGCGTATTGAAATTCATTTATTTTATTTAACGGTTTCTTCAGCCAAAAAACGTTTATCTGAAAATTCGCATTCCTGGACAATGACGCAATCGGAACAGTTGTAGTTTTTTGCCTTGCACACGTATCGGCCCTGCATGATGAGGTAACGATGGGCATTCGGTTTCCACTTTTTTGGAACAATTTCCAAAAGCCTGGTTTCCGCTTCCACCGTGTTTTTGCTGGGAGCAAGGCCGGTCCGGTTGGAAAGGCGGAACACATGCGTGTCAACGGCAATGGTAGGATGGCCGAAGCCTTCGTTCAACACCACGTTTGCCGTTTTGCGGCCCACACCGGGCAGGCTTTCCAGAGCTTCCCGGTTTTCGGGTACTTCACCGTCGAATTTTTCCAGAAGAATCTTACAGGTCTTAAGGATGTTCTTCGCCTTGGTCGGAGCCAGGCCGATACGGCGGATGTGTTTGAGCAGACCCTTCTCACCCGCTTTCAGCATGGCTGAGGGCGTGGGATATTGGGGAAACAGGGTGGCCGTTGCGGCGTTGACGGAGACGTCCGTTGCCTGGGCGCTCAGGATAACCGCCACCAGCAATTGGAAACGGGTTTCATACTCCAGTTCCGATTTCGCTTTGGGAAAGCGACGACTCAATTTAAGGAACAAGGTGTTTGCGGTTTTGCGGTCCAAAGTCTAAAAGAAAAAAGAAAGGTTTAGGGCCCCTTTCCCCAAAAAAGATCCTCCAGATTTACAGAAGGTCAGGGCGAGGGGGTGAGGGTGAGGTCCCGGGCACAGCGCACACCCACAAGAAAATGATAGGTGCCGTCCGAATCTCCCCGGTAACGGACCGTAACACGGATGTTTTCAGGATCGTCCACCCAGGAGCCCCCACGAATCACGCGCCAGCTCTGGCGTTCCTGAGGACCCTGCGGATTGTCCCGCGGGCTGACCTCGTAATAATGGTCGGAATACCAGTCGCTCACCCATTCCCACACACTTCCCAGCATGTCGTGAACACCAAAGGCATTCGCCTTCCGGGTGCCGACGGGATGCGGTTTGCGCACCGAATTGAGGTCGTACCAGACATAATCGCCGTCTATCTCCGGCCCCCAGGGGTAATCGTCCACACCACCGGCTCGGGCGGCATACTCCCATTCCGCCTCGGTGGGCAGGCGTTTTCCCCGCAGGGAACAGTACTCCTGCGCCTCTTTGAATTTGACGTGCTCGACAGGCAGATTGTCGCCGGGGAAATAGGATGGATTTTTGCCCATGGTCTCCACATATTCCTTCTGCGTGGCCTCATGCTTGTCGAGGTAAAATGAGTCTATGCAAACTTGGTGAACCGGCCGCTCACGGCCGTTTTTGCGTCCCACTTCGTATTCGTACACGTTATTGGTTCCCATCATGAAGCACCCGGTGGGGATTTTCACCATGCCCTCCGGCGGGTTTTCGGCAAGAACGGGGGTCACGAATATAAAGAAAGTGGAAAACAGAACGATAAGAATAAAGAGCTTTTTCATGCGGTGTATTTTACTTTGGGTTCGAAAGTTGTCAAGCCAAGGAAATATCTGAATTTACTGTCATCCAGGGTATTGTAGAACCGGAGCCGGTGGAACCCCGGACACAGGAGTTGCGATGCAGTTTCTTAAACCAGTTTTCCAAACAGTATTTGCCTTCATGGCAATGGGCCTCGCGTTTCTGACCGAGGCGGAGGCGTATTATCTCAAGAAAATCACGGTTGTGCCTGTGAAAAATGAATCCGGGTGGACCGGGGAATTTGATCCGGGCTCCCTGATCACCGATATCCTGGTCAAGAAGGTCGAAAAATCCCGCTTGATGGTCGTTTCATCGGGGTCAGGAAAAGGTTATGGCCTCAATCCCGACGTCAACGGCAATGAAATGTTCCTTAAAGGAACCTCTCAACTGATTTTGCGTGCACGCATACTGCGGTTCGAACCGGGGAAGAGGCCGCCACCCCGGCCCCGTCTTTCATTTGAAAAACCCGCCAAGCCGGTGCCGGACAAGAAACTGAGCGCTCTTGCGCAACTGGAGGTGGAATTAATAAACGGGTTCACTGGAAGGTCGTTCTGGAAACAGGATTATGTATACCGTTCCTTGAACGGGGATCTGGCGTTGGGAGAAACTCCTGCATCCCTTGATCCTTTACAGGGAGATTTCTATCGCACGGCTATGGGACAGGTTTTGGACCACACCACAAACCAGATTCTGGAGCGAGTTCTCACCTTCGCAAATAACCAAATGCTGGAAGGTCAAATCGTCGCCCTGAATGGAAAAGAAAACGATCAACGGGTGTTTCTGAACATCGGCAGACACAACGGTGTGAAGGTGGGTGACACGTTTCAGGTATTTCGGGTCTCCTCAGAATATAGGGACCCGTTGAATGATGAAGATTTGGGCCATTGGTACCACAAGATCGGAGCCATCCGCATCGCGGACGTACAACCCGGTTTTGCCGTGGGTGTCGTGCGGGCGGGGGAAAATTTCGTCCAGGGTCACATTGTGCGGGCCGCGAAACTGAATCCCTTCCCATACTGGAAAAAGAAAAAACGAGTGAGGGCGGTGACTCGAAAGGAAAGGGAATTACAAAAGGCTGCTGACAAGGAAAAACCGCCGTTTGAGTCCCCGATTCGGGAAGTCCCGCATTTTACCGATAAGGTGACGCAGTTCAATCTGCTGGATATTGTTCATTGGACCCTGGCTTATTGACTCCGCTGTTTCTGGTTCTGCCAGTACTCCTGCAACGAGCACACATCCAAAGAAGATTCGCGGATTGCTTTCAACGCCCCGACCAGGGCGTACGCTCCGGAAAGTGTGGTGAAGTAAGGCAGGTTTTTGGCCAGCGAGGCCCGGCGCAGGGAGAAGGAATCCTTCACTTCCTGTTCTCCAAAGGTGGTGTTGATCACAAAATCGACCTCTCCGTCCTGAATCGCATCCACAATATGCGGTGACCCTTCTTTCACTTTCCTAATGGTTGTCACCTCGAATCCACGGTCCTGCAAATACTTCGCGGTTCCCTTCGTGGCCAGCAGGCGATAGCCCTGTTCGGCCAGCCGTTTGACCACTTCCACCGTCGCTGGCTTGTCGGCATCCTTGACACTGACGAAAACCGTTCCCTCGAGAGGAAGGGGCGTCCCTGTCGCAATCTGGGACTTGGCAAATGCCTTGCCGAAACTCGCATCGAGACCCATCACTTCCCCCGTCGATTTCATCTCCGGTCCCAGCAGGACATCCACCTCCTGAAATTTGATAAATGGGAATACAGACTCCTTCACCGCGATATGCGGCACCACCGGCTCCTCGGTGAATTTCAGTTCTGCCAGCGATTTGCCCGCCATCACCCGTGCCGCCAGTTTGGCCAGCGGAATGCCGATGGCCTTGCTGACAAAGGGAACGGTGCGCGAGGCGCGCGGGTTGACCTCCAGCACATAGATGTCTTTATCCTTGATGGCGAACTGGATATTGAGGAGGCCGATGACCCCCAGCTCACGGGCCAACGCTTTGGTTTGGATTATGATTTCTTCGATGATCTCCGTCTGAATGGAAAACGGGGGCAGGGAGCAGGCGCTGTCGCCGGAATGAATCCCCGCTTCCTCGATGTGTTCCATGACCCCACCGATGACCACATCTGTTCCGTCGGAGATGGCATCGACATCCACTTCGGTGGCATTTTCAAGAAAATCGTCGATGAGGATGGGGTGCTCAGGGGAAGCCTTGACGGCGTGCTTCATGTAGCGGTCCAGGGATTGCTGCGTGTACACGATTTCCATGGCCCGTCCTCCCAGCACATACGACGGGCGCACCACCACCGGGTAGCCGATGTCGTCGGCAATCTTTTTTGCCTCGGCAAACGAGGTTGCGGTGCCGTTATTCGGTTGCTTGAGGCCCAGTTTGTCGAGAACGGCCTTGAAGCGCTCGCGGTCTTCCGCACGGTCGATGTTGTCCGGACTGGTGCCGATGATAGGAACCCCCGCCTCCCACAAAGACACGGACAGTTTCAACGGGGTCTGTCCGCCGAACTGAACGATGACGCCGTCCGGTTTTTCCACCCGAACGATGTGCATGACGTCTTCGAAGGTCAGAGGTTCGAAGTACAGGCGGTCGGAAGTGTCGTAATCGGTGCTCACGGTCTCCGGATTGCAGTTGACCATGATGGTTTCGTATCCATCTTCTTTCAGTGCGAAGGCGGCATGAACACAGCAATAGTCAAATTCGATGCCCTGGCCGATGCGGTTGGGCCCGCCCCCCAGGATCATGATCTTTTTCCGGTCGGTGGGGTTGGCCTCGCATTCCTCCTCATAAGTGGAATAGAGGTAGGGGGTGTGTGCTTCGAATTCGGCACCGCAGGTATCGACGCGCTTGTATACGGGAAAGAGGTTGAATTCCTTACGTCGGGTTGAGATATCAGCTTCTTTGCACCTCAACAGCCTTGCCAGGTAGAGGTCGGAGAACCCGTATTGCTTGGCCTGCCGCAAGGTCGGTTCGTCCAGCGCGTCACAGTCATCAAGGCGCTGAAGGGATTTCTCGAATTCGATGATTTCGTTCATGTTGTGGAGGAACCAGGGATCGATGCCGGTCAACCCGTAAATTTCATCGATGGAAAGACCACGGCGAAGCGCCGCCGCAACGTGCCACAGTCGGTCCCAGTGCGGCAGGACCAGCATCTTTTTCAATTCCTCGTGATCCTCGATGGGCTGGTGCTGGACCTCCTGCTTCGATTCGAAGTTTTCTTCAAGTCCACAAATCCCGATTTCCAGAGAACGCAAAGCTTTCTGCAGAGCTTCTTTGAAAGTGCGGCCGATCGACATGGCTTCGCCCACCGATTTCATTTGTGTGGTGAGCAGGGGAGGGGTCTTGAAAAATTTCTCAAACGTGAAACGGGGAACCTTCACCACGCAGTAGTCGAGAGTCGGCTCGAACGACGCGGGTGTTTCCCGGGTGATGTCATTCTGGATTTCATCCAGTGTGTAACCGACCGCCAGTTTCGCCGCGATTTTGGCTATGGGAAATCCGGTTGCTTTCGACGCCAGTGCGGAACTGCGCGACACGCGGGGATTCATCTCGATCACGATCATCTCGCCGGTCTTCGGGTCGATGGAAAACTGGATGTTGGAACCTCCGGTTTCGACGCCGATCTCACGGATGATGTCGATGGCGGCATTGCGCATGATCTGGTATTCCTTGTCCGTCAAGGTCTGCGCCGGAGCGACGGTGATGCTGTCCCCGGTATGAATCCCCATCGGATCAAAGTTCTCGATGGAACAGACGATCACCACGTTGTCGCGGATGTCGCGCATGACCTCGAGTTCGTATTCCTTCCAGCCGATAAGCGATTTTTCAATCAGCACGGTGTGCGTGGGGCTGGCGTACAACCCACGTTTCACCAACGTTTCGAATTCCGCCTCTGTCTCCGCCACGCCGCCACCGGAGCCGCCCAGTGTGAACGAGGGACGGATGATGGCGGGAAACCCGGTACCTTTCACGATGTCCCACGCCTCCTGTATGGACGTGGCAAAACCGCTGGGTGCAGACTGCAAACCGATTTTCTCCATCGCCTGCTTGAACAGGCTGCGGTCCTCGGCCTTGTTGATGGTCTGCACGTTGGCTCCGATCATCTCCACATCGTACCGGTCCAGAACCCCGCGCTCCGCCGCCGCCAGCGCGGTGTTGAGTCCCGTCTGCCCACCCATGGTGGGAAGCAGGGCGTCGGGACGCTCTCTTGCAATGATGCGCTCGACCACGTCCGGCGTCACGGGCTCAATATAAGTCCGATGCGTGAATTCGCGATCGGTCATGATCGTGGCCGGGTTGCTGTTGAGCAGGATGACCTCGTAGCCTTCTTCCTTGAGCGCTTTGCAGGCCTGGGTGCCGGAATAGTCGAATTCGCAGGCCTGCCCGATAATGATGGGCCCGGCCCCGATGATCATGATTCGTTTCAGGTCGGTTCGTTTTGGCATCAGTCGCGGTAAATATCCCTCACGTCCACGTTGTGGTAGCGCTCCCACTTGAGGCTCATGTAGGCAAGTTGTTTGATGAGTGAAAGCCGCCGGGCTCGATGACCAATGCGGATTTTGTTTGTTTCCAAATCATCCATCCTGTTCTGGAGTTCGTAAAACCGGATCTCCAACTGGAGTTTCTCTGCATTGAGACTTTCAACTTTTTGGCCCAGCTTCTCTTTTTTCTTTTCCGCTTCGGTGCGATCCCGTTTGAGAGAAAGGTTTTCTATTTTTCGCGTAAAGCTGTCGATATCCTTCTTTAGCGAACCCCACTCCTTATTCATTTTTTTAAGAGTTTTATGGTCCTGCTTCTCTTCCGCAATAACGGGCTTCACTTTGGACAGGATGTATTTGTACGTGGCCCGGGGATGATGACAGAAGTTTTCTGTAAAAAAATACTTTGTGCGGAAGGGAAGGAGTCGCGCTTCGAACACATCCTCCTTGTTGAAAAACAGTTTTCCTTCATCCTCCTTCACCACCAGTTTTTCATCTTCAAACAGATCGCGCACCACCACATGTCCGTTTCCCGACTTTTTCATCAGGAACAAGCTGTGGCGGCTTTCTTTCAATCCCTCGCACAACTCCTTTTCTTCTCCGGAAAACCCTTCCGAGCGGTTCTCCATGAACCTGTGCAATGGAGTTTCACTGCCGTTGATCGGACGGTCGAACAAAAACCATTCCAGGAACAAACCCATGCGTGCTTCATACGATTTGTCGTCCTCGAAAATTTCACCCGACATGGCCTGATATTCTTTCTTGGCCTGGTATATCTCGTCCATCGAGTGCGACTGGGTGATGTCCTCGATCAATTTATTGAGTGTTTCCCGGATCATGAAGCCTGTTTCATCATTTTTACGAACCGTTCAAAAAGATGGGAGGAATCCTGCGGGCCCGGGGCGGCTTCCGGATGGTACTGCACCGAAAACACGGGAAGGGTTTTATGACGGATGCCTTCGACGGTCCGGTCATTGAGATTGAGGGAGATGATCTCGACATCGGGTTGTGTGGTCGCGGCGTCCACCGCAAACCCGTGGTTCTGTGAGGTGATCTCCACCTTTTTTGTTTCCGAATCCATGATCGGCTGGTTCCCGCCGTGATGACCGAAGCGCAGTTTATAAGTACTCCCACCAAGGGCTAGATTCAAAATCTGGTGCCCCAGGCAGATTCCGAAGATCGGCACTTTGCCGATGAGCGACCGTACGGTGTCGATGGCATAAGTTACCGCCGCCGGGTCACCCGGACCATTGCTCAAAAACACGCCGTCAGGCTGGAGCTTCAAAATTTCCTCCGCCGTTGTGGTGGCGGGCACAACCGTCACGCGACACCCGCTTTGCGTTAGCCGGCGCAGGATGTTGTACTTGATCCCAAGATCCATCGCCACAACGAAATAGGCCGTCGCTCCGGCCTTGCGTTCGAAGCGGGTGTACCCTTTGCGCAAGTCCCAGTCGCCTTCCTCCCAGATGTACGGTTGCTCGCATGTCACTTCTTTAACCAGGTCGCGTCCAACCATCTGCGGTGCCCGTTTTGCTTTCTCAACCAGCAACTGCGGATTCGATACATCGTTCGAAATCACCGCCCTCTGCGCGCCTTTATCGCGGATATGCCGGGTGAGGGCGCGCGTGTCGAGTCCCTGGAGACCCACCACTCCGTGCCGTTTCAAAAATGCGTCCAGCGTTTCGGTCGACCGCCAGTTGCTGGGAATGCCGCTCAATTCCTTTATGATGAAGGCGGACAGGTACGGTCGTTCCGATTCATAGTCTTCCGGATTGACACCGTAGTTGCCGATCAGCGGATAGGTCATCACCACCATCTGGCCGCAATAGGAGGGATCGGTCAAAACCTCCTGGTATCCTGCCATGCTGGTGTTGAACACCACTTCCGCCGCGACTTCCTTTTCCGCGCCGAACATCCTGCCGCGAAAAAATCGTCCATCTTCCAATGCGAGAATCGCTTCCATTAATGAGAAACCCTTATGCGGTCAAGATGGATTGGAGTAAACCATCTTGCCGCGGTAGATGGTGTGCCGGACCTGGCCCTTCACCTGCCAGCCGTGAAAAGGGGAGTTTTTGCTTTTGGATTTGAACTTCATCACGTCCACCGTGTACTCCGCGTCGGGATCAAAGATGGTGATGTCCGCATCCCTGCCTTCACTCAAAGTTCCCTTGTCGAGACGGAACACCTCCGCAGGCCGGGAGGTCAGCTTCTCCACCACCTGCGGCAGGGTGAGGACTTTTTCCTCGACCAGCCTGAGGCTCAGGGGCAGGGCGGTTTCCAGTCCCACCACGCCGAAGCAGGCATTCGAGTACTCCACCTGCTTGTCCACCACGTCATGCGGGGCGTGGTCGGTGGCGATCATGTCGATGGTGCCGTCGGCCAGGCCTTCCTTGATGCGCTCGATATCGCGGTCGGAGCGCAACGGCGGGCTCATTTTTGTGTTGGTGTCGTAGCCGCGCACGGCGGTATCCGTCAGCATGAAATGATGGGGCGCCACTTCGGTGGTGACAGGCAAACCCTGTTTCTTGGCCTGCCGGACCAGTTCCACCGAATTGCCGCTGCTTATGTGCGCGACGTGGAGGCGTCCTCCGGTTTTCTCCAGCAGGGCGATGTCGCGATAAACCATAATGTCCTCCGCCTCGTGCGGCATGCCGCCCAACCCCAGTTCGGTGGAGACGGCGCCTTCGTGCATGCAGCCGCCTTTCGTGAGATCCAGGATTTCGCTGTGCTGGATGAGGAGCAGGTCGCACATGCGGCTGTATTCGAATGCCCGTCGCATGAGCTGATTGCTCATCACCGGCCGGCCATCGTCGGATAAAGCCACCGCTCCCGCGTCCTTCAGGTCCTTCATGTCCGTCAATTCCTCGCCCTTGAGTCCTTTGGTGATGGCGCCGATGGGCAGGGCGTTGATGATGGCGCTGGACCGCGCCTGCGCCAGCATGAACTCGGTGACCGACCGCGTGTCGTTGACGGGATCGGTATTGGGCATCATGGCGACGGTGGTGAATCCCCCGGCGGCCGCGGATTCGCATCCCGTCTGGATCGTTTCCTTGTACTCGAATCCCGGTTCCCGGAAATGCACGTGCATGTCGAGGAATCCCGGTGTGACCACACAGCCTTTGGCGTCGATTTCTTTCGCGCCGTCAGTCTCCGCTTTCGAGAGTTTTCCCTGCGGTGCGACCTTCAGAATCCGGCCTTTTTCCACCAGCACGTCGAACTGTCCGTCGCGATCGTTGGCGGGATCGATCACCCGTCCGTTTTTAATGAGCAGTTTCATCGCCGCCTCCCAGCAAAAGAAACATGAGCGCCATGCGCACGGCGACTCCATTGTTGACCTGGTGGAGAATGACCGAATGGCGGCTTTCCATGACATCGAGGGCGATTTCCACGCCGCGGTTGACGGGACCGGGGTGCATGATCAATACATCCTTTCTGGCTTTTTTCAGTTTGTCCTGCGTCAGGCAGAACAGGCTCGCGTATTCACGTATGCTGGAGAACAGGTGCTGTTTTTGCCGTTCCATCTGAATGCGAAGCATCATGATGACGTCGGCATCCTCCACCGCATCGGCGAGGTTGTACGACATCCGCACGCCCAGCTTCTCGATGCCCACCGGCATCATGGTGGGCGGGCCCACCAGCGTCACGTTCATACCGCATTTCTTCATGGCGTGGATGTTCGACCGCGCCACACGGCTGTGGGCGATGTCACCGACGATGAGCACATTCAGTCCGTCCAGTTTCTTCACCCGTTGGCGGATGGTGAGCAGGTCCAACAGCGCCTGCGACGGGTGCTCGTGCTGGCCGTCCCCGGCGTTGATCACCGGCGTCTTGATGTGCGACGCGATCATGTGCGGCACGCCCGACTCCGAATGGCGCACGACCAGAAGGTCCGGGCTCATCGCTTCGAGATTGTAGGCCGTGTCGAGAAGGCTCTCTCCCTTCACCGTACTGCTGGTGGAGCCGGAGATGTTGATGACGTCGGCGCTCATGCGCTTTCCCGCGATCTCAAACGACGTACGGGTGCGCGTGCTGGGCTCGAAAAACAGGTTGATGACGGTGCGGCCGCGCAGGGTGGGGACTTTCTTGATCGGGCGCGTGGAGACTTCGCGGAACGATTCCGCCGTATCGAGGATCAGGTGAATGTCCTCCTGTGTCAGCGATTCGGTTCCCAGAATGTCCCTGCAACTCAATCCCGTCATCGCATCATTCCTTGTTCTGGACCACGACGCGGTCTTTGCCGTCGATTTCCTTCAGTTCCACCTGCACCCGCATTTCGCGCGAGGTGGGGATGTTCTTGCCGACGAAATCGGGGCGGAACGGCAGTTCGCGGTGACCGCGGTCGATCAGAACCGCCAGTTGCACCATCGCCGGGCGCCCGAAATCCATGATGCCGTCGATGGCGGCGCGGATGGTGCGTCCCGTAAACAGGACATCGTCGCACAACACGATCTTGCGACCCTCCAGCGAAAAGTCGATGGCGGTCTTTTTCAATTCCGGTTTCTGTTTGGCGGCGCCAATGTCATCCCGGTAAAGGGTGATATCCAGGATGCCCAGGTCCAGTTTGGCCTTTTCGATCTCCTGGATTTTGGCCTGCAGGCGCTCGGCAAAGGTCACGCCCCGGGTCCGGATGCCCACCAGCGCGAGGTTATCCAAGCCCTTGTTCTTTTCCAGGATTTCGTGGGCGATGCGGGTGATGGCCCGCTGGATATCGTCGGAGTTGAGGACCGTGGACGTCATCGGTCCCCCTTTGCCGGTTGCGGGCAAAAAAAATCCCCCGCGGGTGTGTGCACCTTCGGAGGAGTCATGTCATGTGAGGATACTCTATCTATCATTCCGGATCCCTTGACAATCTCACAGGACTGCCTTAAAGAGGTCTATACGTTGTCTGAATATATCCACTGTGCGGAAGCAAGTCAAGGGGATTTGCTTTACGAACAATAAAGAAAGGACCTCGCATTGGTTCGCATTTCCAAAGTTTATACGAAACAAGGGGACAAGGGAGAGACGTCGCTGGTCGGAGGGGTGCGCGTGCAGAAAGACCATCCCCGGGTGCAGGCCTACGGAACGGTCGATGAACTCAACAGCCTGGTGGGGCTGGTGCGAAGCACGCTGGATCAAATTCCTGCGGAAGCAGAACGGGAACGGGTGGACCAGACCCTGGCTGCCATCCAGCAATGGCTGTTCGATCTGGGGAGTGAACTCGCGACCGATCCGAAGACGAGCAGGAAGATGGACATCGGCGTCAAGGCGGAGCAGGTGGCGTGGATGGAGTCCTGGATGGATACGATGAACCGGGACCTCGATCCGCTCAAAAGCTTCACTCTGCCCGGTGGACGCCTGCCACTGGCGTTTCTGCACCAGTGCCGCACCGTGTGCCGCCGGGCGGAGCGGGAAATCATCACGCTCTCCCGTCAGGAGGAAATCGGGCCCCAGGTGGGCCCCTTCATCAACCGCCTGTCCGATTCCTTTTATGTGCTGGGACGCTGGCTGGCGAAAGTCTCCGGAGACGATGAGATTCTGTGGAAACCGGGAGGGGGGACGGCTCCCGAATGGAAATGAGTCTGTTTACTTGGCGCGGTTGCCCTTCCAGGTGAGGGTCACATCGCCTTTCCTGACTTTTACCTGGCACCCCAGGCGCATGCCTTCCTCAAGGTCTTCCTCGTATAAATAGTCCTTTTCTTCTTCCGTTATCTTCGACAGATTTTCCCGTCCTTCGACCACCGTCAATTCGCACACCCCGCAGGTGCCCTCGGTGCAACCAAAGGACAGCGAGACCTCCACTTCCTCACATATATCGATCAAAGACATGCCGTCCTCGCATTCGTGCGTGACGTTGTCCGGTTGAAATACCACTTTTGCCATACCAACACTCCCTGACCAGATTGAATCCGAATGAGATAAAGAGAAATGGGGGACACCGCGCAGGGCGGCACCGCTAACCAAAACTATTGTTATTTATTAATACTATAGGCCTACTTCTTTCATTTTTTGGATGAGCTCTTTTTGTTCCTCGGTGAGCTCCTTGGGCAGGGCCACTTTGACTTTCACCAGCTGGTCGCCGCGCTTGCCGTTGGCGCGCACGCCCAGTTCTTTCAGCCGCAATTTGGAATTGGGCTGGGTGCCTGCGGGCACTTTCACCTGCTTGGTGCCTTCCAGCGTAGGGACTTCGATGGTGGTGCCCAGAAGGGCGTCACTCAGACCGATCGTCTGCTCGACGAGGATATTGTCCCCCTCCCGCGTGAACAGGGGATGGGGCTGAACGTGAACGCGGAAATACAGGTCGCCGGGAGGTCCGCCGTTCATGCCGGGATGACCTTTGCCGCTCAGGCGAAGTTTTTTGCCCTCTGAGATGCCTGCTGGAATCTTCAGATTGGTATCCTCGCGGCCGGTAGGCCGGTCCACGGAGAACCGCTTTTCCGCTCCCAGGGCGGCTTCTTCGAACGTGATGGTGATGTCACTCAGCATGTCCGCGCCCTTGTTGCGCCGGGGGTGACGCCCCATGCCCGGGCCGAACGGGTCGGGGTACCCTCCACCCTGTCCACCGAAAAACTGGCCGAAACCGCCGCCATATCCCGGTGACCCGCCAAAGCCGAAATTGCGCAGGATCTCGTCCAGGTCGAAATCGCGGAATATGTCCTCCTGCGAATAGCGCTGGCGGAACCCTTCCGCACCGTAGGCGTCGTATTTCTTGCGCTTGTCCTTGTCGCTCAGAACGGCGTAAGCCTCACTGATTTCCTTGAAGCGGTTTTCGGCTTCCGAATCGTTCTTGTTGCGGTCGGGGTGGTACTTCAGGGCAAGCTTCCGGTACGCCTTTTTGATGTCGTCCTGGGAAGCGCCGCGCTCCACGCCCAATATGTTGTAGTAGCTTTTCATGTAGCTAAGTGCTTGATTTATAGGTGGTTCTAATCTAAACTGGCTGTTGTCGCCAATATTATACTCATTAATGTAATGAAACGCCTTTTTAAAATAGCAATGCTGGTATTGGTTTTTTTTATCGGGGCTTGCGCGCATGCCGTGCCGGTACCGGCTCCGGAAGAGGCCCAGGTGCCGCCTCCACCGCCCATCGACCCGGCGGAAATGCACATCTGGACTCCGCCCAGCGAGGAAGAACTGGCCGCCCGTCACCGACGTCAGCAGGTGCTGGACGCGATGAGTTCCGATCTGGAAAAGCTGTTCATGGGATACGCCCACACGCTGGGGGAGGAAATCATCCTGGAAAACCTGGTTTCTTTCCAAACCCCGCAGTACCACCAGTGGAACGAGGGATTCACCGAAAACCTGGAAAGCATCGACGCCATTCACCAAAGCAACGTGGATGAACTGCAAAAGTCCGGTGAAGCGGTGTCCCTGCTTGAGGAGCAGTTGGAAGCCATCCGCAAACAACGCGAGGCACGCCGGTTTCGCCTCGATGAATACCAGATGGCCATCCGCCTGTTCCGCGACGCGCGCTATTCAGAAAGCATCACCGTGTTCAACCGGGTGCTGGCCACCGAGTTCCCTCCCAACCTGCACGACAACATCCTGTTCGGGTTGGGCTCCAACTACTACCGCCTGCGCCAGTATGAAAAGGCGAAATCCTATTTTGATCCCATCGTGGAAAAACACCCCTCCACCGACAAATGGCTGGTGGCCCACGCGATGCTCGGCATGATATACAATCTCGAAGGGCAGAAAAGCCGCGCGCTGTGGATCCTGCAGAAAGCGCTGGATGAAAAACCCACGGGCGAACTGCTGTCCATCCTGCAAAACCTTGTCCTCATCACCCAGGGAAAGAAACCCGATGTCGCAAGTTAATCAACCCGCGCCCAACCTCGACGTGGCCGAGTGGGTGCAGGGCGAAGCCTCCAATATCGACCGGGAACGCGGCAACGTGATCCTCGTCATGGTGTTCCAGGTCAACTGTCCCGGCTGTTTCGTCGGTGGATTTCCGGAAGTCCTCGAAGTGCATCATAAATTTCAGGGGCGGCCGTTGAAGATCTGGGGACTGGCCACGGCTTTCGAGGATTACCGGTTCAACAACCTGGAAAACCTGAAAAAACTCGCGCATACAGGGGAAGTGGTGGGCGAGACGCTGGCCTGCCTGCAGAACAGCAGCATGTTGCAGAACGGCCGGCTGGCTTTTTCCATTCCCTTTCCACTGGCCTGGGACCGGCTGGTGAAACGCGAAGGCGGGGCGACGCCGGAGGAGATCGAAGCCTTTCTCGCACGCGACTTTCCCGGGTACCAGGACATGCCGGGTTACACCCTGAACGCGGTCAAGACGCAGATCAAACAATATTTGGATAAAAAGGAATACGACGCCAGGACCTTCGACCAGTACGGACTGCGCGGCACGCCGTCCACGATCCTGATTGACAAACAGGGCATCCTCAGGCACAAACTGTTTGGATCAGGCTTGAATCTGAGTGACCTCATCGAGCCGTTGCTGAACGAATAACCGGGAGGCGCCTCATGCTCACCTACCAGAAATTCGTCAAAACCATCGATGCACTGGAAGACGCGCGGGTTCTCCTCGCAGCGCTCGAATTCGATGTCTTCACCATTCTCGACAAAAAGGAGATGACGGTCCGGCAGGTTGCCCGCAAGGCGGAAGCGCAGGACGAAGGCATGTCGGCACTCCTGCACGCGCTGGTCGCGCTGGGCGCGCTCAGGAAAACCAAAGACGGCAAGTTCGCCAACACGCCGGAGATGCACAAGCACTTCTGCAGGACCAGCCCGGACTACAAAAAGGGCACCTCTCATCTGAAGATGGAGAAAAACGATGAGTGGAATCAGCTGATCCAGACCATCCGCAAAGGGCGCGACCTCACGGCGTTCGAAGACGGCGACGACCCGGAGTTCCGCCACTGCTTCTCTTACGCCATGCACGAGCGAAGCGAACCCTACGCCTCCAGAATTGCCGCGCTCCTGGCGAAGAAAAAATCCATTGGTAGATTCCTCGACTTGGGCGGCGGACCCGGTTCCTACTGCGCGGCCGTCCTGCGCAAGGATAAAAAGGCGGAGGCAACGCTCCTCGATCGTGACGCCGCCTGCAACGTTGCGCGCGCGCTGTTCGGGAAGGAAAAGTTTTTCAGCCGCTTCACCATGAAGCCCGGCGACCTGTTCGAGACGGATTACGGCAACGGATTCGACACCGTGCTGTTCTCCAACATCCTTCACATCTACAACCCCGCCGAGAACCGCAAGCTCCTCAAAAAAATCCACAAGGCGCTCAAACCCGGCGGCAGGCTGGTGGTGGTGGATTTCTTTTTGAACGAGGACCGCACCACGCCGTACGAAGCGGCGATGTTTTCCCTCACCATGCTGTTGTTCACCGAGACGGGCAAGACCTACACGTTTTCGGAAACCGAGCGCCTGCTCACCAAAGCCGGGTTCCACAAGTTCCAGACCCACAAGCTGGACGAAGGCTCGCACGTCCTCGTTGCGCATAAGAAGTAGTTGCGAGTGTACTGGAGGAGGGGGTCATTAACGGGGGATATGTTTTGCTAGATGTCGGTTTTGGCGGGCGTCGGGCATTGAAGCTTATAAATTTCTTTTTTCCCACCACTCTTCCGTCTTGAATTCTTCGGGATAATCCTGTTCCGTAGGCTCATCGAAACCCAGCTTTTCCAGTTCGTCAAACCATCGGTCCCGCAAACTTGAGGACAACTTGGTTCCACACCATGGACAGTAGTCTATTGTGTTTATAGAGGAGCCCCCATTTAAAACTCTTATTCCAAACTCTCTGAATTCCGACCAAAAAACCAAGGCCGTATCATCTTGAGAATAAGTTTTTATTTTTTCACAACAATACTTCATGGCTCATCATTCCATTTTAAGGTTTGATTCTGCCTTTAAAATGCATTAAATCCACATCCTTAAAGTATTCATCTTCCATTCTAAAATGTGAAACTATTTTCCATCCTTCTTTAAATTTTCTCAAAATATAAGTATGGTGCCCCTGGATTTCTCCAAACTTCCTAGTTGAAATGGTAACTTCTGTAATCAATTCAACATCTTCTTCACGAATAACCAAATCTTGTTTGAATATTTTACCGGCGAAATCCGTTTTTTTGACTTCAAGGACCTTGCAGTCCACCCATCCGGGGTAACCGAATACTTCTGGGTCCACGGGCTCATAATATTCATCAAAATACTTTTGAACATCTTCCCCTGCGCCTCGGCAATACCCCAATACCGTAGATTCCGGAGTTGATAAATCAATCTCAGAAGCCGATACCTGCATTCCCGGCAGTAACAGGAACACTCCTGCGAAAAAGGGCAGTGCAATCCATTTGGTTTTGTTTGACTGTTTTTTCGTTTCCAATTTGAAAGCCCTCCAGTTCACTCTTCACCTGATTTCACCGCCGAGAAGTAATAGAGTTCCCAGTGGGTATAGACACCCTGCGGTGTCGAAAAATTGCGGTCGTGGGTCTCGATCAGGCGGCGCAGTTCCCCCGTCTTCATCATGCGGAGCGGCGCGGCGCCGATCTGTTGCAGGTTGCGGATGAGGTGCCGTGTGCCGGGAAAAAAAATCTCGCGGCTTTCGCGCTCGGCCGCCTGCCACTGAAACCCGCAGCGGGTGAGAAGACTCTTCCAGCTTTCAAGCGACAGCAGGTGCGTCGGACCCTCCAGCCCGCCGGAGTCGCGAAACTCCTGCAACGTTTCCGGACCGAACGTGCTGAACACGATCTGTCCGCCCTTGGGCAGACTCCTATGCAGGATTTCCAGTGTGTGCTGTGGATGCTGGAACCACTGGAACACCGCATTGCCAGCAATCAAACCGGCCTGCGGAAACTCCAGCCGCTCAGCATTGCCTTCCAAAAACTGCGTTGCCTCAGGCAGATCCATATGCTCTTTCAGATACTGGATCATCGCCGGGGCGATGTCGTTCAGGATCAACCGCTCCGCACCGCGCGCCAGCAGGTGCCGGGTGAACAGCCCGGTGCCGCAGCCGATCTCCAGCACCGGCTCGGGCAGGTAAGGGGGCAGCAGTGCCGCCAGCCGCTCGGCCATGGTCTTCTGCAACTGCGCATTCTTGTCGTAGCTCTTGACGTGTTTCGAAAAACTGTGGATGAGGCTCGACTCGAACTCATCTTCGCCGCGTCCGCGGCTGGTTTTGTGATTCGCGTTCATAAAGAGGGGTCTGCAATCCATCCTTCAGACTGGATCACAGTTCGGTTTCCAGTTTTTATTCCAAATCGGGGTTTGCCCTGCCTGCCAGCCCATGCCGCCTGAATGGCACAAAGTACGGCATCAAGCCGGTCCCCGGTATAATTCTGTATAAGAGAATCACACATGTCATCATTCATTTGTACTCGAAATCCATAATCCAACATTGCTTTTCGATCCTGAATTTTTTCCACAATGATTTTCCGGGCTTTTTTACGCTCTCCAGTATCCGATCCCTTGCTCTCTGTTTTATAGGAATTCACAAACTGGCGTGCCAGAAAGCCCGGATAGGCTTCCAGGATGACACGCTTGGAACTTTTCTGGAAAACAGGAGGAATCGTTGCCCCACAACTTAATATTCGGGGTGCCCCCTCATAAAACATTTTAGCCACAGGAGTATTGATTAACTTTAAAGGGCTTTGGGAACCCGCCAGGAAATCAGTGAATCGAAGAGGATCTTTAAAACCTTCTGGTTTCTTCTTTTTGTATTCCAGAATGCGGGTCGAAAACGTTTCGTAAGGCATACGGGAAACAACATCCACATAATCCAGCCATTTGGGGCTCCAACCTTGATCCAGAACGAACGCATGGGGCAACCCAAATGGAAAGTCCATTCCTGTGAAACTGGGTTCCGCTTGCTTTAGAAAATATTCAAAATCATTGAACGTCGTCAGACTTTCCACACTGGTTACAATCAGTGCATCTCCCTTAAGCTCACTCACCGCAAGCGTTATGGGTTTTCTGCGTGTAGGGGAACTGGTGAAATCGACACCAAAAATTTTCATAATCTTTTATTGGGAAGAGATTTGCAGGGCCTCCCGCACGGCGGGAAGCTGGAAAATGGTTTGCAACAGCGGTTCGGGATGGTGACCGCAGTCGTTGACCACTTCCAACGATGGCATGAGCGGTTGCAGGGCAGTGTGTTCGGTGAACGGGTCGCGGTCGCCCAGCACCGCATGGAACCCCGCTGTGGCTTCGGGTGTTGCCGACTCGTCGCGCAGAAACTGGAGGCCGCGTAATAGAACATCCCGCTCCGGGATGCCGCTTTTCGCTTCGGGCGGCAGAACGATGTCGCCCAGCGCCATGAAGTCGCCCAGCACCGTCGGCAGGTCCTGGGTGCGCTCGACCGTCCGCAGAAAAAACTCCAGTTGACCCGACGGGATTTTCCCGCCCAGCCCCGCCTCCTGTCTGAAGGCGAGGATCGGGGCCATCAGGATTTTGACCGCCGCCTCCGGCAGGTGCTCACGGTGATGCAGGAGCCAGAGACTGCCCAGCGAATACCCGATGACGATATCCGGGGCAGGGGTCTGCAAAGCCCTCATCGCTTCCTCCGCATCGAATGGGTCCTTTGGGTACACGCAGCGAACCGTGGCTTCCGGACAGAACGGTTGCGCCAGATTCTTCAGCCAGTCCTGCGGAATGGCCCAGCCGCAGATGAGGGTGATTGTCAAACCGTTCGACATGCGTTCAAAATCTCCAGAAGTTCATGCAGGTGATCCTGCGTGATGCCGCTGTGAAACGACAGGCGCAGGCGCGATGAGTTCGGCGGCACCGTCGGCGGACGCACCGCTCCCGCCAGCATCCCTTTTTCCAGCAGACGGTCGCGCAGGGCCAGCGCGCGGTCAGGGTCGCCGACGATCACCGGCACGATTTGCGAATCGAACGCGTTGGTCGTCCATCCGCCCTTGACCAGTTCCTCGCGGAACCACGCCGCGTTTTTGCGCAGGCGCTGCCGTTCCGTGTGCAGGGACTGCACCCTGCCGATGGCCGCCAATGCCGCTCCGGCGCAGGCCGGGGCAAGGTAGGTGGAGTAAATGAATTCGCCCGCGTGGTTGATGAGGTGATCGGTCACCGTCTGCGATGTCGCCAGCACGTACGCCCCCATGCTGGCCAGCGCCTTGCCCAGCGTGCCGACGAGGATGTCCACATGATCCAGCACCCCCGTCTCCTCGGCCAGCCCTCCGCCGGTGGGACCGAATACGCCGGTGCCGTGGGCCTCGTCCAGCACCAGCACAAAGCCAAAGCGCTGTTTCAATTCCACGAGGGCTTTGAGGTCCGGGTAATCGCCGTCCATGCTGAACACGCTTTCGGTGACGACAAACACCGTTTCGTAGGCACTCTTGTTTTTCTCCAGCAACTCTTCCAGGTGATTCAGGTCGAGATGCGAGTAGCGCTTGTAATCGGCTTTGCCTTGAAGGATCGCCTGGATGACCGAGTGGTGGATGAGCTTGTCCACCAGCACGAGGTCCTTCGTCCCCGGCAGGTGTTTGAGTGCCGCCTGGTTGGCCATGAATCCCGTGTTAAACACCAGTCCCGTGGATTTGCGTTTCCATTTCAGCAGCGCGTCGAGGAGTTGTTCGTGGCAGGGCAGGTAGCCGTAGAGCAGGGGAGAGGCGCCGCTTCCGGCTCCGTACTCTTCCAGCGCCTGCCGCGCCCCGGCGATCACGTCCGGGTCGCTGCGCAGTTGCAGGTAGTCGTTGCTCGACAGGTTGAGGCGACAAATCTGGGCCACCTTCAGCGTGCGCAGGAGGTTGTCTTTGCGGCGTTGCTCGAGTTCTTTTTTAAGGCGGCGTTCCAGCGGCGAGTCCAATGATTTTTCCACTCCCAAGGCTTTCGGAAACAAAAATTATGGTATAAAAGCCCTTTCAAGTCAAAAGCCACTCCAACTTATATATTGAGTCATGGCGGAGATCAAAGATACGGGAAAAGTCTGGATCAAGGGACGCGTCAGCACCGCTTTCGCCATCAAGGTGGACGACACGGTGTTTGTGCCGGGGCAGGAAGAAGGGCAGGAAATCGAATACTGGCTGGAAGACGGCGCGCTGTGCGTCGACCTGCACGATTCCAAAAACGAGACGCGCATCGCGCGGCAATTTCCTTTGAACCTCAAGCCGGAGACAATGGCGTCCCTGTTCAACGGGTTCACCCGCACCAAGCACTGCGACACCAAAGTGGTGATGCCCACCGACGACGGCGTGCTGGAAACGTCGGTGCAGGGAGACGCGTACCGGGATTCGAAGGCCGGTACGCTGAATGCCCGCGCGTTCTGGCAGAGCGCCGCACCGAAGTGATTCTTATTTTCCCTTTGAATTGGAAGACCGCACCAGGCGGGTGGTGTACTCGTCGCGGTTCAATTTGTCCACGAACTCGGCGGTGCCGTCCTGCAGGTTGACCGCGCAGGCCTGTCCTTCATCGTTCACTTCCGAAGTCCATATGACCCGGCCGCATTTGGGCACGAACGCCGGGTGGATGTGGATCGTCTCTCCCTCCCAGTCCACGAGCGTCAGGTCTTCATTATACAGGCTCAGCGCTTCCTCTTTGGTCGGCAGGCGCCAGTCGGCGTGACCGCCGGCATAGACGTTGCGCATGGTCTGGATGTAGTAGTTGGCTTCGTCCCAGGTCACCCACTTTCCCAGGTCACCACGGGCGTCCTTCGGCAGCCATTCCAGGTTCATTTTCTTATCAACGATCACCCCGCGCGGGGTGTCCTCGTACAAATCCTTTGCATCCATAATCCGTATCCATTCCAGTTCGATTCAAATGCGTGCAATTATAATGCACCTTCACAAAGACTCAATCGATTTTAGAAATGCCGCGTGCAAACGTACCGTGACCGGACCCGGCAAACCGTTCCCGATGACCGTATCATTCACGCGAGTGACCGGCAGCAGTTCGATTCCCGTATTGGTGAGGAAAGCCTCGTCGGCCTCAACCAGGTCGGACGTCAGAAGGGTTTCCTCCCGGGATTCGATGCCCAGTTCCGCGGCCCGTTCCAGAACAACCTTGCGTGTGATGCCCGCCAGTACCGATTCCCCGACGGGCGGGGTTCTCAACACACCCCCGTGCATGACAAACACATTGCTGGTGGAGGCATCGCAGATTTCGTCGCGGTGATTCAGCAGGACGGCGTCCCAGTGACCCGCCTCGCGCGCCATGCGCCGGGCAAGTATGTATGGCAGAAAGTTTCCGGATTTCGCCTGCCGGGTCACTTCCGGGAGGCGCGGGGCGCTGTCGGGAACAAGAAGTACCGACACACCTTCGCGATAAAGTGCTTCCGGCAACGGATCAACCGGGCGGGCTGTGATGACGAGCGTCGGCGGCACGTCCGGCACGATGTCGAATCCGGTGCTCTCGCCCCGGCTCAGGGTGAGACGCAGGATGGCGTCGGCCAGTTCATTTCGTTTGAGTACTTCATACAGCAGGTTTTCCAGTTTGGCCGATGCTTCCGGCACGGTGAGGTGAACCTGTTCCGCCGACTGATGCAGCCGGTCCAGGTGATCGGCAAGGTGGAAAATACGTCCCCGATAGGCGCGCAGGGTTTCGAAGACTCCGTCGCCGTAAAGGAATCCCCGGTCGAACACCGACACGCGCGCTTCTTCGTGTCCCACGAAACGGCCGTTGATATACACCACCGACGTCATCCCACCGGCTCCCCGCTCAGCGCCTGGATCATCGCCGCCGCCTTGTCCAGCGTCTCCTGCCATTCTTTCTCCGGAATGGAGTCGGCGACGATTCCCGCCCCGACATGAAAATGCGCCCGTCCGCTTTGTATCAGGATGGTGCGGATGATGATGTTGAGATCGAGGTGGCGATCGAATCCGATATAACCGAACGATCCGCTGTAGGGGCCGCGCAGGGAAGGCTCCAGTTCGTCGATGATTTCCATGCACCGGATCTTGGGACAGCCGGTGATGGTGCCGCCGGGAAACACGGCGGCAAGGATATCGACCACATCCACACCGGGTCTCAGACGGCCCTCGATATTGGAGACGATGTGGCAGACGTGCGAGTACTGTTCGAGAAACATGAGGTCGGTCACCTGCACACTGCCGTGTTCGCAGATGCGCCCCAGGTCGTTGCGCTCCAGATCGACCAGCATCAGATGCTCGGCTTTTTCCTTTTCGTTGAGCAACAATTCTGCCGACAGCCGCGCGTCGTCTTCCTCGTTTTTGCCGCGTGGCCGCGTTCCGGCAATGGGCCGCGTCTCGACCCGGTCCCGCACCACCTTCACCAGCCGCTCGGGAGATGAACTGGCCAGCACCAGTCCGTCGAATTTAAGATAGCCGGAAAACGGCGATGGGTTCACTTTGCGCAGGCGCTGGTAAAGCGGGAAGGGATCGCCTTCGTAGTCAATGGACAGCCGTTGCGCCAGATTGGCCTGGTAGATGTCGCCTTCCTCGATGTACGTTTTGGCACGCTCGACCATGCACTCGTAGTCTCTCTGCGTGATATTGGATTTCAGGGAAGCGGACTGCAGGGAAGGGGGCAGCGAGGTTTTTTGGGGGACCGATTGCGACGCTTCCTCAATGAGACGATCCATTTCCCGCCAGGCCGTTTCCAATTCTTCCTTGACCTGCGAATGAATGGTTCCGGGGTCGTCCTCAATGTTCACTGCGACGATGTATTTGAGGGTCGCCTGCCGGTGGTCGTACACCCACAGCCGTTCCACCTGGAAGAAAAACAAAAGCGGCAGGTCGAGTCCGTCCTTGGCCCGGGGTTGAATGTTTTCGAACCAGTGAGCCATCTCGTAGCTGAGGCAACCCACCCATCCCCCCCAGAAATGATCGACGTAGTCGATCGCATCCAGGCCTGGCTCAAAGTTCAACCGGTGGAGCGCCTCCGGTGCCGGGAAAGGAACCGTTTCCCGGTCTCCGTTGTTGTGAACCTGAAACTGGTTGTTGCGCAGGGAAAGGGCTTTTTCACTGGCTCGTCCGAAAAACGAATAGCGCGCCGTCTCGTCGGGTCCCTTGCCGCTCTCGAACAGGAAGGACCGCTCCGCCTCCCCGTACAATCGATGGTATGCCTCGGCGGGGTTGAATGAATCAACACGCCGTTCTCCGATCACGGGCATGCGTGGGCAGATGGCGGCCAGTTCAATAAAACACGATCTGTCGGGACAGACTTTCATGGCTTCAGGTGCAAGTGATTGTTGGAGTCGATTATATCAGGATGGGAACGATTTGCTCATTCGTAGCGGAGCGCATCGATGGGATTCAGGTTTGCGGCCTTGTTGGCAGGGTACAGACCGAAAAAGACGCCCACCACCATGGAAAACCCGAACGCCAGCAGAATCGAGGGAACGGAGACGATCATATCCCATCCCCCCAGCTTGGACACGCCCATGGAAACACCGGCTCCCATCAGGATGCCGATGAACCCGCCAAAGAAGCTGATGAAAATGGATTCGATCAGAAACTGCTGGCGGATTTCCCGTTTTTTCGCGCCGATGGCAATGCGGATGCCGATCTCCCGCGTGCGTTCGGTGACCGAAACCAGCATGATGTTCATGATGCCGATGCCGCCGACCATCAGGGAGATGAATGCAATGCCGCCCAGAAGGTACTGAAAGGTTTTGGCCGCGTTGCCCCAGCTGTTCAGCCATTCCGCCGAGTTCTGCACGTGAAAATCATTGTCCTGCCCCTCCCGGATGTTATGCCGCCGCTTGAGAAGGGATTCGATGTCCTGTTTGATGGCTTCAATGTCCTGAATGCGCTTCGCCTGCACGTCGATCGATTGCAGGTAGTTGATGCCGAACAGACGCTTCTGCGCGGTGGTGACGGGGATGAAAATCTGGTCGTCCGGATCGAACCAGGACAGGGCTCCCTTGGCAATCATCGTCCCGATAATGAGAAAATTCTGGCCGTCCACCTTGAGGGTCTGGCCGATGGGATCGACGTTATCGAACAGGTTTTTGGTGACGGTCGCTCCCAGCACCGCCACCCGCCGGGCGGTGCGCACTTCCGTGTCGGCAAAATAGCGCCCCTTGTCCAACTGAAAATTGGACATCCAGTAATAATCTTCTTCCGTGCCGCGTACGGTGGCATTGCGGTTTTTGTTGCCGAACTTCAACTGCGCGCTCTGGTACACCTCCGCCGAGACGCCGGTGATGCGGTCGATGTGTTCACGGATGGCCCGGGCGTCGTCGAGGACCAGCGTTTCCACTTTCCCGGTCCGCACGTGGCGGCGGCTTTTCTGCCCGGGTTTGACGGAGATGATGTTGGTGCCGAACTTGGCAATCGTCTCCAGCGTCTGTTTGCGCGCGCCCTCACCCAGGGAGATCATGGAGATGACCGAACCGACGCCGATGATGATGCCGAGGGCCGTCAGAAAAGTGCGCAGTTTGTTGGCCACCAGGCTGCGAAGCGCCATTCGGATGAGATCAAAAATCAGCATGAGCCTCTTCCTTCTTCTGGAGGCGGGGCGCCGATCCGCTGTCCTGAACCAGTTTTCCGTCCTGCATCTGAAAGATTCTTCTGGAGTAGGCGGCAATATCCTTTTCGTGCGTGACAAGGATAATGGTGACGCCTTCTTCGTTCAGCCGGGTGAACAGTTTCATGATCTCCGCACTCGTTTTGGAATCCAGGTTGCCCGTCGGTTCGTCCGCCAGGATGATGCGCGGGTTGATCACCAGGGCCCGGGCGATGGCGGCGCGCTGTTTTTCACCGCCGGACAGTTCGTTCGGCTTGTGTTTGGCGCGGTGGCCGAGACCCACCCTCTGCAACGCGTCCATTGCCTTTTTTGCAGGTTCCTTCACCCGTCCGTACAGCAGGGGCAATTCCACGTTCTCCAGCGCGGTGGCGCGGGGAAGCAGGTTGAAACTCTGGAATACGAAACCGATTTTCTTGTTGCGCACTTCGGCCAACTCGTCCGCAGACAGATTCTGCACATCAATGCCGTCAAGACGGTAGGTGCCGGAAGAGGGGAGATCGAGGCAACCGAGCAGATTCATGAGCGTCGATTTGCCGCTGCCCGACGGCCCCATGATGGAGGCGAACTCCGACGCCTCCATGAAAAAACTGACGTCACGCAGGGCGAACACTTTTTCAGCGCCGAGGTCGTAGGTTTTCGACAGTTTTTGAATTTCGATGAGAGCCACGGTCAACGCCGGAGAATGAACAGCATCTTGCGAATGGTGGACATGGTGTCGTCATCCGGTTTGAAGTGTTCCTTGATTTCTTCCCAGTCCCCGATCAGCACTTCCTGGTTTTCATTCACGCCACCCACCTGGATTTCGATCGGATTCTTCACGCCCAGTTCCACCGGCCGGGCTTGGGGTTGATTGTTCTGAAGAACGGCGACGAAGGTTTTTCCATCCTCACGGTGAATGGCTTCGCGGGGAAGAAAGGTGACGTCCTCCAGTTCCCGGCTGATGATATCCACATTCGCCGTCATCATAGGTTTCAGAATATCACGGCCCTTGCCGTGGATTTCAATTTTGACTTTGAAAATGGTGATGCTGTCCTCGACCAGGCCCTTGGGAGCGATGCGGGTCACCACGCCTTCAAATTCCTCGTTTGGATACGCATCGGTGGTGATCTTCACCTTCTGCCCGACCTCCACCTTGCCGATGTCGGTTTCGTCCACGTCGGCCACGATGAACAGTTTGGACATGTCCGCAATCTTTGCCAACGGTGTGCCTCCGGATACGGTGGTGATGCCGGAAGCGATGATCTGCCCCTGTTCGACCAGCTTTTCAATCAACACACCCGAAATCGGTGCATAGATTTCGGTTTCGGCCAAACGTTCTTTGGCCTCAGCCAGTTCCAGCTCGGCCCGTTTGACATCGGCTTTGGCCAGTTCGATGTCCTGCTTCTTGACCTCGATGTCATGCACGCTGTCTTCAGCAGCACGCAGGTTGGCCTTGGCCTGTTCCAGCAACTCTTCCCGGACTTTGAAGGCCGTTTGTGCGGTTTCCAGCGATTCGCGGGAGGTGAATTTTTTCTGAAACAGGTCCTCCTGCCGACTCAGCTTGTCGCGTGCGTCAACCAGGTTGGCCCTGGCTTCCTCCACCTGGGATTTGGCCCCCTGCAAGTCGGTTCCGTAACGCGTGATCTGGAGTTTGAGGGACGTCTTGGCCTTATCCAGTTGAGCCCGGGCGCTGGCGAGGTTCGCTTCCGCCCGCTTGACATTGCGGACCTCGTCCGACTTGTCCAGCCTCAACAGGAACTTGCCTTTCCGGATGGCATCCCCCTCTTCATAGGGGAAGCTGAGCACTTCGCCGCTGGCCTTGGACTTGACCTCCACCTGGAAGTTGGGTTCGACAATACCGGTTGCGGAAATCTTCACCACCATGGTACCGCGTTCCACCTTGGCGGTCCGGAAGGGATGTTTTTTGGGGCGTTCATTTTCTTTCCCGTCACTCTGGACCAGAAAGAAGGCGCCAGCCGCAAGAACGACCACCCCCAATGTAATAAGGAGTTTTTTCATGGTTTCTGTTCTTCCGCCAGCTCGATCCTGTGATGATCCAGTGTGGAGGCGATGACCTTGCGGAAATTGATACGCGATTTATTGAAATCGATGATGGCAAGAAGTTCCTTGCTTTGCTCTTCGGCCAGATCGGTTTGAAACTCCAGCACCTGGAAACTGGTGGACAGGCCAACTTCAAATTTTTTCAATTCTGCGTTCAGGGTTTCTTCCGCAAGGTGCCGGGCCACTCGCGCCGCCTGCACACGTTTGATATCCGTTTCCAATTGCCGAACCGCTTCCCGCACTTCAATAATGATGGTTTTTTCCAGGTCCTTGATATCGAGAAGGAGCTTGGCGACCTCCAGCTTGGCGGTGGTCAACTGACTTTCTGCCGCCCGGTTTCCGAGTGGATAACTGAACACCACCCCCGCCGTCCAGCTGTCGAAATCCGTGGACAAAGCCCGTTCCATGCCGCGTCCAAAGGTTCCCCCGAACTGGCTGATACGGGGAGCACCTCCAAGGCCGACAGGCCGGGCGTCACCGGTAATCCCGTTGAGGCCGTAGCTGGCCACCAGGTCGAGGGTAGGGTAGGTCTGGTTTTCATTGAACTCCACCTGGATGTTACGTGTATCCAGTTCTTTTTTCTTGGACAGGTAATCCGGGCGTTGTCTCAGCGCCTGGCTGATCGCATGATTGAGGTCGACCTTCGCCTGGGGATCGTACTGCGGCGCGTCGAGGGGCTGGATATTTTTCGTTCCTTTTTCCGAATCGAATGCGATATTCAGAATATTTTTCAGGTTGTCTTCATTATCCTGAATCAGTTTTTCCGCGTTGATGACCGCCTCTTCACGCGAGGCCACCTCGGACTGAGCCTGAAGAATTTCCAGGGGTGCCATGGTGCCCACCTCCACCTGTGCTTTGACACGCTGTTCCAGGTCGCGGGCACGCTGGACGGATTGTTGCTTGACCTTCAAATCCTCCTGGCTGAATACAAGGTCCCAGTAAACATTTTCCGCCGAAGTGAGGATGTCGATGACCTGGTTTTTGAAATCGTACTGGGAGATGGAGAGATTGTTCCGCGCGATATAGATGTTGCTTTTGTTCACATCCTGCCCGAAATTCTTGAGCAGGGGCTGGGTCAAATTGACCTCGAACCTGGTGGTGTACTGGGGGTTCAATCCGGCAAACAGCGAGTTCGTACCATCCCGGATGCCTTCATAGAAAAATTCGTACTCCGTGCCGAAAGTGAGTTTTTGATTGAGCCCGACTTTCCACCGTTGCTGGTCCGTTTCCGAAATCGGCGGATTGGCGAAAGCGGAGGCGATGGGAACCGTGTCATCCTGGGCCCGCACTTCGGCATTGACGCTGGGGTCGAAGGCGGCTTCGTTATTGATGATGTTCTGCCGCTGGATGCGGGAGTTGTACTCCTGAACCGCTATGGCGACATTGTTTGTGAGGGTGGTCTGAATGACATCGGTCAATGACAATTGCAGGACATTGCTCAGTACGATGTCCGGTTTCTTGTTCGCCGAATCTTCGGTCGCAGGTTGGGGGGAACCCTCGGTGTTCCCACTGTCTCCGGCTTCCGTCCCCTGGGTTTCCTGCGTTTCCGTAAGCTGGAGTCCTGCCTGCAGGCGAAACCGGTTTTCCGAGCCCAGCAGGCTGGATTCTGCCTGCGCAATCACCGGAAGAAAAATAAGAACCTGGATGGCCATCATCACTAATCGCACTGAGTACACACCCCTCATCAACATAAGCATAGCCCCTGAATTCTCCAATGGTTAATAGGGAAAAACGATTTTAATATAATAACTTACCGCATTAAAAGGGAAATTGGTCCGAGTTCCCACTTTCATGAAACTTCCTGTACTGCATTCCCTGGTACTCGGTTCCGGCCGCGGGACGCCCCCGAGACCGGCCATTTTTAAGGCGGTTCAAGAGCATCGCTTTGTGAAAAACACGATTCAAAATAATTCGGACCTGAACAGGGCCCATATAGGACCTCCTGTAAAAATGAAAAATTCCTTGTAATTTTTACAGTAACTGTATAGTATAAATGACTATGCTTCCAGGCCTCCCCAATTGCCTGGCTTATTCAATTTCAAAATGTGACCAAGCCCATGAATAATCCTGCTTCGGCTTCCCGTGTTACCGCCGCAGATATATTGAAAGTCATTCCGATAACCCGTAAAACGCTGTGGCTATGGCAGAAAAAGTACAACTTCTTTCCAGACCCGGCCAAGGAAGCACACCCGGGAGGCAAGGGCATTGTCGGGTACTATCCGGCATGGGTGAAAGACCGGTGCAAGCGGGTGTACGAGCTGCAGAAAAGCGGTTACACCATTGCCATGATTAAGGAAATCCTTAAAAAAGAGACCGAGGACAAGTCATCAAAAAAAATACTCGTTGTGGACGATGAGAAAAAATACACAAGCCTCGTCAAGAAGTTTCTGGAAAAGGAAGGATACCTGGTTGAAGTTGCGGGCAACGGTCTGGACGCGGGTCTGAAGGCTGCCGACTTTCTACCTTCCATCATTCTCCTGGATATCAATCTTCCGGGCCTCAATGGACTGGAAGTGTGTGCCAATCTCAAGAATAACCCGAAAACCAGCTTCATGACCATCATTGTGATCTCCGCCAGTCCACAATATACGGAAAAACAGGTTCAGGAGGCGGGCGGCGACCTGTTTATAAAAAAACCGGTGGACCTCGAGGATCTGCTCGAAAAATGCAATGCCATCCTATCTGATAACGTAGTGGCCGAATAGCTTTTCCCGTCAATCATCCCCAATTCCCTGAAAATCCATTTGAATTCGGTTTTTCTCAATTTACCTCTGTAAAATTGGGATGATTTGGAATATGCTGACACAAATCAATACTCTGAACTGAATCCATTTCTTCCATATGAATGACACCACGCAGACAACCGATTCGAAAATAGGGGAGTTGGAAAGCATTGCCCGCGAACTGCGGCGCAAAAGCCTGGAGATCATCCATCGCGCCGGATCCGGTCACCCGGGAGGCAGCCTTTCCGGGGCGGACATCGCGGCGGCCCTGTTTTTCGACGTGATGCGTTTTGACTCGAAAAACCCCCGCGACCCGAAGCGAGACCGGTTTATCCTGAGCAAGGGGCATGCTACGGGCCTCCTTTATGCCACTTTGGCCCGGGCAGGTTACATAGCCGACGAGGAACTGGTCGATTACCGTAAAATCAACAGCAAGCGCAACCTTTCCGGTCACCCGCACCCGAAAACCCCGGGCGTTGAAATCGCCACAGGCAGTCTCGGACAGGGGCTGAGTGCGGGGCACGGCATGGCCTTGGCAGCTCGCCTCGACAACCTCGATTACCGGGTTTATGTGCTGATGGGTGACGGCGAGTTGCAGGAAGGGCAGGTCTGGGAAGCGGCCATGTCCGCCGCCAAATTCAAGACCAACAACCTCATCGCCATTGTCGATTACAACAAGGTGGCTCAGGACAATATCACCAAGGACCTGAAGGATCTGGAACCGATTGAAGACAAATGGAAGTCGTTTGGCTGGGATGTACATCGCATCGATGGCCACGACATGGCGCAGGTGCATCAGGCGCTCAATCTGCCGCTCCATAAGGAAAAACCGCGGGTGATCATCGCCGACACGGTGAAAGGCAAGGGAGTCAGCTTTATGGAAGGCAAAACCGCCTGGCACGGCGTAGCGCCTTCGGATGAAGATTACGAAAAAGCCATGAAGGAGCTGGAATGATCGACGGAGCGACACGGGACGGCTACGGAGCCGCGTTGGTGGAATTCGGCAACAATCCCAAAGTGGTGGTGCTGGATGCCGGCGTGAGTGACAGCACGCGAAGTAAAAAGTTTGGCGACAAATACCCGGAGCGGTTCTTCAACATGGGAATCAGCGAAGGAGATATGGTGTGCACGGCGGCGGGACTCGCGACCACGGGAAAAGTGGCTTTTGCCACCGGATTCGCCTGCTTTCTGCTGGGCCGGACCATGGATCAGGTGCTCGTCAGCATCGCCTATTCCAATACCAATGTGAAGCTCGTAGGGACTCATTCCGGACTCGCCGTAGGTGAAGACGGGCCGACCGCTCAGATGGTGGTGGACATTGCGTACACCCGTGCCATGCCAAACCTCACCGTCATCCAGCCGGCGGATTATCAGGAAGCCTTTGCGGCGACGAAGTTTCTTATCGACCATGAGGGCCCGGTTTACATGCGCCTCGGCCGCGCCAAGGTAAAAGGCATTTACGACGAGAATTTCCAGTTCCAGCTGGGCAAGGGTCATGTGGTGCAAGAAGGGAAGGATCTCGTAATCTTCGCCACCGGCGGCATGGTTGAAGAAAGCCTGTTCGCCATGGAACAGATGGAAAAGGAAGGTCTGAAAGCCACGCTGGTCAATATTTCCACCATCAAGCCCATCGATCAGGAATTGATCGTAGAACAGGCCAAAAAACATGGCCGCGTAATGACCGCTGAAGATCACAATCTCATCGGTGGCCTGGGTGACGCCGTGCTCGAAGTTCTGGCCGACCATGGCGTGCAGGTACCGGTCAGGCGGATCGGCGTGCGCGACCATTTTGCCGAAACCGGATCGAAGAAAGAGCTGTATGAGAAATACGGTCTCTCACACAACCACATCGCCAAAGCCGCCCTGGCTCTTTGCGATGCGCAGCCGGCCTGACGTTTCCACAACGGGCGGCACACGGGCCGCCATCAAACTCACCCCAACCATAACGAGAACAGGGCCCTCTGGATGCCGTCTTTTCACCCTTACCTCAGGTTGACATAATATATGTTATGGGAACCTAGGGTTTGGGGTCGGGTTTTGCGGGTTTGAGTCCCCTTTTTTATTAGTTTGATTTTTAATGGTTTATGGAACTAACCTTTTACCAGGTCGATGTGTTCACAGATCAGCCGCTGGCGGGAAATCCTCTTGCGGTCTTCGTTGATGCGGAAGGCCTGGATGCCGACCAAATGCTGGCCATCGCGCGGGAAATGAACCTGTCTGAAACAACCTTTCTGTTTTCTTCGAAACAGACCGACTGCGATTTTCAGGTCCGAATATTCACTCCCGGAAAAGAAATCCCGTTTGCCGGCCACCCCACACTGGGAACGGCCCACGTTTTGTTCCAGCACGGTTTTTTGGGCCCAGACCGGAATGCCTGCCGATTTGAGATGGGCGTCGGCCCGGTTAACGTCACGCGCGAAGGCGTCGCTTTCATGATGGAGCAGCCTCAGCCTGAAATCCAGGGTCCGCGAACCGATCGGCAAGCCATCGCGCAGGCATTGGGGCTGGACACAAAGGACCTTCATCCCGATCTTCCCGCACAGGTGGTTTCCACCGGCTTTCCGGCCCTGCTCGTTCCCCTTAAATCGTTGGACCCAGCCGGCAGAATCGCCCTCAATCTCACCCGCCTCCGGGGTATCCTGGGCGATGTCGACATGATTTACCCATTCTGCCTGGAAACGGTGAATCCCAGTGCCCACGTTCACACCCGAGGGTTTGCCCCTTTCATTGGCATCCCGGAAGACCCGGCGACGGGAAGCGTGGCCGGGGCAATGGGAGCTTATCTGGCCCAGCACCAAGTGCTGGATACCACCCGCCTTTCGGAGCTGACCCTCGAACAGGGGCTGGAAATAAATAGACCCTCGGAAATCAAGGTCTCTGTGAAAATGACGGGGGGCCAGATTTGTTCCATCCGCGTAGGGGGCAAAGCCCGTACTGTGGCGGAAGGACGACTGTTTCTCTGAAAATAAAAAAGCCCGGAAGCCGAAGCCTCCGGGCTTTTGGGAATCATATGTAAATATCAGGCACTTTTTTTGCCCTTCTGGGGTACTTCAGAAGCGTGCGTGTAGGCGCAACTGGAGCAGAAATGGCCTTCCTCCCGGGAACACATGATACAGGCCACCATCTCCCCGTTTTCACGAACCAGCCCACCACAGTGATTGCAGCGTGGAGCCGGTTTTTCCGCCTTCTTCTTTTTGGAATAGCGTCTGTCGTTGACCAGAAGCTTGCTGCGCGAAATGTTCACATACATAGCAAACCCCCCTTTTCATTATGGGAGCCCCATTTGGGCTCTTTCCCGGTTTGATGTCGCACGCGCCAAAAAGTTTTAATTTTTTTTAAATATTACACAAATCTCCCTAACCCTAATTATCAATAGTTTTAGTCTAAATTAAAAAATAAATAGCCTTATAGACGTGCCAGTACCCCCTTATTAACGGTTTCGACCCGATCCGGACCGAACAGTATCTCCACCAGTTTCATGGCAAACTCGAGTGCGGTTCCAGGCGATCGGCTGGTTACCAGGTTGCCGTCCACCACCACCCTTTCGTCCGAGTATTGAACGCCATCCAGGTTCCCCTGTACAGACGGGTGGGACGTAGTGCGGTGATTTTTCAGCACCCCGGCGGTTTGCAGGACCATCGGTGCCGCACAGATGGCCGCCACAGTTTTGCTGTCCCTGTCCATGTTCTGGACGATGGCGATCACCTTTTCATTATTCTGCAGGTTGGTGGTTCCGGGCTGGCCGCCGGGCAGGACAATCAGGTCGTAGTCATTGTGATCTATTTCGGACAAAAGAACGTCGGCCAGAATCCGCACCCCGCGTGAGCCCTCGATGGGTTCGGACTGGGTTCCGGCGAGGTCCACCCGCGCGCCCGCCCTTCTTAAAATGTCCACCACCGTGATGGTCTCGATTTCCTCGAAACCGGGTGCCACGGCCACCATGACCTTTTTCATAAAAAAACCTCCTGCCGGAACGGGCAGATTTAAAACCTCATACTGCGTGAATATAAAGCGGCCTGAAGGCCTTGTCAAACCCATCCTTTTATTCGGGTTATGGCTTTCCCCTCCATTGTAGTCCCCTCGGGTGGGTGCTAGAATAAAAGGTTATGCGACTTATTTGCGGCCGGAGTGCCGATGCCTGAGCTGGATGAGGAAAGGGAGGCATTTTCCCTCCAGATTCAATCGATGTTCAACGCCATTGCACCGCGGTACGATCTCCTGAACCGCGTTCTGAGTTGCGGCGTGGACCGGTTTTGGCGGAAACGTGCGGTGAGCCGCCTGTCGATGAAATCCGGCGGTCGCTACCTGGATATTGCCTGCGGAACGGGAGATGTGGCTCTGGAATACTTTGAACACCGATCCGAATCGCCCCGCCAGGTGGTGGCTCTGGACTTCAGCGAGGCCATGCTGACCCGGGCCGGAGAGAAATTCAAGGTACGGAACCAGGCAAGCGCCCTGCCCCGGGTTTGCGCCGCGTCGGAGGCCCTGCCGTTTCCCAACAATAGCTTCGACGGCATCAGTGTGGCTTTTGGTGTTCGCAATTTTGCCGATAGGGAACAAGGGCTTCGCGAGATGGTGCGGGTGCTGAAACCGGGATGCCGGGCGGTGATACTCGAGTTTTCTTTGCCACGCCAGCCGGTTTTGCGGGAACCGTACCGGCTCTATTTCGAGCGGGTCCTGCCGGAGGTCGGGCGATGGGTTTCGGGCCATCCGCAAGCGTACACCTATTTACCGCAATCGGTCGGCGTATTTCCGGAACGAGACGAGTTTGCGTCTTTAATGCGCAGGGCCGGTTTTGACACGGTGAGATACCGGGATATGACGTTTGGCATCGTCACTTTGTATGTGGGAGTTCGGGGTGAATAAGGATAGAGTTCTGCCGGAAAGGCCGCAGACATGAAAAAGTTCATTGTTTTCGGGGTGTGGATCGTGCTGGTCTGCGTGACCCTTTACTGGGTGGTCGGCGCGCCTTCCGCGAAAGTGGAAAAACCCCTTGAGCTTCCCCTGGCCTCCACGGTAAACAATCCTTATTCGCATCTGGAGGGCTACGAAACACTGGTGCGCCTGCAGCACGCTTTCGTTACCAACGCACGAAAGATTAAACCCGCGGTGGTCAGCATCAACAACCTCACGGAGATTTCCAATCCCCACTCCCAGCGCGATCTCATGAGTGGCGAGCCCGGGACCTGGTTCAGCAATTTCCGTTACTGGCTGAAACGCACGTTCCGGAAACGCTACCAGATGGAAAGTCTGGGTTCAGGCCTCATTTTCGACGAAGCGGGATACATCGTCACCAACTACCACGTGGTAGAAAAAGCGAATCGCCTGCTGGTGAAATTTCTCGACAACCGGGAGTACACGGCGCAGGTGGTGGGTGTGGACCCCAAAACGGACCTCGCGGTCATTAAAGTATTTTCCCTGTCGCACTTCCAGAAACCGGAGTTCGGCAGTTCCTCGAAGATCGAGGTGGGCGACTGGGTGATGGCGATTGGAAACCCTTACGGCTTGACGGGGACCATCACCGTTGGAGTGGTGAGCGGCAAGGGCCGGATCGACCTGGGGATCGCCACCTTTGAGAATTTTCTGCAAACCGACACCTCGATCAACCCCGGAAACAGCGGGGGTCCTTTGATCGACATGCAAGGCCACGTCATTGGTATCAACACCGCCATAGCGGAACTGGGATCAGGCGTTGGCTTCGCCATCCCCATGGAAACCGTGGAGAAGGTGGCCCGGGACCTGATCGAAAACGGTGAGGTGGAACGCGGCTGGCTGGGCATCGGCATCCAGCACATGACACCGGACATGGCGGAATCGTTTCGCGTGCCGCGGGATCAAAACGGGGTGGTGGTGAACAGCATCGATGAAGGTGCCCCTGCAGACAAAGCCGGCCTGCGGCAGGGAGACATCATCATCGCCTACGACGGCAAGGACATCGCGCATCCGCAGCATCTGCAGAACTACGTGGCCGACACCAAAGTCGGGGAAACGGTGCAGATCAAAATTCTGCGGGATGGCTTGGAGCAGACACTGGAAGTCGAAATCGGCAAGTACCTTTCCTGACCCTCACCCTTCCACCACCTCATAACCCACGTCGGTAATTTTTGATTTGATGTCAGCAAGTGCGGTCTGGTTTTCGTTAAAATCCACGGCAACCCGGTCCTTTTCCAAATCCACATCCACCTTGCTGACCCCTGGAATCGAGCTGACAGCTTTGCTTACGGTTTCCACACAATGACCGCAGGTCATGCCATCCACCTTCAACGTTTCATGTGCCATGTTCACTCTCCATACACCTGATTTTCGGTGAAACAGGATAAAAGCGCAATGATTCCCGCCGGGCAAGAGTTTTATTCTTTGCTCAAACGGGGGCAGGTTAAAACACACCGATTTATTCGATTATATTACGTTTGCTTTTCCGCATTCAATTTCGCAACCCCATATAAATATTTGGTCCCCGTGCCTTCCTGAATGAAACCGGCTGAATTTTTCTATTGTAAAAATAGCCCCTCGATACTCAAGAAATTCCTTCAAATTCCGTAATATAAAGTAGGCCGTCGGGAAGACGGTTCAATTCCAATGATTGAGCCATTGACATCAAGGAGGATGAAAAAATGGTGCCCGCAAAACTCCGAAAAAAGGAGAAAGCGTTTGCCCTCCAGGCCCCCGGTTTACCCGGGGCTAAAGTGAGTTTTCCCCTTCGTGCATCATTGCAGGCCGTGATTTTTCACCCTCTCAACCCGGAAAAGCCGGTACGCCGTTCAACGCAGAAAATGCATCGACGTACAGGATAACCGAGTGGTTTCAAATTAAACCCAATGCGGTTGATAAGAAACAACCATGATTCAACATGCAATGCTGAGGCGACAACCATGAGCAAAAAAGCGGACAATGGAAAAAGGAGAAAGGGCTCGGAAATCCGGCATGAAATTGTGGAGTATTTCCGCACAGGTTTGAAGACGGGTACCTACCAGGTGCGTGCGAGGGAGTTGGCTGACAAAATGGTCCAGAAGATCCGGGATGGGCGTAACCCCTGGATGAACTGAGTTCGAATCAGACCGTTTTCACTTCCTGCAGTTCCGGATAAAATTCGGATTCCTTCAATTTGGTCTCCCACCTCTTTCCAAGCTGGTTGGACCGGAAATCCACTTTCTTCAGGTGGACCAGGTTTTCCACTCCCGCCATCATTTCCAGACCCAGTCTGGTGATACCGTTGCTTCTCAAATCCAGCTCACACAGGTTTTTAATGACCGGTGAGCGGACAATCGCTTCCAGCCCTTCATCGCCCAAATGGTTCTGACGAAGGTCCAGCACTTCCAGCTCCTTCAGGTCGGGGTACATACTGAGGTAGGCCGCTTCCGCCGGTGTGATTTCCATGTTCACCATGCGCAAGACCTTGGGGTTGGCTGTGATTCGAGACTTGATGAACGTCTCAAAAGTAGTGATTTTACGGATCTGGTTTTTACGCAGTTTTTCGTCGATGGCGGCATTGATCTTGTTCAGGTCGCCCTTCATGGCGAAAAACAGTTCCAAAACATAGTCCTGGTTCACGGGAGAGCCCTTGAAAAAATTCGTATTTGCTCATTTTAGAAGGTTGTGGCCGCAAGTCAATCGAACCCTATTAAATTGTTGGTTTTTATGTTATTTTTGTTATACTCAAGCGCGAACAATTAATCTCAGTTTTTTTTGGAGACCGCAATTATGATGGGAATTGGCTTCCCCGAATTGATGATCATTCTGGTCATCATCATGATTATTTTCGGCGCCGGAAAACTTCCCCAGATCGGCAGTGCGTTCGGTCAGAGCATCAAAAACTTCAAAACTTCCATGAAAGAAGTCGACGGCATGGAAGAGAAGGAAGGCGAAGACCAACAGCAACCGGCGGCTATCGAAAACACGGCGGAGACCAACCCGGCACCTGGAGACGGTGGCGAAGAGTCCCCTGCCCCCGAATCTGAAAAGCCCGCTTCCCCTGCCTGATTCAAGCAATCATCCAGCTTGACAAGGTCACTTATTCAAGGGCAAGGCCTGGCCGCAGTGCGTGCAGGTCTTGCCCTTTTTGTGTTTTAAAGGTGGCTTGAGACGAGCCGACCGAGAGGAAGGTTCCCTACCCTTTTTTCAGCGAACTGCCGCTGGTGCTGTCCCACTCCACTGTGTCCGGGCTGGATACGTGCTTGGCCTTGGCCGACCAGTGATCCCATTTCACATTGAGTTCCAGAATCTTCACGCACTGCTTGATGCCGTGCGCGCCATAAAGGTGGGAGCGCAGTTTACCCAGGTCCTCGATGTAGGTGTCGTGTTCGGATTTGTACCGGTCCTGTGCCTCGGCAATGTTGGACAGCGTCTGCTCGGCCTGCAGGTTGTAGTTGAAGATGACTTTTTTGATTTCCTCGTAATCGATCCCGTATGCCAGGTAGCTCCACGCACCCAGGCACAACCCTCCCAGTATCCCCAGAATCTGCTTTGCCTTTTTCTTGTTGAACAGGATGGCGGGAATGATGAATCCAAACGCTGCGAACAGGGCGTAGTTGCTGACGGTTTCGTAAAACTCCAAGGGGGGGACCGACTCGCCGCACTCTCCTGCCGTAGGAGACTGTGCCAGGACCAGTTGGCCCTGCACCCAGGCAGCCCCGTTACCGGCCCATAGGTCCCCCGGCGCTGCCGCACAAACCAGCGCAACACCAAAAAACGCAAACGAAAAAGAGATGCAGGAGACTGTTGGATTTTTCATTCGGGATGGGATGAGAAAAAGAGGTGGTTTGAAATTTCTGCCATAATGTATAAAATTATGGCCTCATCGTCTAGCGAAATATTCCCCGGCCTCCGGGGAATGGACCGCAGTCAATCATACGGCATTTCACCAGCTCCGATCTTCCGGGGCGGTCCGATAAAATCGATCAATACAAAATTTTTTCAGCGATAAAGGGAATGGATTATGAGCGATCAACCCAGATTTGTGGACAACGGCGACGGCACCATCCAGGACAACAAAACCGGTCTTGCCTGGGCAAAAAAGGATTCATTTCAAATAGCCGGAGACTGGGTTAATTTCCAGGAAGCGCTCCAGTTGATCGACCAATTGAATAAAAAAGATTACCTGGGGTTTCATGACTGGCGCATGCCGGAAAAAGAGGAAATAGCGGAACTCTACAACCCTGAATTAAAATTGAACGCACGTTCCAACAAGGAGATTCATATCTCCGACTTGTTTGAACCGGGTTGTGGCATCGGGTCATGGTGCCTGCCGTTCGACCAGCAGGCGGCCTTTTACTTCGAGTTCCAGGGCGGTAACGCCCAGCACTACGATCAGGATTTCACGCAGGGGTACGTACGACCGGTGAGGCTGTGGCCGGATGACTAATCCCGTCCCTCTTTCCGGGTCCGGCTCAGGCACGACTCGATTCGGGGCAATTCTTGCGGCGGGTATATGACGAGATTGATTTCCACGTTTCCCGCCTCCGAGTAGTCGATGGAGGCTATCTGGTAACGTTCCGTTTCCACGCCTTCGGACTGGCCCACATACTGCTGCAGTGCCGAGCGGAGAGCATCCCATTCCAGGTAGGTGAGGAACTGGTCCTCCGTATCCAGGAGGTTCAGCCTTTCGATGAGGTCACCGAACTGGGTGTCCAGAACGACGGACACGGGCTGGCCGGCGCACAGGTCGTGGTAGGTTTTATCCACGCCGATATTGCGGTTGCACGTGATTTTATGAAAAGTGTAATCCCGCAACCGGTCCTCGGCATCGAGCCGCACGGTCATCCGGGCTGAGCTGTCTTTGCAGGGCATGGTGTCCGCATCTCCTTTTTGCAATCACTCCCATTATACAGGGAGAATTGCTGGTCGGGAAAGATAGAACCGATCAACCCGGAAGGTCGAAATTCATGCTGATGTCCACTGCCGGGGCGGAATGGGTCAATCCCCCAACCGAAATACAGTCCAGGCCCACCTTCGCCAGCTGTCCCACTTTTTCAAGCGTCATGTTGCCGGAAGCTTCGGTGCGGGCCCGGCCATTGATCAGGCGCACCGCCTCGGCCATTGTCTCCGGCGTCATGTTGTCCAGCAGGATGATGTCGGCCCCACCCTCGATCGCTTCGTTCACTTCTTCCAGATTGGTCGTTTCAATTTCGATGGGTCCCTCATGACCCGACGCCTTTATCCGCTCCAGTGCCGGTCCTATACCTCCTGCCATCTTGATGTGATTGTCCTTGATCAGCACAGCATCGAACAAGCCGAAACGATGGTTGGTTCCTCCCCCGCACGCTACGGCATATTTTTCGAACACGCGCAGGCCAGGGGTGGTTTTGCGCGTATCAAGAATCTGAACCGATCCCGCCTTCTCTACAAATGCCCGGGTCAGGGTGGCAATGCCGCTCAACCGTTGCAATATATTGAGTGCCGTCCGTTCTCCTTTCAGCAACGCGCCGGCCTTGCCTTCGATGCAGATTAAAATCTCACCCTGCTTCAGAAAACATCCATCTTCGCGTTCATTCGCAAACGTCGCAGCCATGTCAACATGGCGAAAAACAGTGCGAACCAGATCCATGCCACAGACCACGAGGTCCTGTTTGGCAACCACCTGCGCCCGGGCGAGGACTGTGGGATCGACCAGGGTTTCGGTGGTGACATCGCCTTCACCAAGGTCTTCCGCCAGGGAACGCTCGACCCACTCATCTATTTGTTCTTGTGTTGGTTGAGGTCTCATGTTCTCATATTAAAAAGCCGACAAAGTCATTTAAATTAGCACAGAACCCCCCTGTGCGCCATGTTTAGGTAAGAGAGCGGGATGGACCGTTTTCCCAGCAAAAAGAAAGCCCAGGAACGGGTGGATCGGATTCAGGCTTTCCAAAAGGAACTGCAGGAAATTGAAAGTTCCGGACTGATCCGCCTGCCTTACGAGACACGCCGGTTGATCGAAGGTTATCACGCGGACCTGATTACCCGTTTCAAGCACCAATTCGACACGGACAACTCAGCCGCAGAGAAACAGCTTTCGCTGGGCATGCGCATCCTCACCTTCCTTGGAGGGCTGGCTCTCTGCGCCAGCATCTTTTTTTTCTTTTATCAGATTTGGGGCCTGATTCCGGAATCAGTACAAATCGTTTCAGTCATCTCCCTGCCCATTCTTGCAGTACTGACCATGCGGTTCGCCGCCCAGCGCGAGCCTTCACATTATTACGCTTCTTTGATCGGGCTCGTCGCCTTCATCGGTTTCGTTTTGAACCTCAATGTAATGGGGTCGCTGTACAACATCACCCCTTCGCAGAACGCCTTTCTGGTTTGGGGCGCATTTGCCCTGATACTTGCGTACCGGTTTGGACTGCGTCTTCTTTTGCTGGCCGGGTTACTTTGTTTACTGGCTTACCTGTCGGCAACGGTGGGAGCCTTTTCCGGAATATACTGGCTTCATTTCGGAGAGCGGCCGGAAAATTTCATTTTCGGGGGAATCTTTTTACTGGCTTTGCCGTTTTGCATCAAACACCATAAGAACCCACACTTCACCTGGTTTTATCATCTGGTTGCCCTGCTTTCAATACACCTCGCCCTCCTTATCATGTCCTATTGCGGTCATTGCAGTTACCTGATGGGCAATGAAAACAGGATCGAGGTCGGTTACCAGACGGCCGCCCTGGCGGCTTACGGAATAACGGTCTGGCTGGGCGTGCGCCTGCAGTATCCCGGCATCACCCATATTGGAACGACTTTCTGCACCTTGTTTTTTTATACGAAGTTTTTTGACTGGTGGTGGGACGCATTGCCGAAGTCACTTTTCTTTTTCGTGCTGAGTCTGATCACCATTGGTCTGCTGGTGCTTTTCCGCTCCATGCGCGATCGATTCCGGGAGGCGGTATGAAACGCTATGGAATGCCCATCGCGGTCGGCCTGATTCTCTTCATCAATGTCTGGGTGATTGCGGGTGTGGTGTTCAACCGATCCGGAGAACCCGAAGCCCGCATTACGCTGACGGAACGGGAGCTGCCCAAAGCCTGGCAGGAGCGGGAAAACACCGGCTTGTTTCTTCGACTCAACTGGCAGATGCCCGGATTTCAGAAACCGGGGCATTACAACCCGGAACCGGGGTGGTTCACCCGCGATAAACTTATCGACCTCGGATTTCGTGTCGAAATGCCGGCCAATGATCCGAGGGCTTACGACTATTATCGCCGCCAGCTTCCCCGGGATGCGTTTATTGTTTTGGAAATGGAAGGTCCGACCTGGAATCTCTGGCGGAAAGGAGCTGCAGAATACTATGCCTCTCTCAAATCGGATTTGGAAAAGGAAACGGATGAATCAAAAATCCAATCCCTCAACCGGCAGATTGAAAGCCTGAAACGGAGCATGGTCACCCAGTCCCGCCTGTTTGCTGTTGATGCGGGAAGGTCCCCTTCCCAACTTCGGGAGCGCTACCCGGACCGTTCCCGGCACCTCATCGTTCGGGGAATCGTCCGTATAAGGAAATCGGTTCTCCCCGCAGGTGAACGGGGCAAACATGGAAAAAACGAAGTCGCCATTAATGGTTATATCCAGAAAATACTTATAGACCAGCTGCATGTTCCCTATTTATTCCGGGATCGCTTTTTTCAATTTGTATCAAAACCCCGATATTGGAGCCCGGCCCGAAGCCGACGTGCCGGCAAAAAAAATGGAATGGGACCGCGTTATACCGTTACCCTAAGTTATGGTAAGCGGTACGAACCCTGGATCACTGAAATCACCGAACTGAAATGAGGGTTGCTTGAGTAAGGGAAAAATTCCAGAAAAGCTGGTCGCAGAACCATTGACAACCGAGGGGAACCCGCGTCATTTCGCCCCTGCAGATCAACCACCTCAAAACAAGTACCAGGTGGTGGACCCGAAGACGGGTGACGTGTGGGGGTATGTTGTAATTGACAATACCCGACGCGGGCCCGGGCTGGGTGGCATACGTATTGCCGCTGACCTCTCAGTTTGGGAAATCATGCGGCTGGCACGTACCATGACATTGAAAAACAGTGCCGCCAACCTTCCATTTGGAGGGGCCAAGTCGGGCATCGCTTTCGATCCGAATGAGTTCGGCCGGGCCAAGGGAATGAAGCAGGACCTCATCGGTGCCTTTGCGGAAGCCATCTTCCCCATTGACAACTACATCTCGGCGCCGGACATGAGCACGGATGAAAACGACACCCAGCGCATCTTTCAATACAACACCGATATGCTGGGAGACCCGCATCACGGCCGGGGAGCAGCGGGACGCCCTTTCGCAAAGGGGGGAGTGCCCATCGATAAATGGGGGCTCACCGGGCACAGCCTTTATTCTTCCATCAAAACGCTTGAGGACATCGATCCCAATTTTCAAATCAGGGGTGCGCGTGTTGTGATCCAGGGATTTGGCAACGTCGGCGCCGCTATCGGTAACAAACTTGCGGAAGAAGGCGCCCTCATTGTCGGGGCCTCCGATCTGAATGCCGCGTTGTGGTGCTCTAAAGGCCTTCAGATCCGCGAGATCAATCAGGCAAGGAGCAACCCCAAAGGACTTGGTTCGTATCGCGGCCAGGTGGACAAACGGTTTTTCAACGGCAACGTGTCCCGTCTCCTCGAAGCGCCCTGCGACATCCTGATCCCGGCCGCGCGACCGGACGCCATCACAGCCCGCAACGCCGACCGCCTTATGTGCGGTAAAATTTTCCAGGGCGCTAACACGCCCAGTAACAAAATGACCGAATACTACCTCGAGAACCGGAGAAAAATTCTGTCCTATACCGACTTCATCGTCAACTCAGGAGGGGTGATCGGGTGTGCGGTGGAGGTGAAAATGACGCAGGACGAATCCTACCGGGAACGGGTCATGGCAATGGGAAATCACGGCCGGACTTATGTTGAAAATCTTATTTTTGAAACCGTGAGCCGCAATATCCTCACCATCACGAAAAGGTTGAAAGAGCGGGCCGGCAAAGATATTATTTTCCGTGAAGAGGCCACCCGGCTGGCGGAAGAACGGCTGGGCAAGCCGGAAGAATACTGGTTGTGATTTTCAACGTAAAATAGAAAGGGAACTCGATGGGCTACAACGTCGGTCATGGGGACAGGTTGTTTCGGATGATGCTGGGGGTCGCTCTGGTGCTGGGAGGACTCGCGTCCGGCGGATTCTGGGGGTGGACCACGGCATTGGTGGGCGTGGTGATCATCATCACCGGCATGGCCGGCAATTGCTTTATCTACTCCCTGTTCGACATCAGCACCTACTGCCCGCCGCGCAATAAAAGCTGATCCGCATCAACCGTCTGCCCGCTCCGCGTTTGATCCGCTCAGCGATTGTAGATTTCGTCGAGGACCTTTCCCGCGCCCTGCTCCAGGATCTCCAGCGCGCACTGGTCTCCCAGCTTGACCGCATCCTGGATGACTCCCGACCCTTCGGCACGGAACACCTGCTTGCCGTCGAGGCTCCCCACCATGCCACGGATGTGAATGCGGTTGCCGTCCACCGTAGCGTAAACCCCAATCGGCACCTGGCATCCACCTTCCAGTCGATGCAGGAAGGACCGTTCCGCCTCCAGGGCGGTATGCGTATCTTCATGTTCAAGCGGTAGAATTCGCATCATGACTCCCGGGTCGTCCTTGCGCGTTTCGATACCCACCGCGCCCTGCCCGCCCCCGGGTAACATGATCTCCGGCGGAATGCATTCGCTGATGCGGTCGGCCATGCCCATCCGCTTCAAACCTGCCGCAGCCAATATGATACCGTCCAGGTTTTCCTTCTCCATTTTATCGAGCCGCGTTCCGACGTTGCCGCGCATGGGTACGATTTGGAGGTCAGGACGATATGCCAGGAGTTGAGTGGTCCGGCGAAAACTGCCCGTTCCCACTTTCGCTCCTTGCGGCAGTTCGTCCAGCTTCTTGCCATCGCGGGAAATGAGAGCATCGCGCGGGTCCTCGCGCTCCGTGATAACAGACAGCCCCAGCCCGGGAGGCAGTTTCATCGGCACGTCCTTCATGCTGTGGACGGCAATATCAACTTCATTCCGCAACAGGCCTTCCTCAATCTCCTTGGTGAACAGGCCTTTGCCTCCGACCTTCGCCAGCGGCACATCCTGGATCTTGTCCCCGGAAGTCTTGATGGTGATCAGCGACACCGTGATATCCGGGTGCTCCTCTTCAAGCAAAGATTTGATCCAGTTGGCCTGCCAGAGCGCAAGCGGACTGCCCCGCGTGCCAATGCGGATTTCACTGACTTCGTAAATCGATCTAAATAATGGGTCCATTAATCGTCCAAATGAAACAGGTCGCGGATGGCTTTCAAATAAGCCTGGCCTTCAGAAGTGCGGGTTTTCTCCTTCAGGTTGACCGTGGGTTTGTGAAGAATCTTGTTGATGATGGAAAGCGTCATTTGCTCAAGAGCGCTTTTATCTTCCGTTGACAAGTGTTCAAGCCGTTTGAGGGTTTTGTCCAGTTCCTGGCGCCGGATGTCCTCAGCCTTTCGACGCAGGCCAACAATCGTGGGCACCGCGTCCCGCGACTCAATCCAGCTGTTGAACTTGACCACCTCGGAGTGAATGATCTCCATGGCCAGTTCGGCTTCCTTCTCACGTTCCTTCATGTTGGCATCCACGACGCTTTGCAGATCATCAATGTCGTAGAGGTACACGTTTTCGAGGTCATTGACCTCCGGAGCAATGTCACGCGGCACGGCGATATCGATCAAAAACATGGAGCGGTTCTTGCGTTTGTGCAAAGCTTCGTCGACCATTTCTTTGGTGATGATGAAATTGGGTGCGGCAGTGGAACTGATAACGATGTCGGCACGGTACAACTCCTCCTTGAACTCATCAAAACCAAGCGCACTGCCGTTCAGGGTTTTGGCCAGGCCGGCGGCCCGTTCGTACGTGCGGCTGGCAACGTACACGGTTTTGAGACCGTAAGTCATGAGGTGCCGGGCGGCGAGTTCCGCCATCTCCCCCGTACCCACCAGCATGACGGTATGGTTTTCCAGGTTGTCGAAAATCTTCCGCGCCAGTTCGACTGCGGCAGAACTGATGGACACGGCGCTCTCGGCGATGCCGGTTTCCTCACGGATTCGCTTGGCGACGTTGAATGCCTTCTCGAATAACTGGTTGAGGAAGATGCCGGTGGTGCGGAGCGAACGCGCCAGGCTGTAGGCGTCCTTCACCTGTCCCAGGATCTGCGCTTCGCCGACGATCATGGAATCCAGGCTCGCCGACACGCGGAACAGGTGCTCGATGGTTTTGTCCTCGGTGTAGGAGTAGAAATGCTCGTCGAGGACATCGATGGGGATCTGGTGGTAATCCGAGATGAAGCGCTTGAGCCGCAGGACTCCGTTGTTGATGTCGTTCACACGGGCGTAGATCTCCACCCGGTTGCAGGTGGAGATGATGAGGTTTTCCTCGATCTCCGGATACTGGTTGAGTTTTTCCGAAGACTCCTCAATGGTCCCCTGCGTGAACGCCAACCGTTCCCGTAATTCTACGGGCGTGTTCTTGTGGTTGACGCCAACGATCACCAGATTACTGTGTTCCATATCACACGTGCAGAAGGTAACTGAACATGACCGTAATGAATCCCGCTACCGACCCCCACGCGGCTTTACGGCCACGCAGTCCCGTCATGAATCGGCCGAAAAACACGATGCCGTATATGATCCAGCCAAACACCAGGGGCCACGTCCGGACCACGTCCCATGAAAAAAACGGCGACTCCGTCGCCTGGGTGGTCCAGATGCCGCCGGTCAAAAAGCCCAGCGTGAACAGCGGAAATCCGATCGCCACCACCTTGAAGTTCAACTGGTCCATCGATTCCAGGGGAGGCATGCGAAAATACATGATGCCAAGCTTTTTGGATTTCACCTGCCGTTCCTGAATCAGGTACATCACTCCCACCGCAAAGGCGATGGCGAATGCGGCGAACCCGAGAATGGACAGGGTGCGGTGCAGGGTCATGAGGCTCCGGAACTGGGATTCCGGAAAGTGCACCACCTCTTCCGACAGGAAGGTCGCGTACAAAAGAATCAGGAAAGCCAGGGGGATGACAAACGATCCCAAGTCCTTGATCTTGTATTTCCAATGGGTAATAAAGTACACCACAACCACCACCCATGAAAAGAAAATTGCCACTTCAAAGGAGGTGGTGTAAGGCCCATGGCCGGTTTCCTGCGAACGCAGGCCGATGATCACCGTATGAAAAAACAGTCCGACCCCAGCGGTGACCGTCGCCAGCGAGGACACGAACTGACGCCGGTATATCAGGTAAACGAAATACTCCAGAGATGCCATCAGATAACTGATCATGGCAATATTGAAGGTCAGGACTTTCATGTCTCATCAGGTGGCGTGGGGAAAAAAGGCATCCTATCACGGTAGCCAAGGGATTACAATGATTTAGGGTCCAACGCCCTTCGCCCCACCGGTTGGGTTCCTCTTCGATTATAAAGAAAAAACAGGCGGGAGAGAAAGCCTTTTGCACTGGGGGAGGTGCAAACGGTGCCGAAAGCTCCGGTTCAGTGATCTTCCTTGTTCTTGACGAAGTTTCTGAGCTCGGACAAAAACTCGTTGGCGTCCTTGAAATCCCGGTATACCGAAGCGAAACGGACATACGCGACGCCATCCAGATTGTATAGCTCCTTCACCACCTTCTCGCCGACGGTGACAGCGGAAACTTCTTTTTCCCCGGATTCCTGAAAATGTTTCTCGACCCGGTCCACGATCTCTTCCATCTGCTCGATGCTGACGGGGCGTTTCTGGCAGGCTTTCTGGATACCGGACATGATTTTGCGGCGATCGAATTCTTCCCGACGCCCGTCTTTTTTCACGACAAGAAGCGGTGTGGTTTCGATCCGTTCGTAGGTGGTGAACCGCTCGCCGCAATTGAGGCATTCGCGGCGGCGGCGGGTCATGTCCCCTTCCCGGTTGGTGCGGGAATCAATGACCTTGTTTTCCATATTGGAACAGTTTGGGCATTTCATCGAGGTTCAGTACTTGTTGGATAGCTCCATGTGAAACGGGTACTGCTCGCAAAGGTCCCTCACCTGCTTGCGGGTTTTCTCGATGTAGGCGGCATCGTCCACGTGCTCCAGCACACCCACGATCAACTCGCCTATCTTCTTCATCGCGTTTTCCTTCATGCCGCGGGTGGTGAGGGCGGGGGTGCCGATGCGGATGCCGGAGGTGACGAAAGGACTGCGCGTCTCGAACGGCACGGTGTTCTTGTTGACGGTGATGCCCGCCTGGTCGAGCGCCTCTTCCGCCTGCTTGCCGGTGATGCCCTTGTTGTTGAGATCGACCAGAATCAGATGCGTGTCGGTACCACCGCTGACGATCTTGAAGTCGCGTTCCTTGAGAAATTCGCCCAGGCACTGCGCGTTCTTGATGACCTGTTTCTGGTATTCGACGAAATCCGCCTGCAGGGCTTCCTTGAAGGCGACCGCCTTGGCGGCGATGACATGCATCAGGGGACCGCCCTGGATGCCGGGGAAAATTTTCTTATTCACGTCCTTGGCGAATTCCTCCTTGCAGAGGATCATGCCGCCGCGGGGCCCGCGCAGGGTTTTGTGCGTGGTGGTGGTGACGAAATCCGAATACGGTACCGGGCTGGGATACAGCTTGGCCGCGATCAGCCCTGCCGGATGAGCGATGTCCGTCATGATCTTCGCACCCACCTCATCCGCGATTTCCCGGAACCGCTTGGCGTCGATCACCCGGGGATAGGCGCTGGCACCGACGACGATCATCTTCGGCCGGTGTTCCCTGGCCAGCTTTTCAACTTCGTCATAATCGAGAAGCTCGGTCTCCTTGTTGAGACCATACTGCACGACCTTGTAGGTATAGCCCGAAAAGTTCACCGGCGCCCCGTGCGTCAGGTGGCCGCCATGAGACAGGTTCATGCCCAGAATGGTGTCACCGGGTTCACACACGGCGTGATACACGGCCATGTTGGCCTGTGATCCCGAGTGGGGTTGGACATTGGCATGCTCCGCACCGAAAATCTCCTTCGCCCGGTCGATCGCCAGCTGCTCGGCGATATCCACGTATTTGCAACCACCGTAATAACGTTTGTTGGGGTAGCCCTCGGCGTATTTGTTGGTCATCACCGAGCCCAGTGCTTCGAGTACCTGGGGGCTGACAAAGTTCTCGGATGCGATCATCTCCAGCGTGAAATTCTCGCGGTCGATTTCGCCTTTGATGGCATGCGCGATATCCGGGTCGAATTCAGATAAAAGTGACAATTTAAAGTTCTCCTTTGTTAATCATTTTTTCGATGGAATTGATCTTTTCCAGACGGCGGCCGTGGCGTCCTCCTTCAAACGGGGTGCTCATCCAGGTGCGGACAATTTCATAGGCAAGCCCCTTGCCTATTACCCGGCCTCCCATAATCAGGATGTTTGAATCATTATGCTGCCGGCAAAGCTTGGCCGTGTACACATCGTTGCAAAGCGTGCCCCTCACTTTGGGGAACCGGTTGACGACGATGGACATGCCGATTCCGGTGCCGCACATGACAATGCCGTTCAGGTTTTCGTCCTCCGACACCATGGTGGCCACCTTGATGCCGTAATCCGGGTAATCCACCTGTTCGGAAGAGTCCGGGCCGAGGTCCGACACCTCCACACCGTCCGCACGCATGGCCTCAATGAGGGATTGCTTCAATTCGAATCCGGCATGGTCGGAGGCGATCACAATTTTTCCAATTTTATTTTCTCTATTCATACAGCCTTTATTCAATTCCTTGTGATTTCAGGGTTGGTTCTGAGCACAAGGCGGGAAGGTTGATTCGCCCGCGTTGCATGTAGAAGGAGGCTCCGGAAGGAAAGGCCGGGGTACCGGGTTGTGCAACAGCCCAGTGGACCCACCGACGTCGAACCTGAACGTGCCATCTTAACAGATTGCGGACTATTCCGGGAGTGCACTACCGAAATTACCGCATTGCCGGAACACGCCCCAATATTCAATTATTAAATTTAAACATTAAAATAAACTATATAAAGTACTAATTTTAAACTATTTTTTATACCCACAGCTATTCGCGGGGTTTGCACACAAATTCCGTTTTTGAGGTCCATTCCACTTCGAGATCATGAGGCAAAATGGTGCGCTTGTCGATTTTTGCCCCATTGACCTGCTCCGCTGTCAGGTTTTCTACTTTTTGCAAGTTGGCCCCGTGCAGGATGGCTCCGTCCAGTTTGGCCCCGCTCATGTCAGTTTCGCTGAAATTCGAACGCTCCAGGTTGGCCTGGGAAAAGTCACAATTCGACAATTCCGTGCTGATAAAATTGGATTGGCCTAATTGCGCCTTCTTAAAGTTGACGTTCTCGAGTGCCGCCACGCTGAAATCGGTCTGGTTCAGGTTGGCGCTGTCAAAATTGACATTATTGAGTTCGGATTCGCGGAAATCCACCCGTACGAGCCGGATGAAACTGAGGTCGGAATCGGTGATCTGAATGCCCCGGAATGTGGAATGCGTGCCGTCGGCCTGAATGAACTGGCATTTGACCATCTCCACGTTAGCCAGATCGGATTTGGTCAAAATGGATTTGTTGATCTGGCAATTTTCAAACCGTGCGCCCCGAAAGCTGGTATTGGACAATTGAAGTCCGTTCAGCACAATATTGACCAGTTTCGCATCGTCAAACCGGGCCTGCGTCAGGTGGCTGCCGGTGAACTTGCAGTCCGTCAGAACCGCTTCCATAAACTTGACCCCCAACATGTCCGAGCGGCGGAAATCGATTCCGTTTAATTGAGCCTGGCTCATGTCGATGCGCATCAGGTTCGCATCAGTCAAATCGGCTTTGGTCAACCGGATGCCGGAAAGGTCTGCGGCCACCAGATCGTGCTTGGACAGCTCCAGCTTTTTTCGCAGGTCGTCCTCGGACAAATCTGCCGAACGCCAACCGGCATCCATGCTTTCTTCTGACATAGAGTCTCCTATTCACTCATACGAACAAACCGCGGATATACTATCATGGACACCCCAATCTTCCAGAAAGGAAATTAAACCACTTTTCCGGCATGCAACAGAAATCATCGACAGCTCCGTGGAGTTTGAAGGGACCGGCCTGGAGTCTTGCGGGATATATCTGCCTTGTCTATCCTCTGGTGCACCTGCTTGTCCGTGACCCCCATCGGTTTTCCGCATGGATGGGGCCGGTGTATTTCGGACTGGTTTTGACGGTGGTATGGGCCAGAAAGAAGGCGACCCTGGCCCAACTCGGGTTCGCCAGGGAAGCGTGGGTTCGTCATGGTTTGGCGGGAGGCCTCCCCGGCTTGCTATTGGCTGGAGCCGTGCCCTTGCTCGATGCCTTCATCGAAAATTCGGGATTGAACCAGACGGAACTGTTTGCCGGAGCGGAAAACAGAGCCATCGCCCTGCCCTCCGTTGCCACGCTTGCGTTGATTGCAGTGGGACAGGTCGTTTTCACACCCCTTATTGAGCAGGTATTTTTCACCGGGTACCTGCTTCCCGCCCTGTTCCGCGTGGGAAAACCGATGACGGCAATCTATTTCACTGCTGCGTTGTTTGCCCTTGTCCACTTCGATATCAGGTTGAGCCTGTTCCTGATTGGACTGGTCTGTTCCGGATTGTTTTACTGGACCGGCACACTCTGGGCTTCCCTGTTTTTTCATATGGGGTGTGCGCTGGGGGGATGGTTGGTGACCTACTTTTATCCGCGCGTGGTCACGTTTCTCGCGTTTCTGTTGTGAGGGAAAACCCTGTCACGACCGGAGGGTACGCGCTGGGACAACGGAATTCATACCGGGAGAGAAAACCGGCCGCAGAATCACACCGCCTTCTTTTGCGGCTTGACCTTGACCTTTCTTTTCTTGGCTTCTTTCTGTGCCTGTTGCGCTTCCTTCTTCGCTTTACGCATTTCGCGTTCCAGCTGGACCTGCTTCAACACCTGCTCGCGCTGCTTGGGGTCCTCAAAAAACGTGGACACCAGAACGCCGAATTCATACAGACAGTACAATGGCACGCCAAGCAGGAGCTGAGTGACGATATCGGGCGGGGTGAGGATGGCCGCCAGTGCAAACGAGCCGAGGAAGGCCCACTTGCGGTACATTCGCATCTTGATGGTGTTGATGACACCGAATTTGGTTAGAAGGACCATGATCAACGGCGTCTGGAAGGCAAAGGCAAAAGCGAGAATCAGCTTCACGATGAAGGAAAAGTAAAAACCGATTGTGACCTGCATCTGCCAGTACTGCACGCCGTAGTTGAACAGGAACTTCAGCGCCAGGGGCACCACGAGGAAATAGCAGAACGTGCCGCCAAACACGAAAAACAGCGTGCCGAAAAACACGAACATGAATGTGATTTTCTTCTCCTTGACCTTGAGGCCGGGAGAAATGAACATCCAGAAATGGTAAAGAATGAGCGGCATGGAAATGAACAGCGATCCCATGAACGCAACCTTCATGTTGGTGAAAAAGGGCTCCGTGGGGGTGATGAAAGTCAGGCTGGCCCATTGCCTGGGAAGCGGGTCCTCCAGCCAGCCCAGCAGGATCTCGATGAAGTAGAAGCAGATCCCGAAAAAGAAACCCACCACAATGGCCGTCTGAACCACACGGTCCTTGAGTTCCTTGAGGTGCTTGGAGACGGGAATTTTTTCGGTAAAACCCAGGGTGTTTACCACGTTTCATCCTTTTGCAGGTCGCGTTCTGAAATCTTTCGCCGACCGGCCATACAAACAAAGCCCACTGAAGGGCCGGGGCGCATTCTTTCTGGATGTCGGGATGGGCGGAGACACAGTTGAATGTATTAGCGTTTTTCGCCACAACCCATTGCTTGTGACCTCATATTACTTAAAGAAAAAAACAAATACAATGATGATTTCAAACTCCGGTCCCGGTTCCAAAACCCGTTGTGTTTTAAGAATTTGGGATGGATATTATTTGCTTCACTCGGGGAAATATTGGATAATGCATCAAAATACAGGCTCCAGCCTGACGAGCAACCCGGTAAAAGTTGTCACCTCTTTCCAAAAAGCTTTATAATCAGTGAATTAGATTGGCGTTGTGACCGGATGGATCGGACTATCAAAAAAATCACCGGTGTCAAGGTGATCAATATCAGTGAAGAAAGTGCCGAAGCCATCGAGAAAATGGTGGACAAAGCCATCAAGGAAGTTCGCGGCAAAGGACTGGAAATTGTGGATATCCAGACCACTGGCGACAACTTGTTCTTGATCTTGGTTGAAGACTGAAAACAGGCGGGTGTAGCTCAGTTGGTAGAGTGTCAGCTTCCCAAGCTGAATGTCGCGGGTTCGAACCCCGTCGCCCGCTTTCTAATTTTAAAACCAATCACGCAGGTTCATGAGAATTCAGAAAGAATTAATCGACCGCATCGCTAAAAAAACCGTCCGCTCCCTGATCGAAAACAATTTCATCATCTGGGACGACCGGCCGGAAAAACTGGAAGCCATCATTCACGAGATCATCACCGAAGACCTGATGGTGGAAGACCGGCTGAACGAAGAAGTCAAAATGCTGTTGGAATCCCGCACCAAGGACTACGAGCGCGACATGATGGATTACGGACGCGTGTTCCAGATGGTGAAGTCCAAACTGGTCCGGGAACGCGGCCTCATTCTTTAAACAAAGACGCAAAAATGAAACTGAGCAGGGAAAAAGTCAATCACATCAGCAAGCTCATCGTGAAGGATTTCGAAAACCGCGAGGAGATCGACTACAAGGAGGACCTCAACGACGTGCGCCTGGAAATCGCCCGGGTCATCAACGAGGAGTTGAAGATCGACGACAAGGCGGATGCCGAAGCCCGGCGCATCATTGAATCCTACACCACCCGCAAACTCCGCGAGGGAACGGAGGAGTGGGAAATCATGTACCAGAAACACTACGACGAGTACTTCAAGAAACACGGACTGTAATAGACGGTCCGCCTACCCTTTCAATTGCTCTTCGGCATTACGGAGCGCTTCCTCGTACACTTCCCTGAGCGGCACTTTCTTTTTGTTGGCGATTCGCCGGCAGTCTTCATACTCCGGCGAGATATGGACCGGCAGTCCATCCAGCCAGCCCACCTTCACCTTCACCGATCCAAACCGGGTTTTGACCGGTTCCACTTTTCGCTCGAGCACCGTCCGCTCCATCTCGCACGACCGCACCCCGTAAGTCGAAGTTTCCGCCAGGAGGATTCTGGAAAGCGCATCGCGCTTGCGCGGTGGTGACAAAACGGACAACTTCACAGCCGGCCGGTTTTTTTTCATCGAGATGGGCGTGAAGTAGACATCCAGGGCCCCGGCCTCGAACAGGCGATCCATGACGTGATCGTAAAACTCCGGATTCATGTCGTCGATGTTGGTCTCCAGCAAGACCACGCGGTCGGTGGACTTCGTCACCGTCTCTCCCAGGACAGCGCGCAGCAAATTGGGCTGACCGTCGATCTGGTGCGTTCCGGCACCATATCCTACTTTCGAGATGGTCATGAGCGGCATACCCTGGAATTTTTCGGAGAAGAAACCGATCATCGCCGCACCGGTGGGCGTGGTCAGCTCCATCGGCACGCCGCTGGAAAAACAGGGAATGCCTTTCAGCAACTCCAGCGTGGCGGGGGCTGGAACGGGAAGAATGCCGTGTTCGCAGGCGACCGTACCCTCGCCCGTGTTGATGGGGGACGCCATGACCTGCTCCACTTCCAACAGGTGCAGGGCAAACACACCGCCGACGATATCGATGATCGAATCCACCGCCCCCACTTCGTGAAAATGCACCTTGTCGAGGGCGATGCGGTGCACCCGCGCCTCGGCCCGGCCCAGTCGCTCGAACACAGCCACAGCTTTCTCTTTCACCGTAACGGGAAGCTTGGATTTTTCTATGATGGTGCGGATTTCCCCAAATCCACGGTGGTGATGGTGCGAGTGTCCCACCTTCACATCGACCTTGCTGCCTGCCAGATGGCCCCGCTTCACCCTTCGAGATTTGATTTCGTAATCCTTGAGGCCCAGCGTCTGCAGACCTTCGCGCAAAACCTTCAGGTCCACGCCCAGATCCACCAGTGCACCCAGGATCATGTCACCGCTGATCCCGGTATAACAGTCGAAGTAAAGGGTTTTCATAAACAGAGAGACCGGTCAGGGAATCAAATTGGAATCAGTATCTGGCAAACAGTTTACTGAAAATTCCCCGTTTTCGAACCTGTCCGTTGGCCGGAGGGTCGGATTTTTCGGCAGGCTGGAGCTTTTTCTGGTGCTGGTCGAGAAACAGCTGGAGGAGCATGTGGCAGGACTGGCATCCACCCCCGGCACCGCAGGCGGCCGTGATTTCCTCAATGGATTGCAGGTTTTCCTCCCGGATGTGCGTCTTGATGACCCGGTCAGAGACTTGAAAACATTGACAGATGATCTCTTCCCCGGTTCCGGTGGAGTCCATAAAAGTCCCTCAATTCCAATAGCTTATAATGAGAATTATTATCATTTTAAGTTTTCCCCTCCCCTCCTGTCAATCCTAAGTTTCCCAGAGATTCCCACCCAGACAGGGGAAATAAAATGGCCGGAATGCATTCCAGGGAGCATCTTGACTATCAATACAGCCGTTTCATTGGAAGCAATCAGACTTTAGAAACCTCACACCTCATGCCCAAAAGGAGGATCGTAATGAAATACCGTTTCGCAATGGCCATCGTTCTCGGATTCATTCTGGCAACATTCAACCTGGCTTTCGCGGGACCGGGCATAACGGCCGACCAGGATCAACACTCTCCGGTGACGCAGGCCACTTTGAACCAAATCATCGATGACACCCTGAAAGTCGAAACCGTGGGATCCCACCATGAAAGCTGGGAGCAGTACCTGGTCCTTCAAGGCCTTGCGCCCTGCCTGGAAAAATGCCAGAGTAAATTTGAGTCCTGTATGAGCTCGGCGGGCGACGACCCAAGCAAACAGTTTCGCTGCGGGGAAGAACGGACGGCCTGCACCCTGGCATGCGACAACCAGTACTACAACCGGATGGAATTTTAATTCCAGCGGGAAGAGGATAGGTATTGGTCGGAAAAATGAAAAAGGCCCGGAGATATTTCTCCGGGCCTTTTTTTGTATCTGGTGGCGGTGCAGGGACTTGAACCCCGGACGCTACGGATATGAGCCGTATGCTCTAACCAGCTGAGCTACACCGCCTTGAAATCGCGATAAATCCTTGAAGGAAAGCAGTTTAGTTTTTTTACCCCACCCTGTCAATATTATTGCATACCTGCTAATTCCCCTCAAACTGCCCCTTCCAGCGGCGCACATCTTTCAGGTATTTTTCCCGGTCCATGGCCTTATCCGGGGGAAACACCTCCATGAGCGGCTGGGGGAATTTCTTTTCCTGCGGAAAGCATTCAAAATTGCCGCCCACCACACGATACACATTGTGAAAGGTGCGGTACTGGCCCGATGCGCCGACGAAATCCCAGTTGGTCTCGCCTTTTATCAGCCTGTACAGTTCCGAATAGGAGATGCCCTCGTATACATTGACTCTGCCCAGGTATCCCCTGGTGATGGCAGGCGGCTTGCTGAAATCGATGCTCCACACGTCGGAGTCGTCCTCGCCGAACAGTTCCAGCCGGTAGCCAACTTTCCAGTGCCCCCAAGCGGAGGCAACTTCCAATTGCTGAAGTCGCTCAAGGAATTCCTTCTGCAAAAAATTTTCAACGCACTGCTTCTCTTCCGCCTGACGGGCCGGGTCGGTTGTCATGGTGCGGATGCGCGGCACTTCCATCAATGGATTGAAGGCGGTGATGCTGTCGTTGTTCTCCTGAAACTTTACCGTCTCGGACTTCTTTTCGTGGAGGGTCACCCCCTCTTTCGTGATCTCCGCAATGTCGCCCGGATTGAATACGCTCGACTGGATTTCCGGAGCGAACTCACGCAGGTCCTCCAGAAACTGTTCCTGTGTGGTGGGAAACACAAAGTGATTCAGAAAGTCGAAGCGATCAAAGAACCGCTCCCCTGCAGAACCGGGCACGGCGAATTTCGGCGACAGCGCCTTCGCTACCTTCAAAAACGAACTGTACTCCTCGAAAGGCAGGACACAGGGCTTGTGGAAAGCAAAATTCTGCTCGAGCAACGGCTGAAACCGAAGGTGAGCCAAATCCACCCGGCCGCAAATGCGGTGAATGTATTCGATGATTTTGGGTGAGACGATGGTGTCCACCTGGTTCCAGATGCTCACCTCTCCATCCCGCACAATCACACCGTGCTCGGGATAGTAGTCCTCAAGGAGCGAAGGAGTCGGAATGAGGGTCAATCCCTTCACAGTATACGACTCAAAGCTTTCGACTGCGGTGACATCGCTGTAACCCAGTTCCTTCAGGCATTCAAGCATGAGGGGGTCCTGCGGACAAAACACCTTGAGATCCTTAGGCAGGTAGGCCAGCGTGCGGATGTCGAAATGATCCTGATGACGATGCGACAGGTACAATACGTCCGGCCGCTTCAGCTTTTCGCGGTCGATCTCCACCTTCGGGTAATAATGGTTGAGCTCCTCAAAGTGGATGCTGAACAGGCACGGATCGCAAAGCATGGTGGTGTCTTTGGACTCAATCCACAAACAGGCATGACCAATGAGAGTCGTTTTCATGGTTCTAAAACGTGCCGGGTTACAGTGATTATATTCGGAAGTGGGTCAGCATACCGGAAGGCCGGGCTTATCTCAAGGTCTTTCCCTGCTGGGTGGATTCAACTTGACGACCGCGAAAGGATTGCGGAGAATTGGGAACCGAAACGGAAACCTTTATTTTCAGCCACGGAAAACCATGACGCAAGATACCATTCGATTCGAAGAAGGCAAACCCTGCCCTGTGCAGGTGGCGGGCACCGGCGGGGGGTTGTCGATTTCCGCCAACGGCGACATGCTGTTGATCGGCTCCATTCCCAACCCGACCGAGGACCAGATCGCCGCCTGGAGCGGCAAGTGGCGCGCCAAACTCATCACCGAAAGCGAGTTCCCCGCCATCCCCATTTTTGCCATCGGCAGTGAGGACTGGATTCTGGAAGCGCCATGCAATCCCTGTGACAACGAAAAGGAAGCTCCCGGATTCTGCGAGGCCCTTTACGCAAAGGACGATGTTGCCATGGCCGCCATCCTGGTCGATTCCGAAACAGGGCTCATCCGCAAGATCACGCAGGTGCCCCTGGACGAGATGTTCATCGAACGGCTGGTGCTGTCGTGGAACCCCTTCCGTTACGAGGCGAACGATTACAACAAATCATTCACGGCTCAGGAATTCGCGGAAAAGGTCGGGAATATTTTCAAGATGCGGCCGTCCAAAGAACTGTGGATGACCTCCTGGTAGTGGACAAGGTCCACGGGGGGCAGGCAATGGCGTTTCCATCCCTGCAAGGGCCTGCGGGAGCATACCTGAAAACAAACCGGCATTGAACCGGGGCTTCAGTCCATCGTTGCCCGCCGGGCAAGGTCCATCTGCCTCTCCATACCAGGGAACTAGGTGGTGTACTCTTCGTCCTCGTCGAGGTCCTCTTCCTCGTCGTCCTCCTCCTCGGCGACGACATCCTCGAATTCTTCCTCCTCTTCCTCCTCCTCTTCCTCTTCTTCTTCCTCTGCTTCCAGTACGGGGTATTCCAGATTGTCCATGTATTCCGACTCGCGCAGAAAATCGAGACCTTCCTCGTTGAACGGATTGTCGTCCAGGTAGAGCCGCACCAGGTTCGCCATGTGTTCCGAGTCAGCAATCGCTTTCAGTCCCTCGTTGGTGATCCCGTTGTGCTCGATCATCAGGACTTCCAGATTGGCCATGTATTCCGACGCCGCAATCGCCGCGAGCCCCGCATCGTCGATGTGGTTGTGATCGAGTGACAGGAAAGTGAGGTTTTTGAGATATTCGGAGCCCGCAAGGTACCCCGCGCCCACAGGGGTGATGTGGTTGATTTCCAGGTACAGCTTCTTCAGGTCCTTGAGGCCTTCGAACTCGGAGACCACCTTGGCTTCCACGTCGCCCAGGTTGAGCTTGCTGAGGTCCAGGGTCTCGCCATCGTCGCTCAACCGTTTGCGGATCATGTTCAAGGTCAGGAATACCTTGATGGCGTCCTTCCCTTTCTGGGTGAGCTTGTTGGCGCTCAGGTCCAGCCGCTGGAGGTTGATGTAGTTTTTGCTTTCGGCGAGAGCCAGCGCCCCGTCGTCGGTGATCTCCGACTTTTTCAGGTCCAGCATTTCCAGGCTGGGAAGGTTCTGGCAGGCGGCAAGGTGCCTCGCGCCCTCGTCGCCGATGGGGTTTTCCGAGAGCACCAGGCTGGTGAGGTTTTGCAGATTGCTGGACCGGCACAAATGCTGAACCCCTTCGGGTCCAATGTCGTTCCAGGCCAGCCGCAGGGACTTCAACTGCTCCATATTGCGCGACTGCGAAATGTGGCGGCACCCTTCATCACCCAGCTTGTTCTTGTAGAGCTTGAGATACTGGAGATTGCTCAGGTTTTCCGACTCCGCAATATACCGCGCGCTTTCCGAGGAAAGCTTCTGGTTGGGAATAATGAGGCGCCTGAGATTGCGCACCGACCGTGACTTTGCCAATTCCGCCACCCCGGCATCGCCCAGTTTGGTGAAGTGAAAGTCCAGAGTGGACATGTCCCGGCTCAGCTTGAAGCCGTTCCGGATGATTCCCTCAATGTTGTAAAACTTTTTGGCGACGGTCATGGTTCCCCTTCAAACATCAGTGATGCTTCACATTGTACAACAAACCCGGCAAAGACGGGCTCAAACCACCTGTTCGAAAAATCGCAGAAGGCACCGGAAGTAGCCGTAATCCGGCGCCATCAGGATGTCGTTGTGCCCCACTCCGGGCAATATCTGGAGAGCCTTGTCCTCAGACCCCGCCTGCTGGTAGTTCAATTTCGCCTCGTGAGGGTAGATCAGCACATCGTCCTCACCGTGCATGATGAGAAGCGGACATTTGACACGCTCGATCTTTTTACTGTTGTTGAACACCGCATCCTCTTCCGGTGTGGTGGCGTCGATTTTGAGCCCCCGGCGCTCCACCAGGGGAATGGGATCGGCATAGCCGCTCTCAATAACACAGGCCTGGATCTCCGGGTAGGAGGCACACAGTTCGATCGCCGAAGCACTTCCCAGCGAACGGCCCATCACGCAGACCCCGGGCAAAAGATGCCCGCCCTCTTTCAACGCCTTGTAAACAGCATGCGCGTCCGCCAGCGCTCCCCGCAGGGTGGGGTAACCGTCGCTTTTGCCGTAGCCCCTGTAGTCGCAAACGACGAAATCCGCACCCAACTGGTGATAGGCCTGCGCCAGGGCATCGTAGTCGGCGGCGATCTCCCCATTACCGTGGAAAAACAACAGGCTGAAGCGGGCATCCGGGTTGGGATGGCGGCGGACGTGAACCTTGATTTCTCCCTCCACCGGAATGAACAGGTCCTCCGCTTCGGCGGGACCGGGCCCATGATCGGGCCGGGGAAAAAACAAATTCTGGTTGAATTGTGGGGTGTCAAAAATGGAAGTCATGGTGCCCCTCGAAAACTCCCGACTGTTTTCCCCGGTGAAACCCGCAACTCCAGCGTTAACAGGGAAAAATCAGACTTTAAGAGAGTTGAAATTTTGTTGTAATCGTGGCAAAATCTACCGTTCCAATTTGAGACTCTACGAGTTTCCAGCAATCCCTCCCTGAGCCAAAACCTGGCAACCCATAGCGAGGGGCCTACTATAACACCGATAAACTGTATTTTTAAACTAAGGAGCTATTCAATGTTAATGGATCCGGCACCTATTGAAAAACGCTTTGAATCCATGGGCAAGGTTCTCGACGCCGCACGGAAAAATCTGGGGCGTGACCTCACGATCGTCGAGAAAATCCTCTATTCCCATATGGACCCGGCAACGGATTTTTCAAAGCTGGAGCGGGGCAAATCGGATATTTTCCTGGATGCTGACCGTGTTGCCATGCAGGACGCCACGGCTCAGATGGCCATACTTCAGTTCATGTCCGCCAAGATTCCGGAAGTGGCGGTTCCCACGACCGTACACTGTGATCACCTGATTCAGGCGCACACCGGATCGGCTGAGGACCTGAAGGCCGCTGAGGACACCAACAGGGAGGTGTACGATTTTCTCCGCTCCGCCGCCATGAAATACGGCATGGGCTTCTGGAAGCCCGGCTCCGGCATCATCCACCAGGTCGTGTATGAAAACTACACCTGTCCCGGGACGTTGATGATCGGCACCGACTCCCACACCCCGAATGCGGGCGGCATGGGCATGATCGCCATCGGCGTCGGCGGCGCGGACGCGGTGGACGTCATGACCGGCCAGCGCTTCATGACCCGCATGCCGAAATTCGTGGGCATCAAGCTGACCGGCAAGCTGAGTGGCTGGACCGCCTCCAAGGATATCATCCTGAAGGTCGCCACCATGCTGACCGCAAAAGGCGGAACCAACAAAATCATCGAGTACTTTGGCGAAGGCGCCCGCTCCCTCAGCGCCACCAGCAAAGGTACCGTCACCAACATGGGCGCGGAACTCGGCGCCACCACCTCCATCTTCGCCTACGACGACAACATGGACGTGTACATGCGCAAAACCGAGCGCGATGGGATTGCGGACCTGTGCAAGAAGTACCGGGAGTTGCTCGTTTCCGATCCGGACGTCGAAAAGAATCCGGAAAAGTACTACGACGAGGTTTACGAAATCAACCTGTCGGAGCTGGAGCCGCACATTGTCGGCCCGCACACTCCCGATCTCGGCCGCACGGTTTCCCAGATGGGGGCGGATGCGGAAAAGAACGGGTATCCCAAGGAATTGTCTGCGGCGCTGATCGGCTCCTGCACCAACTCCAGCTACGAAGACCTCACCCGTTCCGTCAGCCTGGCGCGTCAGGCCAAAAAGGCAGGCCTCAAGGTGAAGTCGAATTTCCTCGTCACCCCGGGTTCCGAACGCATTTTCCAGACCATCACCCGCGACGGCATCATGAAGGATTTCGAAGATGTCGGCGCCACGGTTCTGGCCAACGCGTGCGGTCCGTGCATCGGGCAGTGGAAACGGGATGACATCCAGAAAGGTGACAAGAACAGCATCATCAGTTCTTACAACCGCAACTTCGCAAAACGGAATGACGGCAACGCCGAGACGCTGAGCTTCATCGGCTCTCCGGAGATCGTGGTCGCCATGGCGTTCGGCGGCCGGCTGGACTTCAACCCGATGACCGATACGCTGAAAACCCCGGACGGAAAGGATTTCAAATTCGAGCCGCCGCAGGGTGAGGTGTATCCGGAACAGGGTTATGCCTCCAAGGACAGCGGTTACCAGGCGCCGACCAATTCAGGCGAAGTCATCATCGATCCGAAGAGCGAGCGTCTGGCATTCCTGGAACCGTTCCCGAAACACGACCCGGTTACGGATTACAATGATCTCAAAGTGCTGTTCAAGGCGGCGGGCAAATGCACGACCGACCACATCTCGCAGGCCGGGCCGTGGCTGAAGTTCCGCGGTCATCTGGACAACATCAGCAACAACCTGTTCCTCGGTGCGGAAAACGCGTACTACGAGGAAACCGGTAAAGGCCACAATGTGTTGACGGGGGAAGTGGACGAGCTCAACAAGATCGCCCGCCAGTACAAGGATAAAGGCATCGGCTGGATTGCGGTCGCGGATGAAAACATCGGCGAAGGCTCCAGCCGCGAGCATGCGGCCATGGAACCGCGGCACATGGGTTGCCGCGCCATCGTGGCCAAATCCTATGCCCGCATCTTTGAGGCCAATCTGAAAAAACAGGGTGTCCTGCCCTTCACCTTCGACAACAAGGATGATTACAACAAAATCCAGCAGAAGGACAGCATTTCCATTGAAGGTCTGGACAAACTGCAACCGTATCAGCCGGTCACCCTGGTGTTGACCCATGAAGACGGTTCGACCGACAAAATCAAGGTGAACCATTCCCTGAACGAAGGGGAGATTCAATGGTTCTATGCCGGTTCGGCCCTGAACTATGTCGGCAGCCAGAAAACGGCGGCAAGCTAATCAGCCCCGCCTTCTGTTTTTCGGGCAATAAAGAAACCCGGGCCCCCCAAGGGGGTCCGGGTTTTCTGTTTTTTTTCGTGAAGTTCGGAAGAAAGCTCAATCGCCGTCCAGAAGGCTTCGCACTCTTAGTTCGTCTTCAATGTTTTGAAGCTTGTTCTGCAGGAACTGCTTTTTGTTATTGTTGCCGGAGTTGTCTTCCTGAGAACGGGCATCCAGCAATTTCTTAGTGTTCTCATACAACACCAGCAGTTCTTCATCATCCAGGTCTTCTACATTTGGACTACCCATAAAAGCCCCACATTACTCCAGAAAGAAAAGTTAAGCATGGGCGGCCCGGTCATCGGAAAGATTGAGAGGAACCTCGATCCATCCCTTTTTCTTTCCGTTTCGCCAGGTGATTTTCAGCCAGTTTCCCCGGGTTTGCAAAACCCGTACACGGGTCCCTTTATTCAAGCGATTGCAGACTTCACCCTTTTCCTTCAGGTGAACGGTGCAGTTTTTTTCCAGTACAATACTACTTTCCATAAAAAGGTCAAAACTTTTCCGGGTCGAGTTGCAGAATTTTATCTTTCCTCGGCTTCCCCTTCCTGACAATTTTTAAATATTCTCCGGGGACGGGCTTGGACTCTAACCGGAGCCCGTTCAAAATGGCAATATCCCAATCTTTTTTTTCGTCTCCCAATTGGTCAATGGCAATACTGCGAAAGGTATCGCCGGGCTTCACCTTATAAATGTCGATATATTCCTGATCATAATCGCGCCGATCGCTTTTGTGAACCCGGCCGCCGTATTCCATTCCTTTGATTTTTTGAAGATACCCCTCACGGTTTCTTTTAAGCGTTCCGCCATGGCGTTTGTTGATCGAATCGGACAGGGTGTCAGCACGAATGATCCGTTCCTTGGTGTCCGGATGAGTCGCCTGAAAACTGTGGTACACCTGGCCTGACAGAATTTCCTGTTGGCGCAGGTTACTTAAAAATTCAACCATGGCATTGGGATCGTATCCCGACTTCTGCGCAATCATCAAACCGTGGGCATCGGACTCCAATTCCGCATCGCGGCCATAGCCCAGGTTGATCGTGTTGAACAACTGCGTGCTGATCATCAACCATTCCCCGGCATTCTTTGGACTGGCAATGGCGCCCCCGATGCTCAGGATCTGAGCCCCGATCTGGCGGATTATCTGTTTCGCCCCATGATGCTGGGTAACGTGGGCGATTTCATGACCCAACACGCCCACAAGTTCCGCTTCACTGTTGACCATTGCAAGTAGGCCGCGGGTGACATAGATATACCCTCCGGGAAGGGCAAAGGCGTTGACTTGCGAACTGTCCACGACCTTGAAAAAGTAACGGCTGAACTCCGGGTTGGACATATTGCTGACCAGATTCTGGCCAAGCTGATTCACGTACAGCTGCAGTTCTTTGTCCTGGTACAATCCGTACTGGGCAATCACCTGGGGATCGGCTTTCTGCCCCATGCTGATTTCAGTTTCTTTATCAATAAAGGGAACTGCCAGGACAGAATCGGGACCTGTGAGGCAGGTCAATGAAAACAAAAAAAGGAGGGAAGAAAGGAAGCGGAACAAATATCTGTATAGGAACGGTGGGAACATACCCTGAACCGTGGAAAAGTACCTGTTACTCGAGTTGCCTCAACTTCCGGTCCACCTTTTCCAGATCCGGATGGCTGGGAAACTTGTTCTTCATTTCTCTTAACATCAAGATTGCATTCTGAGGGTCATTCAACGATTCGTAACAGCGGACCAGACCCATGTAGATATAGAATAGCGGGAAGTCTGAAGAGCTGTCTATAATAGATTTGTAAATTTCAACGGCCTTCTGAAAATCTTTTTTAGCTTCATGGGCATAGGCAAGCCCTTTCTGGGCCAGCACGTAATTCAGGGAATCCCGCCTGGCCTCCTGCGTCACCAGGGTATATTCCTGAATGGCCGAATCGTAGTCGCTCTTTTCGTAAAATGTTTCCGCCATCAACAATTGAGCACGTATTTTTTGGGGGCCCTCGGAAAACTCCTTCAGCAAAGCCTGCATTTGACTTGTAACATTTTCATCCGGCTCGGCCTGTTGACGCTTCTGCAGTTTTTCCATTTCAAAATACAGTTTCTCCATTTCCTGCCATTTTTTATGCTCACTTTCGGTCCACAACCAGGAACCCACAAGCACAGCAAGCACCAGGCCCGCTAATCCGAACACCAGGGCCCGGTTCGCGTCCAGAAACGTGATCATGCGGCCGCCGAAGCGTTGCAGGGAATCAGGTTCTTTCAGGTCTTTTTTGGTAAGTTTTTGTTGCTGGGCCATAGGAAATTTTGTTCAAACCACAGGGTGGCGGGGTGAATGAAAACTGCAGAGGCCCAATTTAAGCACAAAGAAAAATTACGCACAAGCCCAATTTCCACAATCATTTTGCGGTAAAATGCTATATTCGGAAACTTGTCATCCGGGAAAACTTACATTTTCTGAAGCCTGATACGAGGTACGAAACCAGTTATGACAGATTCCTCACGCATTGGAGTGATCGGGGCCGGAAGCTGGGGCACTGCATTGTCCCTTCTCCTGGCTGAACAGGGCCGAAGGGTGGACCTGTGGGCCTTCGAGCCGGAAGTTTGCGCTGCCATCAAAGAGAAAGGCGAAAACACAATCTTCCTGCCGGGAATCGCCCTTCCCGATTCCATCCACCCCTCGACCCGGTTTGAGGACGTGGTGAAGGACAAGGACGAAATCGTTCTGGTGGTGCCGACCCATGTGCTCCGGTCTACTGTGGGTCGTTTCGCTCCGTTGCTCAAACCGGATTGCCTGGTTATCAGCGCCAGCAAGGGTATCGAAAACGACAGCCTGCAATTCGTTCATCAGATCGTGAATGAAACACTGGGAAGGCCGCAGCCGTTTGCGGCACTGTCCGGACCCACTTTCGCCGCGGAAATCGCAGGCAAAACACCCTCGGCCATTGTCGCAGCAGCGGAAAACGAAGAAATTGCAACCCGGGTCAAAGCGTTGTTCGAATCGTCCTTTCTCAAAGTATTCACCAGCACGGACGTGCTGGGAGTGGAACTGGGCGGTGCGCTCAAAAACGTGATCGCCATCGCCACCGGCATCTCCGATGGCCTGGGCCTGGGCTTCAACACCCGGGCCGCACTCATCAACCGGGGCCTGGTTGAAATGACCCGGATTGGCACAGCCCTGGGGGCACGCCTGGAGACCTTTTCCGGACTCTCCGGAATGGGCGATCTGGTCCTCACCTGCACAGGGGATCTAAGCCGCAATCGGACTGTCGGGATGAAGCTGGCAAAGGGAGAATCACTGGACCAGATCACGGGGAGCATGAAAATGGTGGCCGAGGGAGTGCATACGGTGACTTCTGCTTACAGGCTGAAAGAAAACCTGAACATCCAGGCGGCGATCATCGAGGAAACCTACCAGGTTCTCCACCGTGGCAAATCACCCCAGTCCGCCCTTCTGGACCTGATGAACGTTGAAATCGGCTCGGAATTTTCCGGAATTAAAGGATTGTAATGAACCCGCACCAGATTGAAAAACTGCTGAAGGACCTCTTCGCTCAAAAAGTAAAACCCGAAGCCGCCCTGGAACAACTGCGCACCCTGCCCTTCGAGGACCTGGGATTCGCGCATGTGGACCATCACCGTCCATTACGCAACGGCATGGCGGAGGTCATCTATTGCGAAGGCAAAACCGCCCCGCAGATATCCAAAATCATTCAAAAGCAACTGAAAGCCGGGTGCGACATTCTGGCGACGCGCCTGGCGCGGGAATCCTACCTGAAACTGAAAAAGGATCTGCCTTCCAAAGCCAAATACAACCCCGAGGGACGGGTGTTGACGATTTACAAATCCACCAGACCGAAGCCCGTCGGACAGATTCTCGTGGTCACCGCCGGCACCTCCGATATCCCCGTTGCCGAAGAGGCCATCGCCACAGCAGAACTCCTTGGAAGCAAGGTGGACAAGCTGGTGGACGTGGGCGTGGCGGGGATTCACCGCCTGCTGGACAAGGTGGACCGGCTGCGGGAAGCACGGGTTATTGTCGTGGTCGCGGGTATGGACGGGGCCCTGCCCAGCGTCGTTGGTGGGTTGGTCAGCTGCCCGGTGATCGGTGTGCCGACCAGCGTCGGTTACGGGGCCTCTTTCGGTGGGGTGGCGGCGCTCCTCACCATGCTCAACAGCTGCTCCACCGGTGTCGGGGCCGTGAACATCGACAATGGATTCGGCGCCGGATGCCTGGCCCACCGCATCAACGTAATGGACGCGCCTTCCACGAAGTAACCAGCCGCTCCATCCCCTCTTCCGGACTCACCACCGGCTCGTAATTCAACTCCCGCCGCGCGCGGCTTATATCGAAACAATGCGAGGTCGCAAGCTGGCTTGCCAGAAAACGCGTCATGCGCGGCTCCGACTTCAAGCCGAACAGGCGGTGCACCGACTCCAGCAGCGCCCCCAGCCGTTTGCCGTTTCGATAGGAGATCGACCGCGTCACGGGCTTCACGCCCACCGCCTGCAACAGTTCGTTGATCCAGGCCCACAACAACACGGGTTCACCGTCGCTTAAAAAATAAACTCTCCCGCCCACAGGTTTCGCAACCGACAACGCCTGAAGCGCCTTGATATGCCCTTCGACCGCGTTGTCAATATAGATGATATCCACTTTATTTTTTCCCTCACCCACCCGCACCAGCTTTCCCTGACGGGCACGCTCGATAATGCGGGGCACAAGGTGGGGATCGCCGGGCCCCCAGATGAGGTGCGGTCGCAGGATGACCGTGGCCAATCCATGTTGCCCATTGGCTTCCAACACCCGCTGTTCTGCCAGGGCCTTGGTCTTGGGGTAGTCGCAGAGGTAGCGCCGGGCGTAAGGCAGGTCCTCCGTGCCGTTTTCAATGCCGATCCCATCGTACACAACACTGGGGGAGCTGGTGTGGATCAGTTTGCTCACACCGTGTTGCAGGCATGCGGCAATCACGTTCTCCGTCCCTTCGACATTAGTCCGGTAAAAGGTCTCGCGGTCGCCCCAGATTCCGGTCAGCGCTCCGCTGTGGAACACCGCATCCCGTCCCCGGCAGGCGTCGGCCATCGCTTTCCGGTCGGCAAGGTCAACCTGGAGAAAATCGATACCCTCTGGCAGGTCCGGATCATCCCGGCGTCCCAGTGCGGTAACAGCGTGGCCGAGGGCGTGCAGTCGACGGGCAATGTATCCTCCCAGAAAACCGCTCCCACCTGTCACGAGTATGTTCATGGGGATGGTGAATCAGACAGAAAAGTTGGCGTGGGCGTCCAGGGCCAGCAACTCACTCGCAGGCGGAGGCGCGTTGCGGTAGCGGAAGGTTCCGGCACAGGCGATCATGGCCGCATTATCTGTGCAGAGAATCGGTTTCGGCACGAAACACTGGACCCCCCGCTGGTTTGCGGCTTCCTGCAGTGCATGTCGAAGCGCTCCGTTGGCAGCGACCCCCCCGGTAAGAACAACGCGGTCCAATTGTTCCTGTTCGCAGGCGGAAAGGGCTTTTGCAACCAGAACCTCCACCACCGCTGATTGAAACCCGGCGGCGATATCGGCATCGCTCAACCCTTTGCCGTTGTCGCCGCGCCGGGCGATGGCCGTCCTGACAGCGGTTTTGAGTCCGCTGAAACTGAAATCGAGCGACCCCTTCTCCAGCCACGCACGGGGAAAATGGTGAGCATTGGGATTGCCTTCCCTCGCCCGTTTTTCGACGATGGGACCTCCCGGGTATCCCCAGCCCAGCATCTTCGCCACCTTGTCGAACGATTCCCCGGCGGCGTCGTCGCGGCTCCTTCCCAGCACACGGTAATCACCAAACCCGTTCACCCGGTACAGGTCCGTGTGGCCACCGGAAACGATCAACCCGATAAACGGAAACTCGACCGGCTCCTGAAGAAAAATGGCCAGAAGATGCCCTTCCAGATGGTTGACGCCAATGAGCGGCTTGCCCGTGGCGAATGCCAGCCCCTTGGCGGCATTCAGACCCACCAACAGCGACCCGACCAGCCCAGGCCCCTGAGTGACGGCAAACAGGTCGATGTCATCCAGTTTTTTGCCCGCCTGTTCCAGCGCTTCCCGGATAATGAAATGAATTTTATCGACGTGGCTGCGTCCGGCCAGTTCCGGCACGATCCCGCCATATTTCGAATGGATGTCGTGCTGGCTGGCTATGACGTTTGACCGCAAGTGAATGCCGTCTTCCAGTACGGCCGCCGCTGTTTCGTCACAGGAAGTTTCAATACCCAGGGTCAACATGGAAAACCGGGAAAAGATTTCATACTTGGATTAAAAAAACCAAAAGCCGGAAACGGGCACCCGAATCCGGCTTTTGTGAATAAGATCGAGAGAGAAAACTCAGTTGGTATTTTCACTCTTGAAGATTTTGTTCATCACCGACCACCCTTGAAGCAGGGAAACCGCTTCCCGCAGCTGAATGTCGTCTTCCAATTCTTCCAACGCCGCAAGCCGCTCTTCTTTAGCCTCTTTTTCGGCTTTGGTCGGTTCATTTTCGGTGCCTTCAATGCTTTTCTTGCCCTTCAGGTGCTGCTTGAGGTCTTTTTCCCGAAGGAACCTGCGGATTTCATCTTTTTCCTTTTCGGCTTCGGTTTTTTCCCCTGACTCCTCATTTTCCAGAGGCTCTTCCTCAATGATGATGTCGGGGGTGATCCCGTTTTCCTGGATCACCTTACCGCTCGGGGTATAATAGCGAGCCGTGGTGAGGCGAAGAGCGGAACCGTCGCTCAAGGGAATGATGGTCTGGACCGAACCCTTGCCGAACGTCTGCGTGCCCAGGATGACGGCACGCCCCATGTCCTGCAACGCACCGGCAACGATTTCAGACGCACTCGCACTTCCCCCATTGACGAGGATGATCATGGGGTATTGGAAATGTTTGCGGTTCTCATGCGTGGTGAAGCGCATGTTCTGGTCGTCGCTCCGTCCCTGTGTGTACACAATGAGATTTTCTTTGTCGAGGAACCGGTCCGCAACCTCCACCGCCTGGTTGAGCAGTCCTCCCGGATTCCCCCGCAGGTCGAGAATCAGTTTCTGAACCCGGCGTTCCTCGAACTCATTGAGGAAACGGTCCAGGTCCTGACTGGTCGTTTTGGTGAAATTGCGGATTTTTATGTAGCCGATGTTTTCGTAATACACCCGCTTTTTGACACTTTGGACCTTGATGATGTCCCGGGTGATGGTCACTACCTTCGGCTTTTCCATGCCCTTGCGGAAAATGGTTATGTTGACATCGGAACCGCGCTCGCCGCGAAGCAGGTTGACGGCGTCGGTCAGGCTGAGATCGAGGGTCGGCTCGTCTTCAATCCTGATGATCTTGTCACCAGCTTTGATGCCTGCCTTGTCCGCAGGGGTGCCTTCGATGGGGGACACAACGGTGAGAATGCCGTTTCGCACGGTTATTTCGATACCAAGGCCACCGAATTTACCCGAAGTTTCAACCTTCATTTGCTTGAAAGAATCCGGTGGAAGATAGGATGTGTGCGGATCCAGTGTTTTCAGCATTCCCTGGATGGCACCCTCAATCAGTTGTTGGGGATCCACCGCCTCAACGTAATTGGATTCGAGAAGGGCCAAAATTTCGGAGAACACTTTCAGCTTGTCGTAACTTCCTGGATTGGAAAAGTGTTCTTCACTGACTTCCGTTTCCGCGGCCCACGTCGAATTTACGGGAACAAGCCCGCCGCTTAGGGTCAGGGTCCCGGCCAGCATGAGGACAGCACCCGCTTTCATTAATTTTGATGCCCATTTTCCAGATGAAAAACTCAATGTCCCTCTCCACTATAAAAGAGTTGTTTTGCTTCGATTATACCCAATTCCCCCTGCAATAAACATCCCCAAATTTCTACTTTCCGGCAACTTGAAACCAGGGAGAAGGCTTGATGGGCTTGCCTTTGTGGCGCAATTCAAAGTACAGGGCGTCCCCCACCAGCGAGCCGGTATTTCCGGACAGGCCAATCACTTTCCCCTCTTCCACAACTTGCCCTTTCTTGACCTGGATGGAGTCCAGGTGTCCGTACAGCGAATGGTAGTTGTTGCCGTGGCCCAGAATGACAAGGTTGCCGTAACCTTCCAAAAAGCCGGTGTACAGAACTTTCCCGTAAAAAATAGCTTTTACCCGGGTCCCCGCTTTCACACCCAGGTTGACCCCGTTGTAAACAATGTAGGTATCGAACCGGTCATCCCACTTTTTTCCGAATCGGTTCAGCTTTTTGCCCTGTACCGGGTATTGAAGACGTCCCTTCATGTCTTCCAGGCTCAGACCCTGTTTGAGAATCAGTTTTTCCTCAAGCCGACCGATCAGCTCGTTCAATCCTTCCGAGGCTTTGATCAACTCCTTGCGCGTTTGCAGGGCGTAGATTTTTTTGGTTTTTACGTTTTTAAGGAATTGGGATTTGTAAGCGGCTTCCTCTTCCAGTTGCCGCTTTTTCTCCAGGGCCTCCTCTTCATATCGAACCAACGAGATCTGGCTTTTTTCAAGCTTTTCGGTTTCGGCCTGGAGTTTTTCCATTTGCTCCATGTAATCCTGAAAGATCACGGCGTCGTAAGCCATGACATTCTCCATGTATTTGAGCCGGGTGAGGAGCTGGTTGAACGTTTCCGACGAAAACAAAATCTTGACCAGATACATATCCCCGTTTTTGTAGATTTGTCGAAGGCGGTCCTTGAGAACCAACTTGTATTGTTCAAGACGTTTCTTGTGCCTGGCAATGGCCTCCTTCGCCTCGCCAACCCGTCTCTCATTCACCTGGATGTTGTATTGGTAGATTTGCAACTCCCTTTCGCGCAGCTTCTTACGATCCTCAAGGTGGCGAAGGGTTTTCAGGATGCGGGTTTCCTCTTTACCTATTCTCGATAACTCCCGATCCTGTTTCTCAATTTTTTTTCGAAGGGCTTCCAGTTCCCCCTTTTCCTGCTCCAGAAGATTCTCTACCTGGCTGGAGGCTTTTTCTTTCGAGTATGAAGGGACGGCCATTCCGCCGAAAAACACGGTCAAGACAAAGACTCCTGCCAGCTTATATGAAAACTTTATCTTCATCGACTTCGAAACATTTTGAGGAACTGGTTTACTGAAAGGTAGCTGCCTACCCAACCCAGGAATAAACTGCACACAAAAATGCTGCCCACAAATTGCGGTGACAAAAAATGAAATTCCATTCCACGGGTTATGACTTCCAGCGAGCCCTGAAAATTGATTGTCAGAAAGATCTGCAGACCCTTAACCAGGGCCAGGGACAGGGCGGCTCCCAACAGCCCATGCAAGGCCCCTTCCAGCAGATAAGGAAACTTTATGAAACGCGGTGTCGCTCCGATCAAGAGCATGAGTTCGATTTCTTCCCGGCGGGCAAAAATGGAAAGCTTGATGGTGTTGGATATGATCAGGAGGGCACCGATGCTCAACAGGGCCCCAAGTGCAAATAAAAACACCTTCATGAAAATCATAAACGTCTCGAACCGGCCGATCCATTTTTCTCCGTATTCAACGGACTCCACACCCTCTTGAATACGAACCCGTTCGGCAAATGATTTGATCGCCGAGAACTGCCGATCCAGGGCATGGAACTGAATGTTGAAGGACGCAGGCAATGGATTCAGGTCCATCTGCCCTAAAAATTCGGAATGATCTGAAAACATCTCCTTGAAATGCGTCCACGCCTCATCCCGGGACACGTATTTAAAATATTTTACGTCCGAGCTTGCCCGAATGAATTTTTCCAGCTTCGTTCTGGACTCCGACCCAATGTTGTCCTTCAGGTACACGATCAATTGCACCTGGTTGCTCCACGAGGTGAGAAGGGAGTTGAGATTCACATAAACGAAGATGAACAGGCTGAAAATGGATAAGGCGACGGTGATGGATCCCACCGATGCAAGGCAGGTCTGTTTGTTGGATTTGATATTGGAAAGTGCCGCTCGAAAACTGCGTATCAGAAAACTCACGTGAGTACCCGTGTGTCCACAATGCGCCCCCGGTTCAATGTAATAACCGAATGGTTGCCGCTGGCCAGCATGTCCTGGTTGTGGGTGGCGAACACCACGGTCGTTCCCGCCCGATTTGCCTCCTCAAACAGATTGAGGATTTCCTGCGAGATAACCGGGTCGAGATTCCCGGTTGGCTCATCAGCGAGAAGAATCTTTGGCTCCGTAACCAGGGCCCGTGCAATGGCCACACGTTGCTGCTCGCCACCGGATAATTGCAGAGGGTAGGCATCTTTACGGTGCGACAGACCGACATTCTTGAGTGCTTCCCATGCCTTGGAACGAATCAACCGCCGGGGCTGGTTGCTGGTGATTTCCAACGCGAACGCGACGTTCTCAAAAATGGTTTTCCCAGGGAGCAGTTTGTAATCCTGAAACACCACGCCGATATTCCGGCGCAGAAGGTAAAGCATGCTTTCCTTGAATTTACCGATGTTCATGCCGTTGACCAGTACCTGCCCATGGTCATGCTTCTCCCACCGAAAAAGTATTTTAAGAAGGGTGGACTTCCCGGCGCCACTGGGTCCGCTCAAAAACACAAAGGCGCCCTTCTTGATAATCATGGAAATGTCGAACAGGGCGGGTGTGTTGCCTTCGTAGGTTTTGTAAACGTTGTACAGTTGAATCATGCTTGACCGGTCCGAACCATACAAATGCACCCTTCCCCGGGAGGGAACGGGACGGGTTTTAATTCTTGGGAGTGGACGGCGGCAATTCGTCCGCCAGAATGATGTCGCTTTCCATGCTGTCATCGGCAACGTATTCGCCGGTGGACATCATGGCCAGCACATCGTGACCGTAAAATTCGCGGATCTGCGTGTCGGAAAGCATATCCAGATGTATGAATGTCTTGATGATGAGGCGTCCGTCCTCAATCTCATAAGCAAAAACCCCGGTGGTACACACAAGGTACCCCTCGTGGTGACCGAATGTCAGAAGGCCTTCCTCCAGATAATTGTCCAGGGTGATGATACAATTATCCGTGGTCTCCGTGCGTTCGCTGAACCGGTCGATGCAGTGAGTGGTGTACGCCACCTGCGGGTGTGTGAATGATTTGTAGAGCCGGCCCTTGTCCGTGGATTCGCTGTGGGACGGCGAAACCAGGGTGACGAATCCGTGCCGGGTGAAATCCACCAGACAAAGAACGTCCTTACCGAACTTCCGGGCGACTTTCTGGGTGATGCGGTTCATGAAGCGCTGGCGCTTGCGGATGGAAATCCGCCCCGACCGTCCGAAATGCTTCTGATATTCCTTTTTCAGATAAGCTTCGATTTGATGCTTTTTGAAAGCAAAATGTTTGTCTTCAACCATTCTCAAACCTGTAAAATCGGACAAGTGCAACCACAGAACTCATTATACCCATCCTGTTAAAAGGAAAAAAGGCGATTTTGACCTTCTCCATTGAAATTGAAGGAGAAATCGGCGAAACTCCCAGTCTGTTTTCCACTTACAGAGCCCACTCCCTTTGATACAATGACATTATGAACAGTACAGCCAAAACCTTCCTCCTCCTTCTGGGCGCCACGGTTTTTTTCAATCTGATGTTTTATTACCTGTCCTCCAATATCGAGGATTTTGAAAACTTACCACTCCCTCCCAAAAAGGTGGACCGGTACGAAACCAACAACCCCCTGATCAAGGTGGACGCGCAATCGCGGGATACGTGGGCCCTGCTCGACTTTTCAACCGGTAAAATCCACCGCGTGGAGGACATGGAAAAAGACACCCACCGCCTGCAGAAGCTGGACTGGGACCTGGCGTTCCAGCGGACCAAGATTGTCACCAACGGGGGCGTAACCAATCCACAAGGACCGGTTCAGGTAAAAAACCTGGGTCAGGTGGAATTTGACCAGGTGCAAGATGTCCCGGCAGCCCGGACCGATTTCAAGCAGGATGACCGGGGCTGGGGAGGCAGTATCGTCAACCAGGCACTGGTTGACTGGTACATTTACCGCACCCGCACACACAATGTGGAATCCAAAAAGGATGTCTTCCTGATCGATACCGGGGACGGGTTCGTGAAAATGAAGATCATCAATTACTATTGCGAACGTCCGGAATCCGATTGTAAATCCATGATGTGCACGCGCGACGAGGCCGCCTGCCTGACGCTGGAATACCGTTACGTTCCGAAAGGGGAAAACATCTTCCCCACCAACCCCATCGACCAACCGCAAACAGCCCAGGTCAGCCATTGAAGCAGGCAACCCTACTGCTGGTTCTGGTAGTGTTCTCGTTGCTTCCGGCGTGCCAACTCTCCTCCGCATCCGAAAAGGAATCGATGGTCTTGATTCCGGCAGGCGAGTTCCAACTCGGAATGCCCGTATCTGACAACATACCCGCGTTCATGTCCGACCGAACATCCAGCGCCAACGCCCAGCCCATGCAGAAAATGCATCTGGATGCGTTTTACATCGACCGGTTTGAAGTCACCTACGCTGACTTCCTGGCATTCAAACCTTCCGCCCGCTACGCGGAAGGACGGGCCAATCATCCTGTACGCGGTATCAGCTGGTACGAGGCAGACGCCTATTGCCTTTGGTTGGGCAAGCGTCTGCCGACGGAGTTTGAATGGGAGAAGGCCGCACGTGGCGAGGATGGCCGGTTATTCGTCTGGGGAAATGAGTTGGACAAAAACAAAGCCAATTTCGGAAAAACACCCCGGCCGGTCGGCAGTGTGAAGAGCGATACAAGTATCTACGGCGTGCAGGATATGAACGGAAATGTTTCCGAATGGACCGCCAGCTGGTACCAGCCCTACCCCAATTCCCAGCACAAAGATGCCAACTTCGGGGAGAACTTCAAGGTGATTCGCGGCGGTGCCTACAACAAGCGCGAACACGGATTCATGGAGCAGTTCGCCATGGTTCCTTACAGAAATGTGGCGCCCCCAACCATGCGCACCTGGAACACGGGGTTCCGTTGTGCGCAACCGGCTGGAAAGACGGAATCCGGCAATCCGGGCTAAAGCCCGGAAGCCAGATCGTCTCGTATGGGTTTTGGCTCGTCCCCTCCCCGGTCATCGGCCTTGTATGGAGGGTCGAGGACCACTTCATGCAACCGGGAAACATTTTCCACCGGTTGCGGAGAAGACTCTCCACCATCCTCACTTTCCGCACTTTCCGTTTTTTCCACCGTTTTACGGGGTGTGCGCGTTCGGCTGCCTCCACGCCTGCGATTCGGGTTGCGTCGCCCATCACGGGAACGACCCGACCGGCTTCCCCGGGAAGCGGGCTTGTCCTCTCCCGGGCTTTCGGCCTTCGAAGAAGTATCCACGCCCTCATTTTCAACGGCGGGAGATGCCTCCTCCACCGGCAAAACCGGATCGCCTGTCACAATCGGTGGAGCTTCAAAACCGGAGTCTTGAGACTCATCCTTACCGTTTCCCGGAAAAGGTGTGTCCACCATGGTATCGGGGGCAGCCTCCTGCCCTTCTTCGCGTGGTGTCCAGTTGGAACGATTGCGGGAACCGCTGCGCGAATCTCCAGAACGGGAGGAACGTCCCCGGCTGGAGGACCGACGTCCCCGGCCACGTCGGTCCCGGTCTCCGCGGTCCTCAGAACGGGAGTCCGGGCGGGGTTCTTTTCTGACTTCAGTCCGTCCGGTGACCGTCTCCGGTGCCGCAGTCCGGAACTCAACACCGCGAGCTCGACTTTCCATTTGCCGTTCTTCTTCGCGCTTGCGCTCCAGAACGGTATAAGAGAAGCTCTCATACGCCAGGCGGTCCTTCGCCGTGAACTGAATGAGGCATTGCGTTTTGTCCTGCAACTCCTGCAGGTACTTTGTCTTGTGATTCAAAAGGTAACTGGCTACTGCGGAGGAAACCTCCACGGCCAGAACCTTTACGTTGCCATCGGCCAGAATTTCCCGAACTTTGCGCAGGACGCTCAACGACAACGAACTTTCAGTACGTGTGAAACCGGTGCCCTGACACAAACCGCATTGCTCGAAGTTCCCTTCCTTGACCGGCGAGGACAAGCGCTGACGAGACATTTCCAGCAGGCCGAACCGCGAGATGCGTGAAATATTGATACGGGCCTTATCCGATTTACAGCTTTTCTTGATTTCTTTTTCGACGTTGCTCTTGTTCTTCTTCGAGAACATGTCGATGAAATCGATGACGATCAAACCACCCAGATCGCGCAGGCGCAACTGACGCCCGATTTCTTCCGCCGCCTCCATATTCGTGCGTGTGGCGGTGTCTTCCAGGTCACTGGAGCTTGTGGTTTTGCCGGAGTTGACGTCGATCGCCACCATGGCTTCTCCGACATCGAATACCAGCGATCCCCCCGAAGGCAGATCGACACGTTTTTTGTAAATGTTTTCGATCTGCTCTTCGATCTTGTACTGGGAAAAAATGGGTTTGGTTTCCTGGGAATACTTGATCCGATTGCGCATCCGCGGCATTACCAGGCGCATGAACTCCTTCACCGCCTTGTAGGATTCCGCGTTGTCCACAATGATCTCAGAGGTGTCGTTGGTGAAATGGTCGCGCACGGTGCGCACCACCATATCCGGCACCTTGTAGAGAAGGCACGGACCCTTGGTTTCGGGGTCTTGAAGTTTTTCCTGAATTCCCTCCCAGATCTTCATGAGCATCTGAAGGTCTTTCTGTAATTCCAGCTTGGTGCGCCCCATGCCGGCAGTGCGCAGGATCACGCCCATATCTTCCGGCAACTGGAGATCCGAAAGCACCTCCTTCATTTTCTTACGCTCGGATTCATCCTCGATTTTCCGGGAGATTCCACTGGTTTCCTTGGAGCACATAAGCACCAGAAACCGGCCCGGAATGGTGACCGCGTTGGTCAGGGAAGGCCCTTTGGCGTCGCGGCTTTCCTTAACTACCTGCACCAGGAGCTTCTGCCCACGGATGAGCACATCCTGGATCCTGGTTTTTGATTTCCTTTCCCCTGTCTGAAGGTACGATTCTCTCAGAACATCCTTAAATGGGAGGAAGCCGTACTTTTTACCACCAAAATCAACAAAGCAGGCCTCGATGGCGGGTTCCACCCGGGTGATGACGCCCAGATAGACGTTTCCTTTCAGGAGCTCCCGGGAGGAGTGTTCTACTATGTATTCTTGGATTGTTCCATCTTCGATGATTACGGCGCGGCATTCTTCGGGGTGTTCCGCATTGATTAACAGTTTTTTCTTTTTGGACATATCATTGATGGCCTTTCAATTTGGCGCTTGGAAGTCCTCGCCGACTACCTGCCTTGGACATGATAAAACAAAACGAATATTATTTCAAAAACGGTAATTTGTGTTATTTTATGAATGGAATCAAAAGCTTCGCATTGGGAGGCAAGCATCGTTCCGGGCTTCGGCGGAAAACTTGGAATCGGCCTTCCTAACTTTTCAATTATAACACATAAAATCAGTTAATTAGGTCATTTTTCCTCATGGAAAACGTCGCCAAAATGCCGTGTGTGGATGACTTGACCCCGGCAGACCTCATCGAAAAAACCATATTCATCCGAGTCGATTTCAACGTTCCCCTGGTCAACACCAGCAAAGGATACCGCGTCGCCGACGACACCCGCATTCGACGTTTCGTAGACACCACTTTCAAGAAAATTCACGAGCTCACCGACGGCAATTGCCGGATCATTATCGGCTCCCACCTGGGTCGACCCCATAAAAAAAAGGATTTTATGGGATGGGACGGAGTCTTCAACATTCAGTTCGTCTGCTCCCACTTTGACACACTGATAAGGGAATTATACGAGGACACCTACACGATTTTCCCGCCGGAAATTACCGACTCCCACCTGAAAGATTCGCTGAATATCATTTCCAATCACCGCCTGCCTCGGGGAGGCATCAAATTCCTGCCCAATCTCCGCTACCTGTTGGAGCCCAACAATCCGGACACCTACCGCCAGGAGTTTATGGAGGAAGTAGCAACCTGTTCGGACATTTTCATCAACTGCGCCTTCGGATGCAGTCACCGGGTCAGCAAGAGCATCCAGTTGCTTCCACAACAAATGCGCATGCAGGGTAAAACCGTGGTAGCGGGAAGCCTTCTAAATGTTGAAGTGAACCGCCTCGGCAAATTTGCTCAAAAGGCTTTGGATTACCCGGAAAAAACGGCGGTGATTGCCGGTGGGGCTAAGATTGCGGATAAAATCGGCATTTTGAAACAGTTTGTGGACAGCCGGATCCGTCTCATCTTTATTGGTGGAAGAATGGTGAATGCTTTTCTGCTGGCACAAAAGTTTGCCGAAAAAATTCCCACACTCCAGCAGAAAGATCTTCCCGCCAAATTGTTTCTCAACAAGACGGAAGAAGAAAAGGCGGATGTTGTCAAGGAAGTGTGCTACGCGGACGAAATCTTGAAGCTTGCCGAAGCCAATGAAGTCAGTATCGTGTTTCCGGACGACTACAAGATCACCAAGGATTATTTTGAAACCGAGTACGTGGTGAAGGACGAGCCGGACTTTGAGGAAGATTTCCAACTGGACCTGGGGCCGCGTACCATTGAAAACTACGCCCGCAAAATCCTGCTGGAAGGGCAATCAGGAGAAATTCAGAATGTATTCTGGAACGGTCCGCTCGGTGCCTACGATCACCCGCAGACGGAGCAATATGCTGAAGGTTCGGTCAAGCTTGCAGAGCTGCTGTTTTCCGCCGCCATAAGCAACGAAAACATGTCTGTTGTCATCGGCGGGGGCGACTCCGCGGCAATTCTCAACAAGCTCAATCTGGAAGGAATGAAATACCAGGTGCGGGGGCGGATCATTCAGCAGTTGCACAAAACGATCAATGCATCGCTGTTGTCCATCGGGTTCAATAATGTGGACAAATACACCCTGTGCAACTACTTCGCGTCCAATTTTTTCGTATCTACGGGTGGCGGCGCCGCCCTGGAATTCCTGGAGGGTTACCTCAAAGATCGCGGAACCTCCCCCTCACCTTCTTACCTGCCGGGAACGGCCATTCTGCTGGAACTCACTTCCGCCTGACCCATTTCCATCCGGCTCCCATCCAGAAATTCGGTTAAAAATCCCATGATTTCGTTAAGGGACCGGGCTTCCATTTCAAATTTGCGGTAACATTCCTGCGTTTTCCCGGCCAGGTCCAACAGGTCCTCTCCCTCAAAGTTTTCCTTTCTGCGATCGAACATGTCGCAAAGGGGGTTGAGTTCAGGATGGGTCAATCCGGCTCTGCGAATGGCGTTATCGATGCCTGCTATCCGCTCGCCGAGTGCCTGGATCCGGGGCTTGTCAAACCCCCGCTCCCTGTAAACAGACATCAGCTTTTCGCTGACAATTTGGCCATCAGATACGAGTCGGATGAGTCTTTCCAGTTCCTTCCTCTTTTCCTGAACCGCACCCAAAAGAATTTTGTCCTTTTCAATAATAAAATGCTGCTCCAGGAACCGGGTAATGGCTTCCATAGAACCCAATGTGGGATGTTCGCGAACTTCCAGGAGGCGATCCCTCCACATGCGACGGTAGGCTTGAGCGAACAGGGTTTCTAAATTCAGTGGATGACGAATTAGCGGTTTGAAGGCAAGATAACCTTCTTCATCGAAACCTGATTCCAGAAGGTCCACATCAGGAAGGTTCTTCATGAAATCCGGAACCTGCCAGCGACCGATATGAAGGTGGCCACTGATCATGGCCTCTACATGCCGTGCCTGGACTTTGTCGATGCAGATCACGTTACTGCAATGAACCTGATAGCTGCAGGGTGCGCAGGGAATATTTGCACGAAATATGAGGTCGCCTTCTGAAAAGGGACCGGTTTCATACGGATGCGCGTGCGCAAAAAACAGGCCCACGATTCGAACATTCAAAGCCGCCGCAATATGCATGGTACCGGTATCATTGGTCACGAGGTACCGGCAGCGTTTGAGCATACCGATAAGCTGGGTAATGGAAGTCCGTCCACAAAGATTTACTATTCGGTCGGAATGACTGGAAGAACCGGAAATCTGTTCCGCCAGTTCCATCTCCGATTTGACCCCGAATAAAATGATTCGGGCATTGTGGTTTTCGATCAGTCGGTCTGCCAGTTCTGCGAAACGAGACGCGGGCCAGCGGCGGTCGGCAATACTGGACCCGGCCTGAATGCCGATCACCAGTTCGTCCTTATCCAGTTCATAGGTTTTCAGAAGATCCGCAACGGCCGCATCATCCTCAGCCCCATGATCCACCCGAAGACCGTGGGTGACGGGTTCAATGTCCCCTCCCCTTCCGAAAATATCTACTAGATTGAAGGTGTTGTATGCACGGTTCATGGGTTCTGTGAAAAAATACTGAAACCAGGGATGTTCGGTTTTACGGTTTCCTTCTTCATTGCAGCAGAACCCGCGAGTTTCGGGAATCCGCAGATACTTGATCATGTATGCACTGAGAATAGAATGGCTGAGATTGACAACCATGTCGAATTGTTTGGTCCGCAATGCATCAAGCCATGCTTTTAGATATTTTGCCAGCGTCACCCAAATAACTTCCCGTCCCCAGTCACGGTCGTTGTATTGCGTGATATCGAACACCACCAGCTCATCCACGTGAGGAATTTTTCTGGCAAACTCTTCAAACGACTTGTTTACCGCAAGAGTGATTCTGGCATCAGGGTGTTTCCTGCGAAGGCCCGCGATAAGCGGGGTGCATTGGACCAGGTCCCCCATTCGCGTCTGATTGAGTATGAGAATATTCTTGGCCATAGTCAGCTCTTTTTAGGAATGATTTGATCCACCATCAGGAAAAGGAGTTCGGGATCTTTAAAAGACCCTTCTTCTTCATTGATTCGATTGATTACAGATTGAAATTTAAAGTCCCTTTGACCACGAAAAGGTTCCAGAAACTCCCGAAGTTCCGTATCGTCCGCCACCTGGGCAAGCGCCCGATCCAATTCGCTATCGCGACTGCTCGTGCGGATTTCCAGTTCCTGTTCCCTTTCGGAGTAAATGTGCAACAACATTTCATGCATGCGGTGCCTTATGGTGTGTTCCCTTAAGACACGCAGCCGCCCCCGTTCTGCAACCATCCTGCGTTCTTCAGGATGATCGAGATAATAAAGGGCCTTGGCTCGCATTTCTTCCAGGTTCGAGAAAGTAACCATCTCTTCGCCGGTTCGAAAACAGTCCCCAAGTTCCGACCGTTCATCCACCAGTTGGAATCCGCCGCAAGCAGCGATCTCAAAAGTACGGGGATTGACAAAGTCGCCGTTCGGGTTGACTCCATCGTGATAGGTTGAAGAGTGAAGATTCAGGTTAACCTTACCGGCGTTATAAATTTTAACGCAATCCTCGCTGCTCACCCGTTCACCCTTGTTCTGCAAATGAGGCCAGAAAACGGGATTCTGGTTCCAGCCCGTTCCCCAAATCTTGAAATTCTGGTCCAACAGGCGGGTGAAGGCCCTGTGCCGGTTGTAATAACCTTCCCCCATGAATGAAAGGTCCGCGGCAAATTGTTTATACTCGTCTTCATCCAATTCCACAGGGTTCTGAGTCTCGGGGTGTGCCGCCTGGGGAAGATAATAAAAATTATCCAGTCCCTGCGCCTTCAATTTATTGAAAAATTCCCCCTGCTGAATTGTAAAAAAATAGTCGTACTGACCTGCCACATCCTTCCAGTAAGTCAGGGTGTTGAAGTCTTCAACGAACCAGAATGCAACGGGAATTTTCATTTCCTTCAATTTGGTCACGGCTTCCGGGCTCATCGGGGCCTGCGCCAGAGCCAGTACCAGGTCCGGCTTGAACTCGACCGCCCGCGCCACTACGGCATCTCCCATGAGGCTCAAAAACTTGTTATTCAGTGACCGCTGATTATTCTCAATTTTGGTGATTTTCTGCATCTCAAAATAAGAATCCTTAAAACGATCGCAGTCCAAACTGTCGACCTCATGCCCCATGGAAATCAGCGCTTCTTTGCAAAACCGGGCGGTGGGCAATGAACCACCATAAACGGGATTCACTACAAGTATCCGGAGGGAATTGTTTTCCAGCACTTCCATTACCCGAATGCACTGGCTCATCTTCTGGAAATAATCTGGTGAAATAAAAGTGGAGGGAGCATGCACAAACACATCCCAGTTGCTTGTATTGCTTCTGGCCAGGATTTTGGGAGGGGGCTCATCAACACGGAACTGAACCCGGTCGGCAAATACATTGAGGTCCACATGTTCCAGATAAACCCGGAACAGGCTCATTTTTGGCTCAATAACAACCAGCTTATTTGGAAACCGGTCAAGCAAAGCCCGGACGTGGTATCCAAACCCGAGACCGAGGACCACAATTACGGAACTCGACTCTGGATGGAATTCACGAATACTTGCCGCCGCATCCCGTTCCGGATAATAAGTGCTGTGCAGGGAATAATTCCCGTAAATGGGAACGGGCATGCCTTCCACAGAGCGGGCAATTGAAATGTTTTCGGAAACCGGTTCCGATTTCACCCGAGCGGCCAAATGAGGATCCATTCTTTCAAGAATTTTTATATTTGCCTCAAACCGGCTCATGAACAAACCTCACTTTTTGTGATTTCGCTTTTTTCCGGTTTTTCCACATGTGCCATGCCGTTGACATGGCTTGTGTTCATACCCAGAATCGCTTCGATGTTTTTTCGGGAATTTTCCAGTTTTCCTGTTTTTCTTCGGAGGTCTCCCGTATTCAGCGAATGGGGTACCGTTCTCTTGGCCGGACGGGCCACAATTTTGTACTGGATTACGAAAAACCGTTTCAGTTCTTCCGGCGTCAAGTCTGAAATGGTCACCCTTCCGGTGCGCAGGCTGGTCCGGCCGGAGGAAGCGAATTTTTCATACTGAGGGTCGAGGTTTTCTTCCACAACCTGAACTTCGTATCCCGTTTCCGCAAACAGTTTTTGAATTTCCTTCAGGGTATAAAACCGCAGATGCGTGCGGTCCAGTATGCCCTCGTCTTCATAGGTCCAGTTGCCTTCCCCCAGTTGATTCAGGATGCCGTGGTACTGGATATTGGGAATGCTCGCCACCACCACCCCCTGTTCACTGAGATAAGGGAGGGTTTTACGCAAGACCATTGCCGGATCCACGAGATGTTCCAGGACATCCGCAAACAGGATGCAGTCAAATTTCTTTTCCTCGAAAGGCAGGTCCATGGACTCGACGCTTCCTTCCACCAACCGATCCAGATTCCGGCGGGCTTCACCGGCCACCTGAGTATTGATCTCGATACCCGCAACATACGCGCCCTGCCTCTGTTTGATGGCGTTCCCGGTATGTCCGGCACCACACCCGACTTCCAGTACAGACCGGGCCTCCAAAGGCACCAGATGAAGCAGGTCCCGGCGGACATTCCGGTAATAATCGGAAATTCCTCCATCATGGGATACCGTTTCCATTTCCTGAGTGGATAATGCCTTCATCCATTCTCTCACATGAGCGACCAGTGTCAGCGCGCGGTGATCGTAGGTGTGCCGCGCCAATACCTCCTGCCTTCCCGCTTCCGCGATGCGCTCTGCTTCTTCCGGGTTGGCCAGATAGTGCCGCACAGTATCGACGACCGACTCGTCCTGATAAACAACCAGGTGTTTTCCATTCTCAAACAGGTCAATGAGGCCGCTTCCCTCTGCCTCGTCTGTGACCAGCAGGCTGCCGGAACACAACCCCTCGAACACGCGCATGTTGAGGTCGTTGCGCACGGCGTTGTTGAACACGATGCGTGACCGGCTGAACACCGCCGCCATTCCCTGCATGAACTGACGGTCGATGTGGACATCAAAATGTTCACCCAGTTTATCCAGCAACTGTTTGCGCCGCGGCAGGCTGGGAAGGACGCTTCCCACGAACCCGACGTCATACTCTTTTTCCAAATCCTGCTTTCCATGAATTTCCGGGTCGCACGCCAGTGGCAGCCACTCCACATAAGGGATGCCCGCTTTTTTAAATTCATCGACATATTCCCTTTGTGCGAGGAAAACCATGTCGAAATGTTGCGCGATATTAAGATGCTGATCCTTATTCAGGTGGGTGTCGATCAGGTAGCACACTTTCGGCACTTGAAGCGTATGCAGGTCCACCGGAATCGCGTTCAACCCGGTCTCTACGTACAGGTACAGGTTGGGCCGCCAGTCAGCGGGGATTTTTCCGATCACAGACTGGATCGACTCATTCGGTTCGCGTCTGATTTCCGGCTGGTTGGCGGGCCAGTCGAGGGCTCCCATGTTCCAGTTACGGCGATGCTCGGGAGTGAACGCGGAACCGCAGGTAATGACATCATGCTGTTTCCGCAGCGCCCGTTCCAGGTAATGCGCGGTGGTGACGGGATTGCCGTTGGTGTCCATCAGGATATTGAGTTTTTCAGGCAGCTCCCCAAAGCCTTCGGAGGCCCCCTCTTCCATCGCTTCATGGCGGACGAGAAACTGGTCGATCGCCGTCTGCACCGCCTGCTTCCAGTTTTTGACAAACCGGCCGATCGGGAACAGCTGCCCCACCGTCTCCCGCGCGCTCTGACCCATTTCGCGGGCCTTGTCCGGATCATCCAACAATTCCTCAACCCCCCGGCGCAGGGCGGCGATGTCATCGGAAATAAAACCGTTCACTCCGTTTTCGATGGGGGACGTCGCGTTGCGGGTGGAAACCACCGGCATGCCGGTGGCCATGGCTTCCAGCATCGACAGATTGTAGCCGTCCTCGTAACCGTCGACCGTGGTGTTGAGGAACACGCGTCCGCGGCGGTAGTGGTCGCACAGGTCCTCGAATCCGCGGGACAGACGGCTTCCTGGAATCTGTGGGTTCTGTCCGAGGGTGACGCAATCGAATCCTTCGACGATCTGCGAGCTCGCCGTGTAACCCAGCATCAGGTCGCGTTCTTTCAGGTTGTTGGCGACGCGCAGGACGAACCCCCCGCTCCCGTCGTAGCCGCCATATTCGTCCAGCGGCAGGCCGGGGCGGATGATGTCCCCTTCCAGCCCCCAGTCGTCGCGCTTGCTCTGGGAGATGAAAACGCGGTGCACGTCGCGGGTCAGGTCCTCAACCATGCGGTAGTATTCTTCCTTATCCACTTGGTTGCCGCTCAACCCGGCCTCGGTGGTGAATTTGTTATGAAAAACGGCGATCTTGGGCAGGTCGTAGTCCCGTGCCCACGCGAGGTCCCTCATGTTATGCGCCACCAAGAGGGCGTAGCTGCCTTCATCGAGACCCTGCAGGGCTTCTTTCTCACTGACGATGCGACCGTTTTCCGGTAGCGGCCGCATGTTCCGGTCCCATTGCCTCCGCTGACCGGCCCCGGTTTCCGGCTCGATTATGTGGAATTCATACCCGGTGTGGGCCATCAGGCAGATGTAGGGTTCGTGCCAGTTGAAGGTAAGGATTTTCAAGTTCATTTGCGTTGACGTCTCCGCTGTTAATGCCTTTAACTCTTTTCGGAATAATCGAAAAATTGCTTTAGGCTTTATTGGCCCTTTTGGAGAAGTTCCGGGGTGGATTTAAATTATTGTTTTTAAAGGGATTTTAATTATTCGAAACCATTTCCTCCAGGCTCCATCCAAAAAAGGATGGCCCTGATGTCCCGTTCCCCGGCGTTTCCGGCGGAGTTTTTGTAATTGAAGTGAATTCAAAGGTTTTTCATGGAATATCCTGTCCCCGATCCCAATTCCAAGCGCATCCGCACGCGCGAGGCGATGATCCAGTACCAGAAAGCCCGGCAGGAGGGCAAGGAATGGACCGGCGAGGTGCCGATGGGCGAAGGCCCGCTGAACCGCGACGGCATGCCCAAAACCCCGCCGGGGCAGAATGTCACCGACCGCTGGCCGGTGCTCGACCTCGGCTTCCAGCCGGAAATCCCGCTGGAGAACTGGTCACTGACGCTGTCGGGTCTTCTGGACTACCCGGCGACGTTCAACTGGGAGGAGTTCAACAAATTCCCGCAGGTGGAGGATGTGTCGGACTTCCATTGCGTCACCTCGTGGAGCCGGCTGGACAACCGCTGGAAAGGCGTGCGCTTTTCGGACCTGGCGGACCATTGCCGGGTGCAGAAGGAAGTGCGCTACGTGTACATCAAGGCGTACGACGGCTACTCCACCAATCTGCCGATCGAGGAAGCCATGAAGTACGACGTGCTATTGGTCCACACCTGGGAGGGCCTGCCGCTGTCGAAGGAACACGGCGGGCCGGTGCGCATGATCACGCCGCAGTTGTACGCATGGAAGGGAGCGAAATGGATCGGCGAGATCGTCTTTCGCGAGGACGACGAGCTGGGGTTCTGGGAACAACGCGGTTACAACAACAACGCCAACCCCTGGCTGGAAGAACGGTATTGGTGAGTTTTTAAACTTATTGCCCTGGACTTTTTTAAGTAGTTAAGGAATTCAATGAATAAGCCGAAAAAGCCAATTCCCCTCGTGGCAATAAAATTGAACTCCCACCCCATCATAAATGCTCGAAATTCCCTTATGAGACATTTTTATATTCTTGTCACCAGTATTATCTGGATTCGTAATAAATTGAAATTCATTTAATGTCAGTTCAGCGTCCATAAAATAGGAAAGTCCTCGGGGCGGACCATTCCATTCAATCTCGTGAGGACACTTGGCTAATTCAGAAAACTCATCTTTATATAAAAAAAGTAATACATTTTTATTATCTCGGGAACACCAAACCACAGCACTTTGATCCTTGTCACTTTCATATATCGAAGTGTAGCCGTACAGATAGAGCGGTAGTACCATTCCCGGTTTATTTTCGTAATAATTTTCTATTGGCGCGCACCCTTTGGATCGGGCAAATTCCGCCAACTCTTCTGGAATGGTTTTGGCCTCCAATAAACCAGGTCTTAATAGATAAAACGCGGTTACAAAAAAAACCAAATACAGGTTAAAGCCTTTAGGTTTGAGCGACAACCCCATCATTTTTTACCAATCTCTAATTTTTCAAATAGTCGATAGTCATTTCAAGTAAGACGCAAAGTCCGCAGTTTGGGCAGGCATTGGGATTGGGAGAGGGCTTCGACGCTTTTGTCGTCGATGCAGGTGTCAAACATCAGCAGGCCGCTGTCAGGCGAATACCCTCATCTTATAAATCAAAACTCTTCAAATAGATCTACATAATGGAATTTGCCTTCGCTGTATTTAATTTCTCCAAAATCTTCTGACGAATCCACAAAAACTATATAAATTTTCTCTTCATAAAGCTTCAGGTAATCAATGTTTTCCTTAACAAAGTTGATAACCGCCTCTTTTTTATAACCATCCCCATTATTACTCAATATAGCCACAAATGTAGGATACCCCTTCGGGGTTCTCGTCTTATATTTTCCTGTAAAGATGAAAATCTCGTTAAACGGTCCGAAATTCTTTATTTGCAAAAACCCATCATAATTAAACTCCTTGTTTCTAATATAATCAAACGACGCTATATTAAATTCTTTTTGCAAATATTCTTCACTTAACAGAGGGCTTTGAAACTCACCACCAAAACAAATAGAGCAACTAAATAAAAAAACGAGCTTTATTAAAATGAGATTCTTCATTCTTTTATTGAAATAAGCAATCGCGGTTCAACAATGACTGGGCTTTAGGCCAATTAAATTCTGAGTGACTAAATAGAGACTGAAAAAGAACACCCCCACACCCGCCAAGAATAACAAGCACTGACCCGTTCTATTAAAAGTAAATAATTCCTTTAGAACCAAATTCCAATTCCTGAAATCCAGAATTGGATAACCTCCAATCCTTAAAGAGAGATAAATCAACAACAATCCCAAAATCCCTCCAAGGACGCCGATCTTGATGGCGAACACACAAACAAATCTATCGACCTCAAGGAATTTCATTGGAACCTTTTTTGATTCTACGTCAATCGCAAAGTCCGTAACTTGGGCAGGCATTCGGATTGGGAGAGGGCTTCGACGCCTTTGTCGCCGATGTAGGTGTCGAACATCAGCAGGGTCTCGACGTTCTGCAAGGTCTTGGTGTTGGCCAGCGCCACCGCCGCATCCACCCGCAATACATTCCGCGCCACATTCAGGTGCTTCACCTTCTGAAATACTTTCGATCGCGCCAGCGTTTTGATGCCGCGGTCGGTGATGTTCGTCCGGTATATGTTCAGCTTGCGCACGTTGGCGAAACCGGGGTGCTTCGCCATGGTGATGAGCGCGTCGTCGCCGATGGGGTTGTCCTGCAGGATGAGCACCTGCAATTTCTTGAATGGGCCTTCGGCAATGGCCATGCCGCCCTCCTCGCCGATGTCGTTGATGCGCAGGTCCAACTGCAAAAGGTTGGCGCAGAAATCCGCCTCCACCAGCGCCACCGCGCCGCGGTCACTGATCTGGTTTTCTCCCATGTAGAGGCGGCGCAGGTTGGCGAACCGGGGACACTGCGCGAACGCGGGCATGGCTTTGTGCGTGAGGTGGTTTTTGCTGAGGTCGAGGTTGACGACCTCCTCCACCCGTTCCGCCTCACAAAGCGCAGTCAAGCCCTCGTCGCCGATGAACAGGCCTTTCAGTTCCAGGTCGCCGTCTTCGCTCAGGTTTTCGCGGATGAGGCGGTTGATGTAATCGAGTTTGGGTGTGGCGCTCATGACGGTGGTTTCAGGTTGATGACACAGCGGAACCCGATGTCGCTGAAGCTCCGCGAGAACGGATAACTCCAGTCGCGGTAGCCGACCAGCATGCCGTTGATGCTGTCCGACCACGCCCCGCCGCGCCTGACCTTCATGACGCCGCGGCGGGGTCCGCGCGGATTGTACATCAATTCTCCCAGAAAATAAAAGCGCGGGGAATACCAGTCCGCCACCCATTCCCACATGTTCCCCGCCATGTCGTAGAGGCCGTACTGGTTGGGAGGGTATTGCCCGACGGGCGTGGCGTTGTCCGCAAGTTCCTTACCGCCGTAGGCCATGGCGGGGTCCCAGTCCGGTCCCCAGGGGAATTCACAGCCGTTGGCTCCGCCGGCGGCCTTTTCCCATTGCGCTTCACTGGGCAGGGCTTTGCCGATGAGGTGGCAGTAGTCGGCGGCTTCGTACCAGGTGATTTTGGAGACGGGGCAGTTGTCGCAACTGGAAGAGGCACTGCGGCGCAGAAGGTGGTCCGGCATGACCTCTTCCAGCTTTTTATTGGTGACTTCGTACTGGTCGATCATGAAGGCGTTGAGGTACACCTCATGCGCGGGCGCGCCGTGTTCCGGACCGAGGGCGTCGCAGCCCCTCTGGAATTTGCCCGCCGGGATCATCACCATATCCTCGGTGATGTCGAAGGTCTGATCCGGAGAAACGCCGGGCGTGGGGGAACAGCCGGTGGTACAGACCAGGAGCCATAGCGTCAGCGCCTTGAGAATCCTCATCGCAACCGGCCAATCACCAGCAGAGGGTCAGGGGTTCGGTGTGATATCCACCAGTTTTTTCAGGTTCTCGAAAATGTTGAGGGTGGCCCGGGAGCGGTTGAGCGTGTAGAAATGAATGCCCGGTGCGCCGCCGTTGAGCAGGCCCTCGCACTGCTCGGTCGCGTGTTCGACGCCGATTTCCTTGATCGCATCCGTGTCTTCCGAATGGGCTTCCATCCGCAACAACAGGGGATCGGGGATCGTCGATCCGCACATTTTCGTGAAACGCTTGATCTGCTTCAGGTTCTGAATCGGCATGATGCCGGGGATGATCGGCACGTTGATGCCGCGGGCGATGGCCCGGTCCACGAAATCGAAATAGTGATCGTTGTCGAAAAACAACTGGGTGACCACGAAATCCGCCCCCGCATCGACCTTTTTTTTCAGGTTGTCGAGGTCGGTGTTCATGTCCGGACACTCGATGTGCTTCTCCGGGTACCCGGCGACGCCGATACAGAAGTCGTAACCCCTTTTTTTGATGAAATCCACCAGTTCGTTGGCAAACCCGAAGCCGTCTTTCGGCCGCACAAAATATTCCTGGTCCTTGGGCGGGTCGCCGCGCAGGGCAAGCACGTTTTCGATCCCGGCGTCCTGCAGGGCATCCAGCACCTCGGCGATTTCATCGGAATTGGAACCGACGCAAGTCAGGTGCGCCATGCTTTCCAGGTCGAGGTCACGTTTGATGCGCTTGACCAAATCCAGAGTCTTGGTGCGGGTGTTGCCCATGGCGCCGTAGGTGACCGACACGTAGACAGGCTGGCAGGGCTTGAGGTTTTCGATGGCGGTGAACAGCTGATTGAACCCGTCGTCGTCTTTCGGCGGAAAAAACTCGAAAGAAAGCGCAGGGCGTATGGTTTCAATAAGTTTTGAGATTTTCATAAGGCAGACAGTATAACATAGAGTGCCTGCCAGACCAAATCTCGCGGGACATGAGAGCCCGGATCAGTAAATGTCGAAACTTTTGAGGTACTTCAGGAAGGAGTGGACGTTGACCAGTTCCACCGGCTCTTCTTCAATCTGCCGGTAGGCGTCGTCCGAAAAGTAACCGGTGGTGATGATGATGCCTCGCGCTGCACCCTCGCCGCGGACGGAATCCAGAAACCCCTTTACCTTCATGGCGTCCACAAGGTTGTAAGGAGGATTGATAATGCAGAGCGCAAGGTATTTGCCACCCACGACGGGGGTTTCGTCCTGCATGTCTATTTCCAGTTCGGAGTCGTTGGCCCAGACCGAGTGGCGGTATTCCAGATTGAATTTTTCTAGAAACTCGAGACACTTGGAACGAAATTCATCGGGGTCCTGAAGGTAGGAAGGTTTTTCGTTATCGTTATCGAACTGAATGGATTCCCGGGGGGCCTGGGGCTGGGTGTTTTTGAGAAAAAAAATGAGGACCAGCCCCAGAATAAAAGCAACAATGACCGTGATGAATATTTGCACTTATTTGATCATCTCATCGAATATTTTTTCTTTCTTTCCTTCTTTGATCAACCGGTCATGCTTGATCATCTGGCGAATGGCTATCCAGAAAACAAAAGCAACGATGAACAGCATGCCGCCAATGGGCATGTTGTCCGGTTTCAGCGCGATCAAAAGAAAGTTTTCCAAAGCTGAGGGCTGCATGTTTTCAACCTTCCTAACAGATGAGCAATAAATCTACCGGATTATACAACAAACCCGGTCTGTCTAACAAAATCAGAAGTCGTCGTCGGCGAACTCGTCGTCCTCATCATCCTCTTCATCCCCGGCTTCCGAGTCGTCTTCTTCCTCATCCAGAGGTTCACCAAAACCCCCATCAAAGAAACCGTCCATGAAGGGATCTTCCTCTTCGAGAGACAGGCTCATATCGACTCCGGGCTTGTCGTAGGAAACCAGCAGGTCGGTGATATCCTGGGCCTGCTTGTCAATGTCGCCGTTTTCAATCGTACTCAATTTATGGAATTTGGTCTGGATGGTGTAATCCCCGTCCTCCTTCGGCCAATGGTTAGGCATCGGCGTCCAGGGAATCATTTCACGCGTGTCCTTCAACCATTTGGGAATCCATTCCTCGCGCAGGCGTTCCTGTGCGATCTTGAATTCGATTCCCTTGTCGCCTCCATCATGGCATTTGCCGCATTCCATGTAGTTGACCATCTTGACGCCGTTCTCAATGGAAGCCTTGTCTTTCTTCAGGTGAACCCCTGCTTCGTATTTGATTTCACTCGGAGCCACCAGCTCGAAATAGGCCGTCAGGTCACGCAATTGGGAATCGGTCAAGTTGAAAGTTGGCATTTTAACCTCAACCCATTTGCGCACAGGAGTGGGTTTCTTCATGAAGGAATACAACCAGGATCCCTTCAGTCGATCCCCCACGTGATAGGTTTTGGTTTCGAGCGGAGGCGGATATTGGGCCGTGGACTTCAGGTGTTCCTGGATGTCCCCGCCATACCCTTCCACAATATGGCAACCGCGGCAGTTGAATTGCGTGATCAATCTCCGGCCACGCTCAATAGTCAACTCATCCTGGGAGTAATTCCTTTTGTAGCGTTCGGGTATGAACAAACCATTCAATCCGCGAAGGAAAACCATCAGGGCCTGGATCTCATCTTCCGCCAACTCGAAGTCCGGCATTTTATCGAGAATGCGTTCGGTGCGATACACCGTGGGATCTTTTAGTTTGTTATACGTCCAAGACTCCCAGGTGTGAGGGATGTGCGTATCGGCAAATTCCAGCTCGCGGACCTGTTTACTGCCGAATGAAGACAATTCCGGCGCAATGCGGCCTTCCTTTTCCATTCCGGGAACATTGTGGCAGGCAAAACAACCCCGGTTTCTTACCAGTTTTTCACCAAACGCGATGGTATCCGGATCCTTGTATTTCCTTTCGATTCCTGGAATCTCCACCGGTTTCCCAAACTGGATCAGGTACGCGGCGATGTTCGACGCCTCTTCCACGCTCAGGCGCATATCGGGCATTTTGCTTTCGTGGTTGTAATCGCGCGGATTACTTAGCCAGCTCACTATCCAGTCGGCGGAAACCTTCTCGCCGATGTTACTCAGGTTCGGAGCAAACCGTTCACCCTTCCCTTTCAGCTTGTGGCAGGCCTGGCACCCTACAGATTCAAAAAGCTCTTGTCCCTTTTTGGGATCGCCCCCTTTGAACTTTTCGGGAAGCTGGTACCCCTTTTCGGATTTATCCCAAAGGTAAGCAGAAATGGCGAGCGCATGTTCGTCGCTCAAACCAAAATCCGGCATGCGTGTTTCCGGCAGGTAATCTTTCGGCTTTTTAACCCACCGGTACAACCAGCTGGGATCGACCTTGGCGGCAATTTTTCGCAGGCTCGGGCCCACCTTGCGTTCTTCCGCAAACCCTTCAACAAGGTGGCAACCATGACAACCCAGCTTCAGGAACAGCTTCTTGCCCTTGGTGAGGATGGGAGCCCCTTTCAGACTGACCACTTCGGCATGGCAGTTGGTGCAGTTCGATTGCATGAGACTGCCGTGAAGAAGGGGTTCGTTGATGCCCAGGGTCTGGTCCATTTCATGATGGGAGCCATGGGCATCTTCCGTAGGTGCCGTGGCCGTCCCCTGCCCCCTATGACACCATGTGCAACCCGTTTCCAGAGGATCGTGGTGTTCAATCAGGATTTCCCGGTTCGGGTGGGTTTTGAGAGGTTCCTTGAAATCTTCATAGTAGGGATCGGCAAAAGAAACGTGACAGGTGTGGCACCGGTCCACTTTGTAAATGATCTCGCCAAACTTGTTTTTGGCGGAACCGGGAATGACCGTTTGCTTGATCTCAGCGGGCCGCAGGAACAGATTGAAGGGCTTGTAGTAATCCATTCTCTGGGCGAGGATGACCTGCTGGTTGGTCAAGCCTGCCAGTTCATTCTCAAGATTTTTCTTGCGGACCTTGAACTCCAGAAGTTTGGCTTCCGCGTCATCGCGCTTGCGGGTGAGGTCTTCAATGATCGGCTCGAAGTCGGCGATGTGGTGCTTGGTCTCCTCAACTCGATTCAGCTCGACTTCATAATTCTTGCCTTCATGCTGGGCTTTTTTGTAGTAGTAATAATATTCGTCCAGCCGGCTTTTTTCGAATTTCAACGCTTCCTTGGCATCATCCAGTGCCACCTGGGCATTCCAGGCCGCATCCGCGAGCTGCTGGTATTCCTCATCATTTTCCAGCTTCTCTTCTTCCTTGGCAATGGCCTGACGGAGTTCCTCGGTACGCCCCTCGATTTTCTCGGTGACTTCCACGTATTCCGCACGCGCGCGCTCGTACTGGGCCTCGTTGTAGGTATCCTGAAAATCCTTGTAGCCGCGCCGGATGAATTCGTCATCCCAGAAAGCCCACAGGGTCACGAACAGCAAGGCACCGGAACACAGGAAAAACAGAAAGCTGTACGAAGTGCGCTCATCAAACTCCCCATCCTGGAACGCGGAGTCTTCCTTATTTTCTTCCTCTTGGGGATCTTTAGTTTCTTCAGCCATGGATGTTTCTGAAAAGCCCGTTAAACGTTAAACCAGGGGGTGACCCAAATGTATTTGATATTGAACCCGAGCCTCAGGGCGATCTTGATGACGATACCGATCATGATCAAATACAATTGCACCTTTAGGAACATGCGGAGGAAGCCTACGGTTTTGAGGGCTTTTCTCTCCATGAAAAAATAAACGGCGGTCCCGACGGCGAAATAACCGAGCACCACGACACCACCCACCAGCATGGCCATGTCATAGGTACGCACGCCGAGTGCATAGGGAAGATCGACGTTGGTCAGGGCCACCACCTTGTGCGGATCCCAGTACTGCCAGGGCATGAACAGGTTCCAGCCCGGACCCCGCAGGAACACGCCCATGATGATGAGCGCAATCCAGAGAACGAGAAAGCCGAAACTGTAAACCCAGATAGCCAGCTTACGCTCGGTGTAGGTGTAGTACCCGTTGCCCTTGGGGTTCACATCGAGATAGGGAATCAGCATGAGCCCAACGATAATGAGAACCGGCGCCACAACACCCGCAAACCAGGGGTCAAAATAAACCAGGATGTCTTGCAGGCCGAGAAAATACCACGGCGCCTTGGACGGGTTGGGTGTCTTCGTCGGATTGGCCGCTTCTTCAAGCGGCGCATCGATGGTGATCGACCACACCGTCAACAGAACACTGACGATGATGGCGCAGAGAAATTCCAGACGGACCAGATACGGCCAGACGTGGACCTTCTCCGGCAGATCCTCTACTTTCTTTTTCGGAGCCGCTTTAGCCGGCGCCTTGGCGGCCGGTTTGGCGGGTGGCTTGGCAGGTGGTTTCTCTGCGGTCCCCATAGAAAGACTTCCTATCCTTCAAAAAAGTTTCAATCAGCGAAACGTGAACAACAACCTATCAAAGCGGTCCGGAGATGCCTCCGTCCTTTCGGATTCGCCAGAAATGGACGATCATCAGGGCGCCGGCCACCAGAGGTATCAGAATGCAGTGCAATACGTAAAAACGGAGCAACGCCGGCGGCCCGACAAGACTGCCTCCCAACAGCATGGAACGAGCGTCGTACCTTGCCGTCACACCCACATATTCCGCAAAAGGACCTTCAGACCCGAGGAACGGTGTCGCCCGCGCCATGTTGGTGCCTACGGTGACCGCCCACATCGCCAATTGGTCCCACGGCAGGAGGTAACCGGTGAAGCTCAGGAGAAGCGTGAAGGTCACGAGGAACACGCCGATAACCCAGTTGAACTCGCGGGGTGGTTTGTACGAGCCTGTCAAAAACACCCGGAACATGTGCAACCAGACGGTAATGACCATCGCGTGCGCCGCCCATCGATGCATGTTCCGCATCAACATGCCGAACGGGACGTCATACTGCAGGTATTTCATGTCATAGTAAGCGTACTCTCCCACCGGACGGTAGTAAAACATCAGGATGATGCCCGTCACAACGAGGGAAAGAAAAAGCAGGAAGGTAATTCCACCCATGCACCATGTGAATTTGATACGCAGCGCATGGCGGTGGATTTTTACGGGATGCAGGTGGAGCCAGACGTTACTCGCGATCTGCAAAACGCGGTTCCGCGGAGTGTCGGCGTATCCATGACGGAACGACGAGGTCCAAACCTGGGATTCGGTGATCTTCTCCGCCGCTTCCTCAAAAAGCTTTCCGCTTTTGATGGACTCTTTGATCTCTTCAAAATTCGGAATTTTGGGTTTAGCCAAAACTCAATCTCCTAAACACTGCTGATTAATCTAATAAAAAAAGGCGAGTACGGGAACATGCCCATCAGGTCCTGAGGTAAGAACCCGGCTCTTCCCACTCGCCTTTCTCGTACAGAAACACCTTGCTTTTATCGACCACAATTTCACCGTCCGGGGCAATGCCTACCTTCAACCGTTCCAGAGGCCGTGGAGCCGGACCTTCGAAATTGATTCCATCCATTGTGAAACCACTGCCATGACAGGGGCACTTGTACTTACCTTCCGATCGCAGCCACAAGGGCGTGCAACCCAGATGCGTGCAGCGGGCGAGAATCGCATACAGCCGCTGCTCCTCACGCACAATCCAGACACGCTGATCCTTGACCCACTTGGTGCTCACTTCGCCCACTGTGTAATCACTCACCTTGCCAGCCTTGAACTTGGGAGACGGCTCGAACAACACACGTGGGAACAACAAGCGGAGAAAATAAACGGATGACAAACCCAAAGTGGCCATGAATCCGGCCCAACCGGCATACGAGAAAAAATCCCGTCTTGAGTAAAGATTGTTGGGTTTCTCTTTACCGCCCTTGTCCTTGGCCGCAGGCTTGGCCGGGGGGATGTTTGGATTTTTGGAAGGCTGTGCCATAAGTTCTTTTAACTCAATTGTTTATATAAATCCTGAAATCCTGGATAGTCAGCCAAGAATGGACATACCACTCTAGCAAAGGATGGTTTTTAACATAATTAGAAAATGGAGTCAAGGTAAGATAGTTACATCACAAACCGTTGAATTATCGCCTTGGAGTCAAACCTCGCAGGCAGGCCCGCGCGGCTTCCAAAACCCCGATTGCGGAGTCCCCAAAACCGGGTAAAAGTTGTGTCAGCGCCTTCACTGTCATGCCCCGATGAATGGCCAGCGTCGCCAGGGTGAGCATTTCGGAAGCGCCGATTCCGGATATCTGTGCACCGATGACTTTCCGGCTCTCCCGGTCGGCCAGCAATTTGCAAAACCCACCACCCTGACCGGGAATTTCGTCCACATTCAAAGGCAACCCGTTGAAACGGCCTTCCACCGGTTTCAAATATCCCTTGTGGTGTGCGTCTTCCGCCCGGCAACCCACCGCAGCCAGAGGCGGATTGGAATGCAGGCGAAAAGGAATGCCACCCGGGTCCAGAATTCTTTCTTTTCCCAGTGCGTTCTGTGCGGCGGTGCGGCCTTCCTCGCTGGAGTGTTCCGGCGAACGTTCGTGCCCGGTCACACTTCCCGCAGCAAACACATTCTTAACGGACGTACGCATGCAGGCGTCGGCCCAGATTTCACGACGGTCTCCCATTTCCATGCCCATCGCGGCGTCCAACGAACCCGGTGTGCGCCCCACGCGCCTGTATCCAACCAGGATTTTTTCGACGGAAAACTTGATTCCCCCATCCAGGGTGATATCGATACCACCGTCTTGCTTCAAAATGGACAGGATCTTTTTATTGAACAGGGATTTGACCTTGGCCCGCTTCAAACCGGCTTCCAGGACATCGATCAGTTCGGGGTCGCGGTCGGCGATCATGCGTTTCTGTTCATTGCACAGGAACACCCTGGTACCCAGGCGGTTAAAGAAGAGCGCCGTTTCAATCACCGCCACCCCGTCTCCCAGGATTAGGATCGACTCCGGTAATTTCTCCAATTCGAGAAACCGGTCGACAGGAAGGATGGTGTCTTCATCGAAGGGAACGGTGGCAATGGATTCGGCATCCGACCCCATTGCCAGAACCACATTATCGGCCTGCACTTCCTGCTTGCCCTTTTCCGTTTCAACGCGCAGGGTACCGGTTCCGGCAAGGGTTCCTTTGCCTTCGATCAGGGTCACGCCGGAGGCTTCCAGGTCATGCCTCGCCTCGTTCGAAGCGGCCTGAGCAATGGAGGAAAAACGTGTCCGCACGCTTTCCCAATCGACAGGCCGAACAGCCCCGAATTCCGGGTCGGCAAGGAGGGTGCGCACAGGGTGGAGTCCACGATTCAGGTAGTGGCCCCCCAGGGCATCCATCTCTACGAGACACACGCGGGCGCCCATGTCACTGCCTTGCCGGGCTGCGGCGAGACCGGCAGTGCCACCTCCCAGGATGGCGAGATCAAAATGGCTCATTCAAACCCTTCCGTCGTCATGCACCGGTTGAATTACCCACATTAAAGCACAATCCCGAAACCCGCCGCAATTGCCCTTTCTGGCTCATAATACGTTCAAGGCAGCCATGCCGATCAACAGAACCAGGCCGACGGACGCGATCACCGCATGCAGGGTGACGTTCATTTTACGGCTCAACGGGATGGCAGTCAGAAAGTAGGCGGCAACAAAATAGATGAATCCGTCATTGTTCCCTAGCTGGTGGTTGACATAGAGAAACAAACCCAACATGGCGATCGACGCGACATAAACGTAACGGTGCAACTGGTACAAGCGCTTTCGCCGGTCCTGGGGAAGCATGCTGACACCAATGATGATGTTGGCGAAGACAATCAGGATAGTGAGGAACAGGGTCTGGAAGCTTGGATGGGCAAACAGGTCGCCCAGCGTTTGAATCTGCATGATTCAAATTCGGAGGCCCTTGCCGGTGAAGGCAAGTGGATGGTGCCGATGGGGAGATTCGAACTCCCACGGGTTGCCCCATACGCCCCTCAAGCGCACGTGTCTACCAGTTCCACCACATCGGCATTGAAGCGAAATTATTTCTTGGAATTGTCCTGGGCTGGCTGGGTCGGGATGGTCGTGGTTTCTTCCACTTCGTTGATCACGGAATCCTGCTTTTTGCTGGACAGCACCGTCGCCAGGCTGAGGGACGTGATCATGAACACGATGGCCGCAACGGTGGTGAGTTTGGTCAAAAAATTTCCCGCTCCACTGCTGCCAAACATGGTCTGGCTGGACCCGGAACCGAACACCGCTCCCATGGCCGCGCCTTTGCCGGACTGCAGCAGGACGACGAGTATCAGGAAAACTGCGGCGACAATGTGTAATACCGTAACAAACGTATGCAAACCAACCTCCTAAGAATCACTCAACCGAGCCAATAATAGCACAAAATAAATCCACGTCCAAACTCGCGCCGCCCACCAGAGCGCCATCGATATTGTCTTCCCCAAGAAGACCACGGCTGTTCTCCGGCGTCACACTGCCTCCGTAAAGAACCCGTATGGACTCCCCGGCGGCGGGCCCATACAATTCGCCGATCCATTGACGGATCAGGCAGTGCACCTGTTCAGCCTGTTGAGGAGTGGCGTTCTTGCCTGTACCGATGGCCCACACCGGTTCGTAAGCGACGACCACCCTTCTGACCGCAGACGGCTCAACGCCCTTCAAGCCTTCGGTCAATTGCAGATGGACCACGTGTTCGGTCTGCTCTGCATCGCGTTCGACCTCGGTTTCACCGACACAAAGGATGACGTTGAGGCCATGATCGAGAGCGTGCCTGACCTTTCGGTTGATGAGGGCCTCCGGTTCGCCGAACTGGTGCCGGCGCTCCGAGTGGCCAACGATCACCCAGCCGCACCCCGCCTCCACCAGCATGGGCGCCGAAATCTCACCCGTAAAGGCACCAGCGTCTTCGGCAAACACATTCTGTGCGGCAAGCCCGATACCGGTTCCCTTAAGCAGGGATGCCGCAAGCGAAAGCGAGGTGAACGGCGGTGCCACCACCACTTCCGCCGGACAACTGGAATCCAGCCGCCGGACCAGCCCTTGCAACAACCCCTCCGTCTCGGAAAGGGTCTTGTTCATTTTCCAGTTGCCGGCAATCAGGATCTTTCGCATAAAGCCCATTGTCCGTTGGCGCTCAGATTCCTTTTTTGATCATGAACTTCAAGATATCCCGCGTGCGAGAGGAATAGCCCCACTCATTGTCGTACCACGACAGCACTTTCACCATGTTCTTTCCCATGACCTTGGTCGAGGGGCCATCGATGATCGAGGAATCCTCGTCGCCGTTGAAATCGATCGACACCAGCGGCTGTTCCTCAAGACGCAGGATGCCCTTGAGTTCACCCTCTGCCACTTCGCGGAACATGGCGTTGACTTCTTCCGTCGAGGTATCTTTTTCCACTTCGGCCACGAAGTCCACCAGCGAAACGTTGGGGGTGGGAACACGGATGGCCATGCCGTCGAGTCGGCCTTCCAGCTCCGGCAGGACAATGCACACTGCCTTCGCCGCTCCGGTGGTGGTCGGGATCATCGACAGGTTGGCCGCCCGCGCCCGGCGCAGGTCCTTGTGCGGCAGGTCCAGAATTCGCTGGTCGTTGGTGTAGGAATGAATGGTGGTCATCAATCCCTTCTTGATCTTGAGCCGGTCATGCAGCACCTTCACCATCGGAGCAAGGCAGTTGGTCGTGCAGGAGGCATTGGAAACGATGGAATGCTGTTTGGGGTCGTATTTGCCTTCGTTGACACCCAGCACCACCGTCACATCCGGATCGGTGGCGGGTGCGGAAATGATGACTTTCTTCGCCCCGGCGGTCAGGTGTTTGGCCGCGGCATCCCGCTTGGTGAAGATGCCGGTGGACTCGATCACCACATCGACGCCCAGACTTTTCCATGGGAGTTCGGCCGGATCCTTCACAGACAGGACCTTGATCTTTTTTCCATCGATAATCAGGTTGTCCCCGTCCGCCTTCACTTCACCCTTGGTGACGCCCTGCACGGAATCGTATTTATACAGGTGGGCGAGGGTCGCCGCATCGGTGAGATCGTTGATGGCCACAACGTCCACCAGCTCGCCGCATTCCTTGTCACTCAATATGCATTTCAAAACGTTTCGGCCGATGCGGCCGAAACCGTTGATACCCACTTTAGTGGCCATATACCGATACCTCCAATTGCTTTGCTTGCGCTTTTCTTGGACTGAAAACACGTTGGCCCGGTCCCGGAGGGCGGGGTCGTGGTCATTTTCGCTTGCTTCCGTGGCTTGTTCAACGCCAATGTGGCGGGACGCTAACAGGGCAATGCGGGATTACGATTATGGTGCAAATTGATTGCGGGGTCAATACGATGAACACGGGTTTCATGCAGAAACCGTTCTTTGCGCCACACCTTTTTCAATGCACCGGATCATGTCGCGAACGGCCTGCTCCATGCCGCAATACACGGACCGTGCCACCAGGTTGTGACCGATGTTGAGTTCCTCGACCTCGGGGACCGCGGCGATAGGAACCACATTTTCGTTGTTCAACCCGTGCCCGGCAAACACCCGGAGACCCAGGCCCTTCGCGTGGCGGGCTGCGGCCTGGATTTTTTGGAGTTCCCGTGCCATCTGCTCCGGGTCGGTGAGCTCGGTGTAAAGACCGGTATTGATCTCGATGCTGTCCGCCCCCGTTTCCATCGCAGCGTTCAGTTGTTCCAAATCCGGATCCACAAACAGGCTGAACCGGATACCCAGGGGAGCCAGACGCTGACGGATGTCCGCCAGATATCCTTTCTTCGAGATCACGTCAAGGCCTCCCTCGGTGGTGATCTCCTGCCGTTTCTCCGGCACCAGCGACACCTGGTAAGGCTTGACGTTGATGGCAAGTTCCACCATCTCTTCCACTGCCGCCATCTCCAGATTGAGCGGCGTGCGGATGCCCTCCCGAATACGGTGCACGTCCCTGTCCTGAATGTGCCGCCGGTCCTCACGCAGATGCACGGTGATGCCGTCGGCCCCGGCCTGCTCCGCCAGGTGTGCGGCTTTCAGCGGGTCCGGCTCCAAGGTTTTGCGGGCTTCCCGCAGGGTGGCGACGTGGTCCACATTGACAAACAAACGTATCATTTCATTCCTTCCGGTACTTGCGGAGTTCTTCAACAATCTTGATGGCCCGGGCGGTTTCCAGAACGTCGTGAACGCGCAGGACACGGGCGCCTTTCAACACACCAACCACCGCCGCGGCCAACGAGCCTTCCATTCTCTCATCCGTGGGAAGGTCCAGGATTTTACCAATAAACGCCTTGCGGGAAACACCCAAAAGCACAGGTTTTTCCAATGAAGCGAACCGATCCAGGTTGGATACCAGTTCCAGATTGTGCCTGACCGTCTTGCCGAATCCAATGCCGGGATCGATCATGATCTGATCCGCGGGGATTCCTGCAAACTCCGCTTCGGTGATGCGGCGGTCGAGAAAGTCATAAACCTCTTCAACGCAATCGACGTACTGCGGATCGAGCTGCATGGTCTTCGGCGTGCCTTGCATATGCATGATGATCACCCCCGCTGGATAGCGGGACACGGTTTCCACCATTTCCGGAAACCTCAGGCCGTAGATATCGTTAATCCAGTGAACGCCGAGATCCAGCACCCGCCGCGCCACATAAGGCTTGTACGTATCCACGGAGATGGGAACCGGAATTTCCCGCACCAGCGTTTTCACCACCGGCTCCAGCAGTTTCCATTCCTGTTCGTCCGGAACGGGTTCCGACCCGGGGTGGGTCGACTCCGCCCCGATGTCCAGCATGTCCGCGCCGTCCTCAATCAGGCGTTCTGCGGTTTTCAACGCCTGCTTTTCATTTGCGGAGTAACTGGATCGAAAAAAAGAATTGGAAGACAGGTTGATGATTCCCATGATCCGAGTCGGGCCGGAAAAGAAGTCATCGCTCATACCACCACTCCTTTTAATTCAAAATCAAACAAGCAAACAAAAAAAGCTCCAAACTGGCCACAGCCGGAATGGAGCTTTGATTGTTCAGAAGGTTTTTAGACCACGGACCGTCCTCAGGCAGGGGTGGGATCAGGCACACCACCTCCACCCACCAGGCCCTCGTCGAGGCCTTTGGCTTTCTTGCCCTTTTGGGTGTCCTCCGCCTTCAATCCGGCGGCAGGCTCCGTCTTTCCGGAGTCTGAATCCGGGTCCAGCGGACGGTTTTCTATGATGGCTTTGATCTCAACCAGGTCCAGGGTTTCCTGCTCCAGAAGTGCCACCGCCAATCGCTCCAGTGCATCGCGATTTTCGGTCAGCAGTTCCTTCGCACGATTGTAGCCGCCCATGACCAAGGCCTTGACTTCAAGATCGATCAGCTTGGCGGTTTCGTCGCTGAAGTTCTTCTGTGCGGAGAAATCCTTGCCCAGAAACACCTGTTCCTCCTTGGTGCCGTAGGTCAACGGACCCATCTTCTCGCTCATGCCCCATTCACAAACCATCTTGCGCGCGGTTTCTGTCGCGACTTCGATGTCGTTGCCCGCACCGGTGGTGATTTCACCCAGACAAACCTCCTCGGCCACGCGCCCGCCCATCATGATGGCCAGGCGGTGAATGAGGTATTCCTTGGGATACGTGTGCTTCTCATCTTCCGGCAACTGCATGGTCACACCCAGGGCACGGCCCCGCGGAATGATGGTCACCTTGTGCAGGGGATCGGTCCCCGGCAGGAGGAACGCCACCAGCGCATGTCCGGCTTCGTGATAAGCGGTGGTTTTCTTTTCCTTCTCGGTGATGACCATACTGCGGCGTTCGACACCCATCATGACCTTGTCTTTGGCGTTCTCGAAGTCTTCCATGGTCACCACCTTCTTCTCATCACGTGCAGCGAGGAGGGCGGCTTCGTTGACCAGGTTGGCGAGATCCGCACCGGTAAAACCCGGCGTGCCGCGGGCCACCACTTTGAGGTCCACGTTGTCGGACAACGGCACCTTGGCGGTGTGCACTTTCAGAATGCCTTCGCGTCCCTTGATATCCGGACGCCCGACCACCACCTGGCGGTCAAACCGGCCCGGGCGCAACAGCGCGGGGTCGAGAACGTCGGGACGGTTGGTCGCGGCGATCAAAATGACACCTTCGTTGTTCTCGAAGCCGTCCATTTCCACCAGCAACTGGTTGAGGGTCTGTTCGCGTTCGTCATGACCGCCGCCGAGACCCGCGCCGCGATGTCGTCCCACGGCGTCGATTTCGTCGATGAAAATGATGCACGGGCTGTTCTTTTTACCCTGCTCAAACAGGTCGCGCACGCGCGAAGCGCCGACGCCGACAAACATCTCAACGAAGTCCGAACCGCTAATACTGAAGAACGGCACGTTCGCCTCGCCGGCAATGGCGCGGGCCAACAGGGTTTTCCCCGTGCCCGGAGGGCCCACCAGCAGGACGCCCTTGGGAATCTTGCCGCCCAGCTTGCTGAACTTCTGGGGCTCCTTCAAAAACTCGATGATTTCGTGGAGTTCTTCCTTGGCTTCATCACAACCGGAGACATCCTTGAAGGTGGTCTTGGTTTTACCTTCATTCATCAGGCGCGCCTTGCTTTTGCCAAAGGAAAGCGCCTTGCCGCCTCCGGACTGCATCTGGCGCATGAAGAAAATCCAGATACCCAGAAGCAGGATCATCGGGAACCACGAGATCAGGACGTTCATGTACCAGCTGGTCTGCTCCGGTGGCTTCACCACCATGCGAACGTCTTTATCCCGCAGGGATTTGATGAGGTCCGGGTCCTTGGACGGAGCGTAAGTCTGGAAGGTCTGGCCATCGGTGTACTTGCCGGTAATGTGATCGCCCTGCATGACCACTTCCGCAACCTCACCGTTCTCCACCTTGTTCATGAACTCGCTGAAGACGATCTCCGACTGAGGGGTTATGGGTTGGTTGAAAATATTGAACAAAGCTATCAGGATGATGCCGATAACCAGCCACAACGCGAGGTTTTTATAAAATTGATTCAAGGCCGTCTCCTTTTGTATCTAATCTGGGCAATTGCCGTCCTGTTTCCCCATGGTAGCATATTTTATCCCGCGTGGGCGGGAATCTTGCCCAATGTGTTGGCGCCCCTCGTTCATTTCAAAACCCTGATATTCAACGTATTGCGGGTCTGCTCGGAAATACGGTAGAGCTCAGAGATGCGCCCCTCTAACACCCAAATAATATGATCGTCCGCGGTTGTCAATACGGTCATCCGTTTTCTTTCTGCGCGCGGAATTTTTTCATCTTTAAAGTAATCCTTGAGCTTTTTGGACCCCTGCATACCCAGAGGCTGAAACCGGTCGCCGGCTCGCCAGTGACGAATTCGCAACACAGGACCGGTTTTATCAAAATCCAGAAGGGCCTGTTGGATGTCGGCCGGCTCTTTATGAGCCCCCTTTTCAACTTCAGCCGATATTTGAATACCCAAAGATTCAACGGCCGTGACCCCGGGAATCTGAAGGAGGCACCCCTCGCCCATCAACAGGTTACTGTTGTTTAAGATGCCGGGTTGTGACTCCGGGATTTTATATATCTTGAGGGAATCGGCCTCCCTTTCGGCAGCCCAACCACCGGGCAGGGAGACCACCTTTCCACTCTGGTCTGATTCCAGCAGGGCCAGGACCTTCAGGATATGGTCGAAGGTAACCCGGCGCAGGTTGCCGCGTCCACGTTCCAAAGCCAGCCTCACCAATCGGGCCTGCAGGGCCGGCGGCAGCGCCTTCAGGGCTTCACACTCCAGAATCACCTGACGGTTCTGGTGATCCTCCCGGCCCAGACGCTCGAACCAGTCCTCCGCTTCGCGATTCAGATGCTCCTCTTCCCATTGAAGAATACGTGCAGTCTGTTGCAGGGCTTGGCGGACCTGGGGATTGTATTCCCGCTCCAGATAAGGGAGAAGTTCCATCCGGATACGGTTGCGCAGGTATTGGACGTCGCGATTGGTGGCATCCTCGCGGAATTCGATTTTCTCCCTTTTCAGGAATTCCATCACATCCTCGCGCGTGCAGTCGATCAAAGGGCGAATGAGGTTGTCGCGAACCGGCCGCATTCCACCCAGCCCGCGCGGACCGCCTCCCCGCAACAGGTTGATGAGCACCGTTTCCGCCTGGTCGTCCGCAGTGTGGGCCAGTGCCACCTTCTGCGCCGACACCTGTTCCCGTACCGACTCCAGAAACTTTAGCCGGATAATGCGTGCGGTTTCCTGAAATGACATACCGCTTTTGGCGGACGCTCCGGGCACATCTCGCCGTTCAACCACAACAGGAATGTCAAGCCGGACAGCAGCCTGGCGAACAAACTCGGCATCTTCCGCTGATGCTCCTTCACGGGTGCCATGATCCAGGTGGGCTGTGGTAAGGCGAAATTCCATTTCGGACCGCAACCGATGCAGCGCGTACAGGAGAGCCACGGAATCGGGACCCCCGGAAACGGCGACAACCAGATGGTCACCGGGCGTCACCATATTATGGATAGCGAGGGTACGCTGAATTTTTTCGATAAAAGGGAGCATACGGCCCCTGAGGGGTGGAGAGACCGGGGCGTTGGGGGCAGGAATCCGGTTACGGGATCGGCGCGTGAATTACAGGTTTTCCAGCAGGGATTTCTTACGGCGGTTATATTCCTGCTCGGTGATCAGGTCCATGTCTCTCAGGTTTTTATAATATTTCAGTTTTTTCTCCAAGGGTTCAAATTCCCTGGCAACCGGGGTTTCCTTTTGAAGAGTTTCCTTTTTCCCGATTTGCAAAGGAGGCAATACTTCCTCCTGGCGCGGAACCTTTTTCTTGACCGGAGTGGTTTCCATTTTGTTTATGGACGACCCAGGCATTTTACCCGCAACCACCGGCTTATTATTATGTTCGCCGGAAGGTTTCAACGAACCCAGCCGTTTTTCAATGAATGATCTGGCGCGAAGATCCTCAATGTATTCTTTAAATACAGACTCAAAGCGTTCGTGTTTCAATTGAGCCTCGATGCGACCTTCCACATCCTCCATGGGGACGGGAGCTCCGTGGAGGATTTCTTCGACTTTGATAATGTGGAGTCCATACGGGGAAGTTATAATATTGCTCACCTCCCCCGATTCCAGGGAAAACGCAGCATCTTCGAATTCGGAAATCATTTTACCCTTTTCAAGCACTCCCAAATCTCCGCCATTCGATGCGGTTACGTCCTCGGAATACTCCTTTGCCACGTCCACGAATTCGCGACCACTTAGAATCTCTTCAAGGGCCATTCGCGCCTTCTTCTTTTTAAGTTCCACCTCGTCCTGGGTGAGACTGTTATCCAGAATAAACAAGATGTGCCTGGCGTGCACCTTGGGGGTGGTCCAGAAATCTTTCCGGTGGGCGTCGTAATATTCCGCAATTTCCTCTTTACTGATTTTGATACGGGAACGGACTTCCAGGTTTATGACGCGGCTCAGCAGGATTTGTTCACGGATGCGCTTTTTGTATTCCTCCATTGTGCGCCCTTCCTGCTCCAACATTTCTGCCAACTGTTCCTCAGTCAGGTTGCCACGGGCCCGAATGTCATCCAGCGCACTCTGCATCTGACTTTCTTCCACAATCATGTTCAATCGCTCGGCCACACCAATCATCAGGATTTCATCAATCATCTGCTCAAGTGTTTGCAGGCGCACCTGTTCGAAGGGAGGCAAGGCCTCTACGCCCATTCCCGAATAGCGGGCCATGTCCACCCGGGCCCGCTCATCAAGGGCGCTTAAGGTGATGATCTCGTTATTGACCTTGGCCACCACCCGGTCCAGCACCTTGGCATGCACACCCGGCCCTCCTAAAAGCAGGAGCAGGCTGGAAAAAAGGACTACGTTAATGAATGTTTTCCAGAGCGTCATAATTGATTTCGATTTTCGCCTGGTTCTTCAACTTGAGAAGCCAGGCCTGAAAGGCTTTCTCTTGCGCTTCACGCAACAGCTTTTTGTGGATCGCATCCCTTGATTCTTCAAAACTCATCTTGCGCTCGGGTTTTTTGTCCACCACCTTGAAAACGTGGTAACCATAAGGCGTCCGGATGATGTCACTGACCTTGTTCACCTTGAGCTCGAACACCTCGTCGAATTCCTCCGGCATCTGGCCCGCCTCGAAGTAACCCATGTCACCGCCGCTTTCACTTTCCAGCCCCAGCGAGTGTTCTCGCGCCAGATCCTCGAACTTTTTCCCCTTTCGCAGGAGCTTGAGAATATCGCGGGCCGAATCCTCATTTTCCACCATGATGTGAAGAGCGCGCAACTGTTCGCCTTTTTGGAATTCACCCTGGTGCTCGTCAAAGTACTTCTGCAATTCCTCTTCCTTAACTGAGACTCGGCTGTTTACGCTCTCCTGAATCAGTTTTTTTATAAGCAGACGCCTTTTCAGTTTCTCCTTCCATTCCTCTTCGGTATTTTCCTGAAAATCCAAAATCTTTTTAAACGCCCCCTTTTCATATCCTTGCCGGATATTGTGATACTCGATCTCCAGGGTATCCGGCTCCAACTCAACGCCCTGCTTCTTCACTTCCTGGAGAAGGATCCTTTCCTGAATCATCTGGTTGAGCGCGTCCATGCGAAGCCATACCAGCTTTTCCCTTGAAAGCGGCTGTTCATCCTCGACCCGGTATTTTTTCCGGTTGCGTTCGAATTCCTTGACCAACACCTTCTTCTCCAGTTGCTCTCCATTCACGCGAGCAACCACCTCCGGATTTTCAAATTTCGGGCCTTCTTTTTTTTCTCCGCATGCCGACAACACAAGCGCAAGCCCTAAAAGACCCGCACACCGGGCGAAAAATGCGGAATCACGTTTATTCTTCATCCAGTGGCCTCACCATCTGCCGGAGGTATTCCGTCACCCGTTCGATATCTTTTTTCCATCCCGCATTGTCTACCTTAACGCGAATTTCGTATTCAGACACCAGGCTCAGACGTAAATCCAGGAGCGCGGTCAGCGTCTCGGACTTCATCGGCGTGGTTGGAGCGATTTTCAAATATACGTATTCACCCGACCGCTGGGCCCTGGTGATGTGCAGCCGCTGACACAAAATCTTCACCTCCATCAAAGCCAGAAGTTTCCCGGTTTCGGAGGGAATCGCGCCAAAACGGTCGTTCAACTCCTTGCGGAATGCCTCCAGGCCATCGAGGTCGCCCACCAGTTGAAGGCGCTGATAGGATTCCAGGCGCTGGTTCAGATCGGCAATATACTCCTTGGGAATGTACCCGCGAATCTGAAAATCCATCTCGGTTTCCACCTTCTCTTCAACTTTCTCGCCCTGCGATTCGCGGATGGTTTCTTCCAGAAGTTTGCAATACAGATCGAAGCCGACGGTAGAGATGTGGCCGGACTGGTTCTTGCCAAGCATGTTGCCCGTTCCGCGAATTTCCATATCGCGCGCGGCCAACTGAAACCCCGCGCCGAGGTCACTCATCTCCTCCAGCGCCATCAGGCGTTTGCGCGCATCCTCTGACACCACCATGGTACCGGGTATCAACATGTACGCGTAGGCCTGATGTTTGTAGCGGCCCACCCGGCCGCGCAACTGGTAGAGCTGGGCCAGTCCGAACTGGTCGGCGCGGTTGATAATGATGGTATTGGCCGATGGAATATCGAGACCGGACTCGACGATGGACGTACACAAGAGAAGATCGATTTCCTTGTCGATGAACTGCTTCATCACTTTTTCCAGCATCCGTTCCTGCAGCTGCCCATGGGCGATGCCGACACGCACCTCGGGAACGATCTTCTTGATCAATGCGGCCACGGAATGGATGCTGTGCACTTTGTTGTGGACGAAAAAAATCTGTCCGCCCCGGTCCATCTCGCGCATGATGGCGTCGCGTATGGTCTTGTCGTCGAATTTGCGGATGTAGGTTTTGATCGCCAGCCGGTCGCTGGGCGGGGTTTCGATCACACTCAGGTCGCGTACACCCATGAGGGAGAAATGCAGGGTGCGGGGAATGGGTGTGGCGGAGAGCGTCAGGATATCCAGTGAGGCGCGCAGTTTTTTCAACTGCTCCTTGTGTTTCACCCCGAAACGCTGTTCCTCGTCGATGATCATCAGGCCCAGGTTGTGGAACTGTACGTCTTTCGACAACAGGCGGTGCGTGCCGATGATGATATCCAGCTTGCCCTCTTTCAACCGGCGCAACACTTCCTTCTGCTCTCTGGCGGTGCGGAAGCGGCTGACCATGTCGATGCTCACCGGGTACATGTGAAACCGCTCGCGGAAGGTATTGAGATGCTGTTGCGCCAGGATGGTGGTGGGCACCAGCACCGCAACCTGTTTTTTGTCGAGGACCGCACGGAAGGCGGCGCGCATGGCGACTTCCGTTTTGCCGTAGCCGACGTCCCCGCAGATGAGGCGGTCCATCGGCTTCGACTTTTCCATGTCTTCATGAATTTCTTCGATGGCTTTCAACTGGTCATCGGTTTCGACGTACTCGAAACTGTCGGAAAACTCCTGCATCAAAACAGGATCGGTGGAGTACGCGTTGCCCTCCGCCACCTCGCGAGCGGCGTAAATCTTAAGAAGGTCGCCCGCCATTTCGCGCAGGGAATCCTTCACTTTCTTTTTCTGCCGTTTCCACTGGGCTCCGCCGAGTTGACTGAGCGGGGGATTGTCCTCGCCCGCGCCCTGATACTTCTGCACGTAGGCGAGCCCGTCCATCGGTAGATACAATTTCTGATCATTGGCGTAGAGGATTTCCATGAACTCTCCGCCGCCAATGCTGGTCTTCAGCTCGCGGGTACCCATGTATTTGCCGATACCGTAATCAACGTGTACCAGCAGGTCGCCCACCTTGAGATCCTTGAACCCCCGCTGGAAGCTGGCCGATTTGGGTTTCCGCCGAAAGCGGTGTTTGTGGGTGCGACCGAAGATTTCATGCTCGGCGACGAATACATGACCGCTTTCGGGAAGTTGGAATCCGCTGCTGATCTGCCCGGTCATCACCGGAAGATTCAATTCCTTTTCCAGAAGGAGTTCATTGACACGGCGGACGTGCCCTTTCGTGGGGGCGACGACGGTAACCTCAAACCGTTCCTTCTGCCAGTCGCGCGCGGCGTCGGCAAATCCATCGAACCGTCCCTGGAAACCGGGGATGGATTTTACTTCAAACGCATGGACCGCATCCTCCGTCACCTTAAGCGTATTCAACACAACATGACGGCGGGACTGCATGGTTTGAAACAGGCCCTCTTTATCGAGATACAGTTTGTCCGGCGGCGGAGCGACTTCCTCCCGCTCCTGGCAACGGACATACTCATCGTGGATCAAGGACTCATACCGGTCGGCTTTTTCCTCAAGCGCATCCTTTTCATCCAGCACCAGCAGGGCATCGGCCGGCAGATGATCAAAAAGGCTTTCGGTCTGATCATAAAAAAACGGTGATAGAAACTCGATCCCGGAAAAGGTTTGCAGATGGCGCAGTTTTTCCAGAAGCTCATTCAGCTTGCCCCGGTCCACGGCCTGCTCGCGGGCATGGTCGAGGATGCGACCGACCCCTTCTTCGCATTCTTTCTGGGTGAGACAGATTTCGCGCACCGGTAGCACCTTGAACGCGTCGATCTCTTCCACCGAAATCTGGGAGGTGACATCGAAGTGACGGATCGACTCAACCTCATCACCAAAAAACTCGACACGGATGGGGTTCACCGACGAAGGCAGGTAGAGGTCCAGGATGTCGCCGCGCGAACTGAACTCGCCCGGTTCCTCCACCATCTTGGAACGCCGGAAACCATTATCGACAAGACACAATTCCAGCAGTTCGCGATCCACCGACTCACCCCGCTTGACCGGATAGGTGAGGTTGCTCAACACGTTCCGCGGCATGACGTACTGCATCGCCGCCTCAATCGGCACGACGAGGATGGGGCATTTGTTCTCTCCCAGCTTGTCGAGCACATCCAGCCGCTCGCCCGAAACCTCGCTCAGCGGAGACAGCGGTTCGTAGGGCAACAACTCCCAGGTAGGAAAAAATTGCGGAACGGGCCGCAGGTTTTCATATTTCAGGAAAAACCGCAGGTCGCCAAGCAGGGCCTCCCCACTGTTCTGGTCGGCGGTGACGATGACCAACGGACGCCGAAGGGTTTTCCACATTCGAGCCAGAAACCAGGCGCGCGAAGCCCCGGTCAAGCCCTCGACCGTGGACGCACCGGCCCCCTCTTCCAGCGAATGGAACAATTCGTCCCACCCACTTTGGGTCGGGGGCATGACTGCATTCAACGTATTGGCGGAACTGTTCATGAATGGATTGACTGCCAGGGGATCAGGACTTCGCATTTTCGGGAAGCAGGTGTTCCCACTTCGACTCTCCCTTGATTTTGAAATTAACAGTAACGATGAACGACGTGCCTTCGTAAAAATTCAACTTGTAGTTGCCGCCGCCAAACCGTTCGAACAGATACTCTTCACAGTTGTCGCGGAAGCCATTGAATTCTTCGAGGGTGAATTTGGCGATCTCGTAAAAATAAATCGAGACGCCTTCATACACGCCCACGAGCAGGGTGAGGTTGATCCGCTGGTAAATCTCTTCGAAACGCTGGTCGCATTCTTCGGAGGTGGGGTCCCGCTTGAGTTCCCGTTTCAGCTTGGGTTTGTAGTAATCTCGAAAAGCCTTTTTGACCCACATGGTTCAGATTCTGATAGTTGTTGGGGTTGATCAAAAGTCGTTGCCGTGAGGCAAAACATTTCTTATACTCCCCTGAGGGGAAACAAAACGAAAAACCAGTTTAATTTTAATCAATTATGAGCACAAATACCAAGACAGAAATCGTCCGGGTCGGTCTCGTGCAGATGGCCTGCAACGAGAATCCGGATGACAACCTTGGGGAGGCCGTCCGGGGCATCCGAAAGGCTGCGGAAAACGGGGCGCAGATCGTCTGTCTGCAGGAACTCTACCGCTCGCAATATTTCTGTCAGGTGGAGGATACCGACCGGTTTCGGCTGGCGGAACCCATTCCCGGCCCCTCCACCGAGGCTTTTGGTCCTCTTGCCAGGGAGTTGTCGATTGTGCTCATCGTGCCACTGTTCGAAAAACGCTCCGCCGGACTGTACCACAACAGCGCTATCGTGTTTGACGCCGACGGTTCGGTGGCCGGGCATTACCGCAAAATGCACATACCGGACGATCCCGGCTTCTACGAAAAGTTTTACTTCGCGCCCGGCGACAACGGGTTCCAAGCCATCGACACCCGCTACGGAAAAATCGGCGTGCTCATCTGCTGGGACCAGTGGTTCCCGGAGGGAGCTCGGTTGACGGCTCTGGCGGGCGCGCAAATTTTGTTTTACCCCACGGCCATCGGGTTTCAGGACTTCGACTCCGAAGTCGCCTCCAAACAGGCGAATGCCTGGGAGACGATCCAGAAATCGCATTCCATCGCCAACGGGGTGTTCACCGTTGCGGTGAACCGCATCGGCCGGGAACACAATATTCAGTTCTGGGGCCGCTCGTTCGTATGTGGGCCACTGGGTGAGGTCCTGGCCCAGGCGTCTGACGAATGCCCTGAAGTGCTGGTGGTGGACTGCGACCTCGCTCTCATTGAAGAAACCCGCCAGGGCTGGCCCTTTCTGCGCGACCGGCGGGTGGACGCCTACCAGAACCTGACCCGACTCTTTCTTGATTCGAATGGCCGCTGATTCCCCCACTCCGGCGCAGTCCGGCTTTCGCATGCCCGCGGAGTGGGAACCCCACGCCGCCACCTGGCTGACCTGGCCCCACAATCCTGAAACCTGGCCCGGACTCGACCTGCGCCCCATCGAAGACGTGTACCTGCAAATGATTGCCACCCTGATCGAGGGCGAAACCGTGCACGTTCTCGCCAAGGACCCCGAAAGCCGCATCTACGTGGAAAAACGCATGAAGGAACACCACGTTCTGGGCAAAGACGTGCAGATTCATTGCCTGCCCACCAACGATTCATGGATTCGCGACTACGGTCCCAACTTTCTGATACGGGAAAACAATTCCCTTCGCGATGTCGCCGCCAATGTGTGGCGGTTCAACTCCTGGGGTGGCAAGTACGAATGGGAACTCGACGACCGTGCCGGACTGGACATCACACGCCGTCTCGGCATCCCCGTATTCGAACCCGCACTTGTATTGGAAGGCGGGGCCATTGAAGTCAACGGGCGCGGCACCTGTCTCACCACCCGCCGATGCCTGCTTGACGAAAACCGCAATGCGGGAATGACACAGGAAGAAATGGAGCGTTATTTAATGGAGTACCTCGGCGCGTCGCACGTCCTGTGGTTCGAGGGGGACCTGGAAGGCGATGACACCGACGGCCACATCGACAACCTGGTGCGCTTCGTCGATGAAACCACCGTGATCTATGCATTTGATGAAAATCAGGATGATCCTAATCACGCCTGCCTGGCGGCAAATCACGAAACCCTTCAAGCGGCAACCGACCAAAACGGAAACAAGCTCGAAGCCATTGCACTGCCCATGCCGGAACGGGTGGAATTCAACGGTGACCGCCTTCCAGCCAGTCACGCCAATTTTTATATTGGCAACCAAAGTGTGCTGTTGCCGGTTTTTGGAGGCTCAAGCGACAAGAAAGCCGAAGGAATTTTAAAAGACCTGTTTCCGCATCGGAAGGTGGTGCCGGTCCTTTGCAACGAGTTCGTGCTGGGACTGGGCGCCATCCATTGCGTCACGCAACAGCAACCCTCCGCAAAAACCTAAACCCGGAATTTGTATTCCTTGCTGGGGTCACGCTCGCAGTCGGGGGGGAAGCTTTTCCGTTTGTCCGCGTAATACTTTTCGCGGTGATCTCCCGCCGATGCCTTGTTGTAGGTCACGTATAGAACGCGGCGGGGAAAGTCAGTCAGGTTGGGACCGGATCCGTGCGGCACGAAGGAATCAAAGAACACCATGTCGCCAGGTTGAAGCGGCAGGGTTTCGAACTTCATCCCCTCCATCTGCCCATCCGTAAGCGGTTCCCATTGTTTGCCGATCAGTCCCTTGCGGTGATGCCCTCCCGCAATTTGAAGGGGACCGTTTTCCGGAGTCATGGGATCAATGCATATAAGCGCAGTAATGAAGATTTCCGTGTAATCCCACCAGCCTGCCTGCTGGTCCTGGTGCCATTTAAATCCGTCTCCACCGGGTAGCTTGAAATTGATTTTGTCCTTGAACAGTTTGGCGGATTCGCCAAACAGATCGCCCACCGCACCTTTCAGCCCGTCACTGTCGAACAATTCCCGAAAACCAGCGTGGTAGGGATACAGGTTTTCGACCCGTTGCAGAATGCGCTGGCCAGGTTCCTTGAGGCTGTCCTCGAAGTACATCATGTGCCGGCCGGGTGTTTCAGGCCAGTTCTGCACCTCGCAGGTCCAGTCAAGGAGGTCGTCGAGCACCGATTCCGAAAACGGGTTTGAAAGGGACAGGTATCCATCCCGTTTAAAGTCCGCAACCTGTTGCGGAGTCAAAACCTTGCTCATACTACCTCGTTGACAATCAGGGGTCGTTTTTTTCCGTGAGTTCCGGAAGGGATTTCGATTTCAATTCCGCGATTTCCCGGTTCAGAGAATCAATGGTTTTCTGTTTGCTGTGAATAGTGGCCTTGAGTTTCATTTTGGAAAAAACACTTTCCACCCAGGCCAGCAGAAACCCCAGTCCCAGAGAGGCGAGAATGACGATCAGCAGGGGTACTTTGACATTGACGGAGTTGAGCCCGAAATCATAAAAGCTCACTTCCACCAGATCGAGATTTTTGACAGCGAAAATGGAAATGATCAATGCCAGCAAAACGAAAATGACTATCTTGATCGCAGGCATAGCGTCCGGAGAATAGGAAAGGAAATTAAAAACGGCCTGGGGCCCGGCAAAGAGACCCCAAGCCGTGCTTTGAATTACAGGATACTACTCATCATCGGCGAACTCATCCTCATCTTCCTCGTCACCACCTTCTTCGGCGGCTTCTTCTTCAGAATCATCGCTGGATTCCTCGGAAGATTCAGACTCGAGTTCAATCTGGCCGACAGGTGCCGTTTCTTCGGAAGCGGCCACCGTTTCCTCAGCCGACCCGCTTTCGGTGGTCTCCTCCACAGCCGGCGCGGGGGCGGTCTCCGTTTGCGGAGCCGCATTGGTCATGGGAGCCATGGGGGCACCGGTGTTGTTGCCTTCCAGTTCCTGCAGGAGGCTTTCAATGCTGGCAACCACCTGACCGGATTTGTTCTGCACATCAGCCGGAGCGTTACCGGTAATTCCCTGGATGGAAACCAGTGCGCGTTTGAGCTCGGTCACCACCACCTGCCGCTCATAGCTGCCGAAACGGGTTTTGAGGTCGGTGACATCCGCATTGACTTTGGAGAGTTGTTCGTCCACTTCCTGCCGGAGAGGTCCAAATTTCTGCTCGAGGGTATGGACGGCAGCATCCACATCTCCCACCTTGTTGCCCAAATCGCGAATGAAAAACAGGATGAAAATGATGGCCAGGGCCGCCATTCCAAAACCCAGAAAAGCCACGGCCTTGAGCAGGCTCATTTCCTCTTTCTCGGGATCGACCGGAGGCACGGGTTTTTCGAAATCATCCGCCGCGTTGCCCGCCTCTTCTTTATCGCCCTGGGCGTAAAAAGAGCTCGCGTCTTCCTTTTCCTCCTGCTTTATTTTTTCAAGACGATCCTCGGGGCTCTGCCCACCGGACGGGTTATCCCGGTTGCTATCCTGATCATTCGTGGCCATTGATCCTCCAAAATAACGGTCTTATTGAACTTTTCTGTATTGTGTCCTTCGGTCGCATCCAGCCGGCAGGTCCGGTATTCTGGGGGTCAAATTATTGGATCGACCGCCCCGGACAGTCCCCTCTCACTTCACAAAACGATTGTCGTTACAAAACATAAACAGATACAATGGTGAAAGAGGCTGGTGATCCTAACGCTTGCTTATCCGGAGCATGAAAGGCTGTTACACAAAAAATGAAGCATGATATTACAAGTCTAAAAGACTTTTTGTCAAGGAAAATAAAGGCCCTCGCCGTCTTCCCCGCCCTTGCTATCTGGCTGATTTGCGGGGCTTCGGCGACAGCCTGGGCGGCTGATGGTTTTGCGCCTCTTTTGACCATAAAAGAGTTCCGTGCCCTGCCTCAAAACGAGGTCGTTCTTCTTGACACCCGTTCCACATGGCGCTACCTGCTGGGACACATTCCGGGTGCCCAGCCCACCGGCGACTGGCAGGATTATTCCGTTCGCCGGGACGGGGTTCCCGGTTTCATAGACCAGGATCCTGCCGCCATTGCCCGAAAATTGAAAGCCATGGGGGTGGACCGTGGAAAAACCCTGGTCTTGTATGGGGATCCCGAAGACAAATGGCGCACCGACGGTCGCTTTTTCTGGATGCTGGAGTTTTACGGGTTCACCCGAACCGCCCTGCTGGAGGGCGGCGTGGATTCATGGGAAAAGCAAGGTTTGCCAATGGAACGCGGGCCCGCCTCCTCCCCTGCCGCATCGAACCTGAAAGCACAGGACATCCAGTTCAACTGGGAGGTATATGCCGACCAGAAGTGGATCGCCGACCGGCTCCACTCGCCGAATCTGGCTTTGATCGATAACCGCGAACAAAATGAATACAACGGGGCAACGCCCTACGGGTCGTCTCGCGGGGGACACATTCCGGGAGCGGTTCATATCGACTGGCGGGAGTTTTACGACGCACGGGGCCGGTTGAAGCCCCTGGATACTTTGGAATCCCTTCTGGCCAAATGGAATATCACGAAGGATAAAGAGGTTGTTGTCTACTGCACCGGAGGGGTGCGCTCGGGAATGGCCTACTTTGTTTTCCGCTACCTGGGTTACAACGTGCGCAATTACGACGGCTCGTGGTGGGACTGGAGCCGCAACCCCCAACTGCCGGTGGAATCCTGACGCTCCCGAAGGAGCGCCGTTCCCTTACCGGATCGATCAGTGAGAGCCTTCGGGCATCGAGCCTTCCGGGTATCCCATGGGCGGGCCGCTGTAGGGATTGCCCATCGGGGGGCCCATTTGCGACCCTTCCTCGTGCGAATGGTCGGAGCCTTCATGCTCATGCTGTGACCCCCCGCCCATCATGGGGTTGCGGGCCGGGCGCCCCAGGGATTCCGACGCGTGCACCAGGGCTTCGTTGTAATGCCGCAGAGCTTCCTGGGCATGCTTCAACGCTTCCGGCGCATGTGTTTTCACCTGCTGGGAGGCGTCGTCCATCTTCAGACTGAACTCGAGGTGCTTGATCATCTCCTGCAGGTGCAGGTAACCTTCCTCTCCATGCCCCAGGCCGACGCTGGCGTGGCCTCCCGATTGCGCCCAAACAGGCGTAAAAGAAACCATCCCCAAAACCGCCGCTACCATCACCATGGAAAATGTCTTACTGACGAGGCGCTTCATACTGACCCCCAAAAGGATTCGCTCACGATTGCAAAACACCCCTGCCGACTGTGTTTTGCCCATTTATCCTCTAAATATCCCCCAATCGCCCAGCCTTGTCAACGCACAAACCCGCCAGGCCGCAGGCAAAAAAAAACCCGCCGAAAGCACGGCGGGATACCATTCAAACACTCATTTAAAGGGACTGTCAGACCTGCATGCGCATCACTTCCTGGTAGGCTTCAACCATTTTGTTGCGCACCTGCATGGTCATCTGGAATGCGAGGTCGGCCTTGCTGACGGCCAGCATGGCACCGTGGACGTTCTGGGATTCACCGGACACGAGCTTTTCGATCGCCTGGTCGGCTTCCTTCTGAAGGTTGTCCACCTGCTTGATGGATTCGGACAACGTCTCTTTGAACGACGGAGCGTTGGGATCGATCTTCTGCGGCGCACCCTTGCCCTGTGCCGGGTTGAGACCCGGGCCGAGAATCGTTTTCAGATTGGTTTTGAGGGTGTTGTCATCCATCTCTTAACTCCGGAAATCCTCTTTCCAAGTTATGCTTATCCCGCTGGTTTGTCAATGCTTATTCAACCGTCCCGGGGCGTCATGCCTGCGTGTTTTCACGGATAGCGGAACGGATGATGGAGCCGCGTTTGCTCATCAATTGCACAGTGGCGGAGTACGCAATCTGAGTTTCCGCCAGCTTGGTCATTTCCTTGTCCACATTGACGTTATTGCCATTGGAACGGGCCGCATCCGGCTCCTCGTGCACCTGCGGCTGGAGCCGGCGCAGGGTATCGAGATCCGGGCCCATGTGACCGGACTGGGTCTTTTTCAGGTTGAGCCCGCCGGATCCCAGCGCATCCTGCAAGGTGCTTTTAAAATCAATATCTTTCGCCTTGTAGCCGGGGGTGTCCATGTTGCTGATATTACTCGATACGAGCAATTGCCGCTGCGACTGGAAGTCCAGCGATTTACTCATCAGTAACGGCACAGGGTCTGAAAACAATAAGCGGTCGATCAGCATAAATCACACTCCTTTTGCCTTTATTACAAGCAAAACCGGTGCCAGATCCGGGACTAATCATAAGTTATTATATTTAAACAGGTTATGAAATCAGCACCATCCGACGACTTAGGATAATTGCCGGAAAACAAAGGGAAGTTTGGCGCTTTCCGGGAAATTTCTGCCGGAGTGTCGAAAATCCTGACGTTTCAGCCCTCCCCGGCTTTATGTATAATGTGTGTAAATTTATTACTCATTTGGAACGTCTATTTATGTCCCAGAATTTGAACGCCTTCACCACCCGGCTCAAGGGTTTCCAGAAGGAAAACCTGTCCGACATCCTGCACGTCATGGCTGGAGGCCTGAAAAGCGCCTTTCAATGCGACTCGGTACGCGTATATCTGGAAGACCTGTACGAGGGCATGCTGATCTGCCATTACGTCTCAAACGAAAGCCACCCGGACCGCCATCGCATCACCAAGTACATCTCGCCCAAGGAATCCATCACTTCCAAATCGTTTTATGAAAACGCCGTGGTGGCGTCCTGGACGCATCCGGGGGGTGTCGCCAACTTCCGCAATCCCTACGAATCGCTTTCCGGCATCCAGGCCACGGCGGTGTTCCCCATCACCTACCAGATGCGGCCCATCGGCACCATCAACCTCGACTGGAACAAGGAAGGTGAGTTTTTAACCGAGAAGCAGATCGAGCAGATCAGCTCATTCATCACCGAAAACAGCGCGGTGGTGGAGCGCGCCAAGCGGTTTCACCAGAACATCTCGTTTTCCAAATACCTCGACACGGCGCGCAAAAAGGAAGGCGCGTGGATGATGATGCGTTCCGCCGTCAACCTGATCGAAAAACTCACGCTCGCTTCGGTGCTGGTGCCGGCAACGGAACAGAATTTAAAAACGCGCGGCTCGAAAACCGCGGACATCGTCGAAATCCTCGCGGTCTATTCCAAAAACATCGAGCACGCGGACATATACAACACCCGCGACCAGATCCACGTGCTGGAAGGCCGCCACCTCATCAACCGCATCGTGAAATACAAGGACAAAAAAGGCCTGGTGATGAACGATCCCAACCAGGGCTCGGTGTATCACGCCAACGTGATGGAGGAACAGTTCCCGCGCAAGGAGATCGCAAGCGAGATCAACCTGGTGTCGCTCTACCAGGTGCCGAAGTACGACAAGAAAACCGGACGCTTCATCTGTGCGGTCAACTACTACACAGGAGAACCCTACGAGTTCACACCGTTCGAGAAAAACCTTCTGCAGGAACACGCGTCGATGGTGGAGACCATCATCCTGGAAGAAAGCCCGACGCATATCGAAATCCAGGTGCTGAGCGAGATCGAGGAACTGCTGTCGGACACCGACACCTCCCTGCAGGGATTCCTCGACAGCATCCTGGCCAAGACGTCGGAGCTGATCGGCGCGGACTGCGGCACCATCGCCATCCTGCAGGTGATCGACGGCAAACCCTGGTTGCTGGTGGAAGATGAGGACGGCGACCTGATGGGTGCGAAATCGCGCGGCTGGAAGAAGAACAAAATCCTGCCGCTTCCCGTCGGGGGCAACGACCTGCCCGGCGACCAGAGGTCGATGAACGGGTATTGCGCTCACACGGCGCGTCCGGTACTGGTCAACGACGTCAACAACCACAAGCACACGCAGGGATTTTACAAAAACCTTTCGCCGGATATCCGGTCGGAACTCGCGGTGCCGATCATTTACCAGAACCAGGTGCTGGGCGTGCTCAACCAGGACAGCTTCCGCCTCAACTACTTCACAGATGAGCACAAAAAGATCCTGCAGATCATCGCCAGCCTCATCAGCCAGAAGGTGAACCACCTGTTACAGATGGAGGCGTTGCGTAAGGACATGACCGTGCTCAAACACGAGATCGAATACCGCGACCCGAACGTGTCGTCGTATTACCTCGGCAACGTCATCGGACGCAGCAAAAAAATACACACACTGGTCAAGCAGATCGACGTGGTGGTGGACTCCATCTGCAACCGCATGCTGAACTGGGAACGCTCGCCTCAGACGGAAGCCTTCATGGGCCTGCCGTCGCTGTTGATCACAGGCGAAACCGGGGCGGGCAAGGAATTCTTCTTCAACAACATTTATTCGCGTGTGTCGGAGACGTTCCGGCAGAAAAAACGCCCGGATTTCGAACTGCCTCTCCGGAAAACCAACATCGCCGCCTACAGTGGGGAACTGACCTACAGCGAACTGTTCGGCCACAAGAAAGGCGCGTTCACCAGCGCCGACTCCAACCGGCAGGGTATCCTGGAAGAAGCCAACGGTGGCATCGTGTTCCTGGACGAGATCGGCGACATCGATCCCAAAACCCAGGTGCAGTTGCTGCGTTTTCTCGACACCGGCGTGTTCGTGCGGCTGGGTGAGAACCAGCCCTGCTATTCGCGCATCTTCCTCATCGCCGCCACCAACAAAAATCTTTTAAAGGAAATCGAGGCGGGACGTTTCCGCGAGGATTTGTTTCACCGCTTGAATGCGCTCAGCTTCCGGATTCCGTCGCTCAACGACCGGCGGGAGGACATTCCGGACCTGGCGACGCATTTTCTCGGTCGCCTGTACACGACGTACAAGGGAGGCGACCAGACCGGCCCGCCACCGATGCTGGCTCCCGACGCACTGGAGTATTTGAAGCACCGCAGTTACCGCGGCAACGTGCGCGAGTTGAAAAACATTTTGTTGCGCGCGCTCATGTTCAACAAAAGCGGCGTCATCACCCGCGACCACCTCTCCGCGGCGGACCAGGAGAATATGGTGGAGACGGCGACGTTCGATGCGGCTCCCGTGGGCCACGTGACGAACCTTCTGGAGGAGATCGAAGCCGAGCGCGGCAACTTCTGGACGCACATCTACGAGCCGTTCAAGACCAAGCAGATGACGCGCGATACGGTGAAGACGGTGATCGAGACGGCGAAGACGAAGTATCAGACCAACCTGCCGGGGCTGGCGGTGAAGCTGGGTGTGTGCACGGACCGCTTCCGCACCGACTCGGAGGAAAGCAAGAAGTTCATGAGCTTCAAAAACTTTTTATACAAAACCGTGAAGATTTCCACGAATTAGAAAGGGATAATTTTTTTACAGCTTTTATCCCTCCCCCATCTCTTCCTTATAAACCGTGACGATGGTGTCGCGAAGTTGTTTTTGGAAGTCAGGGGTTTCGGCGACGACGAGGTCCTTGTGCTCGCCATTCTTTCCCAACTGGCTGGGCAGGCGGATGTACATCGCGCCGTTCGCTTTCCTGTAAACCTGAATACCCTTTATGGTCAGCACACCTTCCAGCGTCACCTCCGCATAGGCTTTCAAATCCTTGTACGGCGTGCCCGGTTCGAACGGATAAATGATCGTTTTGGTGATGGTCATCGGATTTTTCCTGTGACGATTTGATCTCGCCTGTTCGTTTTGTTACAATATGGCACCTATTGACGCACCGCATTTCTTCTGAATACCTACAAATCAGCTTTTTACGAGCTTCGGTGCACCCCGTATTCACGGCACGACGCCGTTTATCACGATTTCGATTTTAAGTCCTTTTAAAACTATTCATAAACTATCAAGGAGTTATACATGAGTTCCACAGTGGTTGACGCGGAAAACTATAAAGTGAAAGACCTCTCCCTGGCGGATTGGGGTCGGCGCGAAATCATTCTCGCCGAAAAAGAAATGCCGGGATTGATGGCCCTCCGCGAGAAGTACGGCAAAGACAAACCCCTGAAAGGAGCTCGGATTGCAGGGTCCCTGCACATGACCATTCAGACGGCGGTTCTGATTGAAACGCTGGTCGAGCTGGGGGCTGAGATCCGTTGGGCCTCCTGTAATATTTTCTCCACGCAGGACCACGCCGCCGCGGCTATCGCCAAGGCCGGCATTCCCGTTTTCGCATGGAAGGGGGAGACGGAGGAGGAATACTGGTGGTGCACCGCCCAGACCCTGCTGTTCGACGAAGGTCCCAACATGATCCTCGATGATGGCGGCGACCTGACGGGTTACGTTCACGAAAAACATCCGGAAATGCTGCCGAATATCAAGGGCATCTCCGAGGAGACGACGACCGGCGTTCACAAGCTGTACAAAATGCTGAAAGACGGCACGCTGAAATCGCCGGCAATCAACGTTAATGACTCCGTCACCAAATCCAAGTTCGACAACCTGTACGGTTGCCGCGAGTCCCTGGCGGACGGCATCAAGCGCGCCACCGATGTGATGGTGGCAGGCAAGGTGGTTGTGGTTGCCGGATACGGCGATGTCGGCAAAGGCTGTGCGCAGTCCATGCGCGCTTACGGCGCCCGCGTGCTGGTAACGGAAATCGACCCCATCTGCGCCCTGCAGGCGGCGATGGAAGGTTATGAGGTGACCACGGTGGAAGAGTCCCTGTCGGAAGCGGACATCTACATCACCACCACGGGTTGTGAAGACATCATCCGCATCGACCACATGGAAAAGATGAAGGACACGGCAATCGTGTGCAACATCGGTCACTTCGACTGTGAAATCCAGGTGGATGAGTTGAACAACTACAAAGGCATCAAGAAGGAAGAGATCAAGCCGCAGGTGGACAAGTACACCTTCCCGGACGGGCACTGCATCATCCTGCTTGCCGAGGGACGGCTTGTGAACCTGGGCTGTGCGACGGGTCATCCTTCATTCGTCATGTCCGCCTCCTTCACCAACCAGGTGCTGGCGCAGATCGAGCTGTACCAGAAGAAGTACGAGCTGGGCGTTTACACCCTGCCCAAGCATCTGGATGAGGAAGTGGCGCGTCTGCACCTCGAAAAACTGGGAGTCAAAATGACCCGGCTGACGCAGAAGCAGGCCGACTACCTGGGCATCCCGGTAGAGGGTCCGTACAAGCCGGATCATTACCGCTACTGAGCCTCACAGAGTTCCAAATAGAAACGGCGTCCCAAACCGGGACGCCGTTTTTTATTTCTAAATCAAATTTCTTCTTGCCCTGCTTACAGGGATTCCCTTCTTTTACGAATGGCTTCTTCTATCCATTGGCGGGGCGGCCAGTAATGGGTATTGCCATCGACCAAATAAATGCGGCATCCAAGTCCGAACGGATAACCAACCTCCCCCTCTACATCCAGACCGTCTATCCGGATAGTCGGTGACCCGGGGAACCGGTGTTTCTCGGCATCATCCAGCGTTTGTACGGCAATCGACTGGATGGGAATGTCCACCCCCTCCTGGCGCATGACATCCTGCAAAAGCTCCAACGCGGGTTGGGAGTTGGGGCAGTTTTCAAAATGCAGTAATTCAATTTTCATAAATCTTCGGAGAAAAACGTTCCTTCCTCGAGATAGGCAAGAATAGAAAGGGGGACCTGCGACGGATCCGTTCCACTCGCTTCTATCATTCGATCAATCGCTTTCCGCAAATGGTTTAGTTTCTCAATCCGCTTATCGATGATTTTTCTTTTGGTCTGGGCTTTCTCAACAGCATTCTGGCGGGGATTTTTACGCGTAGCCTGCAAGTTCAGAATTTCGTGGATTTCATCCAATGAAAAACCGAGCTTCTGGGCGTTTTTGATAAACAGGATACGACGGGCGTCTTCGTTACTGTATAAACGGTAACCGGATCGCGACCGCAGGGGCGGATCGATCAGATTGCGGGTCTCATAGTAGCGAAGGGTTTCCTTATTCACACCCACCATTTTGGCCAGTTCACTACGGGTAAAGGTGTCCATAGAGGGCCCTCCTTCTATTCTGAATATAGGCCCTGTACCCTGAAACTGGGTCAAACTTTTTTCATTTGCATTACCCTAAATTAGGTGGCTTTACCCCCTTTATGCCTCGTTCCTTTTGAAAAAATTGAGCATCCACGGAATGATGTCTTCATAAGCATCTTCCACAATATAGTGCCCCGCCTCTTCCACTTCATGAACTTCGGCATTCGGAAAGTAGCCTTTCCACCGGTCCAGAAAGTATTCATTAAAGCAAAAATCCTTCATTCCCCACACAATCAACACCGGACGATCCCGAAAATAACCCAGCCTTGATTCAATGTGTTCCACCACGGAATAACTCGGGACGGAAGGGTCCATTGGGATGTCGTGAACAAACCGGAGGTTGGCAATCCGATTCTCCGGACTGTTGTAGGGAGCCAGGTAGCCTTTCCTCACTTCGGGGGTTAATCGGTGGCGTTGCCTGGATGCCCAAACCAGCCCCATCCTGGCGAAAAGGTTCCATTGCAGTATGGCAACCTCTCCAATGAAGGGCTTTCGGCACAAATTGATGCTGAAGGGAATGCGGTCCGCCAGAAAGGCGGCGGTGTTGAACACGACCAGGCGTTTGATTTTATCGGGGTGGCGCACCGCCAGGCCCATCCCGATCGCCCCGCCCCAGTCATGCAGAACCAGCGTGATGTTATCGAGTTGCAGGTGCTCCACCAGCCGCTCCACATTATCGATGTGCTGGTTCAATGTGTAATTGTAATCCTGAGGTTTGTCGGACAGACCGCAACCCATGTGGTCGGGCACCACACAACGGTATTGACTGCGTAAGGCACGAACCAGGTTTCGATAATAAAACGACCAGGTGGGATTACCGTGAAGCATGAGCAGGACCTCGCCCTGCCCTTCGTCCAGATAATGATATCGAAGACCGTTCAGGTCCAGGTAATGCGACTCGAAGGGATAAATTCTTTGGAATCCATCGATGGAGACTTCCGTCACCATTCCGCCCCCAGCATGACGCAACTCAATCCACTGCCGATTCCAAGAAGACCGATTTTATTCCCGGGTTGGATCACCTTCTCTTCAATTCCCAAAGCCAGGGTCACAGGCAGGGCCGCCGATCCGGTGTTGCCAAGGAATTCAAGGGTTGAAAAGTCCTTTTCCAGATCCAGTGAAAGTGTTTCGTAAAGGAGCTTGCGGTGGAGATGACCGACCTGGTGACAGAAGATGCGATCCACATTGTCATTGGTCCATCCGAGATTGCCTTTAAACACCTCCCACGTTTCGCGGGCCAGTTCGCATCCTTCCCGCATGAGCGTTTCAGAATCGGTCTGCATGAGCGGAGCCGCATCGCCTCCCATGCCGGAATCCTGATTGCCCTGGCAGAGGTGATTGAACTGCGTCGCCGACCGGTAAGCACCCCCGGTCAGGCGGTGCCCGGTGGTCGCCAGGTCCTTGTGAGCGAGAAGAACGGCGACGGCGGCGGACCCGATGGTGAGCGACGCGAAGGCGGTTTTGATCTTGCTGCGTGTGGGGTTGGGGTCGGCCAGCAATGTCTCGATGGTGTGGTCGACAAGCGGACCGCCGTTTTCCCCGGAGACGATCAATCCGGCCCGGATTTGTCCGCGGTCGATCATGTTCGCTACCTGCACCATGCCATTCAACACACCGAGGCATGCGTTCGACACGTCGTAGAAAATGGAATCGGGATTCAGTTTGAGGTTGTGGTGCACGACGGAAGCTGTTGCGGGTTCCAGAAAGTCCCGGCTCACCGAGCCACAAATGAGGGCGTCGATTTCCTTCCGGTCGAAAGGCGTGCGTGCGAGTGCATCCTCCCCAGCCCTGGAGGCGACGGCGCTGGGAAACGTTCCCTTGTCCCAGAATCGCCTTTCCCGGATGCCGCTCATCAGCTCCAGCCGCCCGACGTTCAACTTGAACCGGTCATAAAGCGGTTGCAGGCGGTGTTCCAGTTCGTCGGAACGCACGATGTTTTCCGGCAGGTGGTACCCGATCGACTCGATGCAAACGTTTTCAAATCGCATAACTCACCCCTTCATGCGGATCCGATGATCTGCATCTCGTAATATTTCTGGTACTGCGGACATTGTTCCAGAAGCTGTTCGTGGTTTCCCTGCCCCACCATCTCACCGTGTTCGAGGACGATGATTCGGTCGGCGTGTTTGATGGTTGAGAAGCGATGGGCGATGACGAACGTGGTGCGGTGTTCCATCAAGTTGTTGAGTGCGTCCTGCACCAGTTTTTCCGATTCGGAATCAAGCGCCGAAGTCGCTTCGTCCAGAACCAGGATCGGGGCGTTGCGCACAATGGCGCGCGCAATGGCGATGCGCTGGCGTTGTCCCCCGGAAAGCTTCAATCCACGTTCTCCGATGATGGTGTCGTAGCCGTCATCCAAAGCCTGCACGTAGGTGTCCACATGCGCGGCCTGTGCAGCACGGACAATGTCCTCCCGCGTTGCTTCCGGGTTTCCGTACCCGATATTCGCCCAGATGGTGTCGTTAAACAGAAACGTTTCCTGCGTCACCAAGGCCAGGTTGCGACGGAGGGAGTGGGCGGTGATGTCGTTGATATTGACGCCGTCAATCAGGATTTCGCCCTTGGTCACAGCGAAAAATTTAAACAGCAGATCCACCAGCGTGGTCTTACCCGCACCGCTCATTCCGACAATGGCGAGCACCTCGGACTTTTTCACCGTCAGGTTGATATCCTTCAATACCATCGTGTCCCGGGTCGGATACTTGAATCCAACATTGCGGTACTCGATGCGATCCGTAAATTCCTTAAGCTCGATGGTCCCGTCTTTGGCCTTTTCTTCCTCCGTGTCCAGCACGGAAAAGACACGTTCGGCTGCGGCCACTGCCTTTTGCGAATCGGTGTAGGTTTTGAACAGGATACGCATGGGATCGTACATCATGAACATACCAAGCACGAACGCGAAGAACGCGCCCTGGGTGATTTCCCCTTCCAGCACCTGGAGTCCTCCGAGCCAAAGCACCGCGGCGCCGCCCAGTACCGCCAGCACCTCCATCATTGGCGATGTGAACTCGGTATAGCGCACATCCTTTTTCATGATTTCCAGGAAATCCTCGTTGTGCTTGTTGAGTTTCTTGTTTTCCTGGTCCTCCAGTCCGAATGCCCTCACGACCTTGATGCCGGAAATTGATTCAAGCATGGTGGAGTTGATATCCGCCAGCAGTTCCTGCCCTCGCCTCCCCAGTTTTCTAAGCTTTCTTGCCACGGTGGCCGTGGGAAGTATGGCAATGGGAATGATAAAGATTGCAATCAAAGCCCAGTCCCACTTCAACCAGAAAACCCAGAACAACAGGCCGAAGAACATGACCACGTTTTGGATCGTGTCCTTGATGTACTTGGTGAGCGACAGCAACATGGCATTGACATCGTTGACCAGCCGCGACATCAATTGCCCTGTGGTGTCTTTTTCAAAAAAACCATAGGGCAACCTGTGAACGTGTTCAAACATTTCCTGTCGTATGCGCGCCACCAGTTCCCAACCGATCTGGTAAATGATGACACTTTGCAGGTAGCGCAGTCCACCTTTCGCGACATAGAGGGCGATGACGATCAGCGGCAACATCTTCAGCATGAAGTAATCTTTTTCGACAAAGATTCTGTCGAATGTCTGCTGAACAAGGGGGACCGGTGAGGTTGACAGCGCACCGACGCAGATGGACGTCAGCAAAGTCAATATCACTTTGCCCTTGTAGGGAGTGAGGTAGTGAGCCAGTCGCTTGTAAATATTTACCTTTTCCATGATCAGGAGGATGGAGGAAGGAAAGTTCCTTTTACCGGGATCATAAAAAAACCCCTGGCCGTTGACGTGTCATCAACGGACAGGGGCTTTGTCTGCGTGGATTCAACGATTGCAACTCGGTGCAACGCCTTTCGAAATAAAACCTGAGAATTTCAGTTTCTATTTCTTTTGCGGCAGAAAGTCATCCAGAGTCGCCCCGCTGTTGATCATCTCGGTCATGACCTTGATAGACTCTTCGATGCCTTTCTGGCAGGTTTCAAGATCAATCTCAGTCAGGTTGAAATGATTGGCGTAGTCAAGAACCCGTTCGCGGGTGTTTTCGCGCATGAAGCCCTGCGGAACCTGTTCGATCCGCTGGATGGCCTCTTCGGTCCAGACAAACCGGCTGGGATCGACCGTACCCTTGGAAAAGTTTTTGCCTTCAAACGGATGGTGGTCACCATAGGTTTTAAGGTTACCGTTGCCATTTCCGCTTCCATTGCCATTCCCGTTTTTCCCGTTGGCGGGCGCGTCGGCAACGGCGGCTTCTTTCCGACCGTCGGCTTTCTCGTTGAGGATTTTTTCAGCAAATGCCCTGGTGATCGTGTCGACTTTCTGGATGCGCGCGTTTTTCTCGATGCGCGCATGAGCCCGGCGGCGCACATGACCCTGCGGAAACGTTTCCACCAGATCCTGCGCTTCCTTCGTCCATGTAACCTGCGTGGAATCGAAAGTGGTCACCGTGGTGGACTCGTTCTGCTCTTCCTCATCTGCCTTGAAACCGGACATATCCACCGGGACCAGGGCGCTGCCTTCAGCACCGCAGACGCTGCACTTTACGGTACCGACACCCAGGTAAGTCGAGCAACTGGAACACTTGAGGGTCTTGGTCTCATCAACCTGTGCGTCTTCTTCAGCCTGGACCTTGGCGACCTCTTCCGCGTATTTCTTTTCGAGGTCGCGCTGACGGTCTTCAATCATGCCTTCCAGCGGATCCTCACCCCGAGCCATTTTGTCGCGCATCTGGTCGCCGATGTTGTACATCGCCTGCATGGCGCCGGCGGGGAGGATGGTTTCACACGCTTCAGTAATGACGCTGGAGGTGATCATGCTGTGACCCCGCTCGAGGGCGTAACGGAGAATCGCGGCGGTGGCCATCGGGCGAACGAAGCCCGGGATTTTCTTGAGGCGCTCTTTTGCCTCGGCGGTCCACTCGATGCTTTCCTCCGCCTGCATGTCCACCGGCGGCTTGTACACCTTGCTGGAGAGCAGGACGTTACACGGAACAAGGCGCAGGAGGTTTTCAGTGTTTCCGCCGATATCCATGTCCTCGGAGCTGTGAACGCCGATGCGGCCCAGGATGAGCATCCAGGGATTCTCTTCGCGGGCATACTGGAGAACTTTCTCGAACACCTTGCCGTCCAGCAGACGGGCGGTGCATTCCAGACCTTCGTCCTCTACAATCTTGCGGGAAACCTCGAGATGCGACTGATAAATTTTGGCCAGTCCCTTGTCGATGATGTCTTCGTGAAGTTTTTCCTGCTGCTCGAATTTGAACACCTTGGCGGCGTCTTTGGAGAGAACGCCGGTGAGGCTGTTGAACATGGCGTAGTGGAAGTACGGATCGAAGGTCGAAATGACTTCCAGCGGGCGGCCGGTCTTTTTGGCCAGATCGATGCCCGTTTTCAATCCACCGAAAGCATGGCCACTGCCGTCCACCGCAACGACGATCTTGCCGCTCGACGGCTTCTCGCCATGAATTGCAGGCACGTTTTTCACGATCAGGGTGTCGGTATTGACCCGCCGGATCACGCGCTCAGCCACCGTTCCGATCTGGCTGTCCTTGATGGCGCCCAACCCCAGAGCTCCCATGATAACCAGGTCATACTTGGATTCCTTGATGTCACGCACCAGCTCGATCCAGTTACGGCCTTCCAGAGACTTGCCAATGAACGGAATATTGCGAGCCTTGGACTTGAATTTAGGCACATCGAGATAAGAATCCGTGATGACCTCCATACCCTTGGTAATCAACTGGTCATGGATCGCCCGCTGCTTTTCAAGCTCCTGCTCATCCTGATATTCTTCCGGCAGGCCGCTTTCCATCTGGCGGAAACGGACGTCATGCATCTTCGCCGCATAAACATGGCTGGAGATGATGGTGGCATCGGTATCCTTGGCGAATTCCAGCGCCAGGTCGATACATTCGTTCGAATAGTCGGAATTGTCGACCGGAACGTAGATATTTTTAAACATGGGGTTCTTTTCTCCCTGAAATTACCTGTGTGGCAAATTTGGCTACGGAAATTTATATAGATAAGGACTTATTCTGTCTTGGCTTAGAGTCCCAACCAATGCGAGTCATACCTGCACAGCGCGGATCAAAAATTAGTGCAAATTCTAACAAAAAAACAGGGACTGTCAACTGAAAAACCCCAATGTTTTTAAAAGCTCCGGAGGCATTGGAGGAGTTTCAAAGGGGGGTCGGAAATCACCTTGTTTTAGGGTAGCCGAAATCCTGATCTTTCTCCCGGCTTTAATTTCTATTTTACCCCTCCACGACGCAGAAGAAACCCCTGAATCCCGGCCAAGTTCCAATTTTTCGTTCTGCAAAGGCAAAGGGATATGGTATATAATCGGAAAATCGACCGGGGTGTGGTGTGATCGCTGGCCACCGATGGTTACGACACCGGTAGAATGACCGGTGATGCCACCCAGATTCCCCTCATTTGGAACCGCCCTAACTGACCACTTTTCAAACGATTACCCGCGTTCCGGGACCCGACCCGCAGGCGCGAGGTGTGCAGGAGGAAAATTCGATGCTGTTTTCCACCAAAGAGGATCTTGTCCACCACATGCAGGGAGCAGCCTCTGTCAACAATGGCCTCATTCATCTGGAAAACGATGACCGGTTGCGGGGCCAATGCCTCGACCGTCTGGTTCACAATGCCGTACTCAACCCCAATCCGGAGTTGAAAGCCCTGTCCCGGTTCGCCATTAAAAGCCTGGCCCGCCAGCTCGAAATCGTACCCGCCTCCATTCAGGGACTGTACGAAGCCCGGGGTGCCGGGAAAAACAAAGGTTACACGGTTCCCGCCATCAACATCCGGGGTTTGACCTACGAAACCTGCCGGGCCATTTTCCGTACTGCCCAGGCTTGCAACTCGGGAGCTTTCATCTTTGAAATCGCCAAATCTGAAATTGGCTACACCCACCAGCGGCCCCACGAGTACGCCTCCGTGGTCCTGGCGGCCGCCATCCGTGAAAAATACCAGGGCCCGGTTTTCATCCAGGGTGATCATTTTCAGGTGAACGCCCAGAAATACCATGAAAATCCCAACAAGGAGATCAACGGCCTCAAGTGCCTGATCGAAGAAGCCCTTTTGGCCGGCTTTTACAACATCGACATCGATACCTCGACCCTGGTGACCTTGGAACCGGAGGATGTGAAGGAGCAGCAACGCCTCAATTTTGAAGTTGGGGTAGAACTCACCAAGTTCATTCGTGATCTGGAGCCTGAAGGGGTGACGGTGTCCGTGGGCGGGGAAATCGGCGAAGTCGGCAAGGAGAACAGCAACGAAAACGAACTCCGCGCCTACATGGACAACTTCAACGAAAATCTGGCGAAAGCCAACCCGAATTACAAGACCATCAGTAAAATCTCCATCCAGACCGGAACCGAGCACGGGGGTGTGCCCCTGGCCGATGGCTCAGTCGCAGATGTGCAGCTGGATTTCGAGACCCTGGAGAATCTTTCGCGGATCGCGCGGGAAGATTATCATCTGGCGGGAGCGGTTCAGCACGGCGCCTCCACCCTCCCGGCAGAAATGTTTCACAAATTTCCGGAACTGGAAACCGCGGAGATCCACCTAGCCACCAACTTCCAGAACATGATCTACGACAGCGCGCACTTTCCGCAGGACCTGAAACAGGAAATCTATGAATACCTGCGGAAGCAGTTTGCCGAGGAAAAGAAATCGAACTGGACCGACGAACAGTTCATTTACAAGACGCGTAAAAAGGGTTTCGGCAACCCCTACAAGGAACGGTTCTGGAACCTTTCGGAAGACATCAAGACGAAGATCGGCGACGAACTGGAAGAAAAATTCCATTTCCTGTTCGACAAGCTCAACGCCAAAAACACCCAGCAGTATGTGAAGGATTCGGTCACCCCCACCGCACCCGAACCGAAACTGGATGATGAGTTGAAATTCGCCTGACCCGTTGAATCAAACAAAAACCCCCTTCCGGCCTTTTGGATCGGAAGGGGGTTTTTCTTTTTTGGATTTTTCCGGTTGCCGATTACTGCGAAATCACGCTGACCGGCGTAGCCTGGCGGTTCTTGATCTGATCGATGGTGGTCAGCACATCGTCGGGAACGGATTCCGTGTTGTCGCTCGACCGCACCAGGATGATCGACCGGGCGATGCGCGGGTTTCCAAACAGGGTCTTGCCCGCCTCCACCACTTCCGACTTGCTCAACCCCTTGACCGCTTGCAGCAGTTTTTCCTTGAAGAGAAAATCCCCATCCTCTTCCGTGGCAAAGTAATACAGATCATTCGCCACCGCACTGATGCTGTCCCCTTTCTTCTGTAAAGACACGATCATGCTTTTGCGGTGCCTTTCGAATTCCTCGTCGGAAAGGTTATCGAGAAGGCCGTCGGCCTTTTTCATCCACTCTTCAACACGTTTCTGCAATTCAAACGGGCTGTAGTTGGATGACTGTATGATCATCTTAAAGAAGAGCCGTTCCTCCAGCCGGTTATCGAAACTCCAGACAATGTATCCCAATTGCTGGTTGGTCCGCATCTGTGTGTAAAAGTCGCTTTCCACGATAGACGCCACCAGCGACAGCTTGGCCTGTCGTTTCATGTCGCGTTCCCCGACCTGCAGGGTGTAATAAAGTGCGTTGTTGTTGTCCTGAACCTGTTTGGAGAAGCGCACCGTTTCCCCCGGCCGAAGCACAGCCACTTCTTCCTCATAACGCTGGTCTTCCGGCAACGGCAGACCGGACAATTCCGCAAGCAAAATGTTCACACTGCTTTTGACATAATTCTCGGTCCAGTTGCCGTGAATCATGCCCGTCACATACACCCGCTCATACAGTTTCTTAGAATAGGCACGCACATCTTCCAGGGTCACCGACTCCATTGCCGCCAGCATTTCCTCTTCCGTGTATTGCTTTAACTGCCACAACTGGCGATGGAAATACGAGGCCCGCATGTAAGCCTGGCCCAGCTGACGGTTGCGGAGATCCCGCAAAACCGCTTCCTTGATGTTTTCGAATTTCTGTTTGCTGATCTTGATGGTCTTCATGTTTTTCGCAACCAGCTTGATCAAGTCGTTGATACGCTCCGTGTACCCGCCCACCGAAAGCACCATTCCGGACTTTTCTATATCCAGGCTGTAAACCAATCCTGCCAGGCTGATGGGATATGTCAGTTCGTTCAACCCTTCGTGGATGGCGAGATTGTACAATTTTGACAACGCCAGGTTTTCCACCGAGTCGTACACGTACGGCGTTTCGATTTTGTAGCGGATATAAACTTTAGGCTGTTTGAATTTGTGATCGTACTGGAACCACACCTTGGCGAACTCGTCATCGCGAACGAGGGACGGGGTTTCCTCCACCATCTCCAGATTGTAGGGAACGAAATCGTTTTTCTCCGGGTAACTCATCCCCTTCGGTTCAGGAGGATGCACCAGTCGGTCATATCTTTCACCCGCGACCTCGGTCAATGCGTATTCCGTACCGAAATACTTTTCAACCTTGCCGGTTTCCACGTCCTGGCTTTTGAGCACCACCAGCATGTTTTCGGGTGTCAATGTATTCAACACAGCCCGGTAGGCATCCGGATCGTGTTTCTTGAAGAGGTGCGGCAATTCCTCCACTTCTTCCAGTTTATAGTCCTGCATGAGTGCCGCCTTGCCCGCCATGAATCCCATGCCTTCCTGCGGACTCTTCCATTCGAAGTCGATCTCCGCCATCGCCTGCGTTTCATCGAACGTGTATTTTTCGAACCCGGTCTTTTTGAGCATCTCTATGTAGGAGAACACCAATTCCAGGACCCGCTCGTATTGCACCAGCCCTTTCGGCGTCAGGGAAACGCTGATGCCAAAGCTCGACAGGTTGGGATGCGAGTACCCGCCACCCGCCGACAGCCCCAGGGCCAGCCCTTCCTTCTTCAATTTCGAAAGCAGCGAGCCTTCCCCCTCGTGCCCGATCACCGTGGCCACGATGGAAGCGGGTTTGCTTTCTTTATGCTCGGCCAGGTTGATCGTCGGAAACTCCAGGCTGAGAGAACGGATGTCCTTGATGGTTTTGATTTTCAAAAGGCGGTATTTGCCGTCCAGGGGAGGACGGTAATCCGCCGGGACCTCCGGCAGGGTCACCGGATGATCCGGAATGTCCGAGAAAAGTTTCCTGATCAGGCGTTCCTGCTCCACCAGGGTGAGCTTGGAAAGCACGGCCAGACGCATGATGCGCGCGGCATAGTATTTTTTATGAAATTCCAGGAGAGCCGGTCGATTGTCCCCGGCGAGGGTCTCCGCATTGCCGATGCCGAAGTGCCTCATCGGGTGGCCTTCCTTCGCGATCTGGTTTGTCAGGTGGCTGGCCCGCCAGCCATCCTGCAATTTGTTCTTTTCAAACTCGTTGTTCACCGCCTGCACTTCGCGCTCGGCGTAAGTCTTGTCGAACAGGGGGGCCCTGAAAAAATCGGCGAAACGGTCAAGCGCTTCGGAAAATCCGTCGTGGCTGACCTGGAAAAAGTAATTGGTGATGTTATCGCCGGTGTACGCGTTGCTTCCGCCGGAATGCGCGGTCAGAAAATCCTTGAAAGACCCCACCTCCGGGTATTTTTCCGTACCCAGAAACAGCATGTGCTCCAGATAATGCGCAAGACCCTGCTTGTCCTTCGGGTCGTAGAGGTGTCCCACCCCGATGGAAAGCGCCGCCGCACTCCGATCCACATCCGGGTCGCTCATCAACAGCACTTCAAGGTTGTTTTTCAACACCAGGGTTTTGGTCACCCGGTTGTCCATTCCTGCAAACGCGGAAACGGTGGAAAGAAAAACGAGCAGAGACATCAAAATTCCAAAAAGGATTTTGACACGTTGCATCATCACAAAACACCTCCGGAGAACCCGTTGGGGGAAAGAATCCGTTTGTAATCAAACGGGAAGAACAAAATCGTTCGACGCTTTTATCTTAACAAACCGAAAAGCGGCGGTGGGATTAAATCTTTTTAATCTAAGGACCCGGGTCAAGGATCCCACCCCATCAAGCCCACTCCAAATACCACCAGCAGCCCGGCGAGAATACGTTGCGGTCCGAAGGATTCTTTCAATTTCAAAACGCCCCAAAGAACCACCATCAGAACACTGACCTGGCGTACCGCGACCACCTGGCTGACATCTTCAAACTGAAGCACAACACAGATCAGGCCGTAGGAGCCCACCGTCGCCACGGCGGCCACCAGTCCCCGCCCCCACTCGGCTTTCCATACCGAGACGATCTCTCGTGGAGAATGGACCGAGAACAGATACAGGTTGCAGAGAGTGAAACCGATCAACGCCTCCATAAAGAAAAACACGAATCCGTTTAGCATTGCGTGGTCCGGCCGGGCGGCAATGAACAGTTCCATGCCGCGTTTGTCCACCAGGCTGTACGCAACCACCAGACCCAGCGTGATGAATGCCCAGCGCATGTCTTTGTGCAGAACGGCGTCCCACAGGTTACGGAATCCCCGGATCAGGTGACCGTCGAAATGCAGGATATAGATGGCCAGCAGGATAAGCACGATCGCCGTCATGGCGGAGAAACTCAATCGTTCCGCCAACAGGAACCACGCAAACACCGGCACGAACACCGGTGCGGAGCGGGCAATGGGATAGACATACGAAATGTCCTGTGTCTGGTAGGCCTTCGACAGGCTGAGAATATAAACCCCGTGCAACACGCCGGACGCAACGATCCACACCCACAACTCATCGGGAACCGTGGTGGAGCCGGAGGTGGCGAGAAACAGGAGCGCGCCCACCATAATGACCACCCCTTTCAGCCCGGACAGGTAATTGGAATTTTTACTGGTCTGCGTCAGAATGTTCCACAATGCATGAAACAGGCAGGATAGCAGGATCAGTCCTATGCTGGTGGAGGCCAAGGAGTTCTCTCTAAAAAGGGAGGCATTGAACGGGTAAAGGAATTAATTTCAAATCTGTACGAAAATTCGAAAAGGTATAATGATACAATATGCCGCTTTTGAATGTGGAGATTTTGTTGTCAACCCATCCCCCAAAACTCCTGACTCCTGAACCGGATGCTTAAAAACCAACTCAATCTTCTCTGGTCCCGGCGGTTTCTGCCCCTGTTTGTCACCCAGTTCCTCGGCGCCTTCAACGACAACCTGTTCAAGAACGCGCTGGTCATCCTCATTACTTACGTCGCCGCGGAAAAGGCCGGACTGAACGCGCAGTTGATGATCACCGCCGCCGCGGGTATCTTCATTCTCCCCTTCTTCCTGTTTTCGGCCACAGCCGGCCAACTCGCCGACAAATACGAGAAATCGCGGCTGGTCCGGGTGATCAAGTTTGTCGAAATACTCCTCATGATCGGCGCGGGCTACGGGTTCTACATAGAAAGCGTCAACCTGCTCCTGACCATCCTGTTTCTCATGGGCACCCAGTCGGCGTTCTTCGGACCCATCAAATACGGAATCCTGCCGGAACTGCTGGTTGAGGACGAACTGATAGGCGGCAACGCACTGATCGAGGCCGGCACCTTCGTCTCCATCCTTGTCGGCACCATCGTCGGCGGTTTGTTGATCCTGCGTGACGGCGGGGTGTGGATGGTCACCGGACTCGTCTTCCTGCTGGCCACCGTCGGCTTCGTCGGCAGCCTCTATATACCAAAACGTCAGGCCGCCGCACCCAAGCTCAAGGTCGATTATAATTTTTTCAGGGAAACCTGGAACATCGTCCTTTATTCCTATGGAAACCGTGACGTGTTCCTGTCGATTCTGGGCATCTCCTGGTTCTGGCTGATCGGCGCCACCTTCCTCGCCCAGTTCCCCACGTACGGCAAGGACATCATCGGCGGCAACGAGGAACTGGTGACCCTGTTCCTCACCGTGTTCTCGGTCGGCATCGGCGTCGGCTCCCTGTTCTGCAACCGCCTGCTGAAAGGCGAGATCGTCGCCACCTACGTGCCGCTCGGCATGCTGGGCATGACGGTGTTCATCATCGACCTGTACTTCGCCAGTCAGAGCACGTTCATCTCAACCGAAACGGAGTTGATCGGCGCCGGAGCGTTCCTCACTCATTTCTCCAGCTGGCGCATCCTGTTCGACATGTTCATGATCTCACTTTGTGGCGGGCTCTACATCGTTCCCCTTTACGCAATCCTTCAATCGCGGTCTGAGATCACCCACCGTTCCCGCACCATTGCCAGCAACAACGTGCTGAACGCCCTGTTCATGGTGGTTTCCGCCGTCGGCACCGCCGTCATGCTGAAGATGGGATTCGATGTCACCCGCGTGTTTTTGACGCTGGCCATCCTCAATACCTTCGTCGCACTCTACACCTGCCAGCTTCTACCCGACGCCCTCGTCAAATCGATCCTGATCTGGCTGTTTCATACGTTTTACAAAGTGGAAGTAAAAGGTTTCGAGAATTACAAAAAAGTGTCGGACGGCAAGTTCATCATCATCGCCAACCACCTGTCGTTCCTGGACGCCGCGCTCATCGCCGCCTACACTCCGGTAAAACTGACCTTCGCCATCAACACCTACATTGCAAGGTCCTGGATGGTGAGGCCGTTCCTGTCCCTGGTGGACACCTTTGCCATGGACCCGACCAGTCCCATTGCCACCCGCGGACTCATCGAGGCCATCCGCAACGGCGCGCGGGTGATGATCTTCCCGGAAGGCCGCATCACGGTTACGGGATCGCTGATGAAGGTCTACGAGGGACCCGGCATGATCGCCGACAAATCCGGCGCGCCGGTTTTGCCTGTACGAATTGATGGCGCGCAGCACACGCCGTTCTCGCGCATGCGAGGCAAGGTGCCGATGCGCTGGTTTCCCAAAATCACCCTCACCTTCCTGGAACCGCGTACTTTCCATGTTCCGGATGAGGTGAAAGGCCGCAAACGCCGCAAACTCGCCGCCAGCCAGTTGTACCGGCTGATGTCGAACATGCTGTTCGAAAGCAGTGATTCACGGAAAACCCTGTTCGAAGCCCTGCTGGAGGCATGCCGTGCCCACGGCGGAGGGCATGCGGTGGCGGAGGACATCGAACGCAAACCCATCAACTACCGTCAGCTGATCCTGCGTTGTTTCATTCTCGGCAGGCACATCGCCAAAGGCACCCAGCCGAAAGAATACGTCGGCGTGCTGCTTCCCAACGCCAACGGCGCGCTGGTCACGTTTTTCGGTTTGCAGGCTTTCGGCCGCATCCCGGCGATGCTCAATTTCTCTGTCGGCACCAAGAACATGCTCGCCTCCTGCGACGCCGCGAAGATCAAAACGGTTTACACATCGCGCCTGTTCATCGAGAAGGGAAAACTGCACGACGTCACCGACGCGCTGGAAAACGCGAAAATAAACATTATTTATCTGGAGGACCTGAGGAAAGAAATCGGGCAGTTCGCCAAATTGCGCGGCGTGCTGTCCAGCCTGTTCCCGGAACGCGCCTACCGTAAAGCGTGCATGGGAGAGACGGACCCGGACAACCCCTGCGTGGTTCTGTTCACTTCCGGTTCCGAAGGCGTGCCCAAGGGCGTGGTGCTGACTCATGCCAACATCGTCTCCAACGTCAATCAACTGAATGCGCGCATCGATCTCGGTCCCACCGACATCGTATTCAACTCGCTTCCGGTGTTTCATTCCTTCGGCCTCACCGGCGGCACGCTTCTGCCGGCGCTATGCGGACTCAAAATTTTCTTTTACCCGTCGCCCCTGCACTACCGGCAGATACCCGAGCTCATCTACGACACCAACGCCACCATCATGTTCGGCACCGACACGTTCCTCGCCGGGTACGCGCACTACGGGCACCCTTACGACTTCTACAACCTGCGTTACATGTTCGCCGGAGCGGAAAAACTAAAGGAAGAAACACGGAAATTGTGGGCGGAGAAATTCGGCATCCGCATCTTCGAAGGCTACGGCGCCACCGAAACCGCCCCCATCCTGTCACTCAACACACCCATGCTCAACAAGCCGGGCAGCGTCGGATGCTTCCTGCCCGCGATCGAACACAAACTGGAAACCATTCCCGGCATCGAGGAAGGCGGTCGGTTGTGGGTCACCGGACCCAACATCATGGCGGGCTACCTGCGCCACACCAACCCGGGCGTGCTGGAACCGCCGGAAGACCGCTGGTACGACACCGGCGACATCGTCGAGATCGATGAAGAAGGCTTCATCACCATCAAGGGCCGCGCCAAGCGTTTCGCCAAGATCGGCGGTGAGATGATTTCGCTGACCGCCGTGGAATCGTACCTCTCCAACCTGTGGCCGGACCACAGTCATGCCGTGGTGACGCTTCCGGATGAGAAAAAAGGCGAGCAGATGGTGCTGGTGACCACGAACAAAGACGCCGCCCGCGACGCCATCGTCCAGCACGTCAAAGCCAACGGGCTGGGGGAGCTCAGCATCCCGAAGAAGATCATGGTGGTCGATGAAGTCCCCCTGCTGGCAACGGGCAAGATCGATTACGTCAAAACGCAGGAACTGGTAAACAGCAATCACGGGGCGTGAAAACGCCGTCAGGTCCCCGCTCCTTCCACCCGCCTTCTTTCCTGCAGGTAGGGGATCAGAAAAAACAACGCTGCCCCCGCCAGGAGGTGTTTCATGGTATGGCCGCTCATTATCCCCGCCGTACCGCTGTAGATCCACATATCAAAGTGTTCGAAGACCTTCGCCACCACATACCACGCCAGGATTTTCACAAACGCCACCGAACCGCCGTAGCGTGGCGGAAACAGTAAAAATAACAGGGGAATGAGAATCATCGGCAGAAACTGCACCAGCACGTAAAGACGCAGATCGCCCTGCCCCAGCGTTTCCGTGTGGTCCCAGTACAGCACCGACGCAAGACCGACAAACACCAGCGGACCCAGCGCCGCCAGCCCCACCCGCGGGCCCAGCCGGTCGGCAAGCACCCCGGCAAACACCGACATGAACACCACGGTCATCGGCAGCCGGTCCCACAGCAGAGTGGAGTCCCCGGGGGACCAGTGATAGTACATGGAGCCGAAGCCAATGAGGATCGTGCCAGTGAACGCGATAAAAAATATCCATTTTTCCTGCGGCAAATAAAAACTACCGGGCCTTTGGGACACTTTCCTCAACACCACCAGACCCATCAGCCCCACCACAACGAATGCCAGGTTGGAAACAACATTCCCGAAATTGGGAATGCCCAGAAGCGAATACGTATCGGCGAAGCTGTGATAGTCCGGGTCCTGCCCCACCGGCGGAAACGAAAATACCGCCAGCACGCTGAGGACCGTCATAGCAAGCAGAATGCCCACCCGGGTTTTATGACTCATACTCATTTCTCTTGCATAAAAGCGCCGTGCTTGAGAAAAAACAGGGTCTGCTTCATCACCTCTTCATTTTTCATGATGAAGGTGTGCGTGGCATGAACCACAATGTGGTCCTTCATGCCGGGAAGCCGGGTGCGCGGAATCGCCACCTTGCCGTCGTCCGGTCCCGGGATGATGGCTGAAGACAGCGGGTCGATCGAACGGTCTCCTGCGATCACTCCGACCTCGAAATCAACTTCTCCGAAGCGGTCGCGATATGCATTTTTCTGCGTGCCCAATTCCTGGCCCGCAGGACCGTACAGCCATTCGTACAGGAAATTGTTCTTCCAGAAATCGGCCACCTCACTGCCCCGATTGGGCGGCGCCAACAGCACCACGCGCCCCATCTTTTCCGGACGATGTTTGTGGATGAGTCCCCGCGCAATCAATGCCCCCATCGAGTATCCCACATAGTGCGTGGTGCATCCCGGCACCCAGGATGAGGCGTACAATTTTTCATGCACACGTTCCACCAGTTCGTCGATGGAATGGTCGGTGGACGGGTAATCGATATTGATTGTGAAATAACCATCTTCCTCAAGGAATTCGGCCAGCGGGGCCATGGACGCACTGGTACGGGCAATGCCATGCAAAAGGACCACACACTGTTTTTCCACACACCAGGCAGGTTCCGGTTCGACGACCATCAACGTGAGACCCAGAATCCACAACCAGGAACTCAACGGCCAACTTGATTTGACAAGACCATTGAATCTCATACTCAGGACTCCTACTATATGGTAGACAGAAACCCCACTCTGTTCCCCTTTTGAGAGATCCGCTTTGGACCATCCCCTGACTCTGAAAATTGCCTTCGTCCACTACGGCACTCTGGACCTCGACCGGGCCGTCGCATTTTATCAGAACGTGCTCGGCATGAAACTGATGTTCAAAGAGAACGACTGGGCGGAATTCGACCTCAACGGCCAGCGCCTGGCGCTTCGACGCGTGGATCGGTGGGACCCCGAAGCGAAGGCCGGGGCCAGGGTGCACCTGGAAGCCCGGCCCATCGAACTGGTGGTGGAGGTATTGAAAAACAAGGGGGTTGCGTTTGCCCACGATATCGAGGAATACCCCTACGGAAAACTGGCGACGTTCCTCGATCCGGATGGCAACCGGATCGGTCTGTACGAGCCTCCGGAAGAAAAAAAACCGGCGTGACTGGTTAAAGTTCAATGGGTTTTATTGTAAGATACATATCATGAGCAATCCGCTGACGCATTTCAACGAAGAAGGCCGCGCCCGCATGGTGGACGTTTCCGAAAAACAGGTCACCCAGCGGGTCGCCACCGCCCAGGGAACGGTATTCATGCAGCCGGAGACCCTGCGGCTCATCCAGGAAGGGCAGATCAAAAAAGGCGACGTGCTGGCTGTGGCGCAGGTGGCAGGCATCCAGGGAGCGAAAAAGACTTCCGACGTCATCCCCATGTGCCACCCGCTCATGCTGAACGGGGTGGACATCCAGTTCAAGGAACAGCCGGAACCGGACGCCAGCGGCCTGTGCTCCATCCACATCACGGCGACGGTGAAAGTCACCGGCAAAACCGGAGTGGAGATGGAAGCATTGACCGCCGTCTCCATGGCGGCGCTCACCATCTACGACATGTGCAAGGCAGTGGACCGCGACATGTTTTTCAATGAAATCGGGTTGACCTACAAGGCCGGCGGCAAGTCCGGCACCTTCACCCGCGAACAGGTTTCGGAGGCGTAAAGCATGGTGACCGTCAAGTATTTCGCCAATCTCCGGCAGATGGCGGGCAAGGAGGAAGACCGGTTCGAGCTGGAGGGAGAAGTCACTCTCGAAGGTCTCACGCACATGATCGGCAAATCCCTGCCGCAGATCGGCGAAATGGTGCGTCAGAAAAAAATCATGATCTCTATCAACTACGACGTGGTGCCTCTGGATACGGTTGTGAAGGACGGTGACGAAATCGCGCTCCTTCCGCCCTTCTCCGGCGGCCTTTGATCTTTTGGTGAGGAACATTTCATGAGCACGGCAACGGAATCCAAAGTCCGCATTCAGAAAGAAGACTTCAACATCCATGAAGAAATCGAAATGATGAAGAAGTCGTCGCGCAACATCGGCGGCATCACCACCTTTCTGGGCACGGGCCGGGAGTTGAACAAGGGCGAAAACATCACCGAACTCAATTTCGAGCATTACCCCCAGATGGCGGAAAAAAAGCTGGAGGAAATCCGCGAGAAAGCTATAAAGGATTTCGGCATCATTGACATGAGCATCATCCACCGCATCGGGCACATCGACATCGGTGAAAACATCGTGCTCATCATCGCCTGCGGCGAACACCGTCAGGAAACGTTCAAAGCCTGCGAGTGGGCGATTGCCGAACTCAAGCGAACCACGCCCATCTGGAAACGCGAAACCACTTCCAAAGGCGAAGTCTGGGTTCAGGCCACCCCGTAACATTCCCAAGCAATTTAAAGGGCGGCCGCTGAATATCGATCGAACGCCACCGTATTCGATCCACGTTCGCCGGGACAATGCGTTTTCCCGGTAAAACCTTTCTCCATTTCTACATAACTCAAACCGTCGATGCCCGCGCCTGTGGATCCAAATACACTGATCCTCACAGTCAATGTTCGACTTGCCCGTTGGCTGACCCTTCAACACAACCGGAATCAATCCGCATCTCACAAAGTCTGGGATACGCCCAGTATCATACCCTTCGATGCATGGTTGAAAGAAACCTGGATCGCCTCTTGGCCACGCCAACACGTTCTTTCGTCCCTCCAAGCCCAAAAGCTTTGGGAACGCATCATCCAGGATGACGTGCAATCCGAACGGCTCGACATCATGCACTTTCAGGGTGCAGCTCAGGATGCGGCGAAAGCCTATGAACTGATCCAGCAATACGAAGTAGCCGACAAACCGGATCTTTTCAACCTTTCTGACGAGGCCACCGCGTATTATCGCTGGCAGACGCAGTACCGCGACCGATTGAGACGGTGGGACGCACTCGATGCGGCAGAACTCCTGCCCGCTGTGCAAAAAAGCATGGAGGGGGGAACCATCCCGGTCCCGCTCTCCATCACCTTAGCCGGATTCGACGAGATCACCCCGCAACTGCAACGCTTCATCAATTTTTTAAAAACACGCAATGTGAAAATTTTCTGGTATCCGGATGAACCGCCTTCTTCCGAAAAAGTCCTCTCTACAAAGAAGGATCAATGGAAGGGTGAAGTGCGGCGTTACCCCGACCCGAAAACGGAAGTCATTCAATGCGCCCGCTGGATTCGCTCGGTCATGCAACCCGGAAAAACCATCGGCATTGTTGTCACCAAAATGGACGACTACCGTGAAATGCTGGTGCGTGAATTGAAAGCAGAACTGGCTCCTGAATCGGTTTACTGCTGGCAGGGCAAGGAAGCGCCGTTCAACATCTCCCTCGGCACATCGCTCACTCAGGAACGCATGGTGGACCTGGCGCTGCAACTGCTCGCCTGTCCTCGTCCCGTCTTTTCCACGCTCATGGTATCGCAGATTCTCCGCTCGCCTTATTTTGCAGATTGGGTGAAAGAGGAGTCCGCGCGCTTGAATTGGGATCTCATCCTGCGCCGGCATCACCCCGTCCGGGTGACTTTGAATCAATTGTTTAAATTGAAAAACCTGCAGGACAATCCCGGATTTTCCTCATTCCTTGATAAATGGAAAAACTGGCTGGATTCAAAAGGAACACGCCGCCCGAGTGAATGGGGCAAGGCTATCGCCCGGCTGTTGCACGAGATGAACTGGCCGCGCGGTGGAAGGGGTCTTTCCAGCCGGGAATTTCAGATTCACGACGCATGGAATGAATGCCTGGATGAACTGGCCACGCTGGATGGCGTGTCGGGCAACATCGACCGTGCCACGGTCATGACCACACTCACGCACATTGTCCGCGACAAAATCTTTCAGCCCAAAACGCGGGAGGAACCGATTCAGGTGGTCGGCCTTCTGGAATCGGCGGGCATGCAGTTCGATCATGTGTGGATTCTAGGTTGCCAGGCGGACGCCCTGCCCCCTCATAACGACCCAAATCCCTACATCCCTTTCACCCTCCAACGCAAACATAACCTGCCGCATTGCACACCCAACCGAACTTTGCAGTTTTACGAAACCATCCTGTTCCGGCTTTTAAATTCATCACCGGAAATCCAAATCAGTTATCCGTCTTTGGTCAAAGACCGAGAGAATCTCCCCAGTCCCCTATTGTCACCATGGAATGAATGGGAGCCTCCTGCCATTGAATTTTCTTCGAACCGCCTCATCGATCAATTCCAGGAACACAGTATTCTGGAAGAGATGGCAGACCGATCCCGTATTCAGGTTGAACCAGAAGAATTGGAAACCCTGAGAGGAGGCTATGCCGTCCTCAAGCATCAGGCCGAATGCCCCTTTCGCGCATTCGCCCTGCATCGCCTTAAAATCAGGGATATCCAACCCAAAGAAGTCGAAATGGATGCCTTGGCCCGTGGCAACCTCGTTCACGCCATCCTGGAGGGGTTCTGGCGGGAGGTCAAAACCAAACAGGCTCTCGATCGTTTGGCAGCCGATGGAACCCTGTCCGAAGTCATCCAAGCCCTGGTCGGTGACGTTCTGTCCGCGAACCGGAATTTATTTTTTGGGCAGGATGAATTTAGAAAGCTGGAGCGTCAGCGACTGGTCAATCTTGTTAAAGAATGGTTGGCTTTGGAACAGGCAAGAGAAGACTTTGAGGTCGTAAACACAGAAACCCCGCTGGAATTTTCTTTCGACAACCTGCATCTGCACCTAAAGATCGATCGCGTAGATCGTGTGGCCAAATCCAATACGGTTTTGATCGACTACAAAACAGGGAGAAATTTTCCCACAACAGGCTGGCATGAGGACCGAATCCGGGAACCGCAACTTCCCCTATACTGCCTCGCTCATCCCTCCGACGCCATCCTGTTCGCCCGCGTGGCCAGAAGCCAGTGCAACTTCAAGGGTGTCGGTCGCGATTCCCTGAATTTGCCGGGAGTCAAAAACAAATCCGCGGAACAAGGGGGATTTGAAGACTGGGACCAGGCCATCGAATTCTGGAAATCCAGACTGTCCGCCACCGCCCAGAATTTTTTACAAGGATCACTGGAGGTCGATCCCCTGGAAAGGCAGAGCCCGTGCAACCATTGTGAACTCCCCACCCTTTGCCGGAAGGCGGAACTCCTTCAGCAATCTCCGGAAGAAGAAGACGGGGCGGAATCATGAACGTGCCGATCCACGACCAGTATCAACGCGACCGGGCGCTCGATCCCACCCGGTCTTTCATTGTGCAGGCACCGGCGGGTTCCGGCAAAACGGAACTCTTGATCCAGCGGTTGCTCCTCCTCCTCGCGAAGGTGGATAAGCCGGAGCACATTCTCGCCATGACTTTCACCCGCAAGGCGGCAGGAGAAATGCAGACGCGAATCCTGAAAGCGCTCACGAAGGCCGCCAACGAACCTCCGCCTGATTCCCCGCACAGCCTGAAAACATACCACCTGGCGCAGGAAGCTCTGGAGCAGGACAGAAAGCATGGTTGGAACCTTTTGAAAAATCCCACCCGCCTGAAGGTGCAAACAATCGACTCCTTCTGTATGTCCCTGATCCGACAGACCCCGGTTCTTTCCGGCATCGGTTCGCTTCTAGGGGTTGAGGAAAATGCAGGAGACCTTTACCGCAAAACCGCATGGCGCATGCTAGCACGGGTTGAAGAAATTTCACCGGTAGGGGATGCGGCAAGGCATTTGCTGATGCGGCTCGACAACGACAAAAACAAATTCGTCGAACGTATGGTGCAACTGCTGGAGAAGCGCGATCGCTGGATGCTGACTTTTTTTTCAACCGATCTGGATACGCCTTCTTCATCCGAAAGCCGGGAACTGCAAGAGCGCGCCCTCTCCGACCTCATCGAGGCCCGCCTTGTGGAAGCCTGCCGTCATTTTGGAGGCTCCCTGGTTACTCAATTGCTCCCTCTGTTCCGATACGCGGGAAACAACCTGCAAACCACGGATCCGGATAACCCATTGGTGGTTCTAAAGGATATGACCCGGTTTCCGGAACCACTTGCCGAGAACCTGCCCTTGTGGCAGGCCATTGCCAAATTGCTGGTCACCGATCAAGGGGCCTTCAGAAAAAAAATGGATAAGAGGTCCGGTTTTCCCGCGAAAAACGACGGAGGCGATCCAGCCCTCAAAGAGGAGTATCAAAACATCCTGGAATCCTTGCGCGAGGACACAGCTTTTGCGCAGGCCCTGTCCCATGTCACCAATTTGCCAAAACCCTTTTTTGAAGACCAGGAATGGGAATTTCTGAGTTCGATGTTTCTTTTACTCCCGGAAATCGAAAAAACCCTGAGAAGGGTCTTCATCGAGTCCGGAAACACGGATTACTCTGAGTTGTCTCTGTCGGCCTTGAAATCCCTGGGTAAGCCGATGACCCCTTCCGATTTGTTGTTGAAGTACGACCTCAAACTGCAGCACATCCTCGTCGATGAATTTCAGGACACTTCTTACAAACAATATCAGTTGCTTTCCCTGCTGACCGAAGGCTGGACCCCCGGGGACGGACGCACGCTTTTCATCGTCGGCGACCCCATGCAGTCCATCTACCGGTTCCGCGACGCCGAAGTTTCTTTTTTCAACAAAGTAAAAGGAAGCGGCATCGGCCCGGTGCTGCTGGAATCGTTGCAATTGAGCTCCAATTTCCGGTCGCAGGCTCATCTTGTTCAATGGATCAATGATTGCTTTCAATCTCTCGACGAGCAGTCCATATCCACAGCCACCACCGACCTTGGGGGCGCTATTGCCCACAGTCCATCTCACGCGGAAAGAGACCCCGGGTTGGAAACCCCGGTGGTGTGCCATCCGTTCCTGAAATCGCAGGAAGGACAGGAAGCCGGGAGGGTTGTGGACGTCATTCGCGATTTGCAACGCGATCATCCAGTTGCATCCATCGCCATTCTCGTCCGGTCCCGCACTCATTTGGAATCACTGGTTCCGCATCTGCAGGAAGCCGGGATACCTATGCGCGCCGAGGACATCGACAAGATCACCTCCCGCCCTGCCGTGCTGGACCTGTGGTCACTCATGCGCGCTCTTCTCGATCCACACGACCGCATCGCCTGGCTGTCCATCCTGCGGGCTCCCTTCTGCGGGTTGTTGCTGGAGGACGTGCACCGGCTCTGCTGCATGGATTCTGACACCCCTGTATGGAAGTTGATGAACGATCCGGAACGCCGGCAGGCTTTTACCACAGACGGCCAATCACGGCTTACACGGACGATCGAAAAACTCACTCCCGTTCTCCAGGCCCTTCCGGGTGAGGACTTTCGCGATCTTCTGGAAGGGTGCTGGATCCATCTGGGCGGTCCCGCCTGCGTCGATCGCAACCAGTGGCAGGACATTGACGTATTTTTCGAGGAAGTTTCTAAAACCGTTCAATCCGGAAACGCCGACACCCTGAACCAATTTGAACGCGTGCTGGACCGGCTTTACGCGCGCCCCCCCACCGTCGAAGGCAATCCGGTGCAGATCCTCACCATGCACAAGGCCAAGGGACTGGAATTCGATTTCGTGCTCCTACCGGGACTCGGCAAGGGTACGGGGAAAAATGAAAAGCAGTTGATCTTCTGGCTGACTCATGACGATCGCATGCTGTTCGCGCCGATTGAAGAAGCCGGGAGCGACAACTCGGACATTTACCGTTTCCTGAGGGATATTGACAAAACCCGCGATCACCACGAAACCCGGCGCCTGCTTTATGTTTCCATCACCCGGGCGAAACAGCAGGTCCACCTGTTCGGCCATGTCACCGAGACCGACGATGGAATCATCAAGCCTCCGGTCAGCGGTTCCATGCTCAATCACCTTTGGCCATTCCTGCAAGCGGAGTGGGAACAGAATCTTCGAGAGCCTGCGCCAGGACAAGCGGGATACCAACCAAAACCAGAAGCGCTACGACTGCAACGGCTTGCGAAGGGATTTCAACCCCCTGCTCCACCCCCAGATATCCCTACCGGACGTCCCCTCGACATCCGCGAAGAACGGGAGGACCGCCCACCTTATTTCTGGGCGGGAAACGAAGCGCGATTCATGGGTAACGTGCTGCACCGGTGCTTCAAGGACATCGCCGATCAGGGACTCGCTGCATGGGATGCAAAAAAACCGGAATCCATGAAAACCGCGTTCAAGACCGCCCTGCTGAACGAAGGCCTGCCATTTGACCGGGCAGAGGCCGTGGCTGAAAAGGGGGTGCGGGCCCTTCAGAACATATTGGCAGATGAGAAGGTAGGGCGCTGGATTTTATCAACTCACGAAGATGCAAAAAGCGAATTCGCCCTCACCTATGCTAAAGACTCGATTTATTCCAACCGCATTCTCGATCGGACATTTGTGGATGAACAAGGGGTGCGTTGGATTATAGATTACAAAACCGGCGAACACGAGGGAAGCGAACTGGATGCTTTCTTCGAAGCGGAAAGAGAGCGATACAAAACACAATTGCAGGCGTATGCAGAAATCCTGCGGGCACGAGGGGAACAAAGGCCCATCAGGCTGGCCTTGTACTATCCCCTTCACCGCCGTATGGTGGAAGTCCCCGACATAAACGGCGACGGGTGAGGTAGCGGTACAAATCGTCAGCCTTTGCGAAACACCAGGCCGTCGTTCTCTTTTTCCACGCGGATGGTGTCGCCTTCGTGAATCTTTTCATCCAGCAGTTCCAGAGACAAAGGGTCCTGCACGTACTTCTGGATAACCCGTTTGAGCGGCCGCGCGCCGAATACCGGATCGTAACCCTTCTCAGCCAGCCATGCCTTGGCGTCCTCGCTCAGTTCAAGCGACATGTTCCGGTCGGCAAGCCGCTTGCGCAGGTCTTCGACCTGAATATCGACGATGTCCTTTATCTGCTCGCGTGACAGGTTGCGGAAGATCACGATGTCGTCGATGCGGTTCAAAAATTCCGGGCGAAAGTGCTGACGCAACTCCTGTCGTACCGCTTCCTGAACTCTCTCGTACTCCTGGTCCCAGTCCGCCTTTCCAGCCTTTTCCAACTGACCCATCTGCATTCCGGTTTCCTGGATCATCTTGCCGGCAATATTGGACGTCATGAGCACCACGGTGTTCCTGAAATCCACCGTCTTGCCGTGCCCATCGGTCAGGCGTCCTTCGTCCAGAACCTGAAGAAACAGATTGAATACATCCGGGTGCGCTTTTTCGATTTCGTCGAAAAGCACCACGGAGTAAGGGCGGCGGCGGACGTGTTCCGTCAGGTACCCGCCTTCCTCGTAACCGACGTACCCCGGAGGCGCTCCGATGAGCCGGGCGGTCGAGTGTTTTTCCATGTACTCGGACATATCGACGCGGATCATTGCCTGTTCGTCGTCGAACAGAAACTCAGCGAGGGTTCGTGCCAATTGGGTCTTTCCCACACCCGTGGGTCCGAGAAACAGGAACGTGCCGATGGGTCGGTTCGGATCCTGGATGCCGGACCGGCTTCTGCGGATCGCGTTGGACACGGCGGTGACCGCTTCGTCCTGTCCCACCACCTTGCGGTGCAGTTGCGATTCCATGGCCAGTAGCCGTTTCTTCTCCGACTGCATCATCTTTTCAACGGGAACACCTGTCCAGCGTGAAACAATGCTGGCGATCTCTTCCTCACCCACCTCTTCATTCAGGATTTTCTTTTCGGTCTGAACCTGGGAAAGATGGGACTCCAGGTCCTGCAACTCTTTTTCAAGTCTTGGCAGGCTTCCATACTTCAATTCAGCGGCCTGACCCAGGCGCCCTTCCCGTTCAGCCATTTCACACTCGCGCCGGGCCTGCTCGATTTTTTCCTTCAATTCGCGTTTCTCGGCGATGACTTTCTTCTCACTTTCCCATTGCTCCTTCATCGCATTACAGGCATCACCCAGTTTAGCGATTTCCTTTTCAATTTTCTGAAGGCGGTCCCTGGACTGCGGATCCGACTCCTTTTTCAAAGCCTCGCGCTCAATTTCCAGCTGCATCATCTTGCGCTGGTATTCGTCGATCTCTGCCGGCAGCGAATCGATCTGCATGCGCAGGCTCGAAGCCGCCTCGTCGATCAAATCGATTGCCTTGTCAGGCAGAAAGCGGTCAGAGATGTAACGATGGGACAACCGCGCCGCGGCGAGGATCGCCGCATCCTGGATGCGCACCCCATGATGCACTTCATATTTTTCCTTGAGACCGCGCAGGATGGAAATAGTGTCTTCCACCGAAGGTTCGCCCACCAGGACGGGTTGGAACCGTCGTTCCAGCGCTGCGTCTTTTTCAATGTATTTGCGGTATTCGCGCAGGGTGGTGGCCCCAACACAATGCAGTTCCCCGCGTGCCAGTGCGGGTTTCAGCATGTTGGAGGCGTCCATCGAACCTTCGGCCGAACCTGCACCAATGAGCGTGTGCAATTCGTCGATGAACAGGATGATCTCCCCTTCACTGCTGTTGATTTCCTTGAGCACCGCTTTCAGGCGATCTTCAAACTCGCCGCGGTACTTGGTCCCCGCTACCAACGCGGCGAGGTCCAACGCGATGATGCGTTTTTCCTTGAGGCCTTCCGGCACGTCACCATGATAAATGCGCTGGGCCAGCCCCTCCACAATGGCGGTCTTGCCCACGCCCGGCTCCCCGATCAGCACCGGATTGTTCTTGGTGCGGCGCGACAACACCTGCACCACGCGGCGGATTTCCGCATCACGGCCGATCACGGGATCGAGTTTTCCGGAACTGGCTTTCTGGGTGAGATCGATGCAGTATTTTTCAAGCACCTGGTATTTGGCTTCGGGATTCTGGTCGGTGACCCGCTGCGAACCTCGGAGGGTGGTGAGCGCCTGCAGGAGTTCTTCACGTTTGATGCTGTGGGACTTGAACAATTTGCCCGCGCGGGATTTGCTGTCCCCCGCTACTGCAAGCAGGACGTGTTCGGCATTCAAAAATTCGTCCTTGATTTGCCGGGCTTCTTCAAAGGCCTTGTCCAGGATGCCTTTGAGGTCGGGCGAAAGATAAACCTGGCCACCGGCCCCTTCGACGCGGGGGTATTTGTTGATTTGTTCTTCCAGATCGGCCACCAGTCGCGCCTTGTCCGCGCCGACTTTGCCGATCAAAACAGGCGCAATGCCTTCGGCATCATTCAACAGCGGCACGAGCAGATGTTCGCATTCAATGGCCTGCTGGCGCTCCCCTTCGCAAAGCGACTGAGCCTCCATCACGGCGTTCTGCAATTTAATGGTCATTTTGTCGAAACGCATCTTTATTCTCCTTGCCTGAAAGCCATACTGAGAATTTAATAAGATGCGCGACCGGGAGGGTCAAGGCAGGGGACGGGTATTTACCGCCGGTGAAAATGGGAACGGTTTTCAGGAAGGGTCAGGCGAGGCCCTGTTCACCCAGCCAGCGCTCGGCTTCCAGGGCAGCGGCACATCCGGCTCCCGCGGCGGTCACCGCCTGCCGGTATTTGTGATCGTGCACGTCTCCGGCGGCAAAAACGCCTTCCACACTGGTTTCCTGGGAACCGGGTTTGATCTTGATGTAACCGGTTTCATCGAGATCGATCTGACCCTGGAAGGGTTGGGTGTTCGGCGTGTGACCGATGGCGTAAAAGATACCCGCAACCTCGATGTCCCGTGTTTCGTTGGTTTTGACATTGCGCACACGCGCGCCGGTAACATACTGGTCTCCGATGGCGTCATCCAGCACCGTGTCCCACACCATTTCGATCTTTTCGTTTTTGAGCGCACGCTCCTGCATGATTTTGGAAGCACGTAACTCATCTCGGCGATGCACCAGATACACCACGGTGCCGAACTTGGTGAGGTAGGTGGCCTCTTCCACTGCTGTGTCGCCGCCACCGATCACCATGAGCGGCTGATTGCGGAAAAACGGGAGCGCCCCGTCGCACACCGCACAGGCAGACATGCCCTGGTTCCACAACTTCTCTTCGTTTGGAACCCCCATGCGTTTGGCAGTGGCGCCGGTGGAAATAATGACGGAATGGGCGAGCACTTCGGTCTTGTCGCCCTTGATACGGAAAGGACGTTTGGAGAAATCCACTTCGTGCACATCCTCCTGAACCATTTGCGTACCGAAGCGTTCCGACTGGCGACGGAACAATTGCATCAATTCAGGTCCGTTGATGCCATCAGGAAACCCGGGATAGTTTTCGACGTCGGTGGTGGTGGTCAACTGGCCGCCTGCGGAGCCGCCGACCACGTATCCCTCATACATGAACGGTTCCAGGTTGGCCCGTGCGGCGTAAATGGCCGCGGTGTGACCCGCCGGACCCGACCCGATGATCGCTACTTTCTTTACATCCTCCGCCATGTCTCTATCCTTTCTGACTCAACAAGGGGAGCCATCCATTATGACGACACCCGTCAGCATATCCGGTTATTGGTATTCGATGAGTTCCAAACCAAAAGGTTTCATACGGAAAGGCCCCTTCCGGTCAAACTGTCAGGTTGCCGTTCAACGCTTCGTTGATGGTATGCCTGATGCGGGTCTCGTCAGCCGGAAGTTCAAATGGTTTGAACAGGCATTCCGGTTCGACCCCTCGAAGGGTATTGGAATGGTATTTAACAAGAAAGTCGGTGAACTTCAATCCGTTGGCCGTTGAAATGACGACCACCCGGTGGTTCTTTTTGATCACCCCGCGCTTGAGCAGTTTTTCCATGACCGCCAGGGCCACCCCGGTGTGCGGGCAGCACAACAGACCTGTCTTGTTGGCGCGCCCCGCGGCATTGGCCAGTTCGTTTTCAGTGGCCTCCTCGACAATGCCGTCGAACTTCTGCAAAGCACGGATGGCTTTTTTCACGCTGACCGGCGCCCCGATCTGAATGGCGCTGGCAAGGGTCTTGCGCGCCTGGATCGATTTAAAGGATTTGAATCCGCGTTTGAAACTGCGTACCAGCGGATTGGCCCGTTCCGCCTGCGCACAAACCAGCCGTGGAAGCTTGTTGATGATGCCCAGTTCGTACATCATCTCGTACCCTTTGCCGATGGCGCTGACGTTGCCCAGGTTCCCGCCGGGAACGATGATGAAGTCCGGCACCTCCTGGTCGAACTGCTGGGTCAACTCGAAACTGATGGTCTTCTGCCCTTCGAGGCGAAGCGAATTCATCGAGTTGGCGAGGTAAATTTCCTTTTCCTGGCAGATGCTCTTGACGATCTTCATGCAGCCGTCGAAGTCGGTATCCAGCGAAAACGTCATCACCCCATGGGTGATGGGTTGAATGAGCTGGGTCATGGAAATCTTGTTGCGCGGCAGGAACACGATGGCCGGAATGCCCGCGACCGCGCAATAGGCGGCCAGCGAGGCGGAGGTATCGCCGGTGGAAGCACAGGCAACGGCCTTGATGTCCTGCCCTTCGGTTCGCATCTGTTTGACCATCGAAACCAGCACCGTCATACCGAGGTCCTTGAACGAACCCGAATGCGCCATGCCGCACTGCTTGACCCACAATTCTTCAAGGCCCAACTGTTGGCCCAGCCGCTCCGCCCAGAACAGGTTGCTTCCCCCTTCATAGGTGGAGACGATGTTGTCGTTATCCACGTTCGGACAGACCAGTTCCTTTTTGCCCCAAACGGAACTGCCATACGGCCAGTCGTGACGACGGTATCGTTCGTCAAACAGGTTTTTCCATTCTTCCGCCGAGCGTTTTTTCAGCCGTTCGAGGTCGTGCGTGACTTCCAACAAATCGCCGCAATGCGGGCAGTTGTAAATCACCTCATTCAATTCATACCGGCCGGAACAGCCATTGATGCACTGAAACCAGGCGTCGAATTCGAGAGCTACCTCTCCACTCTTATGAGAACCGTTTTCTCGCATACCACGTCCAATTGTTCGATTTCTTTTAAAGCCTGTTGAATGTTTTTCTCTTTTGCCTGGTGTGTCATCATCACGAGGGGAACGCCCTTGCCGTCCATATCCCGTCCCCGCTGGATCATGGACTCGATACTGATCGAGTGTTGCCCAAGAATACCAGAAATTTTGGACAATACACCCGGTTTGTCCTGCACGAGAAAGCGTAGAAAATATTCTCCCTCGATTTCCCGGGTGGGTTTGAGCGGGATTTTTTTAACGCTGTGGGTCTGGAACGACTGTGCCGGCACCCGGCCTGAGGCCCCGGAAAGGATGTTCCGGGCGATCTCCACGATGTCGCCCACCACCGCACTGCCCGTCGGCAGGGACCCCGCACCGTGCCCCACCAGCACGTTTTCCTCCATCAGGTCGTCGCGGACCATGATGGCGTTCAGCACCCCGTTGACGTTGGCCATCGGTTTGGCCTCCGGGATCATAGCCGGGTGCACGCGGATGTCCAACTCTTTTCCATCGAACTTGGAAACCGCCAACAGTTTGATCCGGAAACCGAACTCGCGGGCGCACTTGATATCGACCGGGGTGATGCGGCTGATGCCCTGGATGTAGATGTCATCGAAATTGACGGAGGTGCCGAAAGACAAGCGGCTTAAAATGGCTATCTTGTGCGCGGAGTCGATGCCTTCGACGTCGAAGGTCGGGTCTGCTTCGGCAAACCCCTTCTCCTGTGCTTCCTTCAGCACGAGTTCGAAATCCAGATCCTCGTCGGACATTTTACTGAGGATGTAGTTGGCGGTGCCGTTGACGATGCCTTCAATCGCCTCGATGCGGTTGGCGACGAATGCCTCGCGGATGGAACGAATGATGGGGATCGCTCCCCCGACGGCCGCTTCGAAACCGAGGTTCACCTTGTGCTTTTCCGCCGCAGCGAACAGTTCATCGCCGTGCTTGGCCAACAGGGCCTTGTTGGCGGTGACCACATGCTTGCCGTGCTCGAAGGCTTTCAGGATGAGGTCGCGGGCGGGTTCGTACCCCCCGATCAACTCCACCACCACATCCACTTCCGGATGGTTGACCACATCGTACGCATTGGTGGTGAGGATGTTCTGGTCCACTTCCACACCACGCGGGGTCTTGATATCGAGGTCGGCAACACACACCACCTCCACCGAGGTTCCCAAACGGTCCAAAATGTTCTGCCGGTTTTTTTGCAGGATGCGCACCACGCCGGCGCCAATGGTACCGAATCCGATCAAGCCTATTTTTACAGGTTTCATAAAGAAGCGAAGTAGGTTGAATTAGAAGATTTCACGGATGCCCCGAACAGCCTGGCGGATGCGGTGCTCGTTTTCCACAAGGGAAAAACGGACAAAATGATCGCCGCCGTCGCCGAATCCGATGCCCGGCGAGACCGCCACCTTGGCTTTATCGAGAAGCAGTTTGGAAAACTCCAGCGACCCCATCTGCTTGAACTGGTCGGGGATTTCCGCCCAGACAAACATGGTGGCCCTGGGCGGCTCCACCGGCCATCCGATGCGGTTGAGCCCGGAGCACAACACGTCCCGCCGGGCCTTGTACATGTCGCGGATCTCATTCACACAATCGCGGGGCCCGTTGAGCGCGATGATGGACGCGATCTGGATCGGCTGGAACATGCCGTAGTCCTGATAACTCTTGATGCGGGACAGCGCGTGGATGATCTCACGGTTGCCGACCATGAAACCCACCCGCCAGCCGGGCATGTTGTAGCTTTTAGACAGCGTGAAGCATTCCACGCCCACGTCCTTGGCGCCGGGCACCTGGAGCAGGCTGGGTGCGCGGTAGTCGTCGAAAACAAGATCGGCGTAAGCGTAATCATGGATCACGATCAACTTGTGCTCGCGGGCGAAGTCCACCACCTTGACGAAGAAATCGAGGTCCACCACCTGCGTAGTCGGGTTGTGCGGAAAATTGATGATAAGGGCTTTGGGCCGCGGCCAGCTCTGTTTGAACGCCTTCAGCAGGGCTTCAAAAAAATCGACGTCTTTATTCAGGGGTACGGAAGTGATGTCCGCATTTGCCAGGATAAAGGCGTAGGTGTGAATCGGGTACGTCGGCGTTGGCACCAGCACACTGTCACCGGGCCCGGTGATAGCGAGCGCCAGGGATGAAATACCTTCTTTCGAGCCGATGGTGGCGATGGCTTCGGTCTCCGGGTCAATGTACACCCCATGCTCCCGCTGATACCAATCCGCGATCGCGTGCCGCAGCTTGGGTATGCCACGGGAAAGCGAGTAACGGTGATTCTGCGGTTTCTGGATGGCCTCCACCAGCTTGTCCACGATGTGCTGGGGCGTGGCCTGGTCCGGGTTGCCCATGCCAAAATCGATGATGTCTTCTCCGCGGCGGCGGGCCTGCAGTTTCAACTCACCGACAATGTTGAACACATAAGGGGGCAAACGCTGAATGCGTGGAAATTCATTCATCCTTCAAATTCTTTTTTTATCAGATGTTATAAAAAGCAGGTCCGGCGGACTCAGTGCGAGATACAGAGGGGGTGGGCAAAACCTTCAGGCAGGCGCCCGGAATGGCATTCGGCCTTAACCCTTATAATATACCAACGTCCTCCCAAGCCAGCGTAAAGATAGCATATTTTAACCCGCCGTATCAATTTTATAAATGGGGGTTTAGGCCCCTTCGAATGTCCGGAAACCCTAAATAAGATTGAGTTTGCGCGCATGGTCCAGGATGGTGCGGGCATTGATGCCGATGCCTTGTTTGAATGCCGAATTCTGGTAATTGCTCATCATGCTCACCACCCCCATCAGACCCCCGTCGCAGGCCACGATGGCGCCGCCGGAATTGCCAAAAAACACTTCGTTGTCCTTGAACAGGATGAACTCGGATTTCTCCAGCACATCTTTTTTCTTGATCCGGGCTTTTTGCAGAGAGTAGTATTTGCGATTGGGATGCCCGACGATCATCAGATCGTCCTCACCATCCGGGTTCACCTTCAGATCCAGGTAGGAGGGGTAAGAACCCCGGGTTTGGATGAACGCCAGATCCAGGTTCCGCACCCGATGCACGGAATCGACTTCGATCGTCCTCCCCGGCCGGGCCAAATCGTCACCTGGGACCTCCGGAAGCACCACTTCGATCGATTTTCCATCCACCACGTGCCGCGCTGTCGCAATGAGGCGCGGACCGATGAACACCCCGGCGCCGACCGAATGATCCGCCTTGACCACAACCGTAGCCCCGGCCACCTGACCATACAGCCGGTGCGGTGTCCGGCATTCGATATCCTTGCCGATGAGGTGGCGGTCGAGCTCGTTTGCCGGGGGATTGAAAAACAGGCGCACCGCCCGCTTGATGCGCTTCGGGTAGGTGTTTTCCGGGTCAGTCATCGCCAGCCTCTGATTACTGAGGGCAACGACCCCGAGAACGACAAAAAATACGATCCAGCCTTTAATTTTTCTTGTATCGGAACGCATAGGTGCGAATGGAAGACCTCCAGGCAATTCTACTGGGCCTGATCCAGGGCCTGACCGAGTTTTTACCCGTTTCCAGCTCCGGGCATTTGATCCTGGTGCCCATCCTGTTTGAATTCGAGGACCAGGGGCTGGCTATGGATGCCATCCTGCACCTGGCCACCCTGCTCGCCATCATCATATTCTTCCGAAGAGAGATCTCGCAACTGCTGTGTGCGCTGTTCGACAAAAAGAACCAGCCCGCACGGCATCGTCTTGCATGGGGTATCATCGTGGCAACCGTACCGGCAGGCGTGATCGGATTGTCGCTCGGTGACTGGATCGAGGGGAACCTTCGAAGCCCGACATTCGTCGGAGGCAATCTTATATTCTGGTCATTCGTTTTCTGGTGGGCGGACCGGGGGGCATCCCGCACTGACCGGGGAGAAGCGGAACTGACCGGATTGTCCTTCAGGCAGGTTCTGTTGATCGGATGTGCTCAGGCCGTGGCCTTGTTTCCCGGCACGTCGCGGTCCGGCATCACCATCGCCGCCGGGCTTTTCATGAATCTGTCCCAACCCGCCGCGGCGCGTTTCGCCTTTCTGCTCGGGACTCCCGCCATACTGGCCGCAGGCCTGCACAAAACCGTGTCAGTAATCACACAACCCGGGGAAGCATTGATATTCACCAGCGGGCAAATGGCTATGGCCTTTGGAATCGCCTTTCTGTCCGGTTACCTCGCAATCAAACTGTTGCTCGCCGTGGTGAGCCGTGTCGGGCTGATTCCATTCGTCATTTACCGGATCCTTCTCGGGGGATTGATCCTGGCGCTGTACTGAAACAAAAAAAGCCGGACCGCCATTTAGCGGCCCGGCTCTCTTTGCTGACTAACGCGTTATTTGCATTCGACCATCAGGTCAACCGTTCCATTATTGGTGATGCGGACTTCGCCACTGATATCGCCCAGCGAATCACCACGGCTGAAATTGGGTTCGTGAGTCAAGGTAACCGACTGACGACCCATGCTGTGCTTGTTGGCCATGCCCACACCCCGATCGCCTTCCAGACCATGGTTCTGACCCGGTCCCAAGGTGATGGGAATGGTGGTGGCATTGGAAGATTTCCAGATAACCGCATTGGCACTTACCCCGTCCCCATGTGAAGAATTACCTGCGGCTTGCAGAGTGATCTGGTTGGCATCCACGCAGGATGTCTTGTCGCCCGGTTTCAGGGTTCCAGCAAATGCGGAAGCGGAAAAGCAGAGCGCGAGCACAGCGATAACAGCTACGAACAGGACTTTTTTCATAACGGACCTCCCTTACCCAATAAAATTGAACATTGCCCCATTTAAATTTGGATCACTCAATCTGCCCCTGTGGATCCAATTGCCCCAAAACTTCTATCAACCGGACCGTGCCGGTCGCTTAGTACCCTTTTCAGAGGGGCCCGCCTGCAACCCATTTCGCCCCTTACACTTAATTGTGGCCAGTATACTTGGATTAAGGTGCAAGTCAATAAAAAATTAGAATTTCTACTACAATTGATAATACCAATTCCTATAAGACTCAACCCTATTTTCCTACCACCCACGAAGTTATATAAAGCTTTATTTTTTAATTATTTTAAGGTGCAAGTCAATAAAAAATTAGAATTTCTACTACAATTGATAATACCAATTCCTATAAGACTCAATCCTATTTTCCTACCACCCACGAAGTTATATAAAGCTTTATTTTTTAATTATTTTTAAGAAACCTGATTTCCTTTAGAATGGTTGTATCGAGTTTTAATAGCCTTTTTGCAGTAGAAGTCCAGTCGCGGACAACGCCTGAAAAGAGAACCTATGGATGCCACGGGTCAGGAAGAAAGCAAATCCACCATTCCTGCCTCCGTGCGTCGGCGCTTCATCAAGTTCATTATTTTGATTCTGGTTGGTTTCGGAACCGGGTTTTACTTTTCCCGGCATGGGGTGAAACTGACCCCGGAATCGTTCCAGGCCTTTGTGCTGTCGATGGGAGTCTGGGGCCCGGTTCTTTACATCGGCGTGTTTGTCATCCGGCCTCTGTTCCTGATTCCTTCCATCGCCCTGTTCATTGCCGGGGGTCTGGCTTTCGGACCGGTGGTGGGTCCGTTGTATGCATCGGTCGGTGCAGCGGCTGGGGGCACGCTGGGGTTCTGGATCGCCCGCACCATGGGCCATGACTATGTGAAGAGCAAGCTGAAACTGGGCGCTGACATGATTGACGACACGCGTTTCAGCTTCTCGATGGTGTGGTTGTTGAGCCTCATCCCCATCATGCCTGTGACGGTGATCAACTACGGCGCGGGGCTGTCGACCATGCCGTTCCGGCATTACATCCTTGCCCATGTGCTGGGTTTGACGCCGCGTGCGTACGCTTACGGGTTTTTCGGAAGCACCCTTCTGGATATCGGTTCGACCGAATTCCGGGTCGCACTCATCATCCTGATCGTGTTGGCCCTCATCAGCCTGTTCCTTCGGTACCGCACCAAACGCAAACGGGCGCGGGAACTGGAAGCCACGCAATAAGCCGCCGAATCAGTTCTCCAGGGTCTGGTTTTCGATCACCACACCCCCCGGCACGGCCAGCGGATTTCCGTGGCTGATCAAACGCACTTTTCCTTTCAGTGTCGCTTCTCCCCGGAACCACACATTGCCCTCCACCTCCAACGACTCCAAACTCAGCAGGCCGGGAGCCTGCGGAATGCGGCGGCTGTACTCGTCGAAATTTTCCAGCGGCCCCTTCCAGGTGATCTTTGGCAGGTTCGCCTGCTTCCGCGCGGGATTCCGACGCAATTGAGACCCTTCCTGCACAAACAGGTCGGATTGAATCATCAACAAATCGGTGGTTTTTTTTACCGGTAAAAACCGGTCGCGGTTGACCACCAACCCGACAGCGTGCTCGAAATGCTCAAGAGCCGCCCCCATTGCGGTCTCCAGTTGAATGATGGATCGGCCGTTTACCGGTTTTTCGTTGACGATCAATTTAAGATCCATCGGTCCCTCATCCAACCGGCGTTTCAAATGCTCGAGGTGAATCCAGATGTTGTTGGTGTTGAACACCTTGAACTTTTCAGTGCTGCAAAACGATTCCATATGCTCCGCAGGCACTTGAGCCACCTCCAGCAGGTGAAGCCGTCCGTCATTATCCTCATACAACGTCCCTCCCTTGACATCCGCGGGGGTCTTCGCTGTCATCTCCATAAGAAAAGGAATGTTGTGCTTCAGCATATGGTGGGCGATGGCGGGATCGGGCGTCGCCCCCAGGTTATCGGCGTTGGATACAAACAAAAGCTTTTTGCCGTCGGCAAGCAGGCGGTCGAGAAGACCCTGATCCCCAAGGCAGGTATAGAGATCGCCATGCCCCGGCGGGTACCACGCCTCCTGTCCAAACTCTTCCTCACCAAGAAGCCGCCCCGTTTCCTTATCCAGCCGGGGAAGCCGGTTTTGCGTGAAACACTCGATCTGCTGCGACGGCGGACAACCGGAGAGGGCCGCCTTCGTTTGCTCTTCAGTATAAAAACTGTTCATCAAAATCAGCGGCACGCGCACCGCCCAGGTTTGCTCCAGCTCCTGCAACTGGTCCACGATGAAATTGAGGAAGGTGCGTCCCTCGCGAATGGGAATCAGCGACTTTGGCCCGGAGCACCCCATGCTGGTCCCAAGCCCGCCGTTCAGTTTGCAAACCACGAGGCGGGACAATCCTTCCCTGCCCCCGTCCTCGCCCGGAGGTTCCAGTTTTTCATGGGGCACCAGCTTGTCCGTCCGCGGAGATCGAATCTCATCCCAGTCCAGCGAAGGGTCGGGCCCTTTCCGGTACCGTTCCACCAACTGCAAAAAAGACCGGCGAGCACTTGGAGTCATGTCCACCTCCTGCAAAACCCGGTTCCACTCCGAAATTTCCATTGGTTTATCCCGTGAACAGCCTTAAATTAGATTCATCAACCCCTCTTTCAGAACCAATTCCGGGTTGATACGGATCGGAAACTTGTCTCGTCCGTATGACTCCACCATCTTCCATCTATGGACAGCTGATTATGAATGATAGCGTGCCAGAAACCAAATCCAGCAGTCCGTCGGAAAAGAACGGCATGGACGTGATCAAAGACTCCATTTCCCAGCATCTGAAATACTCGCAGGCGAAATCGCCCCGAACGGCGACGATCATGGATTACTACAACAGCATCGCCCTGACCGTGCGCGACCGTCTCGTGGAAAAATGGATCGAGACACAGAACCGTTATTTTACCAAAGACCCCAAGCGCATTTACTATTTGTCCATGGAATACCTTGTGGGCCGCGCCCTCAGCAATTACCTGGTCAATCTTGATTTCAAAAAGGAGGTGTGCCGGGCCATTGAAAAGCTGGGGCTCGAGTTGGAGCAGATTGAGCAGTCTGACATCGAAGCCGGGCTTGGCAACGGAGGTCTGGGTCGTCTCGCCGCCTGCTACATGGATTCACTGGCCACCCTGGGTATCCCCGCGGGCGGTTATGGCATGCGCTATGAATACGGGATTTTTTACCAGAAAATCATTGACGGCTTCCAGGTCGAAACGGCGGACAACTGGCTGCGAAAAGGCTATCCCTGGGAACTGCCCCGCCCTGATTACCTGTACCCCATACGTTTTTACGGCCATGTCCAGCACACTTCCAATAAGGAGGGCCGTGGAATCTGCCACTGGGTGGATTCGCACGATGACGTGATGGCAATGGCCTATGACATTCCGATCCCCGGGTACCACAACCAGACGGTGAACAATTTGCGTTTATGGAGCGCGCGTTCCACCCGGGAGTTCGACCTGGGAAGCTTCAACGAAGGGGATTACGTACAGGCCGTCACCCATAAACACGAATCCGAAACCCTCTCCAAGGTGCTTTACCCGAACGACAGCAACATGCAGGGCAAAGAATTGCGCCTGAAGCAGGAATACTTTTTCGTCTCCGCTTCCCTGCAGGACATCCTGCGCCGGTACAAGCGCAACCACTCCACCTTCGAACAATTCCCCAATAAAGTGGCAATCCAGTTAAATGATACGCACCCCGCCCTCGCGATTCCGGAACTGATTCGCTTGCTGATGGACCGCGAACACCGCCCCTGGGATGAAGCGTGGGAAATCACCATCAAAACCTTTGCCTACACCAACCACACCGTCCTTCCTGAGGCGCTGGAAAAATGGTCGGTCGATCTCCTGCAAAGGGTTCTGCCCCGGCACCTGGAAATCATTTACCATATCAACCAGGACTTTTTAAACCGTGTGCAGGTTTCGCACCCGGGCAACAACACCATGCTGGAAAAGGTGTCCATTGTGGAGGAAAAACCGGTCAAAAGCATTCGCATGTCCAATCTTGCCATCGTCGGCAGTCATTCCGTTAACGGCGTCGCCGCCCTGCATAGCGATATTTTGAAAAACAGGGTCTTTCCCGAATTCAACAAGCTTTTTCCGGGCAGGTTCATCAACGTCACCAATGGCATCACCCAACGGCTGTGGCTCAAGTCCTGCAACCCCGCGCTGGCAGACCTTCTGAACGACACCATCGGCGACGGATGGGTGACCGATCTCAACCAGATGAAGAAGCTGAGGGACTTCGCGGAGGACGTGAATTTTCAAAAACGCTGGCGCGACGTGAAGATGCTCAACAAAATACGGCTGTCGAAGTACATCCGCGAAGACAAGGCCCTCCGCATGGAGGTCAATCCCAATCACTTGCTGGACATTCAGGTGAAGCGCATTCATGAATACAAACGCCAGCTTCTCTGCCTCCTGCATGTCATTGTGTTGTACAACCGCTTCAAGGAAAACCCGAACTGCAGCCACGTCCCCCGCACCGTGTTGTTTGCGGGTAAGGCCGCGCCGGGTTACCACATGGCCAAACTCATCATCAAACTCATCACCAGCGTCGCCAAAAGGGTGAACGATGATGTACAAACGGCGGACAAACTCCGCATCGTGTTCATTCCCAATTACAGCGTGAACAAGGCGGAGGGTATCATCCCCGGAGCCGATCTTTCAGAACAGATTTCCACCGCAGGCATGGAGGCCTCGGGTACGGGAAACATGAAGCTCGCTCTCAATGGCGCACTCACCATCGGGACCCTCGACGGGGCCAACATCGAAATCAAAAACGAAGTGGGCGAGGACAACATCTTCATATTCGGACTCACCGCCGAACAGGTTGACGAGCTCAAGACCCGGGGCTACAATCCACACGATTATTATGAAAAAAACGGGGAATTGAAGCGGGCCCTGGACATGATCCGGGACGGCTACTTTTCTCCGGATCACCCGCACCTGTTTCAACCCCTCATCGAATCCTTGCTGGTCCAGGGGGATCGGTTCATGGTGCTGGCCGATTTTGCAAGTTACATTGAAACACAAAAAAAGGTGGAGACCTTGTTTCTCCAACCCAATGAATGGACGCGGAAGTCCATACTCAACGCCGCCGGGATGGGTCTGTTTTCGAGTGACCGTGCCATCCGTCAATACTGCGAAAAAATCTGGAACGTCCATCCGCTTCCAAAATAAGACAACGCCTTGAACGCACAAGCCCCCCTTCCGGGATATGCTGGTTTTCAAAAAAAATATATATTTTCATCCGCTTGATGCACTGCCCAATGGGGAGTTCAGGCCCTACGGCAGGGATGAAGAGCCCCAGCCGATCGCGTTTCACCTGATCCACAAGGCCCTCACTGCCGGGCGGGAAGTAATTGAAGAACTCACCGGGTACGAGGAATCTACCAGCTTTGAGAAGCTCAGGGTGCTGTTCCCCCATGCCACCCGCTTTGGCCGGCTGTCGGTAATGGATCCACTGTCTAAAATACTTCTGGACGGATTGCTCGACACCCGCACCTGGTATTTAATGAACTGCTATCATCTTTGCTACCTGTACGACGCCCTTCAGGAGATCGTCGAGGACTACAGTTACAGCGACCCCAAAAGGCGCCAGGAAATGATTCCGGAGTTAGGTGGAGAACCCATCAACTTCAACCATTTCCTCAACCAGTTTTTTTTCAACACCGCCTTTCTCATCTCCGCAAAACGCTACAACGGAATGACCCCGCAGGAGCGGCGTCAACTCGGAAAACTGGACCACGCCTACTTTGGCGCGGTCGTCCCCAAGGATGACCCGGAACGACCGGAAGACCCGACGATGGGAATGGTGATCAACGCCCAGCCTCCCGGGCCGGAAGAGATTTCCCTCACGCCGCACCCGGGAAATCCATACGCTTCCGGTGCGCTCAGTCTTTAAAAAGCTCCCCTTTTCTGCCTTTCCAAGCTATGCTAAATTAAACAAAAACAAGGTGCGGGGAAATCCATGCTGATTTTCAAAAACAACATTTACCGGAAACAACAGGGAGAACTGCTGGCCCTCTCCACCGTGCAGGATTTCTCCACAGAATTCGATCCCTATCACTTTGTCAAAGCCTGTCTGGACGAGGAGGTGGAGCTCCTGAACCTGATCGAGGGCCACCCGCAGGAATTCTGGCGTGACGACCTTGCCGGATTTTATCCGCGGTCCCATCGCTTTGCAGAAATGCCCGTGCTCCGCAAACTTCTGGAAATCCTCATTGAAGGGCTGGAGGACCACGATCACTGGTACCACATGAACACCTATCATTTCAGCCTGCTGTATGACGGGCTCAATCGATTCGCCTACAACTACAATCACGACAGTCCACAGGAAAAGCTGAAGTCGCTCCCTGAAATGCAGGGCAAGCCCATCTATTTCGAACAGTTCGTGGACGATTACTTTTTCAATACCGTCTTTCTGCTGACGGAAGATGCCTACAACCGCCTATCAGGCAAGGAAAAGCAGGATCTGGGTTACACCTGCCCGTGCCAGTTTGGGGCCATCAACGGCCTCATGCCCTGCCAGGAAGAAATGGAGTTGCAGATCGCCAAGGATTACCCTTACCCCGTATACGTCTGATCTCCGTCTTGCCCGCCAAATTAGATACAATATGCCGAGACGGGTGGACCCACCCCTTTCCTGAAATGTAAAAAAGGATTCGGCCATTGCAGAAAGTTGCGACAGCTCTGGAAATGCAGGCGGCAGACCGAACGGCAATCGAGCAGTTCAAGATCCCCGGTCTGGTTCTCATGGAAAACGCCGGACGCAGTGTGGTGGACCTCATGTTCACGCGCATTCCGGATCTCGCCGACAAAAAGGTCGCGGTGCTGGCCGGCAAGGGCAACAACGGCGGGGACGGATTCGTCATCGCCCGGCACCTGCACCAGGCGGGCGTGAGTGTTCGGGTTCTTCTCGCGGGCAAGATAGGCGATCTCAAAGGCGACGCCAGAACCAATGCAGACATCGCCGTCGCCATCGGGATACCCGTTGCCGAGATGAACGAACGCAACCTCAACTCACAGAACCATTCCCTCCGCCATTCCCACATCCTGGTGGACGCCCTGTTCGGCACCGGCCTGTCCAAACCCGCAGGCGGCCTCTACGCAAAACTGATCCAAAAGATCAACTCCGCGAGAAAATACGTGGTGGCGGTGGACTTTCCTTCCGGCATCGACGCCGACTCCGGGCAGATCAACGGGCCCTGCGTGCAGGCGGACCTCACCGCGGCCCTGGCTCTATTCAAACGCAGTCACCTGCTTTATCCCGCGGCGGAGGTGATGGGAGAAATTGTGCAATTCGACATTGGCATTCCCCGGCGGGCGGTGGAGGAACAGAACATCACAGTGGAACTGGTGGAGGAAACCGATATCGCCTCACTCCTGCCCAAACGCAAGCGCAACACCCACAAGGGAACTTATGGCCATGGGCTGGTCATCGGCGGGTCCAGGGGCAAGGGAGGCGCTGCGGGCCTGACGGCCCTGGCCGCCCTCCGGGCGGGAGCCGGACTCGTCACCCTCGCCATTCCTGAATCCTGCAACGCCGCGCTGGAGTTTCATCCGCTGGAGGCCATGACCCTGCCCCTGCCGGAAACGCCCTCCGGCTCAGTGGCACCGGAGGCGGTGGACCTGTGTCTTTCCCATCTCAAAAACAAATCGGCGCTGGCGATCGGGCCCGGTCTTTCCACGCACAAGGGAGCGCTGGCGTTTCTGGAAGCCCTCCTGCCACAAATCGCCTGCCCGGTGGTCATCGATGCAGACGGCCTGAACGGCCTGGCCAAACTTCCGGGTGTTCTCGACCGTATCCAAACCGAAGCGGTTTTGACGCCGCACCCCAAGGAAATGGCCCGGCTCATCAACACCACCACAAAAACCGTGCAGTCGCGGCGCATCGACACCGCCCGCGAATTCGCCCAGACCCACGGTGTGACGGTCCTGCTGAAAGGTGCCCCTACACTGGTGGCACTGGCTGACGGGCGAATCCGTATCAACCCGACCGGCAACCCCGGCATGGCAACCGGCGGCACCGGCGACGTGCTGACCGGCATGATTGCCGGTTTCCTGGCCCAGGGCTTGAGCGGACCCGATGCCGCCATCGCCGGAGCGTACCTCCATGGACTGGCGGGAGATCGCGTGGCCGCTGAGATGAGCGAGACCAGCCTCATCGCCGGGGACCTGTTGAAAGCCCTGCCGCAAACCCTGCAACAGGTCCAGTCGTAATATGCGATTTTCTTCCAGATCCCCTGAAGACACGAAAAACCTGGGGCAACGCATGGGCCGCCTTTTGAAGCCGGGGGATATTCTTCTCCTGTTCGGCGATTTGGGAACAGGCAAAACCACCCTGGTTCAGGGCATCGCACAGGGAATGGAGGTACCCCCGGACCAGTATGTCCGCAGTCCGTCCTTCACCCTCATCAACGAATACCGGGGCCGCATGCCCATTTACCACATCGACCTGTACCGTATCGAATCCGAGGGAGAATTGGCCGACCTCGGGCTGGAAGACTACCTTTTCGGGGAGGGCGTCACGCTTATCGAGTGGGGCGAAAAGTTGTTTCCCGATCAGAAAACGGACCAGCCACCCATTATTCCGATTGGCCATCGGGTCGATGTCCGACTGCAAATCGAGGAGGAAAACGACCGCACCCTCATCCTGACTCCCCATCCGGAGACCCCGGCCAGCCACCCCCTTTTTGCTTTACAATGAACGGCTCGTGTGGCATATTTTTCAGGTTGGTATATCCTTTGCATAGAGGGGCACTCAGCCAAAAATGACCAATAAAATCAGGAAATTATTGTTTGTCTCCATCCTCGCTCTGGTGTTTTCTTTTGGCGCTAACTATTATTCCAGCCTGGAAAACAACCCTCTCCCCATCTCCATCGAAAAAACCGAAAATGGCATCGACGTCCAGATCCAAAACTTTAAGGTAGAAAATGAGTATAATGGTCGTAAAGATTGGATTTTAAAGGCAGAAAAAGCAACGATCAATAATGAGCAGCAGGTCGTCAAGCTCAAGGACGTGAATGTAACCTATTTTCTGGACGAAGACCACGAATCGCATATATCCGCCCGGACCGGCCGCATGAACCAGGAAACGAATGACATCTACCTGGAAGGGGATGTCCGGTTCACTGCTGAACTGGGCGACTTTGTCCAGAAATACATGGACCGGAAACGGTCCGGAACCCAGACCTCGGTCAACGGATCGTGAACTTTTATTTCAAAAAACTTTTCTACAATCTCGCCTCTGTGGCGATCGGATTTTTGCTGATAGCCGGGGGGCCCTCCTGGGCACAGAAAGAAGCTCCAAAAAAGGAGGAGCCGAAACGGCTGGAGATCACCTCGGAGAAAATGCGGACTGAAGAAAACGGCCGAAAGATCATTTTCATCGGAAACGTACGGGGCACTTGGGAGGACGTGGTACTGACATCGAAGATCCTGGAGGTGTACACCAAGCCGCGGGACACTACCCAGTCCGGCTCCTCCCCCGGCAAAGAGGATCCCGGTCAAGGCCAGGAACTGGAGAAAATCATCGCGCTGGAAAATGTGGACGTGGTGAAAGGCACCAAAAAAGCCCGCGGCGATAAAGCGGTTTATTACGACAAAGACCAGAAGATGATACTGACCGGCACGCCTCACGCTACTGCATGGGAAAACGAAAACATCCTGGAAGGACCGGAGATGATTTTCTACATGAACGAAGACCGTTTCGAAGTCACCAACGGCGTCAAGTTGATCCTGTTCCCCAAGGATTCCGAACTGAAAAAGGTCGACAAAAAAAATTGAAACCGACACAGACGCCCCCAAGACGGACCGCCGTGAAGACCCTCAGCACGGTCAACCTGGTCAAGGCCTATCGCAAACGGCAGGTGGTCAACGAAATCAGCATCGAACTCAGGCAGGGAGAAATCGTCGGGCTCCTCGGCCCCAATGGAGCGGGCAAAACCACCACGTTCTACATGGTGGTGGGGTTGACGCGGCCGGACCGCGGCAGGGTTTTGCTGGATAAGGAGGATCTCACCGCCCAGCCGATGTTCGCCCGGGCGAAACGGGGCATCAGTTATCTGCCGCAGGAACCTTCCATATTCCGCAAGCTCACTGTGGAAGAGAATCTGCTTGCGGTCCTGGAATCCATGAACCTGCCGGTACGGGAACGCCAGCGCAAAGCGGAAGCGTTACTGAAAGAGTTCAACATCCTGCACATTCGCAATGCCATGGCGTATTCATTGTCCGGCGGAGAACGTCGGCGGGTGGAGATCAGCCGCGCTCTGGCAACCTCCCCTGTATTCATTCTGCTCGATGAACCGTTTGCGGGGATTGACCCGATTGCGGTGGCCGATATTCAATTGATTGTGGAAAAACTGAAGCAGCGCGGTATCGGCGTGTTGATCACGGATCACAACGTGCGGGAAACACTCCGTATCACGGACCGCGCCTATATCATCAGCGAAGGAAAAATCATCGCCTCGGGCCCACCACAAAAGGTGGCTCAGGACCAGAAGGTGAAAGAAGTCTATCTGGGAGAGAAGTTCACCTTTTAAAACAGAGATACGGTAGCGCTTATGGCCATGGAAATGAAATTGAATCTGAAGATGGCCCAGAAGCTGGTGATGACTCCCATGCTTCAGCAGGCCATCAAGCTGTTGCCGCTCGCGCGCCTGGAACTCGCCCAACTGGTCCGGCAGGAACTGGTGGACAATCCGGTTCTGGAAGAAATCATTGAAGAAGAATCCTTTCTGGAAGACGACGAAAACGACCCCGAAACCACCCCGGAAGACAATCTCCTCGATTCTCTTGGTGAAACGCCCATTGATGGTGACAAGAAAGAGGAGAACGACCCGGTCGAACAGGAGGTGGACTGGGAAAGTTTTTTACAGGATAACTACGAATACGGTCCCAGCCCCACTGCCGAAGCCGCGCCGGAACGCCCCTCGATTGAAGCCACTTACAAGAAAGAGCCGTCCCTCACCGATCATCTGCACTGGCAATTGAGCCTGGCTGTCGATACCGACGAGGATAAGTTCATCGGAGCCTGCATCATAGGCAACATCCAGAATGATGGTTATTGCACGGCGGAACCCGCCGAACTGGCTGAGATAAGCAACAGCACGCTGGAAGACGTCGAACGCATCATGAAAATAATCCAGACGTTCGAACCGGCGGGCGTCTGCGCCCGAAACCTGAAGGAGTGCCTGATGATCCAGGCACAGGCCCTTCCCGAACGGTCCCAAACCCTGGAAACCCTTATTGACAAATACCTGGAAAAAATTGACGAGCGGTACTACCAGAAAATTTCCAACGATCTGAAGTTACCGGTAGAGGAAATCATCGAAGCAGTGAAGGTGCTTCGCAACCTGGACCCCAAGCCGGGATACAATTTCAGTTCGGAGGGAACGGATTACGTCATTCCGGACCTGGTGGTCGTCAAAAATGAAAACGGCGAATACGACGTGGCCCTCAACGACGAGGGCATTCCGCGAATCACCATCAGCCCGTATTATCAGACCCTCCTCCAAAGCTCAAAGGAAAGCCAGACAAAAGAATACCTGGAAAACAAATACCGCTCAGCCATGTGGTTGATCAAAAGCATCGACCAGAGGCGACAGACCATCTACAAGGTGGGTAAAAGCATTATCAAGCTGCAGAAAGAATTTCTGGATGAAGGCCTCGCACACCTGCGGCCCATGGTGCTCCGCGATGTCGCGCAGGACATTGAGATGCATGAATCCACTGTAAGCCGCATCACCACGAACAAATACATCGACACCCCGCAGGGAATCTTCGAACTCAAGTTTTTCTTCCACAGTGGCATCAAGTCTTATACCGGGGACAACAATCTATCTTCCATCCGGGTGAAAACCATGATCAAGGAAATCATCCAGGAAGAAGATGAGAAAAAACCCTATACAGACGACGAGATGGTGGAAATCCTCATGAAGAAAAACGCCAAGATTGCCCGCCGGACGGTGACCAAGTACCGGAAAGAATTGAATATTCCAGCAGCAAGCAAACGGAAAAAATTTTATTGAAGGCCCCCACCCTGCTTGATATTTTGAGGAGTTGAGGCTAAATTCGTTACCTTTTATTCACTCGGCCTTTTGCAGGAGAATCGATCCATGAAACTCACGGTTTCAGGGCGCCAGTTGAAAATCACGCAGGCAATGGAAGACCATTTGACCCAAAAATTGAACAAGACCTTGAGAAACCTCGATGACTCTGCCGACGTCCATGTTGCTCTAGCTGTCGAAAAGCATCGCCATTTTGCTGAAATCACCTTAAAGGAGAAAGGCGTAACCGCACACAGCGAATCAGAGACCGACGACCTGTACCAGGCAATCGATCAGGCTATCGAAAAAATTGAAAAACAAGTAAACAAACACAGGGAAAAAATAAAAAGTAAAAAAATAAAGAAAAGCCAGGAAGAAAAAGACAAGCAGCTGGAATGAATATCTCCCCCTGACCTGTATACCGGACTCTGACATTCTCATGAAAATCAGCGAAATAATAACAGAAGACTTCGTTCTCTCCAGCGTGTCCGCTTCCGACAAAAAGGGGGTCTTGGCTGAGTTGGTTGAGTTTTTGAAAAAAAGAGGCGCAGTGGAAGACGGCAACGATCTTCTCACTGCATTGATCGAGCGCGAAAAACTGGGCAGTACCGGAATAGGAGAAAATGTTGCCCTGCCTCATGCCAAGGTCAAAAACCTGGATAAGATTGTAGCGGTTTTCGCCCGGTCAGTGAATGGTATCGATTTCGAGTCACTGGATCAGAAGCCAGTGCATTTTATATGCCTGCTTCTGGCACCCGAGTCGTCAACCGGACTGCACCTGAAGGCCCTGGCAAAAATCGCACGGCTGTTTAAAATCGAATCCCTGCGCGAAGCGATATTGAAAGCTCATGACACCACGGAAATTTACTCCCTGATCGAAGAGGAAGACGCGAAATTTATATGATTGAAAGGCCAACCCCTTTTAAAAAGAACTTATGAGCAAATACCCCGGTATCCCGGTTTCAAACGGAGTGTCCATCGGAAAGGCATATTTGCTGGACCGATCCAAAGTCTGCGTGGTCAAGCGCAGTCTCGCCGATAATGAAGTCTCGGCGGAAATCACGCGCCTTCGCGAAGCCATTCAAATGTCCAAGGACCAGCTTCGCGACATCAAACAACGCACGGGTTCGGTAGCTGAAAAATACGCCATCATCCTGGACACCTACACCCTCCTGCTTGAAGACGACCTTCTGGTCAATGAAACCATTGACAACATCAAACAGGACAAAATCAACGCAGAATGGGCCCTGAGCCGCACTCTCGACAAATTCACCAGCCTGTTCAACAACATCAACGACGATTACCTGAAAGGCAAGCGCGACGACCTGGATCTTGTTGTTCATGGCGTTATCAAGAACCTCATCGGCCATCATCAGGAAAGCCTGGTGGACATCGATGAACCCGTGATCATCGTCACACATGCCCTCAGTCCTTCAGACACGATTGTGATGAACCGGGCTTTTATTCTCGGGATGGCGACAGAGGTCGGAGGCAAAACCTCGCATGTCGGGATATTCGCCTCGGCTCTCGGAATACCCGCTGTCGTCGGCGTCCCCAACATCACCGAGTACGTTAACTCCGGAGACATGGTCATTATCGACGGTATCGAGGGCGAGGTGATCGTCAATCCCGATGAAAACACCCTCAACCATTTCAGGACAAAACAAAAAAACTACCTGCGTTACGAAAAGAAACTGCTCGACAACATCACTCTCAAATCGGAGACGATGGACGGAAACCCGGTTCAATTGATGGGCAATATAGAATCGGCGCACGAAGCCAGGGCGGTTCGCAAATACGGCGGCGAAGGCATCGGCCTGTACCGGACCGAGTTCCTGTATCTCGGTGCCAATTCCCTGCCCACGGAAAACGACCTGTACGCCAATTTCAAGAGCGTCGTGCAGGCCATGGAACCCTACACCGTGGTCATTCGTACGCTGGATATCGGTGCGGACAAGCAGTTATACCATCTCGATCACGAAACCGAGGCCAACCCGGCCCTCGGTCTGCGCGGAATCCGTCTTTCCCTCAAAAAGCCGGACGTGTTTATCCGGCAGATCAAAGGGATTCTAAGAGCCAGCCTTTACGGGCGCGTTAAAATCCTATACCCTATGATCACAAGCGTGGATGAAGTGCGGGAGGCCAACCACTGCCTCGAACAGGCAAAAAAAGAATTGAAACGCGCACAAATTCCTTTTGATGAAAAAATCCCCGTAGGGGCAATGATTGAAACACCTTCCGCCGCCCTCACGGTCGATTCGATCCTCGGCGTAGTGGATTTTATCAGTATTGGTACCAATGATCTGATACAATACGTGCTCGCCGTTGATCGGGTAAATGAGAATGTGGCCCATCTGTATCAGCCCTACCATCCCTCGGTCCTTAAAATTCTTCGACAGGTTTTTGAGACCGCTGCAGAAAAAGGCAAGCATGTTGCCATTTGTGGAGAGATGGGCGGCGACCCCATGGCCACATTCCTTCTCCTTGGGTTGGGGACGGTCCATGAATTGAGCATGGAACCCCATTCGATACCCAAGGTGAAAAAAATTCTGAGGAAGGTCACATTGGACGAGGCCCGGAAAATCGCGGACCACGCGTTGAGCCTGTCCACTGCTGAGGAGGTCAACCAGTTTATCACCAACGAAATGCGTACCCGCTTTCCGTCGGATTTCGACCGGGATCTCGCGTTTGGTGAAAAAATATCTTGAAACTCCCCCTCCCCATTAGCTGATTCCATCAGAAATCCGGTACACAGTTGTTTTTAGTTTTGATATGAACCATTGAACATAAGGATTCAATATGAGCATAGGAAATTACCTGTTTACTTCCGAATCGGTGTCCGAGGGACACCCCGACAAAATCTCTGACCAGATTTCCGACGCCATTCTCGACGAATGCCTGAAGGTGGACCCACTGTCACGGGTTGCCTGTGAAACCATGGTGACCACCGGTCTGGTGGTCATCGCTGGAGAAATCACCACCAACGCCCAGCTCGATTTCCAAGCCATCGCCCGCAAAACGATTGAGGAAATCGGTTACAACGATTCCGAGATGGGTTTCGATTATAAATCCTGCGGCGTGCTCGTCACCGTGGACAAGCAGTCCCAGGACATCGCGCAAGGCGTGGACGACGACAAGAAAGAACAGGGTGCGGGCGACCAGGGCATGATGTTCGGTTTCGCCACCAATGAAACACCCGAGCTGATGCCGTCGCCGATTCTGTTTTCGCACAAGCTGGTAAAGAAAATGGCCGAACTTCGCAAAAACGGAAAACTGCCCTACTTGCGCCCGGACAGCAAGTCGCAAGTCTCGGTCCGCTATGATGAATGGAAACCGGTCGGGGTGGAAACCGTTGTCATCTCCACCCAGCACGCACCGAAGGTCAGCAACAAGAAGATCAAGGAAGACCTGATCAAGCACGTGATCAACCCCATCATTCCGGAAAAATTACGTGCCAAGAAAATGAAAATCCACATCAACCCCACCGGCCGCTTTGTGATCGGCGGTCCGCAGGGCGATTGTGGTTTGACCGGACGCAAAATCATTGTCGACACCTACGGCGGTTATTCCCGCCACGGCGGGGGCGCGTTTTCCGGCAAGGACCCGTCGAAGGTTGACCGCTCCGCAGCCTACATGGGCCGTTACATCGCCAAGAACATCGTCGCCGCCAAGCTGGCGGAGCGCTGCGAAGTGCAGTTGGCATATGCTATCGGCGTGGCCGAACCTGTATCCGTGTTTGTCGATGCCTTCGGCACCCACAAGATCGACCTAAATCGCATCGAAAAACTCATCCGTGAACATTTCGATCTGCGCCCGGCGGGCATCATCAAAACGCTGGACTTGAGGAAACCCCGGTTCCGGGCTTCTGCCGCGTACGGTCACTTTGGTCGTACCGAGAAGGAGTTCACCTGGGAAAAGACGGACAAGGCTGCGGCATTGAAAAAAGCCGCACGGCTGTAAAAATTGAGCGCCCCGCCGTTTTGGCGGGGCTTTCTTTTTACACGGTCACTCATTTGCCCTGAATGCCGGTTTCCAGAACAACGGCCGGCGGACCCGTCCCTTTCTATTCCGGATCGCCTCCCATGAAGATCCATTCACTTCACCGCTGGGATGTCACTCCCAAAGAAGCCATCAGCATCCAGAAAGCCCTCGCCCGGCGCATAAACACATCAGCCAATTTGAAACAACGTCCGAAACTCATCGCCGGAGCGGATATCAGCCTGTCGCACTCACGTGGCCCGGCTTACGCTGGCGTGGTGGTGCTGGATGCCAACTCGCTGGAAGTGGTGGCGGAATACACACAGAAGGGGGTGATTGATTTTCCTTACGTGCCGGGCCTCCTGTCATTCCGCGAAGCGCCGCTGTTGCTTAAGGTGTTCGAACAGATCGATCCCCCGCCGGATCTGATCATGCTGGACGGACAGGGCATCGCGCATCCGCGCGGTTTGGGACTGGCCTCGCATCTGGGATTGTTTCTGGATTGCCCGGCGGTGGGTTGTGCCAAAAGTCGCCTGGTCGGGGAACACCGCGAACCCGGAACAAAGAAGGGGTCACACACACCATTGAAAGGAAAAAACGGGGAAACGCTGGGGGCGGTCCTGCGAACACGTGAAAACTGCAAACCCATTTTCGTCTCGGTGGGGCATAAAACCGATCTTGCCTCGGCACTCGAATGGGTTCTCCACGTCTCGCCGCGTTACCGCATCCCGGAGCCGACACGGCTCGCGCACAACCTGGTCAACCGTGTTCGCAAAGAGGGTCAGGGTTTACGCGCCACCAGCAGGTAACCGGAGTCCGCATAAACCGGTTTGATCTCCTCCACGGAAAGGCCCGCCGATTCAACCTCCCGGCGAAAATCGTCTCGATTGTACGCGTGCCACACTCCCGCTTCCAATTGATGCTGGATGTGGCGCAGCCCGAGCAAGAGCGTGAGGGGATAGAACAGAAAGCGTTTCACCCGGTGTTCCAGCAAAGACATCCTTCCTTTCTGCGAACGTACACTGTGCTTGATGATTCGGTGGCCATTGTAGGTCTCGGATGGATTGGAGATGATGGCACGCCCGCCGGTCTTCAAAACCCCGGCAATACGCCGGTACACCTGCATCCGGTCTTCGGCCCGGGCCAGCGTATACACGGAAAAATGGGCGACGACACAGTCGAAGGTTTCCGCTTTCAACGGCCACTCAGCCAGCATGTCCGCCTGATACGTGCGCACGGGAGGAAACGACGGAAGAAGCGATGCCTTCTGCCGGAGCTGTTGCAGGCCGGATGGAAGGATATCGGTACCCACGTATTTCAGGCCCCCATTCCGGTTTGCCCCAAGGTGGTTCACCAGGAGTCCGGAACCGCATCCCAGATCCAGAACGGCCGAACCCTCAACAGGGGCAACTATATCCGCCGCGGCTTTGATGGAATCGTGATAGGCCTGCGGGCAAAGCCCATCGTACAACCGGGTTTTGAACCCGAACTGCCAGTACCCCTTGAACAGGGTTTCAAAAACTTTCATCTGCAACTTGCCGGAAATTTAAGAACTCAATATAATAATGCATTCTGAAAGACCCGTTACACGGAGAACACAAGATGGCGAAAAAACCATTCATCAATAAATACGGATTTGTCGAATACCCGTTTTTGCACGACACGCGAAAAGGGCAGAACTGGTGGTTCTTCAACCTCCTCGAAGACTACCTGAAACGACGCTGCAAACACCGCCTGGGCGACGACTATACCAAAAACGATATGGAAGTGGACATGATGGGCTTCCTGCACGAAACCAAGCTGAAATTTTTCGCGCTGGTCCCGGTGGGCATGGGCATGGAGTTCAAGCTGATCGGCAAGTACCGCTCGGAAGACCTGATGCATCTGGAAGATCCCGTCCCCTTCATCGGCGAGACCTACGGCGGCGGCAAGTTCAAGGTGAATATCTACCACGAAGGCACCTTCGCCGGGACCGAAAACTATAAAACTCACGGCGATCCCAAATGGGTTGAGATCCCTGACGACGACTGACCGGACCGCCCTCCTTCCCCTCCGCCTGGGCTAAAGCGTTTCGTCCGGATTGATCGGTTTCTGGATGGTGGGAATTTTGAATTTCAGGGCTTCGGGCACGGCGTTCTTTTCCTTGCCCACCGCCTTCCTGTCCTCTTCCGCGTCGATGCCGATCCGCACCACGCCCTTGTGCACCCGTACCGGAAACACCGTCGTTTTCAGTTCGGGGTTCTGGGGGCATCCGCCCGTCTCCAGGCTGAACCGCCATTCGTGATTGGGGCAGATGATGACGCCTTCCTCGATCCGTCCTTCTCCCAGCGGCGCACCTTTGTGAGGGCATTTGTTCGACACCGCAAAGTACTTGCCCTTGTAATTAAACAGGGCGATTTCCTGGTCCCGTACTGTAACGATCGCGGATTTCCCCGGCGGCAGGTCGCCGTCCTTCATGACTTTGATATAGAGTTTCATGACTGCCTTTTCAAGTTCCGTCCGCCTTCATGCGGCAGAGCGGGCGGTCATTTCTTTTCTTCTTCCTGTTTGCGTTCGGCGGCACGCTTGCGGGCTTCTTCTTCGCTCAGGTACTCGAACTCGCACTGGGAATAAATGAAGTTCAGCGCTTTCTGTCCCAGAAGGCGGCTGGTGGTCTGGTTCAGGTGCTCCTGATTGCTCATCAGGGTTTTTCGCACCTCTTCCATCGATTTACCCGTCTGCTCGGCCAGCCGCTGGTATTCGGCTTCCAGGTCGGATTGCTTGACGTTCAGCTTTTCCTGTTTGGCAATGGCGTCCAAAATGACGTAACCCTTGGTGTTGTACACCGCGCGTTCGCGCCACTCCTCTTTGGCCCGTTCCTCGTCAAAACCGGAATCCTCCAGACTCATGCCCGACTGTTGAATCTGAAATTTCATTCCGTCGATCATGAACCCCACCTCCTGGTCAACCAGGGATGTCGGGGCTTCCACATCGTGTTCCTTGACCAGGTAATCGAAGATGTCCTGCTTGATGTGCATTTCCTCCAGGTGTTCCTTCTGCGCCTGCAGTCCGGTTTTGATCTTGCGGCGAAAAGACTCCACCGATTCTTCGCCCTGCGCCTGCACAAACTCGTCGGTCAACTCCGGTAGATTGAGCTTTTTTACCTGCTTGATGTGTACGCGGAAAGTGGCCGTATCCGGAAGTTCTTCACCGTCCTTCCCCGGAATCGGCATGCTGATGCGGCGCATCTTTTTATTCCAGTCCGCAGGAAGCTGGACCTTCACGTCGAAAGGATCGTCCTTCTTGTGTCCGATCAACTGATCCTCGAATCCCGCAATCATTTTCTTCTGCCCGACACGCACCTCGTACCCGTTTGCCGTGCCGCCTTCCAGCACCTCGCCATTATGCGTTCCTTCAAAATCCATGACCAGAAAGTCGCCGTACCCGACCTCGTAGTCGTCCGGCATGATTTCCATCGTCCCGAACGGCTCCAACTGCTTGCGTATTTCCGTATCGACTTCCGCGTCGGTGACCTTGAACTCGGTGCGCGGGAACTTGAGGCCCTTGTAGTTTTTGAACTGCAGTTGGGGTTTGACGTCAAGCGTCACGCTGAAGGTGAACGGCTTGTCACGGTCGATAGCCTCAATGTCGGAGTGGTCGATCTCCGGCGGCCCCGCGGGAATGATACCGGACTCGGTGAGCGCCTTGTTGTAGTACTCCTGCATCAGGTCCTGCCACATCTGTGTCATCGCCTGAAGGGGCACCTGCTTCTCCAGGATTTTCTGCGGGATTTTACCGGGACGGAACCCCGGCATGCTGATCTGCTTGTTCAGTTCGCGGTATGCGCCGTCGATCTTCTGGGACACGATGTTCTGCGGCACCTTGATCTTGATCTTGCGGCGAAGGCCTTCCAGTTCTTCCAGTTGGTAATCCATAGTTTGTCTCAGTTCCTCCGGCCTTACGAAATGCTCGGTTCCTTCGCGCCGTAACGGTCCTCAATCAGTTTGTCCAGTTCCTCTTTCAGCTTGCCCAGGATTTCATCGTAGCCGAAAGCGCCCACGGTCTCTGTTTTCTTTTTCAAATTGACGTGCGCCGGGCCGCACCACAGGCCGAGATCGGCGTCGTCGGTTTCGCCCGGACCGTTCACGCGGCACCCCATCACGGCGATGGTGATCTTGTACTTTTCCGCGTATTCCGTCATGCGGCGCACATCCTGAGCCAGATCGACGAACTTGCCGTTCTCCACGCGAGAGCAACTCGGGCAGGCGATGATGTTGAGTCCCTCCAGAAAGTTTTCCGGCACCGAACGGAACCGGCCGTTTTCGATGTCATCCAGAATCGAGCGGCCGACGTCGATCTCCTGCCCCTTGTCGTCGTCGGGCACAGTGAGGGAAACGCGAATGGTGTCGCCAATGCCCGCCGGGATCAACTGTTCGAACGCAATCCGGGTTTTGATGATGCCTTCCGGCGGCATACCGGCCTCGGTCACCCCCAGGTGCAATGGCACGTCCGGCCGCAATTCGGCGAAGCGCTTGTTGCCCTCGATCACCTTGCTGCTGTCGGAATCCTTGAGCGACACGCAGTAGTTTTCGAAGCCCAGCTCGTCCATCATGGCGCAGTGATCCACCGCCGAGCGCACCATGGCCTCGATGCTGTCCTCCGGGTAGCGCGCCTTGTAATCGGGATCGACGGAGCCGCAGTTGACGCCGATGCGGATCGCGAGGTCGTGCTCGCGCGCAGCATTGACAATGAACTCCACTTTTTCCTTAATGGTTTTGTCTTTGTCCAGGTGCCACAGGTGGCCGGGATTGTAACGGATCTTGTTGACGTAGGGCGCCACGATGGGAGCCAGCCGGTAGTTTTCCTGCAGGTCCACGGAAAAGATCGCCTTCGATCCCTTGCGCAGAATTTTCAGCGCTTCCACGTCTTCCTTGCTGTCCACGGCGATGCGGATAATGTCCGCGCCGGCTTTTTCGAGGATTTCGATTTGACGGCCCGTCGCTTGCAGGTCCTGTGTGCGGGTGGCGGTCATGCTCTGCACGGCAATGGGAGAGTCGCCGCCCAGGGTCAGGGTACCGACTTTAATTTTACGGGTGGTTCGAGGTTTTATGTTTGCACTCACTGAGTGGATTCTCTTTCATTAGAATGGGTTAGACAGGTAAATTCCAACCAAGATAGCAAAAACGGCCCGGCTTCTCAACGAATTCCTTCGCCGGAACCCCCAGTCGATCCGGACTTCCGAAGGGTCCTCTTGGCAACGCTTGCTTTATCCATTATAGTGAACACCCATGAGTCCAGACCAGCCCAATCCAACCCTTCCCCGCCCGAAAAAAGCCGTCCTAAGGTGCCCTCATTTTACCGGTTTTTTACTGGTTTTGGCCGCCTTGCTGGCCTTGCCCGGCCAGTCGCTGGCGGAAGCCCTGCACGGGCTGTCGTTGTACGGTCCTGAGGGGTTGAAATACAAGGCTGACCAGCCCTACGACCACGCCCGCATCCATGCGCCCAAGGGAGGTCACCTGATTCTGAGCGACGAGGGGGCTTTCACCAAGCTCAACCCGGCTTCACTGAAAGGCGTTCCCGCTCCCGGGGTCAATCTCGTTTTCCAGACCCCGATGGACAGCTCGAACGATGACGACGAGCCCTTTTCCCAGTACGGGGGCCTGGTGGAAAAGGTCGAACTGGCCGACGACCGCATGTCGATGATCTACCACATCCATAAAAAGGCCGCCTTCTCCGACGGCCATCCTGTGACCGCGGACGATTTCGTATTTTCATTCGAGCTCATCAAGGACCCGCAATACCACCCGTTCTACAAGCAGTATTTCCATGACATTGAAAAGGTGGAAAAGCTGGACACACACCGGGTCAAATACACCTTCGCCATTTTCAACCAGGAACTGCCGCTCATCACCGGGCAGATGCTGATCTTCCCAAAACACATTTACGGCAAAGCGGGCAAGAAATTTGGCGAGGACTTCGACGAAATTGCCGTGGGAACCGGTCCTTACGTGGTGGAGAAATACGAGTACGGCAAATTCATCACTTTCAAACGCAATCCCGACTGGTGGGCGAAGGACCTGCCCAAAAACCGTGGACGTTATAATTTCGACCGCATCACGTGGAAAATCTATCTCGATCCGGTGGCCATGCGTGAGGCCTTCAAGGGCGGAGAGTTCGATGCGCACCTGATTTCCAGTTCGCGCGACTGGGCACTGGACTACCAGGGCGATTTCGTGAAAAAGGGATACTACCTTCGCGAGATGGTGCCGCACAAGCGGGTGGCGGGCATGCAGGGATTCGTCATGAACATGCGCAACGATATATTTAAATCGCGCCGTGTGCGTGCCGCCATCGCCATGGTGTACGATTTCGACTGGGCCAACAAGAACCTGTTTTACGGCCAGTACACGAGGAACGACTGCTACTTCGACAACAACCCGGAAATGAAAGCCGACGGCCTGCCCAAAGGCCGGGTACTGGAATTGCTGCTGAAATTGAGAAAAAAACACGGAGCGGAGCACGTTCCCAAAACCGTGTTCACCAAACCCGTCGGCGCCCCGGGACAGGGAATCCCCTTTGAGAAAAACGTGGCGCTCGCCAATAAACTTCTCGATGCCGAGGGCTGGAAACTCGGGCCCGGCGGGGTGCGCATGAAAGACGGAAAGGCCCTCCGCTGGACGCTTCACCTCGCCAGCCCGGGATTCGAACGCATCGTCGAGCCTTACAAAAACAACCTGAAAAAAATCGGCGCCGACATGTCGTTCAAGGTGGTTCAGGTGGCACAATACGAGGAAATCCTGCGCGACTTCAAATTCGACATGATCGTCATGGGCTACGCGCAGAGCCGCTCGCCGGGCAACGAGCAGCGCAGTATGTGGAGCAGTGAGGCGGCGGACATTCCCGGGACGCGCAACTTCGCGGGCATCAAGAACCCCGCCATCGACGAGTTGATCGACCTCATCGTCGAGGCCAAAACCCGGAAACAACTCGTGGACCATGTGCAGGCCCTCGACCGTGTCCTAGTTCATCAATTTTACCTGGTCCACCACTGGTACATCGGCGCCGACCGCTTTGTGTACTGGAACAAATACTCCCGCCCGAAGAAAAACCCATCGCAGGCATCCATCCTGAATAACATGATCGAATGGTGGTGGTGGGACGAGTCGAAAGCGGAAAAACTGAAAGCCGCCCGAAAGGCGGGCATTCCGGTCAACTGACTCCCTTCCCTCCAGCTTCGATAAATAGCGCACCAATCCGCGTTGTTCCCTCCATCCGGGCTTGATATACTTTTCACAGTCCCGCAACTCCAGAAAAGGCTTGCGGGCCATCCGTAACGAGTCCCGATTCCCAACCGGCCTGACCCTATATGTTCAGTTACATCATCCGTCGCCTTCTTCTGATGTTCCCCACCCTGGTGGGCATTGTCACCATCTCATTTATCGTTGTGCAGTTCGTGCCGGGCGGGCCCATAGACCAGGTCAAATCCCTTCTGCGCGGCCACGCCGGGGTGCTTGGGGAGGCGGGAGGAGCGGCGCTGGACAACCGCAGTCTCAAGGCGCAGGAGCTCGATCCGCGCCACATGGAGCAGCTCAAGAAAATATATCATCTCGACCGGCCGTTATGGGAACGCTATCTCCGCACGTTCATCTGGTACGATCCCGAAAACCCTGAAGCGCCATTCACCGACCGGTTCTTCACCCGCGCCAACTGGGACGGATTTCTGGTTTTCCAGTTCGGCGACTCGTTTTACCGCAACAAGTCGGTGCTGGAACTCATCAAGGAAAAACTTCCAGTATCTGCATCGCTGGGCGTCATCAGCTTCTTTGTCAGCTACATCGTTTGCATCATGCTGGGGATCGCCAAGGCGGTGAAAAACGGCCAGGCGTTTGATACATGGACCAGCCTGGTGGTGCTGATCGGTTACAGCACGCCCGGTTTCGTACTGGGTATTTTCCTCATCGTGTTCTTCGGGCCGGGTGACAGCGCCATCATGCATCTCATTCCGTCCGGAAAACTGACGTCCTCCGATGTGCCGGGTTATGCCGACTGGAGTTTCTGGGAGAAGCTGATCGATTACCTGCACCACCTGGCCGCGCCGCTGTTGTGCTTCATGGTGGGCAGTTTCGCCACACTCACCATCCTGACCAAAAACTCGATCATTGAGGAGATGCGTAAGCAATACGTCATCACCGCCCGCGCCAAGGGATGCACCGAACAGCGCGTGCTGTACAAACACATCCTGAAAAACGCATTGATCCCGCTCATCACCGGGTTTCCCATCGGCTTCCTCGCCATGTTTTTTACCGGTTCGCTGTTGATCGAGCAGATATTCACGCTCGACGGCCTGGGCCGGCTTTCTTATGAGGCGGTCATCCAGCGCGACTACCCCATCGTATTGGGCACGCTGTTCATCTTTTCCCTGCTGGCGCTGGTGGGTCAATTGCTGACCGACATCTCGTACGTCATCATCGACCGCCGCATCACGTTTGAAGACACGCAAGGCTGAGGCATGATCCGCATCAACAAAGACCTGCAAACCAAACTGCGCAAATTTCGAAACGACAAGCGCGCTTATTACAGCATGCTGGTCTTGCTGGTTGCGTTTCTCATCACCCTGCCCGCGGAACTGTTGTGCAATGTTCGGCCGATCCTTTTGGTGGTGGATGGCAAACCGCATTTTCCGATTTTCATCACGTACACGGAACAGGATTTCAGTGGTACGCGTCCGGTGGAACCGGACTACAAATCGGAAGCGTTCATGAACTGGCTGAGAGGCGAGGTCCCATCTGAACCGGAAGCGATGTCACAATCAAAACCTTCCACGCAATTGATGGAGCGGGACACACAGGGACTGGCCCTGTCGATGGACGATTTTCAGGAACAGGAGTTCGATCCGGAACTGTTCCGCACGCTCAGCGAAATCCGCGGGGAGGACAGTGGAATGGGATTGGGTCTCGACGACTTTGAGGAAGACGCGGGGACCGGGCTGGGTCTGGATGATTTTGAAGAAGAGTCGGGCGGATCGTTGAGCCTCGATCTCGGCGACTTTGAAGAAGACAACGCGGCCTCGCCTCCTGTTTCGCAATCGGAGCCCAAACCCGAAACAACACAAAGCACCCTGCCGCCATCCCGTAAACCACACAGCGTGTGGGCCATCTGGCCTCCGGTGCGCTATGACTACAAGTACATTCCGACGGAAAGCCGGACCGGGCGCGTGGCGCTGGCCGCGCCGTACGAGGTGCAGTCCGCCGACGGCTCCCGCACCCTGGCCTCATCCTGGGAAGACGGGCATTATCTTGGAACGGACGACCGCGGACGCGATGTGCTGGCGCGGCTCATCTACGGATTCCGCATCTCCATGATATTCGGCCTGTCGCTCGCAGTGACCGGCACCATCATCGGTTGTCTTCTGGGCGGTGTTCAGGGATTCTTCGGCGGCTGGATCGATCTCATCGGCCAGCGCATGACGGAAATCTGGGGGTCCATCCCGCGCCTCTACATCCTCATCATCCTGAGCGCGTTTCTGGTCCCGAACACGTTACTGCTGTTCGTCATACTCAATCTCACCGCGTGGATGGGCATCGCCGCCTACATCCGCGCCGAATTCCTGAAAGGACGCAACCTGGAATACGTGAAAGCCGCGCGCGCCCTGGGTGTGTCGAATCCGTCCATCATGCGCCGGCACATCCTGCCCAACTCACTGACTCCGGTGATCACGTTTTTTCCTTTTGAAGTGACGGCAGGCATCCTGGCACTGGTGAGCCTCGATTACCTGAACCTGGGCGTGCCCAGCCCCGCCCCCAGCATCGGTGAACTGCTGGCGCAGGGGAAAAACAACCTGCAGGCTATCTGGATCCTGCTCCCGACGTTTCTCCTGCTCACCACCACGCTCACCCTGTTGACGTTTGTCGGCGACGGCATCCGCAACGCCTTCGACCCGAGAAAGGCGGAATGACCCTCCCATGATGCTCGAAGTCAAAGACCTGAAAACTTATTTCCGCGTGGTCAACGGCCAGGTGGCGAAAGCGGTGGACGGCATCAGCTTCGGTCTGGAGCGCGGCAAAACCCTCGCTCTGGTCGGGGAATCGGGTTGCGGCAAAAGCCAGACCGCATTTTCCATCATGCGCCTCATTGCCGAAAACGGGTTCCATCCCGGCGGCCATATCTATCTCGATCGTCGTGAACTCACCCAACTCGACGAGGAAACCATGCGCGGCATCCGCGGCAACGACATCGGAATGATCTTCCAGGAACCGATGACGTCGCTCAATCCGCTCTACCGCATCAGCAACCAACTGGAGGAAGCCCTGCGCATCCACCGTGAAATGCAGAAAGGCGACGCGCGCCGACGGTCCATCGAACTCCTTGAGCAGGTGGGCATCCCCGACCCGGAGAAACGCATCGACGACTATCCGCACCAACTCTCCGGCGGCATGAAGCAGAGGGTGATGATCGCCATGGCCCTCGCCTGTGAACCGAAACTGCTTATCGCCGACGAGCCGACGACGGCGCTCGACGTCACCATCCAGGCGCAGGTGCTGAAACTGATGGCCGATCTGCAAAAGAAGATGGGCATGGCCATCCTGCTCATCACCCACGACATGGGCATCGTCAACCAGATGGCCGATGATATCTGCATCATGTATGCCGGGCGCATCGTTGAGCACGGAACACGCGAACAGGTTTTTTCGAACATGTCGCATCCGTACACGCGGCGGTTGTTCGACTCGATTCCCAAGGCAGGCGACCAGCCTTATCTATTGAACACCATTCCCGGTATGGTGCCCCCCGCCACCGAATACGGCGAGGGCTGCCTGTTCGCCGACCGTTGCTCGTTCGTCATGGACGTCTGCCGCCGCGTGGACAGCCCGATTTACACCCTCGAACGCGGCCACACGGTGCGTTGCCACCTGTTCGAATCGAAAATCGGCACCGCCGTGGAAGAAGACAAGGCCCGCATCCCGGCACCACCAAAACCCATCACCCCGGAAACACTGGTATCCATCAAAGCACTCAAGACCTGGTTTCCCGTGCGCAAGGGCGTGTTCCGCACAGTGTCGGCGCATGTGAAGGCGGTGGACCATGTCGATCTCGACATCCAGCGCGGTTCGACCGTGGCACTGGTTGGTGAGTCCGGGTGCGGCAAGACGACGCTGGGCGAATCGATCCTGCGTCTCAACCGCGAAGTTCGGGGTACGGTGCGGTTTCGTGAACAGGACCTGATGGCGCTCTCCAATCCGGACATGAAAAAAATGAGAAAGTCCCTGCAGGTTATTTTTCAGGACCCGTTCGGGTCTCTCTCGCCGCGCATGCGCATTGAAGACATCGTTGGAGAGGGGTTGGAAGTGCACTTCCCTCACCTGACCGAGCAGGAACGGAAGGATCGTATTGCCAAGGTGCTGAAGGAAGTGGGGCTCGGGGCATCGGCCATGGAACGGTACCCGCACGAATTTTCCGGCGGCCAGAGGCAACGCATCAGCATCGCGCGCAGTCTCATACTGGAACCCGAGTTCCTCGTTCTGGATGAACCGACGAGCGCGCTCGATGTTTCGGTTCAGGCGCAGGTGTTGAACCTGTTAAGGGAGTTGCAGGCAACGCACAAACTGACTTACCTGTTCATCACCCACAACTTGAGCGTGGTGCAGTATATGGCGGACGTGGTGGCGATCATGTACCTCGGGCGGATCGTGGAATACGCCCCGGCCAAAGATCTTTTCGACAACCCGCTCCATCCCTACACGCAGACTTTGCTGAAAGCGGTGCCGACGCTGGGCGAGCGCAAGCCATTTGAAGCGGTGGTGGGAGATGTGCCCTCGCCGCTCAACCCGCCGCAGGGCTGTCATTTCCATCCACGCTGTCCGATTTTCCGGAGCGAACCCGAGGGATCGCCTCTGCGCAAAAAATGTCTGGAACAGTACCCGGAACAGAAGGTCAAAGGCAACGCGTATGCCGCGTGTCACGCTGTGGGGTGAAAGCTGGAGATGAGGTTGGGGCCGGGGTGAAGGCATCCCGGAAGGGAAAACGGATTCAGGCGTTGTTGGCTTTGTTTTTTTCGGAGATGTAGTAAAACAGACAGCCCAGTACGGCCACGCCGACCAGACCCCATACCAGCAGGCAATTGAGGGAGTCCACCACCATGATTCGGTCCTCGCAAAAGGTAGAAAGAGTTACGCGTTCCCGGCGATAAACCAGGTCCAAAAAGGATTAAAAATACATTTTTCCGGAACTTCCCGCAAGCCTTTTTTGTGCTCTCAGAGGTTTCAACCCCTTTTGTCGAAAGCATTTGGCTGGTTTGGACCTTTGAATTTGGGTTTGCCCATCCCACCCCCCTGCAAAACCAGTACTTGAAATCCCCTGCCGTTTCTGGCGAATCTAAATAGTGAGGGCATCCACCATCTCCTTTTCAGGGAGGCAGCTCATGCGCATTCTCTATCCATTCGCCAGGCGGTTCATTGCCGGGGAAGACCTCGCCACCGCTCTCAGGAACATTTGCAGGCTCAACGAGGACGGGTACCTTTGTACCATCGACGTGCTGGGGGAAGACACCCACAGTCCCGAACAGGCAGCCAATGCCCGGGACGAATACATCACGCTCCTGCGAGCCATCGAGACCCACCCCACCCCGCAGGACCTGTCGGTGAAACTGAGCCAGATGGGTCTCGCCTTCGACTACGATCTGTGCAAGCAGAATGTAGAAGCGGTGATCGATGCCTCGGGCCAGAACACGGTGCGCTTCGACATGGAAGGTTCCAACCTGACGCAGGGAATCATTGACATGTGTCTGGACCTGCACGAAACGCATCCCAGCCTGGGTATCGTCGTGCAGGCCTATCTGCACCGTACGGAGAAAGACGTCGCCACCATGGTCGACAAACAGATCTCCGTCCGTCTGTGCAAGGGGGCTTACAAGGAACCGGAAGACATCGCCTACCAGGACATGCAGGACATCCGGGCGAATTTCCTGAAGCTTGCGTGTGTATTGTTGAAAGAGGGGTACCTGCCCGCCATCGCCACCCACGACGAAACGCTGATCCGGGAAGTGCTGAAATTCATCAAAAAGGAAAACATCCAGCCGGAGCAATTTTACTTTGAGTTGCTTTACGGGGTACGGCGGGACCTGCAACAGCACCTGCTTGATCTCGGTTACCGGGTGCGGATTTACGTGCCGTACGGGAGTGCGTGGCTGCCTTACACCCTCAGGCGGCTGGCTGAGCGGAAGGAGAACATCCTGTTCGTGGTCAAAAGCCTGGTGCGCGAAACGCTGGGGTTGGGCAAGCTGGGAAAGTAGGAATCAGACCAAGCCCAAGACGCCGGCCTGACGATCGGCCTCGTATGAACTCCGCACCAGCGGACCGCTCTCCACGTGGTCAAATCCCATGTCCTCGCCAATCCGTTTGTATTCCGCAAACCGGTCGGGATGGATGAACTCCTTGACTTCCAGATGATCTCGCGTCGGCCGCAGGTACTGGCCGAGGGTGAGGATCTGGCAACCCGCATGGAGAAGGTCTTTCATCGTTTGAACGATCTCATCGTGCGTCTCCCCCATTCCCAGCATGAGGCTGCTCTTGGCGATCAGGCCGGAACGCCGCGCCACGGACAGCGTGTCGAGCGACCACTCGTAGCGGCACTGCGGCCGCACCATTTTCTGCAGGGATGCCACGGTTTCGAGGTTGTGCGCGAGAACATCGGGCGTTGCGTCGCATACGGTTTGAATGGCGCTTTTGTCGCCCTGAAAATCCGGAATCAGCGCCTCGATCTTGAGTTCCGGACAATGTTTTCGTACTTGCCGGATGGTTTCCGCCCACAATGCCGAACCCCCGTCTTTCAGGTCGTCCCGGTCCACGGACGTGATCACAACATAACGCAGGTTGAGTTTCGACAGCATGAGAGCGACTTCTTCCGGCTCTTCCATACGTGGTGGTTGCAGGTGGCCGGTGTCCACATCGCAGAAACGGCAGGCGCGGGTGCAGGTGTTGCCAAGAATCATGATGGTCAGCGTGCCGCGGTCCCAGCACTTGCCGATATTCGGGCAGGAAGCGGACTCGCACACGGTGTGCAGACCGTGTTGCCGCACCAGCGATTTGAGGTGGAAGAATTTCGGATTTTTGGGCAGCGGCGTTTTCAGCCAGTCCGGGAGGCGCATAAACTAAATTAATTCAAAAAGTTCGGATGTGTTTTTGGTTCACGGGAAAGGAATCGATAGTATAATCGAAATTCAGTGGGGTCCACGGACAGGATCCAAGCCCACTTCGTCCACAAAGCTTTCCATTTAATTCCGATTCTACCAGCAAACATGAAAATCATCCACCGCTACATTTTTACCGAGATGCTCAAAATCTTTGTTATCAGCACACTGGCGTTGACCATGGTGCTGTTTATGGACAAGGTCTTGTTCATCACCGATCTCGTGTTCAACCGCGGAGTGACTCTGCCGGAAGTGGTGCGGATGATTTTTTATATCACACCGGGGTTTCTGGGACTGACCATTCCCATCAGCGTGCTGGTGGCGGCCATCGTGGTGTTCAACCAATTGTCCACGGACAATGAGTATGTGGTGATGAAAGCATCCGGCTGGAGCTTTCTTTACCTGCTTCGTCCTGTCTTTTATTTTTCCCTTGCTGCCTACATCATCACCAACCTCAACATGTTTTATTTTCTGCCGTGGGGTGGCCAGCAGTTTCAGAAGATGGTGTACGACATCGTCCGCACCCGTGCCAATATCGATATCAAGCCCAACGTGTTCAACAAGGACTTTGAGGGCCTCACCGTATTCGTGAATGACAAGGAAGGCAGTCACGAGCTGCGAGGTATTTTCATTTCTCACAATGCAGCCGAAAACGACGCCAAAATCATCCTCGCTGACGAGGGAACCATCGTTTCCGACCCGAAAAACTACCGCATCCACCTGCAACTTCGAAACGGTTCCATTCACGACGCCAATAAACCCGGTACACGGTACCAGATTATCAAATTCCAGCGCTATGACCTGAACCTGGACCTGCCCACCGCGGGCAAAATGCGGGAGAGCGGGATTTTCAAGCACAAGGACAAATCCGTGGCCGACCTGTGGCAATTGATCCAGGAAAAGCAAAAAGCGGGGCAACCCACACAGTTTGAAGAAGTGGAGCTGAGTAAAAAATTTTCGATCCCCTTCACCTGCCTCCTGTTCGGTTTGATCGGCGGTCCCTTGGGCATCAAATCCAGCCGGTCCGGCAAGTCCGGCGGATTCGTCGTTGCAGTGGCGATCATCCTGATTTATTACGTCGGTCTCATATCCGGTCAAAACCTTGGAAAGGGTGGTGAAATCCCTGCACTCCTTTCCGTCTGGATACCCAACATCGTTTTATTTTTCTTCACAACGTATGTATTATATAAAGTGCATAGAGAAATTCCGTTCACACTGGTGGACCGGGTAAACGATGCCTACCTGACGTTGCTGGATGCATTCAGGCGACTGAAACCGGGAACGTCCGAAGCCGAATCCCGCCACACCAAACCAAACCTGTGAACGCGGATACGATGTTTTTCCGTTGACCGGAGGTGGAAAATGCTGAAAGCCCGCGACGTCATGACCAGCAAGGTGGTGACCGTAAAAAAAGACCTGACCCTCCGCGAACTGTCCAACCTGTTTCTCGCACACCGGGTCAACGGATTTCCGGTGGTGGACGACGACGGCACTTTGATCGGTGTGGTCACCGAAAAAGACCTCATCGAACAGAACAAAAACCTTCACATACCCACCGTCATCGCCCTGTTCGACGCAGTCATCTACCTGGAAAGTGATGAAAAGTTTGAAAAAGAGGTCAAGCGATTCACCGGCACCCGGGTGGAAGATATATTTCAGCAGGATGTACTTACCGTGGAGCCCGATACGGATATGAATGAAGTGGCCACCCTAATGGCCAACCACGACATCCACACACTCCCCGTTGTCGAGGACGGAAAGCTGGTCGGCGTGATCGGCAAGGTCGACGTGATCAAATGCATGAGTGAATTCTGAACCGCCAAAATTGGTCTTTTCATTCCCCCCGATTCCAGTCATAATTGAGATATAAATTCACGGCAAGTTACCCTGCCTCTTAAGGAGGTGGCTCCATGCGCACGCGGGTACGAATTCTTTCTTTTTTCTTGCTGTTGGGGGTGCTCACTGCCCTTCCACTCCCAAATTCTTCCGCAGTGGTCCTCAAAACGCCTCTTGGCATCTCCCCTGAGAAAGCCGCATATTTCATCCACGGCGTCATTGAGGCAGACCGTACCATTTATTCCCAATACCTGGTGGACCGTTTGAAGGAAACGGTGAATCTGGATTCCACGGAAAACTGGCAAAAAGACAAAACCCTGCCCCTCCCCGCCCAATTTCTTCTGATGGCATCGGAACGGGTGCGTTCCAAAAACGTGGGATTGGATTTCCGTTTGATGAGCCTCTGGCCCATCAATCCCAAAAACAAACCAAGAAACAACCAGGAGAAAAAAGGGTTAGAGGAAGTTTTCAAAAATCCGGACAAGCCATACACCTGGCTCCAGCAAAAAGACAACAAGCTCATTTACAATGCGGTCTATCCGGATAAAGCCGTCGCAAAAAGGTGTGTCAGTTGTCACAACAGTCACCCGAAAAGCTCCAAGCGCGACTTCAAGCTGAACGACGTGATGGGGGGCATCCTGCTGGCCTTTCCAATCGACCAGACACTGGGCGAAAACAACGAAACGATCTATCACGTGCCACCGGAGGTGGTGACCGATTACATCCATGCCATTCTGGAGGCGGACCGCACAGTGTACGCCCGGCACGTGGTGAACCACCTGCAGAAGGAAAATGTGATCTACGCGTCCGAAAACTGGTGGGAGGAAAACACCCTGCTGCTTCCTGCCCAATTCATGCTGAACGCGTCGGATCTCATCCGTAACTTGCGGCTGGGGGTGGATTACAGGTTGATCAGCCTGTGGCCAATCAATCCTCAAAACGGGGCGGCCAACAGATTTGAACGGGCGGGACTCGAATCAGTCGCCTCCTACCCGTTACGGCCCTACATCCGCACCACCCACGTGGGCGAACAAAAGTACTTTCAGGCAGTGTACCCGGACCTGGCGGTGACGCCCTCCTGTGTGGAGTGCCACAATGCCCACCCCCACAGCCCGAAGCATGATTTCAAACTTTATGACGTGATGGGCGGGGTGGTGTTGAGCGTTCCACTGGATCACGATTGACGGGATTTCCGCCGTTTCAGGGCCTGGGCAATAAACTCGTTGAACAGCGGATGCGGTTCGCGCGGGGAGGATTTGAACTCGGGGTGAAACTGACCGGCCAGGAACCATGGGTGATCGTTGAGTTCTATGATCTCCACCAGGTTGCCGTTGGGAGAAATGCCGCTGATGCGCATTCCCGCCTCTTCCAGTTGAAACCGGTATTTGTTGTTGAACTCATAACGGTGGCGGTGACGTTCTGAAATTTCACGCTTGCCGTAAGCTTTGAAGGCAAATGACCCCTTGCGAAGTTGGCAGGGATATTCTCCCAGCCGCATGGTTCCGCCCTTATCACCGTTCAACTCCTGGTCAGGCATGAGGTCAATAATGGGATGAGGGGTTTCAGGAACGAACTCCGCACTGTTCGCATTTTCAAGCCGCGCCACACTGCGTGCAAACTCGACCACCGCCGAATGCATGCCGAGACAGATGCCGAAGTACGGAATTTTGTTTTCACGTGCAAACCGGGCCGACTGCACCTTGCCCTCAAAACCCCGATCCCCGAAACCGCCTGGAACCAGAATGCCGTCGCACTCCCGCAGGTGTTCCCCGCCACCTTCGACTTCCAGGTCTTCAGCCGACACCCATTTCATACGAATGTGCACGCGGTTGCTGACTCCGGCGTGAATTAAGGCTTCGATCAAACTTTTGTACGATTCCTTGAGATCGACGTACTTTCCAACGATGCCAATAATGACTTCCCCTTCCGGCTTCTGAAGGTATTCATTGATCACCTGCCACTCCTTGAGGTCCGGCTCATGCACAGCGAGCCCCAGCTTTTCGAGAACGATCTTATCCAACCCCTCTTTATGAAAATTGAGCGGCACCTGGTAAATGGATTCCGCGTCCATCGCCGGAACCACCGCTTCCACCTCGAGGTTGCAGAACAATGCGATTTTCTTTTTTACATCTTCAGTGAGCTGACGTTCGGTGCGGCACAACAGGATATCCGGCTGAATACCGATTTCCCTCAGTTTCTGCACGCTGTGCTGGGTGGGTTTGGTTTTAAGCTCATCAGCGGTTTTCACATAGGGAAGCAGGGTGAGGTGGACATAGATGACATGGCGCGGACTCTGGTCGAACCGGAACTGGCGAATGGCCTCCAGGAAGGGAAGGCTTTCAATGTCGCCCACCGTACCGCCGATTTCGCAAATCACCACATCCACATCCTCGCTCACCGCGCGGATGCGGCTCTTGATTTCATCGGTGATATGGGGGATCACCTGAACTGTCGTTCCCAGGTATTCGCCGCGCCTTTCTTTCTGGATGACGTCATTGTAAATGCGGCCTGCGGTGACATTATTGAAACGGGTCATGCGGGCGTGGGTGAAGCGTTCGTAGTGACCGAGATCCAGGTCGGTTTCCGCTCCGTCGTGGGTTACGAACACCTCGCCGTGTTGGAACGGGTTCATGGTGCCGGGATCGACATTGATGTAGGGGTCGAGTTTCAGCAGGGTGATGGTGTAACCGCAGCACTCCAGCAGACTGCCGATGCTGGCGGCGGCGATGCCCTTGCCCAGGGAAGACAACACGCCCCCGGTTACAAAAATGTATTTGGTTTTTTTGCCGTTTGTTTTTTTCCTCAAGAGCGTCTCCCCGGTTGCGGTTCCAGTCCATCCTTTTCGTGCACTTTGATCCAGTTTTCCACTTTAACCAAATCCTCCTCGCAATCCACACCCATAGAAACCCGGTCCGTCTCCCCCACCTTTATACAATACCCGTTCTCCAGGATCCGCAATTGTTCCAGCTTCTCACGCTGTTCCAACGGAGTTGGAGTCATTCGTGTGTATTCCAGAAGAAAATCGCGGCGGTAGGCATACAGGCCAATGTGCCGGAACCACGTGCGCTCCGGAACCGGCTGGTCTTTCATCCGGTCAGGGGACGGACTTTGCCAGGTATCCCGAAAATAGGGAACCGGCGAACGGGAAAAATAAAGGGCACGACCCTCGCTGCCAGTCACCACCTTCACCACGTTGGGATCAAACACGTCTTCGTAGTTATCAATGGCTGACATCAAGGTTGCGGCTGCCGCCTGTTTGTCTTTTATTAATATCTGAACCACCTGTTCGATGTCCTCCGGTGGGATGAGGGGCTCATCTCCCTGCACGTTCACCACAACGTCGCAGGAACGCTTTAAAACCACCTCGGCAATGCGATCTGACCCGGAGGGATGATCAACAGAGGTCATGACTGCGTTGCCCCCAAATTCCTCAACCGCCTTGACAATGCGTTCATCGTCGGTGGCCACAATGACATCATTAATGGAGGGAGCCAACCGGGCGCGTTCCACAACCCATTGGATCATGGGACGTCCGGAAAGCGGTGCCAGGGGTTTGCCGGGAAACCGGGTGGAAGCCCAGCGGGCCGGAATGACCGCAACAACTCTCGGCTTCGCTGACATGTGTCCACCCATTTCAAACGAGGATTCCCTGAATACCTTGCATACCGGAGGCTGTCGATCCCAATAAAAGGAATGAAATCCGTCCTTCAGCACTCAAAACAAAAGGAGCCCGGACGCCCATTTCCGCAATGGAATAGTCCTGAAAACCCTCTTGGAATAACAGAATGTCTGGATCTGCTCGGTGACCCGGCCGGGGTGATCGTTGCCTGAAAGGTGCAGTGGAGTTGCCGAACCCCGCGAGAAAGGGTCCGGAGTCTTTTAACCCCGGGGCCATCGGATATGCCGGAATGATTGGGCCTTCTAACGGCAACCACGCCGGAACAATCGAAAGAATAGCTTAAAAGCCAGACCGCTTCAACAGCAAATTCCGACGCGGTGCCGTGCCCTTCTCCCGAAAATCAACCGTGTTGGCAGGACCGTAATTGAAACGGAATTCATTTGATTTCCATCAAATGCCGCTCAATTTTATCCCGTACCTCGGAAGGCGGATTCATCTGCAATGCTTTTTCCAGCGTATCGAGAGCGCGGCCCGTATCGCCCATCTTGTGCAGGGTGACCCCCATCATAAAACGGCTATCATGAACTTTGTTGCCTTGCGGATATTGGGTGAGCACGATTTCAAAGTGTGAAATGGCCTCGTCAAAGCGGCCCAGCTGGTAATAATTGTTACCCAGCCAGAAAATGATATTGTCCTGCAGGTCGGCGGGTGGGTTCTTCAGCCGGTATTCCTGGAACATCATGATCGACTCGTCGTACTGGCCACTGCGATAAGCGTTGAGCGCCTGTGTGTATTCCTGCGGAATTTTGTAGGCGGTGGCTTTCTTCATGATGGCCGGGCCCTTGCGAGGAGTGAGTTTGGCCTGCGTCATGGGGCCCGCATCTTTCATCGATTGGATTTCCGTCCCCAGGGCGTCAATCTGCTGTTTCAAGGTCTCAATGGCAGGAGCCAATCCCATCGTCTGTTGTGCAGTCATGTTGAGGTTGGTCTCCAACCGTTCCTGGGTCGCCGTAAGACGAGGCTCCATGTCCTGGATTACGGTCTGCAATTCCTTCACGCGCTGGATGAGCGCTTCCTGCTGGCTTTGCAGTATCTGGATGTCTACCTTCATTTCCTCGATGTCTGTTTTCTGGTCGATGCTGTCGAATCCCGGGTTCACCCCTTCGTTTGAAGGTGTTTCGGTGACGGGGTTTTGCGCCACCACGGTCTTTTCGGTACCCAGCGCTTCATCCTTGTCCTCCAGCAGGTAATCTTCCAGATTGTCCTCTTGCGGCTGGCTGGTTTCTTCGCCAAAAAATCCGCCGAACCCTTCATTGGAGGCGGTCTCCGTTTGCGGCGATTCCACAGGCGTCTGGCCACTCACTTCCTGGGTGCCGGCACTTTTGCCGAAAAAGTCTTCTTCTTCCTGCGACAGGGTGGATTCGTTGCTGCCGGAATCCGGAAAAAGCTGGTCTTCTTTCTTGTTCACAGCCGAACTGTCCTCCAATGTTCCACCGAGGTCCTGTTCGAACTCCTGTTCCAAAGCCAGTTCGTCTTCGGTTTTCTGGTTCCAGGGCATGGATTGACAGCCCGTCAGAAACACGACGGCGGCCAATGCAAAACTGCCTATGAGGCGGGGTGTGGTAAGCGTGTCAGGCATAGATGAACTCCCAAGTTTTGGTCCCGGAAAAGTTGGTTGGATAAAACCCATAAAAACAACCTCTTAAATTGCCCAGCATCTTATCACGAAACGCAACGGATGCCCTAATGGAAATGGGTTCCGTGAAGGTGCCAGGAATCAGGAGGCCACCTTCTGCTTTTTACGAATATCGGTCACAACCCGGATTATCGCTTTCACCACCCGGTCCACATCTTCCATTCGGTTGCTGCGTCCGAAACTGATGCGAATGGACTGCCGCATTTGCTCCTCCGGCACACCCATCGCTGTCAAGACGTCGGAGGGGAGGATGGAACCGGAACTGCACGCAGTGCCTGTGGACACGTATATTTGATCCAGGTCGAGCCGTATCATCAACGTCTGCCCATCGACCCCCTCGAATCCCAAGTTGAGCGTGTTGGGGAGGGACTCATCGGGATGACCAAAGAACCGGACCCCCGGCAAGGCCGAAACCCCGTCACGCAGACGCCGCTTCAACTGGCGCAACCGTTCGCCTTCCTGTTCCAAATCGCCTGCCGCGAGTTCGGCCGCCCTGCCGAACCCCGCAATACCCGGCAAATTTTCGGTTCCGCCGCGGCGCTTCTTTTCCTGCCCCCCGCCGACAATCAGCGGCGCCAGCTGAGGAAGTCCCCGCCGCACGTACAACGCTCCCACGCCCTTCGGACCGTACAGCTTGTGTGACGACATGGAAAGAAGGTCGACAGGCACCTCCTTCACGTCCAATGGAACTTTCCCCGCACTTTGTACGGCGTCGGTATGAAACAGGATTCCCCGGTCGCGCGCGATTTCCCCTATGCCCTCGATGGGTTGCAGGGTGCCGACTTCGCTGTTTGCAGACTGGATGGTGATGAGGATGGTTTCATCCGAAATCAGCGCCTCCAGGGCATCCAACCGGACACGTCCGAATTCATCCACGGGGGCGTAGTCGATGACGAAGCCCTCTTTCTGTAATTCCAGACAGGCATTGAGTACCGCCGGATGCTCCACCCGGGCCGTGACAATGCGACGCCCTTTGTCTCTCAATGCCCGTGCCGCGCCCAGAATGGCGAGGTTGTCGGACTCGGTACCGCCGCTGGTGAATACGATCTCCCGAGCATCGGCGTGAATGAGCGCCGCGACCTGCTCGCGGGCTTCGTCCATCTTGACGCGTGCCGAGCGACCGCGGGAATGGGTGCTGGAAGGATTGCCAAAATCCTCTTTCAGGAGAGGCAACATGGCTTCCAATACATCCGGATGAACCGGTGTGGTGGCGTTATGGTCGAGATAAATAGCGTTCATGGAACGAACCGTTTGGAATGTTGCAAGCGAGGTGCAAGCCCTGCCTTCACCCCGGGACTCACTCGGGTCATACCTTCTGGGGTCAGGATTCGTTGGAGGCTTTTTTGATTTTCGATTTCGTCGAAAGCGGTACCGGTTGAGGAGGTGGCGCGGGTTCGGGGTCGGGGTGCTCCAGGTTGACCGCATCCCGCAGGGCACGGATGTCTCGCTCCATCTGCGGAAGCCGGTCCAGAACATACTCGATGGCCTGCGACATGGGATCGCGGAAAATTTCCTCCGGGTCTTCCTGATCGGCCGAGATACCGGAGAACACCACCCGGGCAGGCACGCCGATGACCGTCGAATACGCGGGCACGCTCTGCACCACCACGGAACCGGAACCGATCTTGCTGTTCTTGCCGACGGAGATGGGGCCCAGCACCTGCGCTCCGGCGCCGATGACCACGTTGTCCTGAATGGTCGGATGCCGCTTGCCCTTTTTCATACTGAGGCCGCCCAGAGTCACGCCGTGGTACATGAAAACGTTGTCACCGATCTCGGAGGTCTCGCCAATCACCACCCCCATGCCGTGGTCAATGAAGAACCCCCTGCCGATCTTTGCCGCCGGGTGAATTTCAATTCCCGTCAACCAGCGCGCGATATAAGAAGTCACCCGCGCAAGGAGTTTCATGCCGTGCGTCCACAACCAGTGGTTGACACGGTACGCAATGAGGGCATGCACGCCGGGATAACACACCAGCACTTCAAAGGTGTTGCGCGCGGCGGGATCCTTTTCGATCGCTACCTGGATATCTTCTCGAATTTGTCTGAACATCCCCATTCAGGGCCTTTTATAGCGATTTTCAAGCAAAAATCATTATATCCCGGAGAACGGAAGGACACCATAGAAATCGCCGGATGGCGGCATCATGACGGGTGGCTTTACAAGACAATGCCCGGCTTTCGGGGTGGGTCAATCCAGGACCGTGTGCCCGCGGTTACGCATGCAGTTGCGGTACACGCGCTTGTACTTTTCCTCGGCGCTCACGCCGCCTTGCACTCCCCCGACGCCGCCTCCGATCACCGCGCCGGTCGAAGCACCCCGAACCGGGTTGCCTGTGATGAAGCCCAGCAGCCCGCCAAAAAATGCGCCAATGGCGCCACCCACAACCGAACCTTTGCCGGCTTCCTCCACCGTCTCCGCGGCCTGGGAGGCGATTGCCTTGCACTCTTTTAAATCCACTTCCAGCGTCTGTGGGGAGGAATCGGTTTTGGGATCGATCACCGGTTTGTAACTGCCGTAACTGGCGCAACCGGAAACGATGAAACTCAGTATCAGGAAAGGAATGAAAACTTTGGTCACGGGGCTGGATGGTCCTCGATGGTTCAACATTCAAAAATTATATCAAAATTTTCAATAACTTAAAACTACTCAACGGGAAAAAGCCTGAAGACCCTAGAAAAGCCAAATTCAACCCTTCACACAGACAATGGGCTCCACGCGTGCCACCTTGCGGGCCAGTCCCGCTGTATGCGCCGCCTCCACAACCTGGCTGACATCCTTGTAGGCACCGGGGGCTTCCTCCGCCACGCCGCGTTGCGACGGGCTGCGGATGAGGATGCCGCGCCTGGCGAGGTCATCGATCACCGCCCGCCCCTTCCATAGCTTCGTGGCCTGACGCCGGCTCATCTGGCGTCCGGCACCGTGTACCGCCGAGCCGAACGACAGCCCCATGGTCCGGTCGGTGCCGCAAAGAACGTAAGACGCCGTGCCCATGGTGCCGCCGATCAGTACCGGCTGGCCCACCTTTCGGAAGGCTTCAGGGATATCAGGGTGCCCCGGACCGAAGGATCGCGTCGCCCCCTTGCGGTGAACGAAAACGGTTTTGGTTTTGCCGTCGATCTGGTGTTTTTCCATTTTGCAGGTGTTGTGCGAGACGTCGTAGAGCAGGTCGAGCTCGGCTTTGGGCAGAACATGTTCGAAGGTTTCACGCACGAGGTGGGTGATGATCTGCCGGTTGGCCATGGCGCAGTTCATTGCCGAACGCATGGCCCCCAGGTACCGCTGGCCCAGTTCGGAATTGATGGGAGCGCAGGCCAGTTCGCGGTCCGGCAATTGGATGTCGTGTCCGGGTGCGGCAATGGCCATGGATTTCAGAAACTCGGTGCCTATCTGGTGACCCAGCCCGCGCGAACCGCAGTGGATGGAGAGGACGATATCCCCTTCCCGCAAACCGAAGGCTTTTGCCGCGTCGGCGTCATACAAATCGGTGACTTCCTGCAATTCGAGGTAATGGTTGCCGGAGCCGAGCGTCCCCATCTCGTCTTTCTGCCGCTTCTTGGCCTGCGGTGAAACGCAATTCGCATCGGCACCCTGCATGCGGCCTTCCTCTTCAATGGACTTCAGGTCTTCGGCGCGGCCCCAGCCAAGACCGACGGCCCACTGCGCACCGCCTTCGAGCATGGCGTCCATCTGTTCGGGATCGAGCGAGATCGCCCCGCGGCTCCCCACCCCCGCCGGAATATTGGTGTATAACAAATCGGCAACCGTATCTTTCACGCGTTCGATGTCGTCACGCACCAGCCCCGTGTGCAGGGTGCGCACACCGCAGGAGATGTCGAATCCCACACCGCCGGCGGAGATGACGCCGCCTTCGTCGGGGTCGAACGCCGCCACGCCGCCGATGGGAAAACCGTAACCCCAGTGCGCATCAGGCATGGCGTACGACGCCTTCTGGATACCGGGAAGAGCGGCAACGTTGCTCACCTGCTCGTGGACCTTGTCGTCCATGCCTTCGATCAGGTCTTCCGTGCCATAGATGATCCCCGGTACGCGCATCGGTCCGGTGGGCTCGATCCACCATTCGGTTTCGCTTATTTTGTTCAGACGTTTTTTCTGCACGGGATTCTCATTTCACACATCGACAACACACTGGGCGACCCAGAGTCCCGGGGTTTTCTTCTCGACCCTGAGGGCGGTGAAGGTCGCCCCTTTCACTTCGACGGCAGGTTGATGCCGGGCACGGTCCACCGGCTCGCCCCAGGCCGTGGCCGTGAGCCGGATTCCGTTCAAGATACTCACCTCAAAGCGGGAAAACAACAGGCGACGCGTCGACATTTCGTAGATGAGTGCGTTCAACCAATCGACAAACAGGTATTCCGGGTCCGGGGCTTCGCAGGCGATGGGGACTTCTTCTGTTTCGGCGACGTCTTTCGGGTCGGTGACGACCGCCGTCAACGCCAGCGCACCCTGCTCAAATGCCGATTCCAGCGTGGGACCGATGCCGCGCACACCCATGTCCGCATCGTGCGGAAAGTGTTCCCACGTGGCGTCCGGCATGGTTTTCTTTCTTGTCAGGAGGCTTCGTCTGTGACGGGCGGGGTTGTGTGCGGTTCCGGGTCTTTGAAATCCTTAAGCGCCGCTTCCTGCTTTTCCCGGTCGGAGTCGAGGTACAGGCGGATGGTTTCGAAATGCTTGCTCTGCTGACAGCGTGCCAGCTTCATGCGCATCAATTCCAGGATGGCGAGGAACGTGACGATGACCTCCTGCTTGGTGGTGGCTTCGTCGAACAACGCCTCGAAGGAAAGGCTCTCCACCTGGTTCAACCGGCCCAGCACCCCGCGGATGCGGTCGGTGACCGACAGCGTGGTGATCTCGATTTCGTAGTCTTTGTGGAAGGATTTCTGGTCGAGGACTTTTTTGAACGCGCTGAACAGGTCGAACACCGTGGCATCGACCAGCGTTTCCTCTGTCTCTTCTTCATCCTGCTCCGCAATTTCCACCGGAGCATGGCGGGTGAAGATCTGCTGGCGTTCGTGTTCCATCTGCCGCAGTTTGAAGGCCGCATCCTTGAACCGGCGGTAATCGAGCAGCCGCCGTGCCAGTTCCGAGCGCGGATCGGTGCCCTCGTCACCTTCTTCCTCGTGGGGACGTTTCTGCACCGGGAGCAGGATTTTGGATTTGATGCGGGTCAGCTCTGCCGCCATCACCAGGTACTCGCCTGCCACCTCCAGGTTGAGGTCCTGCATGAGGTCGAGGTATTCCAGGTACTGTTTGGTGATCTCGTTGATGGGGATGTCGTGGATATCCATCTTCTGCTCCTTGATGAGGTGCAGAAGCAGATCCAGCGGGCCTTCAAAAATGGGAAGCTTGAACTGGTAACTCATGGTTGCGTGGGCGAACAGGTTGGCATCGTGAGCAATGTACCACCATCGCGGGGCGAGGCAAAACGAAAACCGGAGTTCATAAATCCCCCCACCGCTGTTGCAGGAGGGAGAGGATGACGAGGGAGACCGAATCGGCGCGCAGGGTGCGGGGACCCAGTCCCACCGTCCGGAAGCCGCGTTTTTTCAGGAACTCGACTTCCTGTAGCTCCCAACCCCCTTCAGGGCCGGCCACAAAGGCAATCGACTCAAATGCCTTGTCCCCATTGTCAACGTCGCGCAGGCGCGCCCGGGTCTCGTCTTCCCAGAACAGGAGTTTCAGGTCGCAGGTCTCAACCTGATCGCAAAAATTTTCCAGATCGGGGATGTTGGGTCCGACCTGCGGGATTTTGGATCGACCGCACTGCTTGGCCGCTTCCTCGGCGATGCGTTGCCAGCGTTCCAGCTTTTTTTCTACTTCCTGTTTTTTGATTCGCGCTACGCACCGACTGGTTTCCAGCGGCAGTACCTGGTGAACCCCCAGCTCCACCGCCTTGCGGACCAGATGGTCGAAGCGGTTGCCCTTGATGAGCGCCTGCCCCATCACGATTTTCACCGGTGATTCTGTAGCCACGCTGACCTCGGTCACCACCTCTCCTTCCACTTCTTTCGCACCGAGGCCGGTGAGCCGCACCTGCCACTGCCGTCCTTCATCATCCACAACGAAAATGTGGTCGCCTTCACCCAGGCGCAATACCTTGCGGATGTGGTTGACATCAGAGCCGCGTACAACCACACGCTTTTCGTCGATCTGGTCTGCCGGAACGAAGAATCGATGCATGGCTCAATCGGCACACACGATCTTCGGTACATCGTGCAGGGTGGAAAGAACATGATCCGGCTTCAATCCCGGGGGCACCGGTTCGCGGTCTCGGTTGATCCACGCGGTCTGCATGCCCACAGCATGAGCCCCGGTAATGTCCGCCACCGGGTTGTCACCGACGAACAGGATGCGTTCGGGGGACAGGCCGAGCCGGTCGATGGCCAGTTGGAATATGGTCGGGTGTGGTTTTCTGAAGGGGACTTCCGATGAATAGATGGAAAATTCAAAGTAATCGCGAAGGCCCAGCATTTCCTGCTCACGGTCCTTCATGTACCCGGGGTTGGTTGTGTTGGATACAACGCCCATGCGAATGCCCCGTTGTTTCAGGCCTTCGAGCACCGCGACCGTTTCCGGATACACCTTGCGCCGGGAATAGATGTCTTCATAGTACAAGGTCATGAGTTCCCGCATGGTGGTGCCGTTCAGCGTAATGCCGTGGCGAAAGAACAGGGTTTGCAGGGCGATCTCGAAGCGCGCTTCGAGCCCACACTCACGAGACACCGCGATCATGCTGTAGAAGAGGTCGTGGCAGGAGCGGTAAGCTTTTTCGAAGTCTGGAAGGACGATCCCCTTTTTGGCCAGGTGATCGAAAACTTTTTTAAGAGGAACGCGGTCGTCTTCATCAACAAGGTCGACCAGGGTATACGCCCAGTCGAACAACACGGCTTCGCAGGATTGACTCATGGCTTGTCGGAATTCATTGTATAACGTGTTTGGTACATCAAAGGTGGTTTTGTCCGTTTTGATTTCATTCTGCAATAATCGTTCTAAAAACAGAAGATTTATTGGACGGGGTCAATGAGGAATGGCAAATGGAGTCAATCGACCGGTCTGCAGTCACCGGACCTCACCAGAAGGAGAATAAGTTCTGGCCCACTTACGGTGAACCATGTTGTAATATATCATATACTTTTTTGATACAATTCACGCCTTCATCACACTTCGACATCTCACCTGCAAGGGAGTTCCATGATTTCAGATTTGCCGAACGTCAAGAATCTGCCCACGGACCGAGTGTCTGCATCACAAATGATTCAGGAAGCGGAAGCTTTGGGCAGTGCCCGCGCGAAGGTGATCCCGGTCCATGAAATCGCTCTGGGCCACTGGGTGCGCCTGCGATGTCAGTTCGGGTGCTCCTGTTTCAACCAGCGCCATACGTGCCCCACGTTCACTCCCACGAGTGACGAAATGGCGGATATTCTTTTGAATTACGGCCGGGCAATGGTAGTCGAAGCATCGAACTCGGAGGGTGTGCACACACTGGTACTCAGCCTGGAAGCCCGATTGCGGGAGAAGGGGTTTTTCAAGGCATTTGGTATGGGCGCCCTGCCTTGTAATTTGTGCGAGGTGTGCAACATCGAATCGAATTGCAAGTATCCCGATCGAGCCCGCCCCACCCTGCAGGCCTGCGGCATCGACGTTTCCCAAACTTTGTTGAATATCGGCTGGGATTTTGCGGTAAAATTCCAACCCTGTACGGAAGGTCACAAAATAGGTATGGTGCTTCTGGACTGAGTCCCCCGAAAATTTCCAGGAATGTTCTTATCCCATGAGCTATCGGTACGCCGTCCTCGGCGCCGGACGCCAGGGCATCGCCGCGGCCTACGACCTGGCCCGGTTTGGCGATGCTGCGGGCATTACCCTCTTCGATTCCAATTCCCTTTCCGCCCGGCAGGGCGCCGAACGCATCAACTCCTTACTGAGCACTCGATGCGTTCATGCAAACACCCTGAATGTTACTGACCGGAAGGCTCTGTCCAAAGCGTTAGCAGAAATCCACGCCACGGTGAGCGCAGTGCCGTTTCAGTACAATCCCGGCATCACCGAAGCGGCCATTGAAGCCGGGTCCAGCCTGGTGGACATGGGTGGAAATACGGAAATCGTGCGCAAGCAGTTGGCGATGGGCGACCGTGCCGAGGCGCAGGGCGTTTCCATCATACCCGATTGCGGGATGGCGCCCGGCCTCAATATCAACATGGGCGTGCGCGCCATGGAACTGGTGGAGGAGCCGGAAGAACTGCACATCTGGGACGGCGGGCTCCCGCTGAACCCGCAGCCGCCATACAACTACACTCTTTTATTTCACATCAACGGCCTGACCAACGAGTACGACGGCCACGCTCACTTTCTTCGCAACGGGCAGGTGACGGAAGTGCCCTGCCTGACCGAACTGGAGTTGATCGAGTTCGAACCGCTGGGTACGCTGGAAGCGGCGGTCACCGCCGGAGGATTGAGCACCATGCCGTGGACATTTGAAGGCAAGCTGCGCCGGCTGGAAAACCGCACCCTGCGTTACCTTGGCCACTGGGAACATTTCCGCACGTTTCAGGAACTGGGGCTGTTCAGCGAGGAACCGGTTTCCGTGAACGCGCGACGAATTTCGCCGCGCGACCTCTACCATAAACTTCTGGAGAAGAAAATTCATACGGAAAACGTGCAGGACATCTGCCTGATCCGGGTGCAGTGCACAGGGACCTCCAACAACAAGATGGCATCCTGCACACTGGACCTGGTGGAGACAGCCGATCTGGATACCGGGTTCACCGCCATGGAAAAGCTGACCGGCTGGCATGCCTCCCTCATCGCCATCCTCGCCGCCAAAGGCGCATTGCCGCGCGGTGCGGTACCGGTGGATTCGGCGCTCAGCGGTGAAACCTTTGACCGGGAAATAGAGAAACGGGGATGGGAACTGCGTAAAACCGTAACCCCCTGAAAAACCAATCCAGACACACACCGGACAGGCAGTCAGTTCTCCTGACCATCAAACCGGGGCTTTGACCGGCTTGTCGTACCAGGTTCGGGTGGCGTTGGTGATCCGCACCACGGAGAGCATGACCGGCACCTCGACAAGAACCCCCACCACCGTCGCCAGCGCCGCACCGGAATGAAACCCGAACAGGCTGATGGCCGTCGCCACCGCAAGCTCAAAAAAGTTGCTGGCGCCGATGAGGGCCGAAGGCGCCGCCACACAGTGGGCCACGCCAAAGTGCCGGTTCAGCACATAAGCCAGCCCTGAATTGAAATAAACCTGAATCAATATGGGAATCGCGAGAATACCGATGATCATGGGTTGCGCTAAAATCTGATTTCCCTGAAATCCGAACAACAAGACCAGAGTTGCCAGCAACGCCGACAGGGAAAAAGGATGCAGAGTGTCCAGCGTCCGTTTCAGCGCACTTTCACCTCCCTTCCGTAACAAATGCATTCTCCAGAAATGAGCCACGATGACAGGCACGACGATATACAAAATTACCGACAGGGTCAGGGTTTCCCACGGGACGGTGATCGAAGACAATCCTAAAAGCAAACCGACGATGGGGGCGAAGGCGAAAATCATGATCACATCGTTGAGCGCCACCTGGGTCAGCGTGAAATGCGGTTCGCCATTGGCAAGATGGCTCCACACAAAAACCATCGCCGTGCAGGGCGCCGCCGCCAGGATGATCAGGCCCGCAATGTAGGATTCAATCTGCCCCGCGGGCAAATACGGGGCAAACAGATGTCCGATGAACAACCAGCCCAGAAGCGCCATGGAAAACGGTTTGACGGCCCAATTGATAAAAACCGTGACCCCGACGCCTTTCCAATGAGCCCCCACTTCATGCAGGGCCTTGAAGTTCACTTTAAGGAGCATGGGAATGATCATGAGCCAGATCAGCGCCGCAACCGGAATGTTGACGCGGAATACCTCCATCCGGCCGATGGACTGAAACGGTCCCGGCAACCAGTGACCGAGAACGATGCCCGCCACAATGCAGAGAAACACCCAAATGGTCAGATACTTCTCAAAAAATCCCATCGAAAGGGCTTTCTTACTGTAAACAGCGGTGGAATTTTGCACAACATTCATTCCCGTCTCCCCAGGTATTCGGCTTCGGATTTTTTCAACCGTTCCACCAGTTGTGCGGTGTCCAGCGTTTCAAAGCAGGGCTCCAGCAAAACTTCAATCCTGCGCTCCAATTCTTTATAAATCCGTTCCGTCACGTCCATGCGTTCCGCATAAGACCCCTCGAATCCAGCCGGATCCGGCAGGCTCCAATGGGCGGTCAACGGACTTCCCGGCCAAACGGGGCACACCTCTCCAGCGGCATTGTCACAAACCGTGACCACCACATCGAAGACAGGCGCACCAGGATGGGTGAACTCCTCCCAGCTTTTACTGCGCAGGGCGCTCATCAAATGTCCCTGTTGAACGAGCAACTCAAAAGCAAGCGGATGAATGGTTCCGGCGGGATGACTCCCGGCGCTGTAAGCGCAGAAACAACATTCGCCCCAGTTGTTCAAAATGGCCTCGGCCATGATGCTCCGTGCGGAATTGCCCGTACATAGGAACAAAATGTTATAGCAGGGCTTTCTGGATACCGGGGGGCACTGCATTTTTCTTAGTCCGTTTCTTCGCACGTCGGCGGCAGGACACAGTCTTCCGGGTTCCCTTGACAGCAATTTTCGGTGAGGTACGCCATCAACCCGTTCATGGCTTCAAAGTTTGCGGAGTAGAACAGGGTTCGCCCCTCCCGGCGGCACCGAGCCAGATCTCCCTTTTTCAGCTGGCTTAAGTGAAAGGACAGCGTGGAAGGCGGTAAATCCAGTTCCTCGCTCAACTTCCCAGCGGGAAGACCGGTTTTGCCCGCTTGGATCAAAAGTCGGAAAATCTGGAGGCGGCTCTCCTGGGCCAACGCCGCCAAAGATGCTACTGCATTTAATATTTCCATATTTCTAGAAATATCAAAATTAATATGATGGGTCAATAAAAATCATCTCAACGTAATGGAATCCCTCCGATGGTCTTTAACAAAAGGGAAATAGCAGGTGGCAGGCCACTGAAAATTTTCGGGAATGTGCAACCTGGAGGGTATGGATTGAAACTATCAGGGGCTCGATCGGCGAGGAGGCTCTTTTAAGAAAAAAATAATGCCTTGAGCAAGGGATGGGAATGCGGGGCTCCAACCTGTCAGTTGATGGCGCCATCATTATTGATGGTGAAGGTATTGGAACTGCTGAGATGCTGTGCGGTTGCGGAAAAACTGGTTTCATCCCCGGACCCGTTCACCGTGACGTCGGGAGGGTCGATGAATCCATAGGCGGGATTGCCGGCCACGGCGGGGTCACAGGTATTGGTGCCCCCCTGGTCATCCCAATAGACCCGGCATGAAATGAAAAGATGCCGCAAGGTGGATTTGGAATCCGAATCGTACGCCCGTTCCTTGTATTGAGTGAACTGGGGAATCGCTATAGCGGCCAGGACCGCCACGATGGCAATGGTGATCAAAACCTCGATCAAGGTAAAGCCGCGTTGGTTGAAAACCCGTTTTCGGTAAGAATACATGAAGCCCCGGAAATCATTATTCCTACTTCCAGAGTAAGGCCCATCCAACGGGATGCAAACAAATTCTGCATTAAATTAAGTGGTGGAGCGAATAAACTATTAGCTTATCCGATAATTTCTGGAGAATCACCAAGGGGGATGGAGGGTCCTGTTTTTGATCGCAATGGACCCTTTTTTCTCAAGGACAGGCCCTGCAAGAAATGCAATGTGGCCGGGGTGCATTGCAAAAGGGTAAGAGGAGCGTTGTTCCCGGGTTTCGGGCTTCAACTAATACTGCCGTTACTGTCTATGTTGTAGGTATTGGTGCTGTCGTTATGCTGCGCGGTGCCGGCAAAGGTGGTTTCCGTTCCGGAAGCGGACAAGGTGATGTCGCTCGGATTCACAAAACCATATTCAGGTCCGGCGGCCACGGTGGGATCGCAGGAATTGGATCCCCCATTGTCATCCCAGTACACCCGGCAGGACAAAAAAAGATTCCGCAAAGTGGCCTTGGAATCGGAGTCGTACGCCCGTTCCTTATACTGAGCAAATTGGGGAATGGCGATGGCGGCCAGTATGGAAATGATGGCGATTACGATCAATAATTCGATCAGTGTGAAGCCGCGCTCGGAGAAACGTGCGTTTTTGTGCAATTCCATGATGCTCTCGTGAAGTTTATTATACACCCAGAATAATCTCGCTTCTCCAAATTGCAACTGAATTCTGACCCAACTGCCGGAAAATGGTTTCTCCAGATATAGTTCTTTCCATATTTGCAGTAAAAAGGAAGTTGAGTGAGGCTGGGAATTTCGGTCTGTAACGGGACCTTTTTGAACTTTTTGGAGGCTGAAGAGAGTATCCGGCTTTCCACCCGGAAAAACCTGAACGGCCCGAATTACCGGGAGACATGAATTTTTCTTCAGCCGGGCTTTCTCTTCACGACCTGCCGGAGTTCCTGCAGTTCGTTCCCGCTGATTCCGAGAAAGTACAGGATCAGTTCCAGGTTGGAAGTGCTGATGATGGCTTGCGCGTGCTTCTGCACGATGGGTTTGGCGTTGAAGGCGATTCCAAGACCGGCGCGGGCGAGCATGTGGATGTCGTTGGCGCCGTCCCCCACAGCCACGCATTGCTGGACCAGCAGACCTTCTTTTTCCGCCACCGATTCCAGGATGCGTTCCTTGGCGCGGGCATCGACGATGTCGCCCTCGAGTTCTCCTGTCACCCGGCCGTCCCTGATCTGAAGCTGGTTGGCGAAGCCGTAATCGAGGCCGTATTTTGATTTCAGTTTATCGATAAAAAACTGGAATCCTCCGCTGACGATCGCCACCTTGTAACCCAGGTGCTTGACGATGCGGACGAGGTCCTCCGCTCCCGGCGTAAGTGGAATGCGCTCGAACAATTCCTCCAGCTTTTCTACCGGCAGGCCTTTGAGCAACTGCACGCGTTCGCGAAGAGCCTCCGTGAAATCCAGTTCTCCGCTCATCGCCTTGTGGGTGATGGCCGCGAGCTGGTCCCCCACTCCCGCCAGCTTGCCCAACTCGTCGATCACCTCGCATTGCAGGAAGGTCATGTCCGCGTCGAAGACGATCAGCCGTTTGTTGCGGCGGAACAGGGTGTCCTCCTGCACCGCAATGTCCACGTCGAAGTTTTCCTTGAACTTGAGGAGCGCGTTGAGCACATCCACGTTGGTCAGCAACTGCTTTCCCCCCACCACGATTTCGAGCACGTGGTGATCGCCGTAATCCAGTTGCTCGATGCGTGGGATGTTGATGTCGAGTTCGGCGATGGTGCGGGTCAGTTCGAGAAAGGCAATGGTGCCGATGCGCCGTCCCAGGACGGTGATCACCAGCCGGTGGCAATACGGCGCTTCCGGACGGTAACCCGGCCGCCACGGATAGACGTTGATCTTGAGGCCGGACCGTTTGCTGTAAGCCGCAAATTTCTCTTCCAGCTGCAAAAGGATTTCACTGTCACTGCTTTCAAGCAGGAGGGAGAGGTTCAACAGTCCGCTGAACACGAACTGCTTGATGTCCACCACCAGCGCTTCGCACTCCACGACGGACTCCAGCGCTTTGGCGAGGATGCCGGGACGGTCCTCCCCCGCAATATGGACGTGTACCTGATACCTGTGTGGGAGTTCCAGCATAGACTCAGAACTGGGGGTTGTACCGCCAGCCTTCACGTTTTCTGCAGGTCCAGCCGGAATTGATTTGGAAGGTCGAAAGATTGTCCAGCGTCTGCGACTCGAACAGCGCCACCACGCCTTTGCCTTCGATGGGGTTGTCCTTCAAATGCAGCCGCTTGAGTAAAGGCAGGCATTTCGATTCGGCCAAATACTGGAGTCCCTGGTCGGTGAGACCGTTTTTATTGAGGTTGAGGTACTGAACGTTGGCAAGAAGGCCGCATTCCGCAAGCTCGCGCACGCCTTCGTCACCCAGATCGTTGTCATCCAGGTCCAGCCAGTTGACCTCCTTCATGCGCTCCGACTGCCATAACAGGCGCGCCTCTTCCGCCGACAGGCCGAGACCGCTGAACATGGCCTGGTTGCCGCGCAGGCGGCCTTCGAAAATGTCCTCTACCGTGTTGAATTTGGTTCGCGATGTCATCCTGCTGAAAAACCTTTCCGTGATTCGGATAAACCTATCTGATATATCAAGTTTCGTCCCGTTTGTCATCCGGGAGATACTTTTTTCCCCGCAATTCGGTGGGCAGGTATTGTTGATCGACCTTGCCATCCGGGTAATCGTGGGGGTACTTGTAGTCCACCCCATACCCGTATTTTTTAGCGTCCCGGTAATGCGCGTCTTTCAGGTGATCCGGCACCGGGTAGGCCAGCCCCTTGTTTTCGATGTCGCTGAGCGCGCTGTCGATGGCGGTGATGGCGGAGTTGTCCTTGGGAGCCCGCGCCACATAAATGACCGCCTGCGCCAGCGGAATCCGTGCTTCCGGCAGGCCGATTCGCTCCACCGCATCGGCGGCAGCATTGGCCACGACCAGCGCCATCGGGTCGGCATTGCCCACATCCTCAGCGGCGGTCACCACCAGCCTGCGGGCGATGAACTTCGGATCCTCGCCTCCGGCGATCATTTTGGCCAGCCAGTATATCGCCGCGTCGGGGTCCGATCCACGCAAACTTTTCTGGAACGCCGAGGCGTGGTCGTAGTGCTCGGTTCCATCCTTGTCGTAAAGCACGGTACAGCGCTGGATGATGCTCTCGATCATCTCCCGGTCCACGGGGGTCGCCGCTTCCGGGTCTCTCTGCAGATGGTAGCTGACGGCGGAATCCAGCACATTCAGTGCCCGCCGGGCGTCGCCGTTGGCGTGGCTGACAATCAGGTGCAGGGCCTCGTCGTCGAAAGCGACCGGATAACGACCCAATCCGTGGTCGCGGTCCTTCATCGCCCGCTCCAGGATGCCGCGCACGTCATCCGCACTCAGGTAACCCAGCCGGAACACCTGGCATCGGGAGCGGAGCGCCGGGATAACCTCGAACGACGGGTTCTCGGTAGTGGAACCGATCATGCGGATGGTGCCGTTCTCGACGTAGGGCAGAACGGCGTCCTGCTGGGCCTTGTTGAAGCGGTGGATTTCGTCAATGAACAAAACGGTTCGGCGTTTCTGGCTTTTCCACAATTTCTGCGCGGTCTCGATGATGTCGCGGATGTCCTTCACCCCGGCGTTGACGGCGCTGATCTCGAAAAACTGGCTCTGAGTGACGCGGGCCACGATGCGGGCGATGGTGGTCTTGCCGCAACCCGGCGGACCCCACAGGATGAACGACAGCCCTGTGTCCTTTTCGATGAGGCGGCGCAGGGGACTGCTCTCCCCCACCAGGTGCTCATGGCCGAACAATTCCTGCCAGTCCGAAGGGCGCATGCGGTCCGCCAGCGGTGCCTGCGGCAGGCGGCTGTTTTCGTTTTCCAGTTCAGGAAACAGTTCCATTCAACACCTAGTGATTCACCCTTTATATATCCATGGTGCGCAGGGCGCGGATGCCCCGTTTCATCGGAATCCACGTGACCAGTACAGTGAGGACCACGATCATGCCGTAAAAAACCGGAACCTCGATGCCGCCCACGAACTTGAACAAAAATTTTTCGTTGAAGTGAACGTACATGGGACGAGCGCTCAATACCAGAACCAGCATCACGTAGGCCAGGCTGGAAATCATGAACAGGATGCCGCCGGTGCCGGTGGAGATCTCCGACATGTTTTCGTGATCGAACCGGGGATACATCGCCCCCATGCCAACACCCATTCCAACCAGCCCGGTGGTGATGAGCATCACGCCTATAATTGACATCTTCATCACATAGGCATCCACCTGCAAAAGGTAATTGGAGGCCACGGTCAAAATTTCCGCCACCACCAGCAACGGGGGCCAGTACATCCAGAACTTGGCAACGAGGAAATGGCGCATGTCCACCGGCGCAGTGTAGAGCGTCCACATTTTCTTTCCTTCAATACTGATCGACGAAAAGACGAAGCGCGCAATCAGTGCAGATAGCACGAAGCCGATCAACCCGATATTCAGCACCGAAACCACGTTCTTGAGAACCAGGTTATCGAGCGGCAGGTTCATGATATTGAAGATGTACACGATCACCAGAACCAGCAAAATGAATATTTGCGACCAGTGAGCCGGATCGCGGGCAAACACTTTGAGATCCTTTGAGATCAGCGCCTGCTTCATCGGTCCGATGGGCAGGTATGCAAGAAGCGGTTTCCGGTGGCCGTTGTTTCTTTTCCTGGTGCGTGGGGCGTTTTTCACCTCCTGGTAACTGCGCCAGCCGGAAAAGTAAATCCGGCGGCTGATCCACGCAAACAGGACCAGCCCCACCCCGGCGGCGGCATACAGAAAACCCAAACGCCCAAAACTGATTTCAATATTGCCTTCGGTCCATGCCGTCAGTCCCCGCGTGATCCAGCTGGATGGCAGATACGGAAACTCCGGCACGCGCAGGCTCTCGACAAAGTCGATGATGACTTCATCCGACACTTTCTTGTCGAAAAATTTTTCCGGCGACAGGAAACGGAGGAAGGCCACCAGTCCGGCGACAAAAAACAGGCCCAGAAACGAAAGGATCTGATGCGCCTTGTCGGTGGGGAAAAACCGCATCAACACCATGATGCCCAGCACACCCAACGCGCAGGGCAACACCACAAACGGTAGAAACGACGCAATCAGATAAACGTAATAGGACGCGGTGACCTTGAAGTAATATCCGTAGGCGATGAACATGGGAAGTGAAAACACCAGCACCACCCACGATGCGTTGATAAGGGTCTGCACGAACCGCACGTGAATGATCGCATCCGGCACCATGGGAAGGGAATGCAGAAATTCCAGATCGGAGGAAACGTAATAGATGGCCAGTGCGGCTATGATGGTCGAGAACAACAGCATGGCGAACAAGGTGAGGAAAACCACGTTCAGTAACTGAACGATCAGTTCCTCCCCGACGCGCAAGGGCAGTCCGTCGAGGTAAGCCACCATACGGTAGAAGAAAACGTAGTCGGCAATGAGAAACAGCGTGCCCAGGGTACCGATCAGCAGCCAGCGGGTAACTTTGTCCCTGTTGGGCCGGCCAAAATGATTTTTCATGAACTTCAACCGCACCGCCGACAGACTTCGCATGTTCACCCACCACGGTTGAATCGTTTCCATTCCCTTACCTTTCCGTTTTGGGTGTGTGGGCCCGCACCCATTCGACGCAGACGTAGTCCATCCACCGCCGGTCCCCGAAGGGAGTGCATTTGCGAGCAATGTATCCCATGTGGCCGCCCCCCTTCGGATTCACAAATCTCACTTGCGTGGCGGATTCGATGCCTTCGAATACCGAGGGCGGAATGAAGGGATCGTCCTGCGAACACAGTAGGGTCGTCGGGGTGCGGATTCGGTCCAGAAACTGACGCGAACTGCACGTGTCGTAGTAGTCCTCCACTGTAGCGTACCCTGCCGCGGGAGCGGTATAAAGCTCATCAAATTCCCAGATGGACCCCGCCCGTTTCGCAGGGGCAAAGGCATTGGGAAAACATTCACGCAATGCATCCAACTGGTTGTACATGAGCCCCAGATAGTAACGGTTGAACGTGCGGGCGAAAGGTCCGTGACTGATGGCGCGGCTGGCCGCTTTCAAATCGACGGGAGGATTCACTGCGAAAGCGGCGCGCAATTGCGGGATGGGATCGTGCCCCTCTCCCAGGTATTTAAGCAGGATATTTCCACTCAGGGAAAACCCGATCGCGAGCAGGGGCGAATCCGGATAACGGTCTGTGATGAACTGCAGGACGGCTTTCAGGTCGCCACTGGAGCCGCCATTGAACAGGCGGTCGCACAAGCCCATGCCGGGCCCGCTTCCCCGGTGATTCATCATGAACACGCCGTACCCCTCCTGCCCCAGCTTGTTTGCGATCCGCCGGATGTAAGCCGACTCACTGCACCCGCCCATGCCGTGCATCATTAATACAAGCGGGCGACCCGGAGCCTGCGGTTTCAGTTCCAACAGTGCCAGCACGGCGTTTTCCTCAAGCCGGATTTTGTGGAGCGTTCGGGAAGCAATGCGCGTGTCGCCGGTCCATTGGGAACTTACAATGGTTTGAGCCACGGGTCCGGGAATCAAAACATGGGGTTTGAAGGGCATCCAGAATGGATCGATTCCACTGTCGCCTCCGTTCTTACCAGGAGTCGGGGTTTGCTTCACAGGTGTTCCTTCTCTAAATAAAAGGGAATTCGATGGGGGTTCCCCATTTAAACTGATTCGTGGTTTAGGGTATTATACCGTTACCGGATACCTGCTTGGCAAGCCTATTGCCATTGTTGGCTTGGATTGGCGGGCGGTACCGGAAGACCCATAATTTTTATCTGGTTGGCCTGGTTTTATGTTCCGTTTGAAAGTTTCTATTCTGGTTTTGGCGTTCAGCCTGGTCCTGCCCGCGGGCAGTTTCGCCGGTGACTTCGATTCCACCCCTCACCTGAAAAGAGCTCAGGAAATGAGCCTGCTTGGAAAATGGCCGGAAGCGGTGGAGGCATTCCAACAAGCGCTGAAGGAGCAACCGGACAACAACTGGATTCAGGCCAATCTGGGTGTCGCTTTAAGCCGCTCGGAACGCAACATGGAAGCCCTGCTGGCTTTTGAAAAAGCCCTGCAAATGGGATACGACAATGCGGAATTCCGTTACCTTCGTGGCTTGACGTTTGCCAAGGTCAATCTGCTGGCCGATGCCGCGAAAGAAATCGAACTGGCGCTCGAAATGGATTCCCAGCTCAAGTTTGCGGATTACGACCTGGGCCTCATCTACGAACACATGGGCGCCCATGACAAGGCGCTGGCCCAGGTCACCAAACTCTACCGCCGGAACAACACGCTGGCACGGAAACTTTACTTCGAGCTGACACCGGAATACAAAATCGCGGCAGTGGATGACGGCGGCTCGTTGAAGGGCAAGGTGCGCATGAATGGCTCCATTCCCAAACCCCGGGTGTTCCACCTGATCAACATCCCCAACATAAAATACTGTTCCCGCATTTCAGACGGCCAGGGTCACCGCATCCTTCATGATTTCGTGGTGAACGACACAGGGGCTTTGAAAGACACGGTCATCGCGATCCTCAATGTGGAAAAGGGAAAACCGTTTCCCCGCAAGATGACCAATGTCACCATCAGCCGTTGCCAGGCGGACCAATATGTGATCGGATTCAAAAACGGCGAGGACCTTCTGCTTGAAAACACAGACCCCATCAAGCACGAGATGGCGCTCTATGAGGTCAATGGTGTGTACAAGTACCAGGTGTCGAACAAAAACACCATGCCCCATTCGTCTCAGGTGCGGTCACTGTTCATGAAGCCGGGAGCGCCGGAGTTGATTTTGAAATGCAACCTGCACCCCTTCATTCAGACGCGGGGCCTTATGGTGGCAAATCCCTACTACGCGGTGACGGACGCAGAAGGCAACTTTGAAATCCACGATATCCCTCCCGGAACCTACGAAGTGATGGCGTGGCATCCATTCATCCCGAGCCAGACCGGAACCATCACGATTGAAAAGGGGAAAACCGCAAAACTGGATTTCACGTTCGAGGGCGAGGAAGAACGCCGTAAACTCTACCAGAACGACACCAAGGGGTACCGCTTCAACACGGTATTTGAGAATGAGGAAGGATTTTACGGGGGCAAACGGGAAATGGACCCGGTCGAGGTTCTTCAGCAGTTCAACAACACCGACCGATACATCGACGTGGGGGACTCTCCTACTGAAGAGTGAGGATCATGGTTTGGAGAGAATCCCGCATGCGGGCCAGACGCGCCGCATCCTCTGCCGCACCACGCCTTTCAAACTCACCTAAAAACACCCGGTACCAGACCCCTTTACCAGGCAAAGCCACCTGTGTGTAAAACGCGGGATAGCCTTTATTCTGCAGCTCTTCTTTAAACGCACGGGCACGCTCCACTTCCCGGAATGAACTAACCTGAACCTGGAACCGCGGATCGCCGGATGAGGTGACAGTGGATTCATTCACAACTGCCCTCTCATTTGAAGATTCGCCAGACCCGGTTTGGTCGGACCTGGTTTCCCCCGAATCATCGACCAGCGCTTCAAGTGCCCTGATTTTCTCTTCCAGGCTGGACTCCGTTTTCTTCTGCACCACCTGCACCGGTTCCGATTCGGGTAAGGCTATTACCGGCTCCTCCGGCCCTAAAATCGATTTCCCGGCTTCCACTTCCAGCTCGTTGACCAGCGATTCCTGTTCGTAGCCTTCCATTTGGATAATATTTCCATCCAGGTCAATAAACCGGTTCTGGCTGACGTCCGTGAGCGTGTCGAAAAACGTGAAGTCGTTTTTGACCTCGGGACCAGGCACCACATCCAGCAATTTACTTTTAAAGTTATCGGGTTTGATGGCCCGTACTTTCTTCACTGCTTCAGAAAGATTCTCGCTTTCCAGGGAGGGTGCAAAAATATCACTGCGCCAGGCATAACCGGTACCGGCACCGATGGCGATGAAAAACAGGATCAGGATGAAGCGGGTTTTCAGATGCATGACAGCCCCTCACATTGGCGGTCCACCGCGGGTTTGCCCTATAAGTCTTTGATTTTATGTGATTAAATGTGGAACAAGTATAACATGATTTTTTAAAATTTAAACAAATTTTATCAAAAACCATGGACCCCTGATGCCTGCGGGTCGCGGATTGCGAAGGGGAGCGGTATTACTGGAACCGGGCTACATCTTCTCCGGGGCGGTGACGCCCATGAGGGTCAGCCCGCTGACAATGACGTTGCGCAAAACGTGGATCAGAAACAGCCGGGCTCGGGTGAGCTCCGCATTGTCGGTCACGATGCGGTGGTGGGCGTAATAATTGTGGAAAATCGCCACCAGTTCATGCAGGTAAAACGGGATGCGGTGCACTTCCTGAGCCACCGCACTTTTTTCGATGACCTCAGGGTAAGCAAGTATTTTCTTGATGAGTGCGATCTCAGCGTTTTCCGTGAGAGGTGACAACTCCCCTTCCGCCCAGTCCTCGGGGCGGTAACCCTGCTCTTCCGCGGTGCGGAACACGTTGCAAATGCGCGCATGCGCATACTGGATGTAATACACCGGGTTTTCAGGAGTTTCCTTTTTCGCCAGTTCGAGGTCGAAATCGAGATGACTGTCCGAACTGCGCATGAGAAAGAAAAAACGCGTCGCGTCCACACCCACCTCTTTCACCACGTCCGCAAGGGTGACGAACTCGCCGGAGCGTGTGGACATCGATACCTTTTCCCCGCCGCGCCGCAGGGTGACGAACTGCACGAGAAGAACCTTGAAAACGTTTTCATCAAAACCCATCATCTTGAGCACCGACTGCATGCGCGGTACGTAGCCGTGGTGATCGGCCCCCCACAGGTCCAAGATCATGTCGAAGCCACGGTCGATCTTGTTTTTGTGGTAGGCGATGTCGGCACAGAAATAGGTCCTCTCGCCGTCGTTTTTTATGACGACACGGTCGGAATCGTCGTCGAACTCCGCCGTCTTGAGCCACGTCGCTCCATCCATTTCATAGATGTAACCTTTATCCTTCAGCCACTCGAGGGACTGGTCCACAGACTTGTCCTCGTGCAGGATCTGCTCGCTGAACCACCGGTCATACTCGACGCGGAACTCTTTCAGGTCCTCCTTGATCCCTTCGAGAATGGAGCCGGTTGCATGAAGGCGGAAAAAAGTCAGGGCGTCTTCGTCCTTTTTCTCGAGATGGGCTTTGCCGTCGCGCTCGATAATCTCCTTGGCGATGTCCTTGATGTAGTCGCCCTGATACCCCTCCTCCGGGAATACGATGTCTTCTCCAAGGAGTTGCCGGTAGCGGATCCATGTGGAGCGGCCGAGCGTGTTCATCTGGTTTCCGACGTCGTTGATGTAGTATTCGGTGGACACTACAAATCCGGCCATTTTCAGGATGCAGGACAACGCATGGCCGACCGCGGCACCGCGTCCGTGCCCTACGTGGAGCGGACCGGTCGGGTTGGCGCTCACGAACTCAACCAGCACCTTTTTGTTTTCCCCAACGTAGCAGCGTCCAAACTCTTTGCCTTTTCCTGCGGCCTCCTTCAATTGGTCGCGGAAAAAGTCCTGCGTCATCTTCAGGTTGATGAAGCCCGGGCCTGCAACGTTTGCCGACTCCACCTGCCCGCCATCGGTGCTGATTTCTTCGCAGATTTTCTGGGCGATCTCTCTGGGATTTTTCTTCTCCGGCTTGGCCAGTTGCATGGCGATGGTGGTGGCGAAGTCGCCCATCGACTCGTCCTTCGGCTCCTCGATGACGAGGTCCGGCACCGTGTCCAAAGTGAGCCCGCCCTGTTCCTTGACCCGGTTGAGAGCCTGCACCACCAGGTATTTGACAATATCTTTCATGCTTTCCGTTCTCATATTGAATACCATCGCACCGGGCAGCCGGGTGCAATTTCAGGTTTCCTGGTTTTAAGGGTGAAAAAGGGGGGAATGGCGGGCCCTTTGATCATTTACGGGACTCGTGGATCGCCTCTACTTTTTGCTCCATTTCTTTTTCCAGGCGTTCCTTTTCTGTCGCAAATTCCCGTTTGAGTTCTTCAGAGGCCGCATGCAGGTCCTCGGGCCGTGTTCGCTCCGAAAGCCGGTCCAGCTGGTGCTGAAGCATGACTTCCTTATCCGCAATCCGGGCCTTGTATTCCTTGCGGATGGCGTCAATTTCCTGTTTTTGCTTGTCGGTCAGCTTTTTCTTGTTTTTGAGCCCCGGGACCATTTTGTCGGATTTTTCCAGACTGAGTTCCCATGCGCTTTTGAGACCGGACATTGTCGCCTCCTGTTCGAGATGAGGAAATTATAAATAAAGCGTCAAACCAAAACAATTATAAATCGCCGAGCAAGTTCCGGCCCCGCCCTTAGCGGTTGACTGCCTTCCATCTTCTGCTATCCTTTTTTATTATGGGGGTTGAAGCCGAAAGAGCCGTTTTATTGCGACAACTGAAGGATTACCTGGTTTTTTTGAAGGACCAGGGCATGGACCGCGTCCCCCTGCTGGAGGCACTGGAAACCTCTTTCCGGACCTCTGCCGTGGGCCCCGTGAGGGCTTCCGCGCCACCCGCATCCATGCCCGCGTCTTCCGTTCCCGTTCCTCAATCCCGCACTGCCGCCAATACCATGATCCAGCCCGATGCCATGAGCCGCCTGACCGAAGTACGCAACGAGCTGGGCGAATGCACGCGTTGCAAACTGTCGGAAACACGCACGAACATCGTTTTCGGGTCCGGCAATCCGAACGCGAAACTGCTGTTCATCGGCGAGGGCCCGGGAGCCGACGAGGACGCGCAGGGCCTTCCGTTTGTAGGTCGGGCGGGAAAGAAGCTGACCGAGATAATTGAAAAGGGCATGAAGCTCGACCGCGAAAAAGACACCTATATCTGCAACATCGTCAAGTGCCGTCCTCCCGGCAACCGCGATCCGGAGATCGACGAGATCAACGCCTGCAAACCGTTTCTGGTTGAGCAGGTCCGGGCCATCCGGCCCAGGGTGATCGTGGCGCTGGGCAAACCCGCCGCCTCCACCCTGCTGGGCCGGTCGGTGGCCATCACCAAGGAACGCGGCACCTGGCACGAATTCGACGGCATCAAGCTGATGCTCACGTTTCATCCGGCATACCTGCTCCGCTTTTACACTCTGGAAAACCGGCGGGCGGTGATGGAAGACATGCAGAAAGTTCTTGAGGTGCTGAACTCATGAGTTCCACGACCGCGGCGATCGCCCGCCTCCAGTCCAATATCGAAAGCGTCATCATCGGCAAATCCGATGTCATTGAAAACACCATCATCACCCTGATTGCCGGGGGACATCTGTTGATCGAAGACGTCCCCGGTGTCGGCAAAAGCTCGCTGGCCTTCGCACTCGCGAAATCCCTGGGCCTCGAGTTCCGCCGGATCCAGTTCACCAACGACATCCTGCCTTCGGACATCGTCGGCGTCTCCATTTACAACCAGAAGGAAAACACATTCGAGTTCAACCGCGGTCCCATTTTCGCCAACCTGGTGCTGGCGGACGAGATCAATCGCTCATCGCCGCGCACGCAGAGCGCTTTGCTTGAAGCCATGAATGAAAAGCAGGTATCGGTGGACAATCGTACCTACGACCTGGAAGACCCGTTCATGGTGATCGCCACGCAGAACCCCATCGAAAGCCATGGGGCGCATCCGCTTCCGGAATCGCAACTCGACCGCTTCATGATGTACCTGTCGATGGGGTATCCCGATCCGGAAGAAGAACGCAAACTGCTCGGCACACAGTCTCCATCGCGCAATATCAAGGAGGTGAAGGCCATCCTCTCGCATGAGGATGTGTTGAACCTGCAAAAGCAGGCGGAGGCGGTGACCATGGAACCGGTACTGATCGACTACATCATGAACGTGGTGACGGCCACCCGCGAATCGAAGCACCTGTCGCTGGGTGTCAGTCCTCGCGGCGGATTGATTCTGCAACAGGCCGCCCGCGCCCGTGCCCTGGTGCACGGTCGCACTTACTGCATTCCCGACGACATCAAGCAACTCGCCATTCCCGTCCTGTGCCACCGCGTCATCCCGCAGAACCACCACGGCATGAACAAGCGCACGGCGGCGGACACCTCCGCGGTCATCATGGAAATCGTCGATAAAATGGAAATTCCGGTTTAAAATCAAACCATCATTTCTACCATCCGGCATCTTCCCCGGCGGGGTGATTCCATGAACCAGCCCAATGAGCACAAACCGGTTTTCACCGTCTCGTTTTACAACCGGACGCTCCACCTGACCCGCGAGGGTGGTGGATTCATCTTCCTCGTGTTCGGTGTCGGGCTGGGGGCAATCAACACCGGCAACAACCTTCTGTACCTGATCCTTGCCATGTGTTGCAGTTTCATCGTGGTTTCGGGTATCCTTTCCGAGCACACGTTGCGGGATATCCGGGTTTGGGCCAGTCTGCCCAGATCGATCTACCCTGGTGACGCCTACCCGGTCCCAATCAAAGTCCAGAATTGCAAAAAACGATTATCGTCGTATTCCTGTTACGTGGAATTCCCGGCAGACTCTCTGGGTCGGTACTCGGTGGCTCCCCCCCTGTATTTTTTCCAGATTCCTCCCGGAGATACGCTGGAGAAAACAGCTCTGGTGACTGCAAAAAAACGGGGCCCGCTGAAAATCCGGTTCGCCCAGTTGCGGACGCGGTTTCCCTTCGGCTTCTTCATGAAAACCAAGCTGGTTCCGGTTGATGTCGAAACACTGGTGTATCCGGTGATCAAACCGGTGGAACTGCCGGACCCAACAGACATCGCGGAGGAAGGTGAAGGGGTGATCAGCCAGAGTGGGGACGACCTTTACGCCTTGCGCGAGTTCCGCCCGGGGGACACCTTGAGCGCGGTCCACTGGAAATCCAGCGCCAAAACCGGAAACCTGCGCGTCAAGGAGTTCGCGCATGGAGGGTTTCACAGCTTCACCCTGTTTTTGAATATCATCGATCCGGAAACGCAAAGGATGGTGGCTTCCAGCGTGCTGGAGCAACGCGTCTCGGAAACGGCCTCACTGGCGTATCATTTGATGCGGCGCGGCGACGAGGTACGGCTCAAAACCCACGACTACGAATCGGCATCGGGCAATTCGGAAGCGCATCTGGAATCGCTCCTCACCTACCTCGCACTGGTTGGGTACGATTCGCAAATTAAAGAAACGAATGGCTAAAAAGAACGTTCAGGTCGGAATCATCGGTTCCGGCACCAATCAATACGCCAAACTGACGTGGCCCATCGGGCGGTGGATCGCCGAACAGGGATTCAACCTGGTGACGGGCGGCGGGGGCGGCGTGATGGAATCCACCGCACAGGCCTTCTGCCAGGTATCCCACCGCAAGGGAAAAGTCATCGGCATCCTGCCCTCCGGCATTGCCTGCGACCGTGCGGCAATGCGCAGTCACTACAAAACGCCTCCGGGATACCCCAATGACTTCGTAGACATTCCCATCTACACTCACCTGCACATGTCGGGCATCCAGGGAAAAGGCGTGGCCAGCAGGAACCACATCATCGTGCTGACGTCAGACGTGGTGATCGGCTTTCCCGGTGGACCCGGTACGCGTTCGGAGGTTCAACTGGCGCTGGAATACAGAAAACCGATCGTGCTCCTCAACAAGGATCACATCTGGGAAGAATTCAAACGTACAGAGGCCCGGGTGGTGGATTCGCCCGACGATGTCATCGCCGCGGTGCGCAGTCTGGAGCCGGACTGGTTCGACTGATCCTCACCGTTTGAGAATCCGTTTGGAAAAATACTTTGCAGGGATGTCCAAATTGAACTCGATGTGGTCGAACATGTAGGTGGTCCTGGTGTTGTCTTTCAACATGTCGCGGAACACCATCTTGCGCGGAAACAGACGGCCGTCAATAATGCGGTAGCCTTTGAAGTCGATCATCTTGAGAAGTTTTCCACTCTTGGCAAAACGCTGTTCGCGCAGAACGATCTTGCGTTCCGGATCGGTCCACACCTTTCGAAACTGGTAGGTTTTTTCCGGGTCCTTCGCAGTGAGGTCCAGCACCAGAGTATTCACCCCTTCGAATTCCTCCACCTTCGCAATTTCGGGAATGTAAGCATCGCTTAGCTTTTCATCCTCAAGCATGTCTTCATACGACAGGTCGCTTCCCATCATCGACTGGCGCAGAAGGTGACCGGCAATGAGTATGATGCGGTCGGTCTGCGGGGTATACAGCCACAGCTTACGGTCGATCTTGAGCATCTTGGTGTCGCGCTCGCGCGGGGGAGACTTGTAATGACTGAACGATTTGACGATGCCCTCCATCCACGTGTTCATCTCAAGCGTACGCACGCGGCGGCCGTTGTCCACAATCAGCCGTCCTTCGACGTATTTGGTGGGAGACCACAAATTGGCGTCGATGGCTTCGACCAGCTTCTGTGGATCGAGATTCTTCCATTCCTCATGAATCCCTTTTTGCCCCGCAGCCGTGGAAACCAATGCCAAAACCATGGCCCACCCCAACGCAGTATTTGTGATCCAGCATTTCCAGCTCATCGTCACCCCACTTCCAATTCGCGGAACAGATTGGCCTCGGAACGTTTGAAAATGGCGAGGCTGGCGAACAGACTGCCCGCCACACTTGCCGTCATGCCCGGCACGATGCCCCGCACAAATCCCTCCACCGTGATCCGGCCGCGTGCAATGTCGTTGATCATCAAACCCGATTTGGCCATGGCATCGCCCATGTCCACCCCCACCTCCTGCAGGTAGAACACCACGAGACCCCCGACCACGCACCCGGCAATGGAACCCAGCACTCCCACCGCAAACGCTTCCAGCGTGAGCGACGCCACCAGGTGCTTGTGCGTCTCGCCCATCGCCAGGCGCAGCCCCATCTCGCCGTAACGATGAATGCCGTTCAACAGGCCCGCGTTCCACAACACCAGCACCATGAGGAAGGTGAAGATGAGCACGATGACGCCGCGGATGAGTTCGAACTTGCGGGCGATCTCGCCGATGTTCCTCTGGTCGAGGATGGTGAGTGCGATGGGAAAATCATCCTTCGCCCACTGTTCCGGCGGGTTCTGCCGCAGGTCCGGCAGTTTTTCCTCGATGGCCCGCTTGATGTCCACATACTCATCATACGGCACCGAAGCGGGAAGGTACCCCAGCCAGTCGGTCACCATGTTCTCCATGTAAAACGTGTGCTGGGCGTCGGCCAGATCGATGAGCGCCATCTTCTTGTCCATGGCGGTGACACCGAACTGAATGAGTCCCGTCACCGTATAATTGTCGGTGGCGAGCCCGCCGTCGAAGGTCTGGCCCAGCAGGGTCACCATGGATCCGGGTTTCAGTCCCAGAGATTCAGCCAACTGAAACCCCACCAGCATCTCATGCGGGTTTTCGGAAACGCGCCCCGTTATGACGGAGGCCTTCAAATCGAGCCGCTCCCGCTCGGATGAAGTCGGGTTCAAAAGCTGAACCGCCATGCCGGTGATCGGGGTCTGGCTCACGGTGTTCCCTTCCTCGTCAGGCACATCCATCAACGCTCCCCAGCGGATGCGCGGGGTCCACTCGATACGCGGATCGCTGTTGGCTTCCAGCCACTCGCGGGTTTCCTGCTGGTCGGCCAGAGCCCGGTCCAGGGGCACGAGATGCTCTTCTTTATAAAACGGCTTGTTGACGAAGCGCAGGTGGCCGGTGTCCAGTTTCGCCGACATGTCCAGCATTCCCATGAAGATTCCGTCCATGAAACCGAGCAAACCCACCATGAGTGCCACGCCGACGGTGACGATGAGAAACGGAAACAGAGAACGGCTTTTGTCGCGCAGGATGCCCTTGAAGGTGAAATGGATCACGTGATGGCCCTCCCGCGCAACGCCTGCGTCGGGTCCAACCGTACTATTTTTTTCACCGGCGCCCAGGAAACCGCAATGACAATTGCGACAGTAATGAGGGTGGAGGTGATCACTTCCCAGAGATTGATGTCGAGGAATATTTTTTCGCGCACCGGGAACCCGGTCTCGCTCAGGTGCGATACGTCAAAACCGACACCCTGAAACCAGATGAAAAATGGAACGCCGAGCAGAACCGCAACCACCACCGCGAGAAGCGCGGCGAAACTTCCCTCCAGAGTGAACAGTCGCACCACCCACTGCGGCGTCATGCCCAATGCCATGAGGGTGCCGATTTCTTTCTGCCGTTTGAACACGCTGAGAATCTGTGTATTGAACACACTGATGGCGGCGAGCGAGATGAGGATGAACCACAGAATGCGCGTGTTTCTCCGGTCATGACGAAGAAGCGTCATGAGATCGTGCATAAGCATTTCCACTGACTGGAACTCGAATCCCTTGATGACGCCCATCGGCTCCTTCACCGCCACCCAGGTGACCTCGCCCGGCCGGTCGGTGATTTTGCGCAGGTGATCCAGCCGCATCCACACCACGCCTTCGTCGATGCGTGGATTGATGAGAGGCACCACATCGACCACCCGCACGTCCAGCGCATCCACTGCACCGTGGCGGTCGCGCCACTTGAGCACCACCACGTCGCCCACCGCCAGGTGTGATTTTTCCGCCATTTTGTTTCCGAGAATGACGGGGATGATCGATCCCACCTCCGGACTTTCACGCCGGAGGGGTTCCAGCGGCAGCTCAAGCAGGGCCTGTTCCATTTCCACGCCGCGCAACTGCACCGGGAACAGGCGCCGGTTGGGGAACAACTGCCCCTGTTGAACGAGCACTTCGGCTTTTTCCGAGTGCGGCAGTCGGGCGAGGTTGTGCGGCACCGCCCGTGTCTGGTCTTCCCACTCCGTCGGCTCCAGAATGTCGAAACCGGGCACACGGTAATGGCCCCCGGCAACATCGGTGCTGGCCATGTTGCGCAGGGCCTGAGCCTGGAAGCCGTTGAGGAGGGAAAGCGAAAATACGACGGCAATCAGTATCAGTGCGGTAACCAGCACGTTCAGCCAGACACGCAGGCCCTGCCGAATGAAATTCTTGAACGCCATGTCGTAGATCATGCCGCCTCGCCTCCCACCTGGCGCACCTCATCCGTTTTTACGTATCCGTCCTCCAGACGGATTTCCCGGCGAACGTACTGTGTCACTTTCTCGTCGTGAGTGCTGAACACAAAGGCGGCACCGATCTCACGGTTGAGCTTCTGCATCAGTTCAAGGACGTGGTACGAGTTCTCAGCGTCGAGGTTTGCGGTGGGTTCGTCTGCCAGCACCACCGCCGGTTCCTTCACCAGGGCCCGGGCGATGGCAACGCGCTGGCACTGGCCTCCGGAAAGCGTTGCCGGTTTCTTGTTGATCTGCTCCGACAGGCCCACCCGGTCTACCAGGTCCCTCACTTTCTGCCTCACTTCGTTTTCGTCCTTACCCATGAGGAGGAGTGGGAACAGGACGTTTTCGTACACATCGTAGACAGGAAGCAGGTTGTAAGACTGGAATATGAAGCCGACATGGTCCCGCCGGAAGGCGGCTAACTCGTCGCGGGACATGGAACTGAGCGCCCTGCCCTGGAACCGCACCTCGCCGGAGGTGGGACTGTCGAGCCCGCCAAGCAGGTTCAGGATGGTGGTCTTGCCGGAGCCGGACGGCCCGACGAACGACATGAAGGAACCGTTTTCGATTTCGAGGGAAATGCCGTGCAGGGCGGTGAAATCCTGCTCGCCCACCCGGTACACCTTGGTCACGTCCTGCATCAAGAACATGCACGCACTCCCATTGAAATGTTAATGAAACCACACCAGCGTGAGCCCGACCCGTGACTCGGTACCGTTGAACACCGGGGTCTGCCGAAACAGGCGGCCGGTGCGGTTGTCGCCTTCCACACTGCCGCCGATCAACGCGGTGAGGTACAGATAAACCTGGCCGAACACATTGTGCTCGATCTGCGGTGCGATCTGGAAACTGCGGTCACGCATATCGTAGAAAGCAAAGAAGCGCCAGACGGTGGCAATGCCGACGGGCTGATCGATCTGCAATCCCAGCTCGTGAAGGGTGCGTTCCCGCTTGACGTCTTCGACGGTGAACCCGGGTTCCTGCGTACGGAAAAAATATTCCAGCAGGACGTGCAGCCCCTGCCCGACGTCGAAGGTGTAGTCAATCCCCGCGACCATGTCGAAGCGGAGCGGCTTCCCCGGCTTGTTCTGCTCGATGTCCACCCGGCCCTCGTTCCAGAATCCAATCACCTGCGTCCCTTTAAAATGGTACCCGAACTGGAACAACTCCAAATTGTGGCTGGGCAGAAACTCGAGATCGGTGACCGGCTTGTATTGAAGCAGGAGGCCCGTCTCCAGAATACCAATCTGGCGCTCGCCGCGCAGTCCCCAAATGATGCGTTCGTTGAAACGGGCGGGAATGGCCCATCCTTCCACTTTGGAGGTGGGGCCGGTGAAGTAAGTGGCGCGGAGGCCGTCCACGCCGGTGGTCTGGGGAATGACGCCGGATATGAGGCGGTCGTCGAACACACCGAGGGGGCGGAACAACTGGCCCGGACCGAACAGGATGGCCTGACGTCCCCCCCGCAGACGAAACTGGTCTTTCTCGAAGCGGAGCCAGCCGCGGAACACGTCGAGGTCCCATTCGTCCACCAGGCCCACCTGCTCGATGGCTCCGCCGCGATATTCGGATTGGAAGGTGAATTCGAAGTCGAGGAGCGAGGTGTCATCGCTCCAGATATCGCCCACGAGGCCGTTTCTCAGCTGGACCTGGTGGTTGAAGTCGTTGGAGAGAGGGGGCGCGTCCCACAGGTACTCCGAGGCGGCCAGAAACCGCCCCTCATAGCGCCAGTCGAAAGCCCCTGCAGGGGAAGGTAAAAGCAGCCACCCGCCCTGAATGAGGACCAGCAACAAGGCAAAGATAAGGGAGCCGGGACACCGCACCGGACAACATGATATCAATTATCGCATTTAATATTAAAAATTTAAAAATACTTATTTAAAGTAATTTCTTAATAAATGGAATCAGCTGATCCGCACCCACCCCGGGGCTGCGTGCCTGGATGACACCTTTGGAGTCGATGACCAGCACGGTCGGCATGTCCCGCTGGACATATTTCTGGTGAACGGTATGGTTGGGATCCAGCAGATAGGGAAAGTCCACCTGGCTCGGGAACTGGGAAAGGTAATCCACGACCTTTTCCTTGGAATCGCCACTGGTGTTAATACCAATGATGGCCACCTTATCACCAAGTTCTTTACGGACTTTTTCAAATTCCATAGCCTGGTTCATGCAGGGAACGCATATGTGGAACATGCCGACCAGAACCACCTTCCCCTTGAAGTCGCCCAGCGAAACCTGCTGGCCGTCCACAGAGGTCAGGGAAAAGCCCGGTGCCGGGTCTCCCGCTTTAGGTACCGCCGCCCAGGCAGTCTGCCAGATCAACAACAACGCTGTGACGAAAATGGCGCATTTTTTCATGGTGTCCTTATTCCTTCCTTACGCTACGGTTGAGAGCCCGGATTTGCACTTTAAATGGGCACCTTTTTTATCATTTTAAAATACGGGGAGGCTGAATCAAAGCCAAATCCGGTCCGTCTTCCATTAAGTGTTTTTCATCTCCGGTTAAGCTTCGTTTAATGCAGCCAGGTTAGACTTTAGGAGTGGGATGGGCCGCGCGAACCTGACAAAAGGGGCTGAAAACCCGGAAATCCGGCCAATCAAGTCCCCCCTTGCACTTGCCTGGGGATTGAGATATGATTCGTTAGTAATACTCCTTTGTAGGGCTTAAGTCGATATGTTTAAAGGTTTTTTTCTTACACTCAGCCTGTTTGCGTTGGTCGGAACCGCGTCCGCGGCCGAGCTCAAAGGGACGGTCACATTCAGTGGAACGCCGCCCCCTGCGACCATCCATAAAACCGGAATATACAGCAAGGCATGTGGAGCGGAGTTTGCCGGTCAGACCCTTCTTTTAAAAGGAAAAAACGTACGGAACGCCGTGGTCTGGCTGACGGAGAAAAAAGGCCATGCCCTCAAAGACAAAGACACCTCGGGCGAATTCGTTCTGGATCAGACGAAGTGCCGCTACGAACCGCATGTGGTGGCCATGCCGCGGGGCAGCGAGTTGACGATCCTGTCCAGTGATCCGATCAACCACAACATTCATACCTATTCCTTCGACAACGACCCGATCAACCTGATGTTCATTCCGGGGCAGGAACACATCCAGGAATTTGAAGAAGCAGAGATCGTGAAAGTCGAGTGCGACCTGCATTCCTGGATGCAGGCATGGATTGTGGTGACCCCGAACCCTTATTATTCCACCACCGTGGAATCCGGCGCGTTCACCATCCCCAATGTGCCTGCGGGAAATTACACCCTGAATGTCTGGCACGAAGTTCTGGGAACGCAGAGTCGGGAAGTTGAAGTTTCCAGCGCCAACCAGGAAATTCATTTCGATTTTCCCGAGTTGGCCGAACAGGTATCACAGAACCAATAACCTTAAGCTTTCCTGAGTCGTTACCATGTTTGAAAATTGGATTAAACATTTTTCCGTAAAAATGAGTTGCGCGTTCACCGCCCTGTTTATCCTCATGCTGGGTTTCGGCCCCTCTGCCTGGGCTTATCAGGAAATTGAAGTGAACAACGGCGGCTCGATTTCCGGAAAGGCCATTCTGGACGGCCCCATTCCCCAGCCCCGCGTTTATCACCTGGTGCTGTTCCCCAACCTCGACATCTGCGCCGAGGTGGAAACCGATGATGAAATGAACCGCGTACTCTACGACTTCATCGTGGATGAAAACCGCGGAATGCGCGATGTGGTCATCACGCTGGAGCACGTGGATGCGGGCAAACCGTTCGAGCCCAAGCCCATCAACATCCTGTCCGAGAACTGCAAATTCTACCCGGACGTGAACGTGATCCGGCAGGGAGAGACGTTTTTCGTGGACAACCAGGATGCGGTGATGCACAACAGCCAAGTTTACCAGAAGGAACGCGGCAAGATCATTCTGAACATCCCCATTCCCGCAGAGGAAATCTCCGAAGGCAAGGTGCATTTCCAGAAGCACTATAAAATCTTTCAGATGATCTGCGGCATGCACGAGTTCATGCAGACCTGGGGCTACCGCGTACAGAATCCCTACTTCTTCAAAACCGGCGCCGATGGTACTTTCAAAATCGAAAACATTCCCCCCGGGGAATACACCGTCAATGCCTGGCATTACCTGATGAAGGTGCGGACCCAGAAAATCAAGATCGGACCGAATGAGGACGTGAAGATCGATTTCCATTTCAATGGAGACGAAATCGAACGGCCTTATTACGAGACGATCAAGTCCGGACGCATCAAGAAAGACGCCCGATTGCCGGGAACGATTCATTGAGGCGTTGAGGAATCAATCCGGAACCATACTTTCCGCTGGGTAACCCGTTGATTGCATCCGTTATCGTTAAACTTCAACGGACGTATCTGCCCGGGCTGGGGGGGCTCGCCTTGCTTGTGAGCCTGCTCGTCAGCCCGGTTTTTGCGTTCACCAGTCCGACGAGTGCCGACCTGCCGGAAACCATCACGGTCGGGGCCACCACCTATTCCCTGCCCAACCTGGACAACCCGCTCCGGGCCGACAAAACCAAACTGAAGGACCATAAAAAGGCCGGGGCCAAACTGTACTTCACCCACTGCTTTCTGTGCCACGGCGACCTGAAAGACGGACAGGGCGTGTTTGGGGACCGGTTCCGTCCGGCTCCAGCCAACCTGAGAAAGCTCGTGGCCGACCCGGACAAGGGAGAGAATTACGCCTTCTGGCGGATCGCAAAAGGGGGCCGTGGACTGCCTCAAGAGCATCAACCCTGGGAGTCCGCCATGCCGGCATGGGGAGGCAAACTGACACCGGAGGAAATCTGGCAGGTGGTTCTCTATCTCTTCGATTCGGTTCGATACCCCTTTGTGCCCAATGAGCCCCAAAAAGCCAGCGTGGAACGGGGCACCGAGGTCTACGAAAAGCATTGCCTCCACTGCCACGGAGCGAAAGGGGGCGGCAAAGGTATCGCGGCCCCATTTTCCAGCCCGCAGCCACGCAACTTCACCAAGGGTCACTACAAGTTCCGCTCCACCGCCTTCGGTAAAATCCCCACGGATGAAGACCTGCGCGAAATGCTGGTTACAGGCATGCCCGGCACCACCATGCCTTCATGGAAGCACCTGCCGGAGGTGGACCGCGAAAGCCTGGTGCTTTACCTGAAATCCCTGGGACGCAAATTTGAGAAATTCAAGAAACGCGGAAAGTCGCACAAGGTGATCCCGGTTCCGGAACCCGCACCCTTTACGCTGGAAAGCAAGGAGCGCGGGCGCAAATTGTTTATTAAAAACTGCTCCGGCTGTCATGGGGTGGAAGGCAGGAGCGACGGCGCCTCCACGCACAAGATCGTCAACATCGCCAAGGACCAGTTGCGCCCGCGGAACCTGACCAAGTCCTGGCTTTTCCGCCGGAGCCACACCCGCAGGGACCTTTTCCAGACTCTGCGGACGGGATTGTCACTGACCGCCATGCCACGCCTGTCACCGCGCGTACATTCCGATGAGACCGTGTGGGATCTCGTCAACTACATATATACTCTTTCGCCCGCGGTTCAGCCGGAGGTGCTGGATGAGATGCACGCCGAACGGGTGGAGGGTCCATTGCCCGACGATCCCGAGGACCCCGCGTGGAAATCGGTTACGGCCTACTATTTCCCGCTAGGGGGTCAACTGGAAGAAGAACCCAAATCCTACTTCACCACCACGGACAGCCTGTGGGTGCAGGCGGTCCACAACGGACGCGAAATCGCGTTCCGCATTCGGTGGGATGACCCGACCTTCGACCCCATTCTAAAAGAAACGGCAAAGGTCCTGGAGTCGCCTCCACCTCCCCTGCCCGCTCACCTGCAGGCGGACCCGGCGGACCAACCGCCTCCTCCCAAGCCCGAGCCGCAAAAAATCCCGGATGGGTTTGCACTGCAGTTTCCGGCTTCGCTGAACTCCGGCACCCTGCCCCATTTTTTGAACGGAGAGCCAGGCCATCCGGTGACGCTGTGGAAATGGACTTCGTACCCGAATCAGGTCACGGAATGGTCAGCGCAAAGCATATCACAATGGTCCCGCAAGGGAATGAGCCAGGAAGTGAAGGGCAAGGTGGCATTCCGCTATGGGCAATACCAGCTTGTACTGAAGCGCACCCTCACCACGTCCGACAGGAACCGTGACATTCAGTTTCAACCGGGACAGGAAGTGCCGATTGCTTTCAACGCCTGGGATGGAAACGAGGGTGAATCGGGAAGCAAGAAAGCGGTCTCAAGCTGGTACAGACTGATACTGGATTGATCAGCGGTTGACGACCGAAACGTTGCTCTTTCCCGGCGGAGATTGGGGCGGTTCCAGCGTGGACAGGTATGCAAGAATATCGAGGATATCCTGCTGGGAGAGGATATCACCAAAGTTGCCGGGCATTATGGAGATATCCTGAGTTTTATATTTTTTGATATCGTTCTTCTCAACTTGAATGCTGTTCCCTTCCTTATCAACGATATATATCGACTTGTCGTCTTCATTGATTTTAACGCCGGTCAGGAACTGGCCTTTCTTGGTAAGAATAAGCACAGATGAATAACCCACGGTGATCACTTCCCGGGGGTTGAGAATCGATTCCAGAATAAAGGGACGCGTCCGGCTGACGCCCACGTAACTCAAGTCGGGCCCTACCTTCCCGCCCTTGCCGTCTATGCTGTGGCACTTGGAACAATAGGCGTTGCCTTTGGAATCGTAAAACAGCTTTTTCCCCCGGGCGGCATCCCCCTTTTTATCCAAATAGGTTTTCCACTCTTTGGGAATTTCCGTTCCGCTGAGGCTGGAAAGAAATGCCGTGATAAGACGGTCTTCTTGTTTATCCAGACCAATGGTTGGCATTTTCGTTTCGGGTTTGACCAGCTGCGGACTGCGAATCCAACCATAAATCCATTCCGGTGTGTACATGAAGCCGGCGCGGGAAAGATCCGGACCCACCACCCCGCCTTCCTCATTCACCGTATGGCAGGCAAAACAACTCTTCTTTTCACGAAACAGCCAGCGCCCGTCTCCAATCACTTTGGGGTCATTACCATGCTTTTTAAACCACGAACGGAATCCATCAACTTCTTTGGAATCCAGGGAGGGAACATGAGGCCTTTGGGTTTTCACATTCTCCGGAAGGGTGACCGGCTGTGAACGGTCCCCGGCCAGATACCGCACGTAAGCCACGAGACTCCAGATTTCCTCTTCGGAGAGGGTGCGGCCGAACACAGGCATCAGGTGGGATTTGCGTGTGCCCTCCCCTCCCAGTTTAATGGCTCGAAAAAGCTGCTCATTGGACTTCTTCTGGACAAAGTCAGGGTCGGAGAGTTCGGCTGGCCATTTTTCCAGTTGCTCGGCATTGTAACCATCGCCGTTTCCAGAAAGGCCGTGGCAGTGGGCACAGTAGTGCAGATACAGGGGCCGGCCTTTTTTGATGAGGGTATCGAATTTATTTTTGATTCGTTCGATTTCGCCTTGGGCACCGACAGAAAATGGCAAAACCGCCAAAATAAAAACTGTGAGGAAGAGTGATTTCAGAATTCGTAGCATGAAACATCATATAGGAATTTCTGATTGGACATCCCGGCTCTGGTGCACTTCACAAATCCAAAGGGTTCCACAAACCGAACTCAGTGCAAATTCAGGACTTTCTAGTCAGAGGATATCCTATTCCCGCTCTTTTGTTAATCAAAAAAGAAGTGGTTTGGCCCGGACTCATGGAGGCCCCGGCCATGGTCCCAGGCACCTCGTTGGGATTGGGCTTCCCATCTGAAACCGGAAACATTTTAAAAGAGGGTCAAAAAAAAAACAGCACCGGACAATGTCCGGTGCTGTTGATTTTTACTCGTGCGAGATGCTTACTTCTTCTCCAACGTAAAGTCCGCTTTCGCATCTGCACCACCGCTTACGGTCACTTCCTGGGTCACCTCACCTACATAAGGGTGCCAGGCGGTTACCTTGTACTTGCCGGCCGGAATCTGGTCGATCTTGAAAGATCCATCTTCACTGCTTACAGCAAAGTACGGATTCCAGACAACACGAGCATCGGCTTCCATGAAGTTGTGCTGGTCGCACTGCAGGAAGAAATGCTGGTCTTTACCCGGGCGCATCCGCATCAGGTTCTTGGTGACGTCCGCAATGTCGCCTTTGCTGGGCAGAGGCTTGTTGAACAGGGTCTTGCGGCGAGCACCCATTACGGAATAACCGTGCGGGTTGTGGAGGATATCCGGGTCCTGGTTGGTAACCATGACCAGGCCTTCACGAACACCCCGCGGCGGGCGGCGCACAACAGTCACCTTCGGCTCGATGTCACACTTGGCGAAATCGAAGTTGATCGGTCCCGGCCATGCTTTGCCCTTGGAAATGTCTTCGATGAATACAACCGTGTTTTTCAATTTACCGCCGTTGACAACCACTTTCTGCCGGGGGCGGATGTTGCCTTCCTGGGTGTTAGGGTGCGTGGCACAAAATTCCACGTTTTTACCTTTATTGAGGTCTTCCATGATGGGATCGGGAACCGTACCCTTGAAATTGATCACACCACTGATAGAACCTCCATTGCTGACGCTGCCTTCCTCATAACTCCCCTTTTTTGCCATGGACAGGGAAGCCGAAAGTGCCAGCACCGTCAGTACCGCCAGAATCTGGAACAAGCTTTTTTTAATCATTCCTTCTCTCTCCTTAATACTTGAACATTCAAGCAACAAAAACTAACTGAAAACTGAAACAGAAACCCACAAAAACTTACAGCTCGATTCAAACCGAAAGCCGAAATCATAACACAAAATGGAAAAAACTTAAAACAAAGGGGCCTCCGGGTAGGAGGCCCCTCGTTTTTTATGTCTCAAGCGATGCTATCGCATGGACAGTTTGTTGTCATCCACATTTTGAGCGGATTTCAAGCCCTGGGGGGTCGCTCCATCCAGGGGAAGGATCGACCGGTCGCCTTGCGGCAAGACCTTGAAATACCCCCATTGCCCCGCCTGCTGGTAAGGCGTCCGCGCATTCAACCACAGGTAGGTACCCGGGTTGTGATACGTGCCGCCTGCACCGTTGCGCAGGTGGGCCTGGATATACTCACCGCCACCAAATTGCTCGACGTCGATCATATCGGAACCTTCCTGATCCATATGACGGCGCCACTGGTGGCCATCCAGGTTGAACATCTGGTTCTGCTCGTTGTGGGCACCGAAGACGTTGATCATCACCTTGTCTCCGGCATGAGCTTTGAGCACCGGGGTTGCCGGGTCGCCTTCCGCAGCCACGCAGGGCGTGAACATATTGCCGAAGTCACAACCTTCGAACTCCCGATACAACCAGGGCTCCAGCCGGTAGTTGACGCCCGTCAGGCCCGCTACGTTCTGCAGGTAAGGCATGAAAGACGTACCGATGATGTTGTCTTCGTCCTGGAAGTACAGGGCGAAATCACGATAGTTCTCCAGATCCGCGTTTTCCGGATAGGATTTATCGATGATGACGTCCGCTTTCCAGGAATTACCCAGGGAGATGTCCTTGCCGGTTTCAGGATCCCGGTAAACGGAACCCCGCGGGCCGACAATGATACCGCCGTACAGGCCATCCCGGATGTTGCTAACCAGGTTGCCGAAGTCCCAAATCAGCGATCCGTTGATCTTGAATCCCGGATGCGCGTAGAAGGTATAATTCTTCGACTTGCCTGGGGCGACCGTCTGGTCTCCCGGGTTGTTGCCCACGTTGATCCCCTGAGAATCTTTGGGATCGAACGCAATGTTGTTGACATGCAACGAAGTGTTGCTTTTCTCCAGACGATTGGTGAGTTTGATTTTCACACAGTCGCCGATGTTGACACGCAACGTCAGCGGATGCGGCATCACATCGTCGTCCGAAGCCTTGCTCACTTCGTCTTCCAGCATGAACACCTTGCCCTCCGGGTTCGCCAGCAACAGCTTGCGCTCGAAATCCACCTCAAGGTAGTCATCCGCATTGGGGTTGAACTTGAGCTCCTTGTTGACAGCAACCACGTTGAACTTTTTCACCGGTGCGCCCGCCGGGCACAATTCCGTTTTGGATTTCGGAATTGGAGCATGCGGGTTCAACAGTTTCAGGTCTTTCTGCAGTTCATCGTAGACCCGGAGAATACCCCAGCTGCCTTCCGACAGTTTGGACGTCCGGCCATTGTAGAACAGGTAGTCGCCAGCCATCTGCTGGTAACCGCCTGCCGTCGTGGCCAAATCGTACCGCTCTGCGATACCGATATGGATCGTGTTCGTCACACGGGAATCACCGTCGTACCGCTCGGGGCGGTAGCCGTGACCCGACACAACGAACGTATGGGTCTCGTTCATCAAGCCGTGCAACAGGCGGAAAACAACGCTGTCACCCAAATACGCCCGAACCTGCGGGGTATCCGGATCGCGGTGTTTAAGACTGCTGAACAGCCATTCGGCTTTCGGGTTCGCCCTCAGGCGGGACGTCAGGGACGCCGCCCGGAAGTTGAAACCGGAGCCGGTGGTGTGGGTACCGCCGTTCAGATGCGGAAACGCCACTTCCAACATGTCTTTCGGCATCTGGAAGGAAACCGACTGACCCGCGGCGATCGCGTTCTCACGCGACAGTCCCGGGGGGTTGCCTTTGCTTACCAGCTGTGCCGTGTGCGGAACCGTGTCGTGCAACTGAACCACGATTTCGCGGAACGCACCGCTTCGGGAGTACGCTACCGGCTCGGTGCCGTGGATATCCACAACCGGGCCACTGCGTACTTCCTTGCCGGTTTTCGGATCGTGATACGTCGAACCCCAGGGCTCTACGATCGTCGATCCAATACCGCCATGCGGCCAGGTCGTCGCGCCGAAGGCATGGTCATGCCAGAACACCAGTCCGACGTCCGCATCCACCCACCAGCGGTACCGCACATATTCGGTGGAAACAATCTGACCTTTCTTGTGCGGATGGCTCATGCCCTCCGAGAAGGTGATCGTATACACACCGTCTTTAGCAAAGCCTTTGCTCGGATCCGGGCTGATTTTCTTGATCCACCGCGCATCCTTCTTGTTGGGCACTTCGATGCCAACAATGATGTCTGCACCAACATGGTAGGGGGTCGCGCCCTCCGCCATCTTGATTTTCACGGTGTTGTCGCCCGGTTTCGTATCCTCCAAAACCTTCGCGTTCATGGGCACCGGCAAACCGACATGATGCCCTTTCTTCTCTTTCTTGGTGAACTGCGTGTACGGACGCATCGACTGGTCGTAACTGAAACCGGTGATAACGCCGTCCGACGCCTGGTTGTCGAACTGGAAGAAATGCGGATGGATGTTCACCTTCGACATCTGGAAGTTGGTGAAGTCATCGTCATTCCATTCGCTCGTCAACAGCACGTCCACACAATCGTACACGTTGGCGCGGATGACCAGCGGGATCGCTTTCTTCGGATCCGCTTTCACCCCTGCCATATCTTCATCGATCACGTAGATCAGACCGTACTTATCGAGAACCGGAGGCGTGTTGCCATAGGCGCCCGACACTTCGATCGGCGTGTTGATGAAGTGCAAATTGTACTGCTTGCGTCCCGCACCTTCCGGGCACAGACTCCAACGTCCGTGCGCACCGGGTTTGGCGGGAGACGAGTTCTCCACGTTGGGACCTGACCGGCCACTTCCCGACTCGGAATGCAGAATTTTCGGATCGGGGAGCATGTGGAACGGTTCGAGCCACGGAGCACCACCATGATGCCGCGCAAACGGTACGCGTTTGCCGAAATGCGGCGTCAGGTGCGGCCACGCCAGCTTGCCCGTCAACGGGCTGAACTGAAGCGGGTGCCGCTTGCCAGGGCGCGGAGAAATGTACTTGGGAACCTTGTACGTGGATTCCTTCTCGGACAAAGCCTGATTGCCTTTCCAGGACCAGCCCAGAACGGAACCGTCGTAAGACAGGATTTGCCCCTTCTCGTCGTCGGTGTGGCCCGGGTTGCCCTGAGGCGGCAGCATGTACTTGACCCAGTCCTTCACGTTGACGACCGGGGATTCCCGGTTCCAGTCGCTATTGCCTTTATCAACAATCTGGAAATGCTTACCGAACCAGTCCATGGTCTTGCCGACCAGCTGGTCCGAGGTCACACCTCTAGGGATGCGGCCTTTGCGATCCGGCAGCTCCTGCAGAGGGGGCATGATGTCGGTGGAACCGAGCGGATAATTGCCCTCCTGCAGGGTGTTGTACACACGCCAGTATCCCCACATTCCGGCCACGTAATGGTGCGCCACGTGGCAGTGGAACAGGAAGTCACCAGCCAGACGCTGACACAAACCGGAACCACACTCGGTCTCCAGGTCCACCACTTCGGCCGGGCCAATGACTTGCACGTCAACGCGGTCGGTGGTGGTGCGGACAACCGGGTATTTCACGGGACCGTCCCAGGCTGCGGTAACCAGGTTTTCGAGGCCCGGCTCCCGTTTCGGGGAACGCGTCCAGCGGATGGTGCCGCCGTGCGGATGATGCGAGTGGAACACCTCACCACCGCCGTGCACCAGGCGGTATTTCGCCGGGTCACCGAGGTACGACCGCGGAATCGTGGTTGGGGCGTCCCCGAAGGTGTACGAGCTGTAGCCCAGGGATTCGTCCTCAAAGTGGAACATCTTCTCCTGAACTGCCAGGTTGTTGATACCGAACGGCTCACTGCGATAGTTGATCGCACGCGCCGAGGGCCGATACGAGTCGGTCTGCGGATCGCGCTGCGGGATCATCTCACCGTGGCGGTTGAGCGGGCGGAAAGACTCGTCACCGACTTCGTGGTAGAAAATAACAAACTCACGGAAGTCTTTGGCGTCCTTATTGGTGATCATCGCCATCCAGCCGTTTTCAAGAGGCTCACCGGTCCACGGGTTCAGGTACTCAGAACCGCGCGGCTCAACCATGAACGCACCCACCAGACCAAGAGAAGCGGGATCCCGGCCGGCGTGGCTGACGATCATGCGACCGCCCTCCTGCTCGTCGATCGGAATGTACCACTCGTACTCCTGGGTTTTACCCGGGGCGATGATGGCTCCTTTGGTCGCTGCCGTGTTCGGCTCGCCGGTTTCGCTGATGATCATTGCAGAACCGTTGATCTGAAAACCGGCAGACTCATACTCCAGCTTGTTGTGGAAGGTGATGCGCACACAGTCACCCTGGTTGGCACGAATGGCCATGGGGGTGATGGCGTCACCCTGATGACCGGTCCGAACCGCACCCGGGTCCAGGGCTTCTTCCCGCGCCGCTGCGTTCTTTTCTTCCTCAGCACGCACCTTGTCGATGTCCTTGGACAGCACGTACATGTAACCAGGATAATAGTCGCCCCACTGGTTCAACGTGATCTCCACGTTGATGGCGCTGACATCGTAGTGCTTGGTGGGCACTCCTGCAGGACAATGTGCACCCCGGTACACCTTGTTGGCAGCTTTCGTCGGCCCCAACAGGTAGCCCTGTTGCAACTGATGCGCGGCCCACGACTCATGGAACATACCGCTTGAGGATGCGGGAACGGCGTGCTCCAGGAGTTTGCCCTTCAGGTTGTCCATGAGGGTGCGGAAGGTTTTGTCCAGCTTTTGCTGGTTGCCTTCCAGGCCTTCCATCATCTCCTCGTAGTCGACTTGCTCTTCGAGCTTCTTCAACCAGTCGGGACGATCGGCGCCGTCGTGCCCCTCATGCTTGGGATTCGCGAGAGCCGGAGTGATCCCCAGGCTCAGCGCGGCCAGCAGGACAACCAGAAGCTGCCCCACCCACTTTGTTGATTTAGCGATTGCCATTAGTTACCTCCTAAGATTCTTCCGCTAAAAAATAATAAATGAATCTTGGAACCTATATTGAAAAACCCATCGGGTTATTCGCTCCTGCTCAATGTCAGGCTCACTTCTTCATCGGCCCGTTGAACGGTTACCGAAATGGACCCCCGCACATGATTCTGCCGGAGTATGCTTTCAAAATGACCGCGATTGATCACATCCTGGCCGTTCAGGCCGGTGATCAGATCGCCTACCATCAGGCCGCCCCGGTCCGCGGACCCACCCGGTTCCACCCGGGTCACAAGGACGCCCTCTTTTTTCTTATCTGAATCTTCATGGTCCCCCGTCATGGTTCCGGCTTCATGCTCCGTCCACTCGAAACCAAGCTCAGGAAGTGGGTTTTCCTGCAGAGACGCCATTTCCATCTGGTCTTTGCGTTGCCCCAATCGAATCGAATACGTTCGCTCCTCGCCATCGCGGAGGATATCGAGGTTGATAAACTGGCCGGGGGAAACGTTGCCGATAAGACGGATCATCCCGTTGGGGGAATCCACATTGGAACCCCCTATCTTCAAAATAATGTCACCCACCTTGAGTCCCGCCATGTGGGCGGGCTGACCCTCGAAAACGGAGTTGATCATAACACCCCGCCCTTTGGCGAGGTTGACCTGGGCGGCAACGTCTTCAGGAACGTTCTCAATACCCACGCCCAACCAGCCGCGATTGACCTCACCGTGCTCAATGATCTGGCGTGAAACGTTTTTGACGACATTGGAGGGAATGGCAAAGCCGATGCTCTGCGCATAGTTGATGATGGCTGTATTGATTCCGATCACTTCGCCACGGATATTGAGGAGAGGCCCCCCGCTGTTGCCCGGATTGATGGAGGCATCCGTTTGAATGAAGTCTTCGTAACGGGAAAGGTTGATATTCTCCCGGTTGAGACCGCTGATCACGCCAAGGCTCAAGGTTTCTTTCAATCCATAGGGGTTGCCGATAGCGACAACCAGTTGGCCAATTTTCAATTTTGACGAATCCCCCAGATTCACCTGCGGCAGGATCTCGTCGCTATCGATATGAACGACCGCCAGGTCCGTTTCTTCGTCGGTCCCCAATACGGTTCCGACATATTCCTGACCGTCGTAAAGAGTCACCCTAATCTTTTCAGCCTTCCTCACCACATGCGCGTTGGTGATCAGGTATCCGTTTCGCCCGTCAACAATCACACCGGCGCCGGCATTGTTCGGCCGCTTGCGCAGGGATTCCGGCGTGCCGACCGACGCCTCTGGAACGAAAGGCGAAATGCTGACCACGGAAGGCAACGTATGCTCCGCGAGCCCAACAAGGCCCGATTCCACCTCTTCCAGAACACGCAAACCATTGCCCAATGAATGCCCGGCCAACGCGCTTGAACCGAACATCAAACACGCGACAAACGCCAACAGGAAATATATGTTGGTAACCAACCGGCTTTTCATCTTTCAACCCTGCCAGTTTTCCGCCTACTAGCGGTGGTGCTCCTTATCCAGAAACCCGGAAAGAAAAGAAAATGGAGGGATCACTCCGTTTGGGGTGGACCGAAACAGGTCTTGCAACGAACAGGTCGCCTCACAGCCAAACTATCTACCACTATTTCTCTTCCTACTGCGGTCCCCATTGGCGCAATGGGTACCCCAAAAGCCCATTATTTTCAAGGTCTTATACCCTGCCCGGATACGCCTAGACCCTGAAAAAATAAAGGCTTTGGAGCCCTTCGAATCACCTTATATATACAGATTTGATGAGGGTGTCAAGGGAAAAAGCGTTCCTTGCAATCCGGTGTAAACCTTGGTAAATAATACAGTTTCTTTTTCCCCCGCCCGGCTGTGTAGTACACTAGCTTACATAATCCTTCGTCGATTCGGGAGTTTAAGTATGAACTGGCAGGAATTTGAGCAAAAATCAGCCTCTGAGATCATGAACGAGGCGCTGGACCGTTTCGGCGAGCGGGCTGGCATCGCTTCCAGCTTCGGTTTGGAGGACATGGTACTGATCGACCTCGCGCACCGCTCTGGCAAACCTTTCACCGTGTTCACGCTGGACACCGGCCGCCTGCACGAGGAAACGTATGAAATTATGGAAAAAACGCGCGCCAGGTACGGCATCCCCATTCGCGCTTACTTCCCGGACGCAACCGCCGTGGAAACCCTGGAACGGGAAAAAGGCCTGTTCTCGTTCCGCGAAAGCCTGGAAAACCGTAAGGAATGTTGTCGCATCCGCAAGGTAGAACCGCTCGGACGCGCCCTGAACGAACTAGACGCCTGGATTACGGGCGTGCGCCGGGAGCAGAGTGTGACGCGTAGCGACATTCAAAAAGCGCATGAGGATGCAGACCACCCCCCGCTCATCAAGTTCAATCCGCTTGCGGACTGGACCGAGGCGCAGGTGAACCAGTATATCCAGGACAACAAGATTCCGGTCAACGCCCTGCACGCGAGGAATTACCCGAGCATCGGCTGTGCGCCGTGCACACGGCCGATCGAACCGGGCGAGGACATCCGGGCCGGACGCTGGTGGTGGGAAAATCCCGAGCACAAGGAATGCGGTCTGCACCGGCCCCGCTGATTCTCCGCTCCATTCAAGCCACTCCCTGCTCTGGCACGGTTTCGTCTCCCTGCTGCAACTCCAACGCAAAACGGTCAACCTGACCAAACAGGTGCGTGACCAGCGGTCCAAGAAGCAGCGCCGCCGACCATGCATCACGCAGACCCATTTTCTTTTGCGTTTCTGCGTTCGCTTCCCGCCGCCGTTCCATTTCGCCCAGAATGAACCGCTCCGCTTCAACGCACAGAATCGGGATCAATTGAATCGACCACAATCCCACCGTGAACACGTCCAGAATTTTCTGTCTCCAAACGGGCGAGGGAAGGATCGCCCACCTTTGCAGGCATTCAATGAGAGCCATCGGTGGAGTGGTGCGGGTGAGCAGGATCGACAGCGCAAACATCACGGTCAGTTTCATGCAGGCCATGGTCCCCCCATAAATACCCTCCCATGTAATGGGAACCGGAAGGAAACTCAAAGCCGGAATCACGGTGCCGGGTGTGAACAGCATCGGGAACACCCCGATCACCAGAAGCAACCATCTCAATGACCGGAGCAGCCTGAGCAACGTGGCAAGGGGGATGCCCGCGCTGATGGTGCAAAACACGACCAGTATCGTGAGACCGACCAGCACCGTCAGGTCCGCAAGGGCAATCCACACAAGGAGACCCAGCACCGTAAGGATCTTCCAGCCCGGGCTCAACTTATGAAAAAAGGAATCGCCCTTCTGGTAACGGCTTGCAAGAATACTTTTCGATAAAGGGGTGTGGCCCGCCATGCGTTGCCGGTTCCTTTCCAATTGGCCGATTAGATGTTGAAATTGTGAATGAGTATATTAAGATTCCGCAAAATACACCACCCCCAACCGAAAGAGTGCCCTGATGTCCTCCGCCGTCATTGAAAAAACCCGGAAGTTCGCACAATCGTTTTTCGCGGACGACGGCTCCGGTCACGATTGGTGGCACGTCCACCGGGTGTGGCAGATGGCCTGCAAACTGGCCGACGCCGAGGGGGCCGACCGTACGGTCGTGGAGATCGCCGCCCTCCTGCACGATGTCGCCGACTGGAAACTGGGAAACGGCGAAGAACAGCAGGGTTACGAAACCATCCGCAACCTTCTCAAGGACGATCTGCCTGAGGAGACAGTGGAACGGGTGTGCGACATCATCTCCAAAGTCTCCTACAAAGGAGCCGGGGTGACGACGCCCGTGGACTGCCTGGAAGGTCAGTGCGTGCAGGATGCGGATCGTCTGGACGCCATCGGCGCTGTGGGCATCGCCCGCGCCTTTGCCTACGGCGGAAACAGGAACCGGCTGATCCACGACCCGGCGCAGGAGCCGGTGCTTCATCAGAGCTTCGGCGAATACAAAAAAAACAAGGGACCCTCGATCAATCACTTTTATGAAAAACTGCTGCTGCTCAAGGACCGCATGAACACCGCGACGGCCCGTGCCCTGGCCGAGGAGCGGCATCGCTTTATGGAACAGTATCTGCAACAGTTTTTCGGAGAATGGGATGGAAACCTCTAGCCAACTCCTTCGTTGTGCCAAAGTGCTTTCGATGGCCGACTCGATTTTGATCCTGACAAGCGCCGGCATGAGTGCCGACTCCAACATCCCCACCTTTCGCGACAAGGAGGGGTACTGGAAAAATTTTCCTCCCTTCAAATCCAAGGGACTGGAAGCGCAGGACCTGGCCAACCCGTGGGCGTTCGAGCACGAGCTGGAACACGCCTGGGCATTTTATGAATGGCGGCGGCGCAACGCCGATGAAAACCAGCCGCACCCCGGTTACCACATTCTCAACCGCTGGGTGGACGAGGTGTTTGAAAACGCTTTCATCCACACCACCAACACCGACGGGTATCATCTCCGCTCCGGAGCCCCGGTGGACAAGGTGAAGGAAGTCCACGGTTCCATGTGGCGACTGCAGTGCACGCGTCCGTGCTGTGACGATTTCTGGGACGAACCCGCGGTGCCGCTTTGCGGGCTCGATTATGACACCATGAAGGCGTCGAACTTTCCACTGTGTCCTCAATGCGGCGCGGTGGCGCGTCCGCACATCCTCATGTTCGGCGACGCGCAGTACACCGGGAACCCGGAGCAGGATGTCAATTTTTCGCGCTTCATTAAAAACCCGGTGGACGCGGTGCTGTTGATTGGAAGTTCCGGCGCGGTGCCCACCAACGATTACCTGGCCATGCATTTCCGCGACCAGGGGGCACCGGTGGTCAACATCAATCTCGACCCTTCCGCCAATGCCCTGTTGCGTACAGAGTTCATGCTGGAGATGCCCGGTAAAGCTGCATTGGAGGCGCTCGATCAGGCCATCGCCTCTTTAAGAAACTGATTTCTCTCCAGTGCGCGGGCTAAATAAAAAATAGAAAGAACATCCTCAAATTACGGGGGTCCGGAATGGGAAATTTTGGCGTATCTTCATGTCGGAAAATATAGTATTCTTTGCCAAATTCGATGAATCACCCTGAATAATCGTTTCATTCCCTCAAGGAGTTGGCACAATGCGTATTCTGGCAATCGGATTGATTCTCTGGTTTTCCATGGTGTCTTTGGTCTGGGCGGATTGCACCAAGGAGGAAGTGTGCTCCATGATGAAAACCATGGGCCATTTTGACATATTGAATCAATGCCCGAATGCCGCCCCGTTGCTGGTCGAGTGCAAAAAGGTGTCCGAAACCCGATTGGAGGAACTCCCGACTCCCAAGTTTGTAGAAAACGGGGATGGCACGGTCAAGGACACGGTCAACAATCTGGAATGGCTGCAAGCCGGAATCCGTGACAAAAAGTACTCCCTGAAGGAAGCGGAAGACCTGGCATTGACTGCACAGCAGTCGGGCAAGACCGGGTGGCGGATTCCGACTTTACCAGAGCTCAAAACTCTGTTGTATAATGAGAGAGTCGCAAACGTCAGTGGACAAAAGGCATGGATCAACCCCATATTCGATGATGGACGCGGGCACTATTACTGGACCTCCACCACATGCGAGAAAGTATCCGTGGTGGAAGACCGGTATCAGAAAAAACTGTGCCAGCAGGGTGAACAAGGCGCCTGGTTGATCCATTTTAATATCGGTGCTATTTTCTGGCACCACACCACCGCCAAAAACTATTATGTGTGGCTGGTCCGAAATAACGAGTAGTCCCTCCCCTTCTCAGACGGGCTTGCTTTCGACCCCGGGAAGATCCGTTCCTGTTGTATCGTTTTCCGCTCCCCCCCGTAATCAAAACCTGTATTTCATTCAACGTTTTCAGTCATACAAAAAACCCTGCCTGAATATGGCACATCTTAAACACCAGCGCAGGGTTCATCGCTCCTTCAACTTATGCAAAGGAGGATCCCATGACAGATATTCTTGAAGAAGTCGGAAACTTCATGTCTTCCCCGGTACTGCGCATCGATTCGGATGCCTCGGTTCAGGACGCGGCGATACTGATGGAACAGAGCCACGTCGGCAGTCTGATAATCGAACAGTATGGAGAAGACATCGGTATTCTGACCGAGAGGGATTTCACGCAGAAGGTTCTGTCGAAGGGAAAAAATCCGGAAGAAATCAAGGCCGAGGAGATCATGAGTTCGCCGATCAAGAGCATGGACCGCTTCATGCCGATCGAAGAGGCCAACCGGTACATGCAGAAAAATAAAATCCGGCACCTGGGAATCACGGATGACGACAAGATTGTGGGCATCCTTTCCATCAAGGATCTGGTTGGCTACTATTCGAAAGATTTCAAGGTCCGGGAAGATTATTAAGGAAAGCTGTTGCAGACTCTGGAGACACTGAATTTTCAAAACCGGTTCGTCCGCCTGGGTGGGGAGTTTTACCAGTACAAGCCCCCCACTCCGGTGTCGAACCCGTTCCCCGTGGCCAAAAATCCGGACGTCGCCGGTCTGCTGGATCTCGATACTCAGGAATTCGAACGGCCTGAATTCTGGCAGCACTTCGGCGGCAACCGGATGCTGCCCGGAGCCCAGCCTCTGGCGATGGTGTATTCGGGTTTCCAGTTCGGCAGCTACAATCCGCAACTGGGCGACGGACGCGGGCTGTTGCTGGGAGAAGTCCAGAACCAACAGGACGAGTTCTGGGATGTGTACCTCAAAGGGTGTGGTCAGACGCGTTTTTGCCGCGGCTTTGACGGACGCGCCACCTTGCGCTCCTCCATCCGCGAATACCTGTGCGGGGAGGCCATGGCCGGCCTCAGCGTCCCCACCACCCGCGCCCTTGCGTTGGTCGGCATTCAAGAGCTGGTCCAGCGCGAATTGCCGGAACCCGCCGCGGTGCTGGTGCGCGTCGCCCGGACGCACATCCGCTTCGGCAACTTCGATTACTTCCACTACACCAACCGGCCGGAAAAGGTCACCGAACTCGCCGATCACGTCATCCACCATTATTTTCCGCAACTGGAACCGGCCCCGGACAAATACGCCCAACTGTTCGGACAGGTGGTGGACAAAACAGCCTGGATGATCGCGTGCTGGCAGTCCGTCGGCTTCGCCCACGGTGTCATGAACACGGACAACATGTCGATCCTGGGCGAGACGTTCGACTACGGCCCCTTTGGTTTCATGGACCGCTACAACCCGATGTTCATCCCCAATCACTCGGACATCCACGGACGATACGCTTATGCCCAGCAACCGCAGATCGGCCACTGGAACCTGGCCAAGCTGGGCGAAACGCTGACTCACCTGGTCGAGCCCGAACGTTTGCAGAAAGAGCTGGAACAGTACGCCGCCCGCTTCAACCACTACAACCGTACGATGATGGGACGGAAACTGGGATTGAGTGTGCTCGACTCCGAGTTCGACAACCTGGTCAGCGGATTGATCCAGCTCCTCTCCCGGCACAAACCCGACCACACCAACTTTTTCCGAACCCTTTCAGGGTTCCGTTGCGGCACCCTCGACGCCCTGCGCACGTATTTCCCCAACAACCCCGACGAACTCGACGGGTGGCTGGATCGGTACACGCGCCTGCTGGAGCGGGAGGACATTTCCCCCGAAGAGCAGAGGGAAGAGATGGACGCCGTCAATCCCAAATTCATCCTGCGCAATTACCTTGCACAGCAGGCCATCGACCGGGCCCTCAAGGAAAATGATTATTCGGAAATCGAACGGCTTCGGGTTATCCTGAAGCACCCATTCGGGGACCAGCCGGAGTTGTTCCGGGAATGGGGCATCGATCCCGAACACTACGCCAGCGACACACCGGAACCTTACCTCGGCATGCAGGTCAGCTGTTCCGCGTGAGGCCCGCGAAACCATTTCACATCGATCAGCGTTCTATCCGCGCGGCATTGCAGGGCCGTTGCAAGAAAGGATTCACTGTATGCTCATGTTTGAAGGTGAGATCACACATATCAAGGTTCCGCCCAATAAGGCGGAGTATGAGAGGGACCTCGAGATCTGGATCGACGAGACCAGCAACGAATTCGAAATCACGCTGGATTTGAATACGTTCCAGAAGAACGGGTTCCAGGTGGGCGACAAGCTGACCATCAAAATCGAGAAGCAGGCGGATTTCGATTCCCTCGCCCGCGACTTTTTCAAGGAAAACCAGTGACAGCGGATACCCGTACCCGGGGCAGGCAATGGACCTCGATCGCTTGGGCGAGTTCGGGCTGATCGCCCGGCTGGCCTCCCACATACCCCATCGGTCCCGACGTGTTGTGAAAGGTATCGGCGACGACTGCGCGGTGTATTCCCAACCCGGGGGAAACTACCTGGTGGTGACCGCCGATGCGCTGATCGAAACCGTTCATTTCGACCTCAACACCACCACACCCGAGCAACTGGGCTGGAAAACGGTCGCGGTCAACGCCAGCGATGTGGCGGCGATGGGCGCGGCGCCACGCTTTGCCGTCCTCACCCTGGGTATTCCCAAAGCCACAAAGGTGAACTTCCTCGACCGGCTCTACAAGGGACTCGGCCGCGCCTGTGAGGCGTACGGGCTGGACCTCCTGGGCGGGGATACGGTATCCACACCCGAACATTGGATGTTGAGTTTGACGATGGTGGGGGAAACCCACAAAAAGCGTCTGTTCACCCGCAAGGGGGCCAAACCGGGCGATGCCATCGTGATGACCGGCACCGTCGGCGACTCCGCTCTTGGCCTTCAGATCCTGCAATCCCCGGATAAAAAATGGTCCGGGAGCACCACTGACCGCAAACACCTCATCAAACGGCACCTCGAGCCCACCGCCCGCGTGAAGGAAGCCACCAGACTGGCGAAATCCAGGTTGCGGGTGACGTCGATGATCGACGTGAGTGACGGACTGGCGCAGGACCTGGGCCACCTGCTTAGCGCCTCCGAAGTCGGGGGGGAGCTTTGGGAGACCGCCCTGCCACTCAGTAAACCCTTTGAAAAAACATGCATTAAAAACGGTTTGGAGGGTGGAGAGCTGGCTCTCGGGGGTGGGGAGGACTATGAATTGTTATTTACATTAAAATCTGAAGATGTTAAAAAATTGATGGGGTCGTTTGTTAATTACGGAACGCCTGTGACTCAAATCGGAGAGATCACGGCCCGCCAAGGGGTCACTTGGGTCCGCACCAACGGACGCCGCCAAACTCTCCGAAAGCCTGCGGGATTCAATCACTTTAAAAAAAATGGTTGAACCACGGCCTCATCCCTTGCGGGAACGCATCTCCCGGGCTCAGGCAATGAGTTCCGGCCTTTTGGGGGCATAAAAAAACTTTTGGACGAGTCATCGATATTACCCCGGTCCGTCATACTGATCACTTTACTGGGGCTTTCCGGATTCTTCGCGGCGTGCGAAGCGGCTTTCTTTTCCCTCAACACCGCTCAAGTCGCCTCTCTCAAAGACCAACACGGACGGACAGGGAACCTGGTCAGCGACTTGCTGCAAACGCCCCGCGAACTGCTTATCACCATTTACATCGGCAATGAGCTGGTCAACATCGGTGTGTCCGCACTGGCCACCTCCATTGCCCTGACGATTTTTGGCGACATGGGTGTCGCCATCGCCATCGGGATCGGCACCTTCCTCATCCTGCTGTTCGGTGAAATCCTGCCGAAATCCATGGCCCTCAACTTTGCGGAGCGGTTCGCCCTGCTCGCGGCCTTTCCCCTCAAAGTGTTCGCTTACCTGGTCCAACCCATCCAGAAGCCTTTCGTGCGCTTTGCCCAGAAAGTCATCACCTACCTGGGCGTCCCGACCTTTGAAGAAGAAGGCATCATCACCGATGCGGATTTTCGCGCCATGGTGAAGATCGGCGAGGGCGAGGGCATCATCGACGCCGAGGAAGGCGAACTGATTCACAACGTCATCGAGTTCGGGCAGAAGACCGTGGGGGAGATCATGACGCCCAAGATCGACATGTTCTACATCACGGTGAACCAGAAGATGGACGAGATCCTGCCGCAGATCATCGAAAACTTTTATTCCCGTGTTCCGGTTTTCGAAGAGGACGAAGAAACCCTGGTCGGTGTGCTGTTGACCAAGGACCTGGCCAACTTCCGGCAACTGCCTCCGGAAAAATTCAATCTCAAAAACATCGCCAAGCCGGCACTCACCGTGCCCGCGTCCAAGAACCTGAAAGACATGCTGAAGAATTTCCGCAAGTCGCAACGCCACATGGCCATCGTGCTGGACGAATACGGAAGCATCGACGGGCTGGTCACACTGGAGGACGTCCTGGAGGAGCTGGTGGGTGAGATTGACAGCGAGATGCGCCGGGAGGAAAGCTTCATACACAAGATCACGGAAAAACGGTACCGCCTGAATGCCATGCTGAGTATCGAGGAGTTCAATAATTACTTCACCACCTCGTTGCCCGATGAACAGTTCAATACCATTGGCGGTTTTGTATTTGGCCTGTTCGGCCGCGTTCCCCGCTCTGCGGAAACCATCAGTTTCGAGCGTTTCAAATTCCGCGTGGAGAAGATGAAAGGAGCGCGTATATTGAGCCTTCACCTCACCGTGACCGCCACGAAAAAGCCCGAACCGAATACGGTTGAAGAGGAGGCCGCAGGCTGATGGACCTGGGAACCACACTGCTTCTGGTGGGCGTGTTCATTTTGCTGGAAGGTTTTTTCTCCGGTTGCGAGATCGGCATGATCTCCGTGAACCGCATTCGCATGGAACAGCTCGCCGGCGAAGGGGTGCGATCCGCCCGCCTCATCAACAAGCTCCTGCAAACACCCGAACAACTGTTCGCCATCACCTCGCTCGGAACCAATGTCTGCGTGGTCAGTTCCACCGCCGTCTTCACGAGCTACCTGGTCACGACATTTGGAAGCTGGGGGGATTTTCTTTCGATGCTCATCATCTCCCCGTTCATCCTGTTCGCCGGGGAAATCATCCCGAAGCTCATTTTCCAGAGTCGTTCCGACGCCATCATGTCGGCGATGGTGTATCCGCTCAACATCGTCGGCAAAATCCTGGCACCGTTCAACGCGATGTTCACTCACCTCAATGCGTTCATCTATAAAAAAATCCTCCGGCAATCGGATGTTCCCAGCTACACGAGGGTGAGCCGCGAACAGATCCGCCACATCTCGCATCCGGAGTCGAACACCTCCGAGCTGGAACCGGAAGAACGGGTGATGATTCACCGGATTTTCAATTTCAGCGAGCTTACGGTGGAGCAGTGCATGGTGCCTTTGATCCAGCTCTATGCCATTTCGGACACAGCGACGGTGGAAGAAGCCAACAAGCTGGCCATGGAATCGGGTTTTTCACGCCTGCCCGTATTTCATGAACGAATGTTCAACCTGATCGGTATTCTCAATACCTTCGACCTGTTAACGATCCCGCCGGACAACAGTCCCATCACCGACCTGATCCGCCCGGCGTACTACATCCCACCCAACAAAAAACTCGACGACCTGTTGAAGGAACTGCAACAACGCGGCCTTCACCTGGCGATTGTTGTGGACGAACACGGCGGGTGTGTGGGCATCATCACCATTGAGGACCTGCTGGAACAGATCGTCGGAGAAATCGAGGACGAGTACGACGAGCCGCCGAAATATTACGAAAAATACGATGAAGACGGTTACCTGGTGCAGGGAGACATCGAGATCGCCATGCTCAACGAGGAACTGGACCTGGATCTGCCCGAAGGCAATTACGAAACGGTGGCGGGACTGATGATCGACAGGTTGGAGAAAATTCCCGTCGCAGGCGACCAGGTGATCGTTCAGGACTGCCGTTTGACCGTAAAAGAGGCGAGCAAGCGCAAAATCAATTCCGTCATTCTGCGCAAACTGCCGCCGGACTTCGACGCCGAAACGCAGAACGGCGAAAAGACGGGCAACGGCCAATCAGGATCGGCCGCTTCCAAAGAAAATTCCGCAGCCGTTTCGGATCCCGTTCCCCCAGCCGATACGGCTTCCATGGAAAACGACACCCCTCCCAAACAAAGCAAGACGAAGAAATCGTTTTTTTCCTCGTCCCGTTCCTGAGCTCAGAACCGCCGCATCCGTCGGATTTCCTTGTACGCTTCCTGCAACTGCAAAAACCGGATGTGCGCCAGCTCCACCTCCTCCCCTCCCAGGTGGGCCACGCGATCGGGATGATACTGCGCGGCCATTCGGCGGTACGCCCTTTTGATTTCCTCATCGGTTGCGGAAACCGGAACGCCCAGAATACCGTACGGCGTCACCAGGCTGTCCAGTGAAAACTGCTCCCGGATGCCGTTGTGCCGTTCGTGAGATATTTCCAGCAGGCGGGCCAATCCGTTGATCTCCTTTTGAGTTTCTTCGGAGAGGGAGTTTTCCACCAGCGCCACCTGGTAGGCAAGCGTTAAAAGAAGTGCGCGGTATTTGGATTCAGAAGATTGCTTGTACTGCTCGACGATCGGCTGCAGGTCGGGATTTTTTTCGTAAGTATCGCGGATAACACGATTGATGCCGTCGAAGTCCCCTTCGCGGTAATTGAGGTTGCGCACAAAAAACCGGTAAATGGTTTCCACCTCGCGTGGTAGAAGAGCGCCCTTGATCATGGCAATCTTCGTCATCACCACAATGATGCAACCCACGAACACCGGCTCGTTCTTCACCCCCGGCAGGCTTTTCCGAACCAGTTTCTGAAATTTTCTGGACAGGAAATGCTGGGCCACGCCGCCCACCACTGCTCCCAGCGGCCCACCCCGCAAAAATCCCAATCCGGCACCAAACAACCACGACATAGAATCGTTTCACCCGTAAATCGATCGATTGAACTTCAGGCCCTGTATCACCATACAATAACCCGCCTTCCATTTTCACTTCAAAACGCGGAAGGCTTGATTGAGACAGGGGATACGGGTACCCTTGTCCTTCTTTAAAATTCAATCCCCCTCAAGTGGAGAATGCGAATGGTCAAACACATCGTCATGTTCAAACTGAAAGAAAAAACCCCAGAGAATGTGGACGCTCTGGTGGAGGCGCTGAATGGCATGCAGGGCCAAATTGATACCCTGCGGTTCATAGAGGTCGGACGTGACTTTAAAGAGTCGGAACGGTCCTTTGACGTGGTTCTGACAACACACTTTGACGACAGGAAGGGGCTGGAGTCCTACGCCCGGCACCCGGTGCACCAGCCGGTCATTCAACTTGCGCGGGAGCTCTGCCATCCCACGGTTGTCGTGGATTATGAAATTTGAAAAAATCCCACCATATGGCGGAAACCCGGAAAATCCGTATAAGGTAAATAAAATCTTGTACTTTGAGGCCACCAGTGATACCCTTTTTTCGCTTTTATGTACACATTTACTGTTAATCAGCCAATCAGGCTGTAAGAAAAAGTTTGAGTTTGCAAGGCAATCAGAGTTAAATAGGCAATTTCTAAAGCGGAACCACGTGTCAAAAGGATTTCTTTTTCAAAACACGTACCCACACCTCTACAGAAACAGGAGACTGCGCGGTGGCTGTTAAAAAGAAAAAATCTGCAAGCCCAAGGAAGGCAGTGGTGAAGAAAAAGTCCTCGGGATCGAAAGCCCGGGCCAAGACCAAAACCAAAGCCAAAACCAAGGTCAAGTCGAAGGTCAAGTCCAAGGCTAAGAAAAAATCGACGCCAAAAAAGAAAACCGCAAAAAAGAAGACAGCGGCAAAAAAGACAACCACCAAAGCCACGAAAAAAACCAAAGCCAAGGTAAAAAAAACATCCACCAAAGCCAAAAAAACAACCACCAAAAAGGCCGCTCCGGTAAAGAAAAAAGTCGCTCCCAAAAAAGCAGCTGCCGCCGTACCCACACCGACCCAAAGGAAAGTGAAATCCCCGGCTAAACCGAGACCGGCTCCTGTTGTGGAAGAACCCGTGGAAAAGCCGGTTCACAAGGAGCCGCCGCCGCGAAACCTCGATCCAATCATCCTCAAAATCCGCTCCCAATTAATCCAACAGCGCAATGAACTGATGACGATGATCAAGTCGTCTCAGGAGGTAGAGCGAAACATCGGCGAGATCACGTTCAGCAATGAGATCGATCTGGCTTCCAGCCTGGAAGGCCGGGAGATGGCGTTTCAGCTTTCCAGTCGCGAGCGCAACGAGTTGAAGCTGATTGAAGAGGCATTATTCAAGATGGCAAAGGGAACCTACGGGGTGTGCGAGGGGTGTTCGAAAAACATTCCGGTCAAGCGCCTTCAGATCATGCCGCTGACGCCGCTTTGTATCGAGTGCCAGGAAAACCTGGAAGTCTCCTGAGTCCTGCTCTCGGTCCAGCCGTCACTGGCCATGGCACTTTTTGTATTTCTTTCCGCTTCCACAGGGACAAGGATCGTTCCGGCCGACTTTTTTATCATCCCGCCGAACCGGTTCGGTTTTACTTTCCCCTTCCCCCTCACCGCGGTGTTCGCGGACTTTCTGGGCTTCCCGTTCCTGATTTTCTTCCAGCGTGGAAACCGTCTCCTTGGTGATCTGGGCCTTGAACAGGAACTCACAGATTTCTTCCTTGAGGCGAAAGGTGGTTTCGCTGAATAACTGAAACCCTTCCTTCTTGTATTCATTGAGCGGATTTTTCTGTGCATAACCACGGAAGGCGATGGCTTCTTTGAGGTGATCCATGCCAAGGAGGTGTTCGCGCCACAAATTATCCAGAACCTGAAGCATGATCATCCGTTCCGGGTAGCGCATGTATTCCCCACCCACCTGCGCTTCCTTGGCTTCGTAACGCTCGATGGCCATATTGAGGACGGTTTCCTGCAGTTGAGCGGCAGTACAATGCTCCAATTCCAGCCGGGTCTTGCCGCAGACTTCCAGTTCCTGATCGCTGGCTTTGGTGATTCCCACGCCGAAAACCCGGTCGGTATAATTGTGGACCTGCTCGATGTCCCATTCTTCCGGATACACCCCCTCCGGGCACATCTCGTCAATGCGTTCGCCCAGCACCTCATCGGCCATGTCAAACAGAAGCTCCTTCTGGTTGGCCGAAGTGAGGATCTCCCGCCTCAAGGTGTAGATCACCTCGCGCTGTTTGTTCATGACATCGTCGTACTGTAAAAGATGCTTGCGAATTTCGAAGTTGTGGGCCTCCACCTTGCGCTGTGCATTTTCGACCGCCCGCGAGACCATGGCGTGCTCGATGGGCTGACCGTTCTCCATACCGAGTTTGCCCATCAAACCGGAAATGCGGTCGGAACCGAAGATGCGAAGAAGATCGTCTTCCAGGGAAAGATAAAAACGCGAGGAACCGGGGTCCCCTTGTCGGCCGGAGCGGCCGCGGAGCTGGTTGTCAATACGGCGGCTTTCGTGGCGTTCGGTGCCGATGATGTGCAGTCCCCCCAGACCTGGCACGCCTTCCCCAAGAACAATATCGGTACCGCGGCCGGCCATGTTGGTGGCAATCGTCACCGCTTTCTGTTGTCCCGCCTGCGCAATGATTTCCGCCTCCTGTTCGTGGTGCTTGGCGTTCAGAACATTGTGCGGCACACCACAACGCTTCAGGTGCTTGCTCAACAGTTCGGATTTCTCAATGGAGATGGTCCCAACCAGGGCCGGACGTCCTATTTCGTAACATTCCTGGATTTCCTCAATAACCGCATCGAACTTTTCCTTTTCGGTGCGATAGATGAGGTCAGCCTGATCGTCGCGCACCATGGGTTGATTGGTGGGAATCACGAGAACCTCAATGCCGTAGGTGGAATTGAATTCTTCGGCTTCCGTGTCGGCGGTGCCGGTCATGCCTGCCAGCTTGTCGTACATGCGGAAGTAATTCTGGAATGTGATGGTGGCGAGAGTCTGGTTTTCATTTTCTATCTCGACACCTTCTTTCGCCTCCAGGGCCTGATGAAGTCCGTCACTGTAACGCCGTCCCGGCATCATGCGCCCGGTGAATTCGTCGATGATGACGACCTTCCCGTCCTTGACAACGTAATCGACCTCATTCTTGAACAGTGCGTGAGCCTTCAACCCCTGGTTGACATGGTGCAGGATGTCGATGTGTGACGGATCGTAAAGGTTGTCAATGTTCAACTGCTTCTCAACCAGTGAGATGCCGTCGTCGTTGAGCGCAACGGAACGGGCTTTTTCGTCAACCGTGTAGTGAGTTTCTTTTTGAAGTTTGGGGATGACACTGTTGATGACGTAATACTTGTCGGTGGATTCCTCGCCGGGACCGGAGATAATGAGCGGCGTACGCGCCTCGTCAATAAGTATGCTGTCCACCTCGTCCACGATAGCGAAATTCAGTTCCCGCTGAACGTAGTCCTCCGCCGCAAACTTCATGTTGTCGCGCAGGTAATCGAATCCGAACTCATTGTTGGTCCCGTAGGTGACATCCGACGCATAGGCTTTTTTGCGGTCCTCCTCAGACATGTCATGGTAGATCACGCCCACATCCAGACCCAGCCAGCGGTAGACGGTGCCCATCCACTCCGCGTCGCGCTTGGCCAGGTAATCGTTGACCGTAACAACATGAACTCCGCGCCCGGTGAGTGCGTTGAGATAAACCGGAAGCGTCGCAACCAGGGTTTTCCCCTCACCCGTTTTCATTTCGGCGATTTTGCCCTCGTGCAGGGCGACGCCCCCAATCAACTGCACATCAAAATGACGCATCTTGAGAGTGCGCCTGCTGGCCTCTCTGACTACGGCAAACGCTTCGGGAAGAATTTCATTCAAATCCTCGCCGCCTTTGAGACGTTCCTTGAATTCCTGGGTTTTCGCCTTTAACTGGTCGTCGGACAGGTCCTGGATGCTGGGCTCCAGTTCATTGATCTGGTCCACGTAAGACTGGATCCGTTTTAATTCCCTGTCATTGCGGGTACCGACAATTTTTTTTATCAGTCCTAATACCATTGGCGTTTTCGTCCTGTTCGGGTTCGAATTTTGATGAACAGATTAACATAAAAGGCCCACGGACTTCCTCAGTCTTTCGACTGCGCGGGGCCAGCGGCGGGAAATGCCTGTCATAAAATAAGGTGGACTCCCGTGCAGGCTGCACGGGGTGCGTCACACCAAGAGGAAATGAAACGAGTGGAGCCGGAAGACGGGTCAGCCGGATCAGTCTTCCAGAATATAGTTCCGCGGGTTTACCGGAATCCCGTCCACAATGATTTCATAATGGACGTGGGGACCCGTGCTGCGGCCGGTGTTGCCTACCAGCGCGACCAGGTCGCCGCGCTCAATCTTGTCACCCACTTTAACAAGGTTCTTGGAGTTGTGTCCGTAGCGGGTGATCACGCCATAACCGTGATCGATCTCGATCAGGTTACCGTAACCGTATTGCCGCCCGGCCGTAATGACCTTGCCGTCGGCAGTCGCACGGATTTCGGAACCCTTGCGGGAAGCAATATCCAGTCCTTCATGTTTTTCGGGAAGGCCGGTAAACGGGGATTTTCGATATCCAAAACCGGAAGTCACCCAACCGCGTGTCGGCCAGATGGACGGGGTGGATGCCAACAGCGACCGCTGGTTCTTGAAAAATTCGTCCAATTCCTGGAAGCTCACCTGGCGCAGTTTCGCCTGGCTGGTAAGGATATTCAGGTCCCCTTCCAGACTGTCAAGCATGGCCTGCACTTCCTTATCCAAAGCAGTGCGTATGCTGTGATTGGAGAGACCGTGGGGTCCACCGACACCCCAGTTTTCATCTCTGGGCTTGGAATCCTTGTCGAGAGCGGTGATGATGCGAAGCTTTTTCTCAAAGTTTTCGAGCCGGGACATTTCGGTTTCAAACGTCCGTACCCGCTTCCCGAATTTTTCTATCTGCACTTTCTGGATTTTGCTTTTGCGCTTCAGTTCGGCCAGTTCCACCTTATCTTCGCGGAACTGGAGAAACTGCTGGGTCAGATACGCGAACGCACCCCCAAACCCCACTGCCAACACCAGGCTCGTGTACAAGGCAACTCTGGCAAATTTTTTGGGAATCTGGAATCGTTTGGGTTTTTCGGTGGCTTCGGGAAAAACCACTATGGTGTAGACTTCTTTATCCACCATACCTCCTTTTTATTTTTACTTTTCAAGCCCTTAAGCGCAGAAAGCCCCTCTGCGGACGAAATCGTCTCAAGGTTAATTGCTTACTTCCTTTGTTGTCAATGGTTTTTGAATATCGGCGATCCTTAATCCTTAGCGGATAAAACCTAACAAACATAAATTCAAAAACTTATCAAAAATATGGGATCAGTTATTTTTTTCTTCCAAAGCCCGGATTTTTTCCCGTGCCTGCAGGTGGTTCGGATTGATTTTTAAGACCTCCCGGTATTCCGAGTGGGCTTCCTCAAGGGCCCCGGTCTCCTCCAGAAGCAGTCCCAGGCTGAAGTGCGCCGCGACCACCCCGGTGATGTGGTTGATTTCTATGTAAACCTGTAGCATTTCACGGGTCAGTCCAATGGCCTTATGTTTGTTCCCGCCGGCGTATTCGCTAAAACTTTTTTGACGAAAGTTTTGCGCCATGACCAAACCGTACTGCTTCGCCACCGCTGTATTGCCGGACTTAAGATGATACCGGTATTCGTTTTCAAATTGCCGGGGTGTTCCCTTGCGCTGATAAATCATTTTGAGGTTGCGGAAAAACATCACTTCAGAAGGATGCAGATCGATCGCACGTTTCACGTATTTCACAGCGGTTTCGTAATCTTTCAACTGCGTCAACGCCGCGCCCAGAGCGTTCCAGGCCAGTGCGAGTTTCGGGTCCAGTTCCACCGCGCGTTCCAGGGGGCCTTTCGATTCCGAATACCTTCCCATCTGGTAATAGGTGTACCCCAGCCCATACCAAGCCGGCGCGGCTTTGGGATTGTCATTCACGAACTTCTGAAAGAACACCTGCGACTCGTCAAGTTGGTTCCCAACCTGGTAAGCACGAACAATGCCCCGCACCGCATAATGGTTGTGCGGTTCCTGCCGCCAGATATTGCGAAAGGTTTCGAGAGCCTGCGCCGGTTTTTTTCTTAGAAGATAAATCTCTCCTTTCTGCAAGGGGGACAATTGATCCCACTCCATATGCGGCGACTGGGCTTCAATCGGGACGGTCCATACAAAAATTGCAGTGAGGAGAAATGTGAGTGCGGGTAATAAAAGGCGACGTGGGTGGGATTGAATCATGAAAGGTTCCGGATCAGGCTTCAACCATGGGGGCCTCAAATTCATGATGGGCCAGGTTTTCAAAGCGGGTGAATTCTTTCAGGAAGGCAAGCTTGACTTCTCCGATAGGGCCGTTTCGTTGTTTGCGGATTAATATTTCAGCCTTGCCTGCATCTTCCGAACTCTCATTATAAACTTCATCCCGATATATGAAGGCCACGACATCGGCATCCTGCTCAATGGATCCTGATTCGCGGAGGTCGGACAATAAGGGCCGCTTATCCGTCCGGCTTTCCACTGCGCGGCTCAACTGGGAAAGCGCGATGATGGGAACGTCCAACTCCTTGGCGAGTCCTTTCAAGCCACGGCTGATTTCGGAGATTTCAAGTTGACGGCTCTCTGTCTTCTGGATGCCATGCATGAGTTGCAGATAATCGACTATGACCAGCCCCAGGTTGTGTTCGGCCTTCAAGCGCCGGGCGCGGGCGCGCACATCCAGTGTGCTGACCTGCGGACTGTCGTCGATAAAAATGGGAGCCTCCGAGATGCGCCCCGCCGCGGCGGTGAGATTCGGCCAGTCCTCGCGCGCCAGAAACCCGGTGCGCAGTTTCACGGAACTGACGCGCGCTTCGGAGCACAGCATGCGCATGCCCAGCTGTTCCTTGGACATCTCAAGACTGAAAATGGCCGTTGGCACTTTTCGTTTGCTTGCGGCAAAACGGGCGATGTCCAGCGCGAAGCTGGTTTTGCCCATGCTGGGCCGTCCCGCGATGATGATGAGATCCGACCGCTGCAGACCGGAGGTCATGTGATCGAGATCTTTGAACCCGGTCTCGATACCGGTGATCATCCCCGGGCTTTCAAACAGCTTCTCGATGGAATCGAAACTGCTCTTGATGATTTCGCTGATGCCGAAAAACGTCCTGCGGGTGCGGCGCTCGGAAATCTGGAAAATCGATTGTTCCGCGCGGTCGAGAATCACTTCCGCGCCGTCGGAATCCTCGTAACTGTGGGTGACGATTTCAGTCGCGGTTTCGATGAGATCGCGCAGGATTTTCTTTTCACGGATGATGCGCGCATGGTAGCCCATGGCTTCCGCCGTCGGTACCAGGTTCTCGAGAAAGTCGAGGTAATCGAGGCCGCCCACCTGGTCCAGGGCATGGTCCCGCCGCAGGCGATCGGCCAGGGTGAGAATGTCGATGGGTTCGTTGTCCTCGAACAGGCCCTGCATGCCACCGAAGATTTTCCGGTGCGCGGCCTTGTAGAAATCGTCCTGGCCGATGATTTCCAGGGCACGGGCGAAGACGTCGTTGGAACCGAAGCAGGCGGCAAGCACATACTGCTCCGCCTCCTCGCTGTAGGGAGGAAGGCGCCTCAGGGAAATATCAGAGACATCCGGCATGGGCGGTTCCGGTTCGAGTGTTGGGTGAAGGCCCGCCGGGGCGGCAAAACGCCGCTTCAGGCGGATTCGGTTTCGGCCTGTTCAGACGTGGCGGTTTCTTCTTCCGTATCCGCCTTGGGCTCTTCTTCCGCGGATACGGTGACGTGAATCTTCGCCGTCACTTCCGGGTGCAATTTCAGGGGAACCTCAAACTCTCCCAGCGCCTTGATCGGGTCGCTCAACTGAATCTTGCGCCGGTCGATCTGCACGCCCTGCGCTTCCACAAGGTCCGCGATTTCCTGTGACGTGACGGAACCGAACAACTTGCCCTGGTCGCCCACTTTCTTGCTGACCTGGATGCGCAGTTTGCCGATGGCTTCCGCCTGGGTTTCCGCCTCCCCTTTCAGCTTTTTCAGTTTGCGCTGGATGATTCCCTTGTGGTGTTGGAATTCCTTGACGTTGTTGGCCGTTGCCAGAATCGCCTTGCCCTGCGGGATGAGGTAATTGCGGCCGTAACCGTCGCGCACTTCCACCTCATCGCCGAGGTGGCCCAGCTTTTCAACTTCTTCCAAAAGTAAAAGTTTCATCGTTTGATTCACACTCCCTGATTGACACAACGCAATAATAACAAATTTACCCTGAAGATTTCGGTTTCAAATCGTCTCATCCCAGCGGCCCGATGTCATCGTCCTCATCGGATTCCGGTTCCGGCAGTGGGGTGCGGATTTTTCGGAAATCCACCCAGATATCGAACAACCCCAGTCCACCGACCAGCCCGATCAACAGCGGCTGGGTGAAAATCAGCAAAAACGCCAGGTACCAGAAAAACTTCGGGATGCTTTTCTCTTTCAATATATGCAGGAAGATGGCCAGTCCCTGCAAAAAATACAGCCCGCCCAGCACAATGAACAAATTCAGTCCCAGTGCCTGCAGGTACCCCTCTCCCAGAACCGCGCATCCGGTACCGACGATGAAGAACCAGACCCAGTTGTCCGGGATCATCAGCCGGGTGAGATCGGCATTTTCAAACAGCCCGCCCAGCCTGTAAAACCGGAGCCACACCCAGCGCACTGCCAGGTAATTGAGCGTGGTGGCGAACAGCGAACCGATCGCCAGCAATGCCGGGAACGACAGCGCGAACATGTGAACCACGCGGTCGGCCATCTCCTCCAGCATCTGTTTGTTTTCCGGTTTTCCGTCCGCCCCTTCGAGGGACTGGATGTACTGGTCCGCACCCTTCCGGAATTCCTGCTCGAACAGCTGGGTCAGAGACAACTCCTGGCCCGCAGAGATCACGAGGATCATCATTGCCGACAGGGCGATCGATCCCAGCGCCGCAAACAGCACACTGCGCTGAAAGGGAAAACCCAGCCGCACCGTCTCACCGAGAATGGCCGCGACCACGGCGTATTCCGTGACGAACAGGATCGCCTGCTTCATCCCCATCATCATCAACACCGCGACGAACACAAGCGCGATGGAGACCAGCCCCACCTGTTTGCCGTAACGCAGGTAAATGAGGATCAATGGCACCGGGACAAAAATGCCCCCCACCACGCCCAGCGGCGGCACCAGGGTTCCCAGGAGCAGAATGACCAGCAGAATCCCGAAGGGCAGGAACAGATCCCTGGGTGTCAGCGGGTCATTCACAAATCAATGCTCGACCGTGAACGGTAACAGCGCGATATTGCGCGCCCGCTTGATGGCGGTGGTCAGTTGTCGCTGGTGCCGGGCACAGTTACCAGAGATGCGGGACGGCACGATCTTGCCCCGCTCCGAGATCAGCGGCTTCAACAGTTTGATGTCGTAGAAGTCGATGTGCTGGATCTTCTCGGCGCAGAACCGACAGATTTTCTGTGAAAAGAATGCGCGTTTTTTTGGTTTGTTCATGATTTTCTGGCTACCTTTGTTTTCAATTTATTCGAATGTCGTTGTTCAGAACGGGATATCGTCTTTCACGCCCATGCCGTCTTCTTCCTCATAGCTGTCCATGCTGCGGCCCCCGCCGCCGCCCGGTTTTCCAAGGAATTGCACGTTGTTGGCCACCACGTCCAGCTTGTTGCGCTTCTGGCCGTCATCCGTTTCCCAGGATCGGAACTGAAGGCGGCCTTCGATCATGACCTGGCTGCCCTTGCTGAGGTACTCGACGCAGTTTTCACCCTGCTTGCCCCAAACGGTGATGTCCACGAAGCAAACTTCTTCCTTGTTTTCGTTGCCGACCTTGTACCGGCGGTTGACCGCCAGGCCAAAGCTGGCAACGCCGGCTCCACTTGGGGTATAACGCAGTTCCGGGTCGCGGGTCAGGTTGCCCAACAGGAATACTTTATTCACACTGGCCATAGGTGATGTCCTTCCAAACGATTCAAGACGGTGCCGGCGTCCGGATCAGGATGCGGCTGGAGCGGCTTCCTTTTTGGGTTCCTTTTCCCCTTCCCCGCTGGATGGCTTGGACTCCTCGCCCTCTTCGCCGGATTCCGTTCCCCGGCTCATGGCCCGCTCGAGTTCCTTTTCATCAAGCACGATCACAAGAAACTTGATGAGCACATCCATCAGCTTGTACTCTTTTTCAAGAGCGGGAATTTCCCCGGCGCCGCAGGTGTGGTAAATATTGAGGTAATAACCGAATTTGTTCTTTTTGACTTTGTACGCGAGGCGTTTTTTGCCCCATTTTTCCAGCCTCAGCACTTCCCCGCTGTGTTTCTGGATGAGGGCGGTGATTTTTTCGACGGCCTGATCGACATGGCCTTCGTCGAGATCAGGTTTCAGAATCAGGACAGACTGATAGCTTCGCAATTGAGACCTCCTCATGAGTTATAGCCCCGGCGCGTCGGCCGGAGCGAGGATGTGGGTAAGATAAAATTTGGTAAATACTGTCACAACAAGGCCTTAAAAGCAAGGGGAAAACCCCCGTTTCCGGCCCCGGAGGGCACATCATGAAATGGACCGTTAACCGGATTGCCACCCTCTGGCTGGGCCTCATTCTGGGGCTGGTGGGTTTTTGGAGCGGCTGCGACCTTTCCCTGCCTGAACCTCCCCCCGATGCCCTCAGCCCGTACAACACGGTGAAAGTGGGCTGGGGACCTGTCTTTCTGGCTCACGGCGATCTCAACCGCGACGGCAATCAGGACCTCGTGGTAGCCAACTCCAAGGACCACACCCTCACCTTCCTGTTCGGCAGGGGCGACGGTACCTTCGAATCGCCCCAGACCCTCCAGGTACCCGTGGAGCCGTCTCACATTGTCATCACCGACATCAACCATGACAATACGCCGGACCTGCTTTTCAACAGCGAAGGCGGCGAAGCGTTCCAGGTCCTTCTCGGCAAAGGCGGGGGGACATTTTATCCGATGCAGTCGGTGCCGACGGGCCCGGTTCCACTGGCTCTCATCGTCGGGGACTACAACGGCGACGGCCACAAGGACGTGGCGGTGACCCTGACATTCAGCAAACTGGAACTGCACTTCGGTACCGGGGACGGACGCTTCAAACGCGGAGAGACTTACGAGACCGGATCGCGCTCCAGCTCCGGGGTGTCGGGGGACTTCAACGACGACGGGATCGAGGACATCCTGCTGGCCGTGCAGTCCAGCAACGCCAGCTCCATCCGCATTTTCACCGGCAGTTCCAGCGGCACCTTCCGGCAAAGCGAGCGGATCGCCCAGGGACTGCGTTGCCTCACCCTGGTGAAAGAAGACATGAACGGGGACGGCCTGTATGACCTGGTCGCCACCTCCGCCAAGGGCGACAACCTGTATTACATTCCGATGGGAACCAACGGCAAGTTTGGCCGCCCGGTGTCCTTTTCAGGCGGCGGCGGACCGGTCTCCCTCGCCATCGGTGACTTCGATGGCGACCATCATAAAGACGTTGTGGTGGCCAATTCCAGGAGCAGTTCCTTTTCCCTGATCACACGCCACCCGAACGGCGCATTCCGCTTTCCGGTACGCGACTACGTCACCGGAGGCACGCCGCTGGCGATCATCAGCACCGATTTCAACAACGACGGGTTGGACGACGTCGCCGTTGTCAGCAACACGGAAGGGACGGTGGATATCTTTCTGGGGCGCGGCGTCATGAAATGAACACGGCATCTCACTGCGAGAAACTGGGAGCCGCGGCGAGCTTGCGCCAGTCGTTGAAATGGTAATAGACCAGCCCGCCTTTCACCGGACGGATCTTTTTGTATTCCTCGCTGCCGTCGGGCCGTTTCTCGACAATGACGATTTTCTTGTCCAGCAGGAGCGTTGATTTTCCCGCAAACAAAAACGTGTAGGGTTGATCAGCGGCAATGATGCGATGCAACCGGTGCGTCATCTGTTCCTGCACCTGCTGGTCGTACTCGCGGCGGATGGCGACGATCAGGCGGTCGGCTTCGTCGTTTTTATAACCAACGAAGTTGAGCTGCCGCGGGTGCGTCTGGCTGGAATGCCACAGTTGATACAGGTCGGGATCGAATCCCATGCTCCATCCCAGGATCAGCGCATCGAACTTGAGCGCGTTGACGAAATCTTTCAGGAACACCGCCCATTCGAACAACTGCGTGTTGCACTTGATGCCGAGCTTGCGCCAGTTGTTCTGCACGATGGTCATGATGTTTTTCCGGATGGGGTTGCCGTGGTTGGTGATGAGGTTGAACTCGAACACCTTGCCATCCTTCTCCAGCCAGCCGTCGGCGTTTTTCCTCCAGCCCAGGCCATTCAATATTTTCAGCGCGCCTTCCGGGTCGTACGGAATCGGGTTCACCGATTCGTCATACCATTGCGTGCCTTTGGCAAACGGTCCCGTCACCCGCTCCGCCTGGTTGTACATGACGTGTTGGATGATCTTGTCCACGTCGATGGCCATGCCGAGAGCCTTCCGCACTTCGGGGTCGGCGAACAGCGGCTTTCGCAGGTTGTAACCGATGTAGGAGTAATTGTTGCCCACCGTGGAGATGCTGTGGAACTTGGGATCATCCTTGAGCCGGACCACCTGGTGCGGCTGGACGTTGTAGTTGTCGGCCGCTCCGGCATAGAACTCCATCTCCTGCGTGATGGCATCGGGGATGATGCGCATGACATACTCGCCATACTCCGGCGGGCCCTCCCAATAGTCGTCGTTGCGCGTCAGGCGAATCTCCACGTCCCCTTCCCAGTGTTCGAACTGGAATGGCCCGGTGCCGATGGGATGCCGGTTGAAAGCGCTGTCCCGCATGGACAGGTTTTTGATTTCCTCAGGGGTTTTCCCCGCCGCCTCCGCTTCTTTTTTGAGGACTTCCGCGTTCAACAGGTGCTCAGGCAAAATGCCCATCATCCAGGATGTGATGGCGGGCGAGAACAACCGCTTGTACACGAATTGAATTTCGTACGGACCCAGCACCTCGGCGGTTTTGACGGGTTCGTAATCCGAGGTTCGCGGTGAGGCGTTATTCGGGTTCATCAGCGCCCGGTAGGTGAACAGGACATCCCCGGAATCGAATTCATGTCCATCATGAAAACGAACTCCCTTCCGCAAGTTAAAACGGATGACAGGGTTGTGCTCCTTAACCGGCATAATTTCCGCGTGATGCCGGGCCAGCCGCTCCGCTTCTTTCGTATCACCCGCTTTCACAAAACGCTCGTGGGGATACTCCGCGAACAGGCTGTCGCCAAACAGCTTTTCCAGCGGGACGAAAAAATGCTGGTCCACGTTTTTCAATTGGAAGTGAATGCGCGCCGGTCGTTTGATCTGATAACGCACATCGGTCATTTTGGGGAATCCGTTTTTCATGACCCGATTGCCGTCCGCTCCCAGTTCCGGCAGGGAAAGCGCGTCGTCGATACGCCGGGCGGGTTGAACGGTGACCGACTTGATGTTCTCCCACCACGCTTTTTTATCCTTGGTGCTTTCGCGGATGAATTGAATCCAGTCTTGCGGCGTGTCGAGCGTTTGCCTTCCCACACGAAAACCGGGAAGGATCTGCAGGTAGGCGTTTTCAAATATAACCCAGTCCGTCGCCAGCCGGCCTCGCAGGTTGAGCTGGTCGTCGTAATCGATCAATCCGTCAAACACGAAGCCGTTGATACGACTGCTGGCCGTGTCGGCGCTGAGGATGGGGTTCAGGATTTCCGCGTCGCCGATCGATGTCTCGATGAACTGGCGCAGGCGTTCCGGGTTGCCGGCCGCCTGTTTGTCATAAGTGGGCACCCAGAAATACGACTGAAGCAGAAGGAGGACGACCAGCAGGGGAAGAAAAATTAGAATGCGTTTGGTCCACATGAGGCCGGCTCAAAGGAAGAATAAATATTCACAAATCCTTATCTTTACAATAATACACAGCGGCCGGAAATTTCAAAACCGGATTGTTTGTTGAGTGCTGGCTCGCGGTTTTCGTTTGGGTTGAAGGAACCCGCGCCCTCCCTGCAACACCTTGCCTTTATCCTTGCCGGTGTTAAAATCCACCTGTGCTTGAATCGTCCTCCGCTCCAGAATGCCGGATTTGCCAGGCCCCCTCTCCCGAGTTTTACCGGGATGAACGGGTTTTCCATAAATGTCCCCAATGCTGGTACATCTTTACCAATCACCTGCCTTCAAACGAGCTGGCTGAGAGGCATTACAAGATGCAATGGGACGATCAGACAGAGGATTTGTTCAAAAACCAGGCGGATGGGGTGTTGCAGGTTCTGCGAGAAATGGGCATCCCTCATCAACGTTTGCTTGATTTCGGATCGGGGTCGGGAGCGTTGACACGGGAACTGCAAAACCGGGGCTACGATGTCACCGCTCTGGACCCGATGGAGCACGGCTTCCTGAAAGAGCAGAACTACCCCCGTCCCTTCGACGCGGTGGTTGCGGTGGAGGTCATAGAGCATTTGCCCAACCCTCTGGAAGAAATCCGAGATATTGTGAACGTCATGGTTCCCGGAGGGGTGGCGGTATTTTCAACAGCGATGACCACGGAATTCGTCGAACGAGCGGACGCTACATCCCACTTCGGGAACTGGTGGTACAAGGATGATCCCACCCATATCGGGTTTCTCTGCGAGCGGACGGTTGCGGTGATAGGCGGCCTCGGCCAATACACCATGGGCGTTGTTGGCACTCAAATGTTCACGCTGCAAAAATGAGGGGTGGCTATTCCCGGATCTTTCTTATACAATGGCCGTTGAGTGCTTCCGAAATACAAAACCGGATCCCTGTGGTTCCCGCGCATACTGTCCGGCTTCCCACTTGACAAAGTTTAAGAATCGGTATATTCACTCAATACCCTCCGGTATTTGCCGGTGTGTCCTTTTGTATTATTGCGGGGTGGAGCAGTCCGGTAGCTCGTTGGGCTCATAACCCAAAGGTCGCAGGTTCAAATCCTGTCCCCGCTACCAAATAGAAAAGGAGCAAGGAAGGCTTCCTTGCTCCTTTATTTTTTACCCACCGGACCTTGAAAAATTACCGGGTTGGTTTCTGCTTTTGAGTATGGGAACCGCCGGATGTTCAAAGGGTGGGTGGAAATGAATGTAATTACCGGCCTGTTTCCAATCTTTGGGAAAAAGGGGCCATTTTTTGGGGCTTGACGGTCCCTTGAAATACTGATAACTTCCCATATCTAAAAAGGTTATCAGTATTTTTCTGAGGAAGCCCAGTTGCGAAAGCAGGTTGGGGTGCTTCCTGTTTTTCGAATCCGGGGTTTCCCTGCAAAAAAATATATAAAAGGGATTGAAATTTCAATTTCAGCGGTTTAAGGTAAGGCCTGCGTTTCTGAAGTAAGCCGGAACCCACTGCCCAAACAGAAAATACTCAATTCCTCCTTATCACAGGGATTAATCTTCGGTTATAAATTTTTTCTATCTAACTAATTAATTAGAGGAAGACAGCCGATGGCAACAATCATTACTGATGAATGCATTAACTGCGGTGTGTGTGAGCCGGAATGCCCAAACGCCGCCATTGACGATGGTACCAAGGGAGGGATCGATTTCTACTACATCGATCCGGAACTGTGTACCGAATGCGTTGGTTTCCATGGTGAGGAAGCCTGCCAGGAAGTTTGCCCGGTAGACTGCTGCATCCCGGACCCGGACCGCCGCGAATCCGAAGAGCTTCTGCTTGATCGTGCCCAGCAGATCCACCCGGACCAGACGTTTCCGGCGCTCGACGAATTGAGCGCAGAGACCTCCCTGTTCCGCAATCCGGACCGCAAAAACGCACATCTGGAACAGTAATCCAGCCGAAATTTAAGGCCCCTGCATCCCCAGATGCAGGGGCCATTTTTTTTGCCTACAAGCCTTCGAACTCCATCCCAACCAAGTAACGAAGCCCCCACCAGACATACCTCAAGACCTCCCGCAAGGACAGATAGCTCAGCCCCCCCAGCACAATCAAGACCACGGCAATCACCTGTTTTTTGCCGGGGGACGAGGTATCAATGAGAGTCCAGGGGAGATGGTCCAGTACCAACCCCACCCCCACCCACACAAACAATGCCAGCAGGCCCAATGCAACAATCCAAAGAAATAATGAAGGAAAAGCGGGCAATGGCCCTCCCGGGCAGAGCGGGCCCCGAAGGGCCTAGTTGAAGACGTTCTTGTCCAATTCCAAGTGGCGTTCGGCCACATAGCGCAGGCTGTCCTCACCGTGCACTTTTATGTGATACCAGGGCTGGTTCTTCGGGGGGCGGCTGCGGGCCATTTTCTCGTACCACTCCTCTGAAAGCTGGAATTCCGGGTCGACACCGAGGACCACCCCGTAATAATCGTAAAGCTTGTGGTGGATCATCTGGCCGATGCAATATTTGGGTTGGGATTGTTTCATGGCGCTCCCCGGTCAGTGGATGGTTCTATTAAAAATATACTGAAAATCAAAGAGAGAGAAAAGGACGGAATCACACTTGGAGGAGTTTGTATAAAAATCAAAAGGGGGCGTGAGCCCAGCCCACGCCCCCACTCAGCCCGTTCTAAAATTCAGATGAACATTTTGACAGTTTCATCGACCTCATTGGGGACTTCTTCACGGATTTTATCAATGACATCCTTCGGCACACCGGCATGCTTCGGCACATCGGGGAGCAATTGCGGCACGGCGGGCTCGCCACTGTTGCCGATCTTCAAAAAGTAAACCATGATGTCTGACATGTTGAGAATACAGCAATCCCGCCTCACTTCGGGGTCACTGACTTCAAGGGGGAAGTGGTGGTAAGTCACCATGTCCACAAGGCGCTGAGGAAGCTGCCATTCCATAAGCAACAGCTGGCAAACCTCGGCGTGGCTGAACCCGTATGTTTCCTTTTCCACGAGGAACAGGTGTTTTTTGGTTTCCCTGCACTGTTCCAGCACACCCTTCGCCACCTCGGTCTGCTGTTTGAGCGGAAGGAGGGTGCCGATGTCGTGCAACATCCCGGCAAGGTAAAAACGTTCCGGGTTCTCGATACCCACGGCTATTGCCATTTTACGCGCCGCAATGCCGGTGGCAATGCTGTGCATCCAGAACGTCTCCATGTTAATCAGGTCTCGCGGGATCCCTTTGAACTTGCTCACAACCACCGTTGCCAGAGCGAGGTCCATCAGTTGGTCTGTACCGATGATGTTGAGGGCGTGGTCGATGGTTTCCACCGTAGAGGAAAAACCATAAAAGGGGCTGTTCACGATTTTCAGAAGGCGCGCTGTCAGTGCGGGGTCGGCACTGATGATCCGGGAATAATCATTAAAACTGCTCTCCGGATCGTCCATGGCCTGCTTCAATTGGTAATACAAGACAGGCGGCGAGGCCGCCCAGGAACCGATCATGTCTTTGATTTTGGTCGCCAAGTCCCCCCCCTTTTCGTTTTCAACGCAGGTTGAATTCCGATATGGATGCTGTTAATTTGAACCACTGAACTTCGTATTATAATTATTCTGGTATCGATCCCCAAAAATTTCTTCACTCGACACTGAAATTACTGAACCCCGATCTCAGCAGGAACTAGGATATGGATAAACTGGAAGCCGTGCAACGGGTCCTCCGTTTCAGCAACACCATTCGTGAATGGTGTGAAAATGAGCATAAAGTCTACTTTGATGACTTCGACAACGAAAATGTGGAAAATTACGAACCCGGTGGTTTCGGCGAACTGGCCGACGCCATCATTGAAGACGGGGTCAACGAAAGCATCCTCGACGAAGAGGACCTCCGGGACTTCCAGTAGCCCCATCCCTTTCTGGCCCGGTTTCTGGTTTGATTTCGCCATCCCCTGCCCCGGTCAGGCGTAGAGGGAGGCCACCCACTTTCCATAGCCGTTGAACTTTTCGGTCGGATAAATATCGCCGGTGCCGATCATCTTCTCCTTCTTCTGAGACCAACGCGGGTGCGGAACCTCCGGGTCGACATTGGAAACGAACCCGTATTCGTGGGGAACCAGTGTATTCCAGAAGGTCGCAGGCTGTTTGCTCACAAGCTCGATTTTGACCACCGACTTGATACTTTTGTAACCGTACTTCCATGGCGTCACCAGCCGGATACCCGCTCCGTGCTGGTTGGGCAGCACATGACCGTACACCCCGGTAGCCAGGATCGTCAATTCGTTCATCGCCTCGGCGATTGTCAGTCCCTCGGTGTAGGGCCACGGCAGGTGGCTCTGCTCCTGTCCCGGGGCCACTTGCGGATTGAGGAAGCTGGTGAATTTCACAAACCGCGCCCCGGGTTTGGGATCGGCACGACGAATCAGTTCCCTTAACGGAAACCCATTCCACGGCACCACCATCGCCCACGTCTCCACGCAACGATGGCGGTAAACCCGTTCCTCCAGCGGCATGGTCTTGATGAGGTCATCCACATCATACGTTTTGGGATTGTTGACAAGACCGGAAACCTCCACCTGCCATGGGCGAGGCTTGAAAGCGTCGATCAATTTCCACACGCCTTCTTTCACCGAGGTGAATTCGTAAAAGTTGTTGTACTGGAGCGCTACGGTCTCCTGAGTCATGGGCCGCGAAACGGTATAGGCCGGATTGCGTTTCAAACCGGGGATGGGGATGAAGTCGGTTTGGAGCTTTCGATCGGGCTCACCCAGAAGGCGGTCCAGCCAGCTGGACTGAGCCTGCGCAGTGCCGGGAAAAATGGCTCCGCCAACCATCAGACCGGCGGCCGTCATCGCCTGGAGAAAATCGCGGCGATTGAAAAACAGGGTTTGCGGAGTGATGCTTCGGGAGTTTTCATTCCAGTCGGGGGGTATATACAAGTGGCTCATAATCGCTCCTTTTGTGGCGTCCGGGTGGACCGCAGCGTCTCCCCTTTGCTCATTATATCCGCTCAAACCAAGAAAATCCTTGAGAGTTTAGGTGGATTCGCATACATTGTTTTGGCTTGCGGAAACCGGTCCAAGTCGGTTTCCACCTCTTTTTCTTGCCCTTTGGTCGTTTATGAAGCCGGAAGATTTCACATTATTCAGTGGGGGTGTGAAAGGCGCGGAGGCGGAGTTCGGTGCCAATGCCGAACGCCTCGGCCTGGAGGAAGTGCATTTCACTTTTGAGGGCCACAAGATCGTTCGAAAACGCGGGACGCGCTTCCTCACCCAGGAGGAACTCAAGCACGGTGACGTCAGCCTGGTTTACGTCTCCAAACTCATGCACCGCAAGTACACGGACGGCCCCCTGTTTCGGAAAGTCCTGCAAAGCATCTGGCACATGGTCAACCACGCGGGTGAAGTGTTCGTGGTGGGCCATATCCTTGAAGACAAAACGGTGAAAGGCGGCACCGGCTGGGGCGCCGAACTGGCCAAGCTGTTCAACAAACCGCTCTATGTGTTCGATCAGGACCAGGAACAGTGGTTCAAATGGACGGGGGACGCCTGGAAGAAAGCAACCCCGAAAATTCGGGATAAAAATTTTGCCGGAACGGGCACCCGTTTTTTAAACGCCGCAGGCAAGAAGGCCATCGCCGACCTGTTCGACCTTTCCTTTTCCAAATAAATAGCGGTTTTTCCGCCATTCCCCTCCCTCTCATCACGTATTTGTTTCCGGCAGCTCCAGACACATCGCATATTTTTTCCCCAATTATTTGATTTACCATCCCCCTTCCCTTAACCTGAAAACACGGAAGGAATCCTTTCCATTTCCCATTTCATTATCAAAATTAATCGGAGGGGTGGAATGTCAACGACCACAATCGTGATTTTGGGAATCCTGGGTTTCGGCCTGCTGGGGATCATCGGTTACTTCATCATGATCTACAACGGCCTCATTTCCCTTAAGGAAAACATCAAGAAATCCTGGGCCAACATCGATGTCATCCTGAAGCAGCGTTACGACGAAATCCCGAAACTGATTTCTGTCTGCGAAAGCTACGCCCAGTTCGAAAAAGGCATGCTCGACCGCCTGCTGAAAGCGCGCGAACGCTATGTCCGCGCGGATGGAGTGAAAGCAAAATCCAAGGCCAGCAACCAGATCAGCGAGGCGCTTCGCAGTGTTTTTGCCCTGGCTGAAAATTATCCCGAGCTCAAGGCCAACGAGAATTTCATGCAATTGCAGAATCGCATTTCGCACCTGGAGGAAACCCTGGCCGACCGACGCGAGTTTTTCAACGACAGCGTCAACAACTACAACATCCGCATCCAGCAAATCCCGGATGTGTTCGTGGCCGGCATGCTGAATTACCGGCAGGAAGAGATGTTTGAAGTGGCCGAAGAGGAACGCCGCGACGTGAAGGTCAACATCAAACTGCCAAGCTTCGATTGATTTTTTCCTAACCCGCAGGAGATTGTTAAGTGCCCAACCTGCCGAAAGATGAGTTGGAGATCATCTTTCTTTCACTGGTCGGCGCGGTCGCCGGAATTTTCCTGTTCTGGACCGGCTTCCGGGAGTTGAAGGCCAAGCGAATCATCCAGAACACACCCACCTCGAAAATCAACACCGGGGCGGTGGGAACCAACGTCGAGGTGAAAGGCCGTGTCATCGCCGAGAAAGACAAGATGGTGCGCGCGCCTATCAGCGGCAAGCCCTGCGCCTTATACCACATCGAAATCCAGAAATGGAAACGCGACCGCCGATCCGGCTTCAACCGCAACCGGTCCTTAATCAACCTGGGAGAGCGCCGGGGCTGGCAACGCGGCCGCTGGGTGACGATCGCCAAATATTTCTCCGATGATGGGTTTTATATCGATGATGACAGCGGCGCCAACGCCATGGTGCTGGTGGAAGGTGCAACCGTCAATCGCAACGGCGGTACCAGCGATTACGAATGCTCTTCCAACGAGTTCTCCACCATGGACCCGGAACTGTATCAGTCCCTCGACCAAAACAAAAAAAAGATACGGTCATTCAAGCTTAAGGATTCCGCCTGGCTGTTATCGACCGACTACCGCTTCCGTGAATGGTGCTTCGCTCCGGGTGAGCAGGTGTACGTGTTGGGCCACGCGGGATCCAACCTGAAAGTGAAGCGCCCCAAAAAGGCGGGGGTGAAGTTTTTCCTGAAAGCGAAAGAAGCCATCCGCAAAAACAAGGAACTTCAAAAACGCTTCGACACCAATAAGGATGGCAAGCTCGATTACTACGAACTGGAACGCGGAGCTCAATTGTTGGCGGAAAAACTCTCCGCCAAGTACAGCAAGGAAAAGCTGGAAGAGTTGGCTTCCAAAACCAAGATGGTGTTCAAGAAGGAAAACGGCCATCCCTTCATCATCAGCAACCGCCACGAAGAAGACCTGGTCTCCAACATCGCTACCTGGGCCACCGTCAAAATCTGGGGTGGTCCCGTCCTCACCGTCGCCTCGGTGGCCTACATCTGTTCTTATTATTTAAAGTAAGACGGACTTCCCGGACTTGGAAAGCCCCACTGGAATTCAGGACGCCTTGGCCGCATCAGCCCGCCTCCGCCTAGCCCAAAGCACCAGCGACAACCCGAATATGAAGATCCCGATGAATTGCGAGGTGGACAGCATCTCCGGAACCGCGTAGCCGCGGTCGTCGCCGCGGTAAAATTCGATGATGAAGCGGCCGATGGAATACAGGATTCCGTAGGTGAGGAGCACCTGCCCGTCAAAGCGTTTCTTCTTCTGCACCCACAACAGGACGAAAAAAATGACGAGTGCATTGAGTGACAGGTATATCTGAGTCGGGTGAAGCGGCACATTGAGCGGTGCCAGGGAATCCAGGTTGGTGAACGTGATGGCCCACGGCGCGTCGGTGCGCACGCCGTAACAGCACCCCGCGAAAAAACATCCCCAGCGGCCGATGGCCTGCCCGATGGCGATCGAAGGCGCCAGCACATCCGCCGTTTTCCAGAAAGGCAGATCGAACTTGCGCATGAAGTACCACGCCGTCGCCACCGCCGCCATCAACCCACCGTAATACACGAGCCCGCCCTTCCAGAACTTCAACATCTCCAGGGGATTCGAGGCAAAGTAGCGGTACTCGACGATCACGTACAGCAACCGCCCGCCCAGAATGGATGCGATCAGCAGGTAAAAACACAGGTCAAGGATTCGACCGGAATCGAGCCCTTCCTTCTGCCCCTGACGGGCCGCCAGAACGATGCCGACGAAGAAACCCGTCGCCACCAGCAGGCCGTAGGTGAAGATTTTGACAATACCAAACTCAAGCAGAATGGGATGCACGTGAGCTCTCCCTGTCAGGCGGATTCAGAGGTGGGGTCCTCTTGCCGTTTTCGCGGCGCGGTTCCATCCTTGATTATATCAATGAACATGAACAGCACGCCAATGGTAATGCAGGAATCCGCCACGTTGAAGGCGGGCCAGTGATAACTTCCGAAATGAAAATCGAGAAAATCGATCACTTCCTTGTACAAGATGCGGTCGATGAGGTTGCCGATAGCCCCGGCAAAAATCAGGATCAGGCCCCGGAGCGCGATTTTTTTATGACTCGGGGTTTCGTGAAAGAACACCAGAATGGCGATGATGGCGATCCCGGAAAAGATGATGAACAGAGTCGCCTTCATTTCCAGCTCGCTTTCGGCGAACAGGCCAAACGCCACCCCCGGGTTGCGGATGTGCGTCAAATTGAAAAAGTTGTCGATGATGCGGATCGACATGTTCTGCGGAATATGCAGAGCCACGAGGTACTTCGTGAACTGATCGAGGATGATCAGAATGTTGGAAATCAGAAACAGCTGAAGGTATTTGTTCTTCAAAAGAAACTCAGGCTTTGGCGGATTCCAGATGGGTCGCGCACCGTTGACAGATTCCGGGATGGTCTCCGGATGCTTCGGCCTCGACAAAATAGTTCCAGCAACGTTCGCATTTTTTTCCAGGAGCCGGTTTGACCCCGATCTTCAACCCCTCGATCACATCGCTCTGGTAGGCGTCGCCATCCAGTTGCGGAACCATCTCGACCTCTGACACGATAAAAATATATTTGAGCGATTCACGTTCGCTTTCCAGCAACGGCTGCATGGATTCAGGCGCAGCGAGGGAGACCGAAGCGTCCAGCGAATGCCCGATTACCTTTTCCCGGCGGCGCAACTCCAGTGCCTTGCTGACTTCGCCCTTGAGCTCCTTGATGCGCTCCCACTTGGTAGCCAGTTCGTCGGAAAATGTGACGCCGGACAGATCCGGGAACACGCTCAGGTGAACGCTTTCCGTTTTACTGCCGTCGTCGGGCATGTACTTCCACACCTCGTCGGCGGTAAAACTCAGGATCGGCGCCATCATCTGCGCCATGCCCTTTAACAGATCGTATATGGCTGTCTGACCCGACCGCCGGCCCTGCGAGGTTTTGGGGTAGGTGTAAATCCGGTCTTTCAGGATGTCCAGGTAGAACGCGCTCAGGTCCACGATGCAGAAGTTGTAAAACGTGTGGTAGAACACGTGGAACTCGTACTCCTCGAATGCTTTCTGGATGCGTTCGTTCACCTTCTTGAAGCGGTGCAGGATGTAGTGATCGATCTCCTCCATCTCGCCGACGGGCACACGGTCGGTTTTCGGATCGAAGTCGCTCAGGTTACCGAGGAGAAATCGGAACGTGTTGCGGATTTTCCGGTAGGCCTCGGTAAGCCTCTTTAAAATTTCGTGGGAGATGCGGATGTCCTCGCGGTAGTTCTCCGACGCCACCCACAATCGCAGAATTTCCGCGCCGTACTGGTCGATGATCTTCTGCGGGGCGATGACATTGCCCGCCGACTTCGACATCTTCTTGCCCTTGCCGTCCACCACGTAACCGTGCGTGAGAACGGTTTTGTACGGAGCCACACCGCGCGTGGCCACGGCTTCCAGCAGGGAACTGTGGAACCAGCCACGATGCTGGTCACTGCCTTCCAGATACAGGTCGGCCGGCCATTGCAGGTTCGGGTCCGGTTCCAGCACCGCCGCGTGGCTGACGCCGGAGTCGAACCACACATCCAGAATATCCATTTCCTTTTTGAACTCGGCAGACCCGCAGGCGCACTTTGTGCCCGCAGGCAGGAGGTCCTTCACGTCTTTCTCGAACCAGCAGTCCGCGCCTTCTTTTTCCACCGCCTCAATGACGGGTTCGTAAACCGCCATGTCGGCGAGCGTGGTGTCGCACTGCACACAGGTGAACACCGTGATCGGTACACCCCACGCGCGCTGACGCGACACGCACCAGTCCGGACGATTCTCGATCATGCCGTAAATGCGGTCGCGTCCCCAGTGCGGCACCCAACGGGTCTTGTCAATCTCCGCCAGCGCTTTCTGGCGCAAGCCCTTGTCGTCCATCGAAATGAACCACTGCGCCGTGGCGCGGAAGATAATCGGCGTGCGGCACCGCCAGCAGTGCGGGTAAGAATGATCGACCCGGTCCTGGTGGATCAGCTTGCCCAGTTCTTCCAGCTTCTTGATGATCTCCGGGTTGGCCTTCATCACAAACTGACCGCCGAAGAACTCGACCTCCGGCTTGAACACGCCGCCGTCATCCACCGGGTTGTACGTGTCCAGCCCGTACTTGAGGCCGACGATATAGTCCTCCTGACCGTGCCCCGGTGCGGTGTGAACGCAACCCGTGCCCTGCTCCAGCGTGACGTGGTCGCCCAGGATCACCGGCGACTCGCGGTCGATGAACGGGTGTTGGCAGACGACTCCTTCCAGGTCCTTGCCCGCGCATTTGCCGAGCACTTTGTAATCGGTGACGTCCCATTCGAGGATCAGAGCCGAAAGCCGCTCCGCCGCCACGACGTACTGCTCGCCCGCGATCTCAACGGCGGTGTACTCGAAGTCCGGGTGCAGGCACACGGCGAGGTTGGCGGGAAGCGTCCACGGCGTGGTGGTCCAGATAACGAACGATGCCTTCTTCGCATCCACGCCTTCGATCTGGTTGTTCCACCCCGACTTCACAGCAAATTTTACGTAGATGGACGGAGAATTGTGATCGGCGTACTCGACTTCCGCCTCGGCCAGAGCCGTACGGCAGTGCGTGCACCAGTGCACGGGCTTCAGTCCCTTGTACACCATGCCGGATTCGAGGAATTTCAGAAACTCGCGGACGATGGTGCCTTCGTAGCCGAAGCTCATGGTGAGGTACGGTTTGTCCCAGTCGGCGAACACGCCCAGCCGCTTGAACTCTTCCTTCTGCACCTCCACGAAACGCGCGGCGTACTCCCGGCACAGCTTGCGTACTTCATTCTTGGCCAGGTCCTGCTTTTTGCTTTTGAGCTCCTTGCCAACCTGGTGCTCGATGGGCAGGCCGTGGCAGTCCCAGCCCGGCACGAAAGTCGCGTCGAATCCTTTCATCGTCATGATGCGCACGATGAAATCCTTCAGCACCTTGTTGAGCGCGTGGCCCATGTGGATGTGGCCATTGGCGTAGGGCGGGCCGTCGTGGAAGACGTATTTCGGGCGGCCCTTCGACGCCTCGCGGATGCGCTGGTAAATGTCCTCCGCCTCCCATGCCGCCAGCACTTCCGGCTCCCTCTGCACGAGGTTGGCCTTCATGGGGAAATCCGTTTGCGGCAGGTTCAGGGTGTCCTTGTAATCCATTTTCGTGTCGCCGTCTTCCGTCTTCATTTCAGTTTCATCGCTTCCTTCACTTTTCGCATGGTGTTCTGCGCCACCTTGCGGGCACGCTCGGTGCCTTCATCTAGAATTTCATCCACTTCCTTCGGTTTGGCCACCAGCTCCGCCCGCCGCTCCATGAGGGGACGCATTCCCGCCAGCATGGACTCCGCCAGCAGGGCCTTGCAGTCGCCGCACCCGATGCCCGCCGTCCGGCAGTTCTCATCGACGTACGCCTGCTTCTCCTCCGACGAGAACAGCTTGTGAAACGGGAACAGATTGCACACGTCCGGATCGCCGGGATCGTTGCGCCGCAGGCGTTGCGGGTCGGTGAGCATGGACTGGATTTTCTTGGTGATCTCCTTTTCCGAGTCGGACAGGTAGATGGCATTATTGTAGCTTTTGCTCATCTTCCTGCCGTCGATGCCGTTCAGCTTCGGCACCTCGCTGATCTTCGCTTCCGGTTCGATCAACACCTTCTTTTTATAGAAATGCTGGAAGCGACGCACGATCTCGCGCGACAGCTCCAGGTGCGGCGCCTGGTCGATGCCCACCGGCACGAAGTGCGCGTTGTACAGCACGATGTCCGCCGTCTGCAGTACCGGGTAACCGAGGAAGCCGTAGGAACTCATGTCCACGGTCTTCACTTCCTGCTGCTTTTCTTTATAAGTGGGATTGCGCTCCAGCCACGACACCGGCACGATCATCGATAAAATCAGGTGCAGTTCCGCATGCTCCGGAATGCGCGACTGCACGAACAGCGTGCACTTTTCCGGATCCAGTCCCGCCGCCAGCCAGTCGATCGCCACCTCGCGCGTGAACCTGGGGATCTCGCCGGGGCTTTCGTGCAGCGTGGTCAGCGAATGCCAGTCGGCGATGAAATAGAAGCACTCGTAATCGTCCTGCAGGGACACCCAGTTTTTCAACGCGCCGAAGTAATTGCCCAAGTGAAGCAGGCCGGAAGGCTGCATGCCGCTCAAAATGCGTTTTTTCGACATCAATCGGAAATTTGATAAGGATTAAAGGAAGCGAATGATCTGTTTTACATAGGGAAACGCCTCTTGGGTAAAAAACTCTACCATAAACCCCATGGGGAGTCTAAGAATACCCAAAATTATCCCGGTCTGTGCGAAATAATCCAAAAGGAAGATGCCGAGCAGGACGAACCCGCTGTAGCGGTCGAACACCGCCAGCTTCGCCGCCATCTCCTGCGAGACCAACCCCTTCAGCACACTCGCGCCGTCCAGCGGAAAGATGGGGAGGAGGTTGAAGATCGCCAGCGCCACATTGATGTAGAGCGCGTAGCACAGCATGGCGAACAGAAACAGGTTCTGCTCCGGCGGCGTGACCCGCACCAGGAACCCGAAAATGAGGGCGAGGATCAGGTTGGAAGCCGGACCCGCCGCCGCCACGTACATCATGTCGCGGTGCGGGTTCTCGAAATTGCGCCCGTTCACCGGCACCGGCTTGGCCCAGCCGAAACCGAGGAAGTAGAAGCAGATGACGCCGAAGAAGTCCAGATGCTTGATCGGGTTGAAGGTGAGCCGACCCAGCCGCTTCGCCGTGTTGTCACCCAGAATGTACGCCACCCGGCCGTGGGAGTATTCATGCACCGTCAACGAAAACAGGATGATGACGGTAAAAAACAGGTAAAACTGCAAGCTTTCCAAGAAATTACCTCGAATGGCAAAGGACTGCCGGGAATTCTCCCGGCCGGCGGGGGAACGATCCGGTAGGAGGTTGACCCAAATACGCGTAATTGCGCTCTTAACTGAATTTTAGCTCATTTAAATCCCCCTTCTCAAATTTTATACAGCTTGCGTGTTTCTTCACATAAATTGCGTCCCTGTCCTCAAGCCTTTGGGTTTTTGGCCGTTATGAGAAGGGCGGCGGGTCACATTCGGTTGAATTCACTCTGCCGTTGCGTGACAATGAAATGATCCGCATTCACGAAACATCGGGACGCCCCCGGCCCGCCCGGCGTGGGTCGGAAAGCCCTTTAAACGAAAGCAGGTGAGCGTTTTGTCCACGAAGCATTCCAGTCAAATCATCGCCGTCGGCGGCGGCAAAGGCGGCGTCGGCAAAAGCGTGATCGCCACCAACCTGGCGGTGGCCATGGCCCTCACCGGGCAGAAGGTGGTGCTGGTGGACGGCGACTTCGGCGCCTCCAACCTGCACGCGCTGGTGGGCATCAGCAATCCCCGCTACGGCTTCCGCGACTTCTTCGTGCACGACGGCATCGAGGACGACCCCTCTCCCCTGCTTCAGGAAACCGGACTGGTGAACCTGAAATTCCTGAGCACGTCAGGCAGCCTGCCGGGCAGTGCGGACATCAACCAGAAACACCAGAACCGGGTCATCAACGTGCTCCGCAACCTGAAAGCGGATGCGGTGTGCATCGACCTCGGTCCGGGTACGGGATTCCATACGGTGGACTTCTTCAACCTCGCCGACCGGCAGGTGGTGGTGTCCACGCCGGAGATGACATCCATCACCAACACGTTCAATTACATCAAGTCGGTGCTGTTCCGCCGCATCAGCCAGGAGTTCAAGGCCAACGCCGAAATCCAGCACGCGCTCGATTTCTCCAGGAACCCGGAGGTGAGCGAGGACTGTTTCGAGATCGACCAGCTTCGCGCCAAAATCAAGCAGACCGACCCGGATTCGCTGGAAGCGGTCAACGACATCATCCGCACCTTCTCCCCGAGACTGGTCATCAACCGCGTGCGCGGCAAACGCGACATCATGGTGGGCGACACCCTCTGCAAACTCGTCAAGAAATACCTCGACGTGGACGCAAAATACCTGGGCTACGTGTTGGACAGCGAAGAGGTGCGCGATTCCATCGATGACATGGTGCCCTTCCTCGTTAAAGACCCGGCCAGCAAGCCCTCGGAAAACATCCGCCAGGTACTGAGCAACCTGACCCACACAGACCTGCACATGGTCAAGAAAAACGGCTCGATGTTCGTGTCGCTCGAGATCAAGCTGAAATCCGGTTGGGACCGCTGAGGACCGGCTCTCTTCAGTAATCAGCTCCCCTCCCGCCCCTGCCTGTCCTTCGTTTTCGAATCTGTTAAGATATCCCGCAGATATTTCCTTCAGGGTCGCATGTCCAGAGATTACCAGAACCAGCTTGAAAACCTGTTGCGCCTGAGCCGCGAGTCGGGTCACCCGCTGTACGTGGTGGGCGGCACTCTTCGTGACCGGGTGATGGGCAAGGCCTGCGCCGATTTCGATTTCGCCTGCCAAAACGCACCGGCACTGGCCCGACGCTTCTCCGAAGCGCATTCGCTTACCCTGGTTCCCCTGGATTCCACCCTTGACCGCGAGACGCACCGCGTGGTGATTGAACGCGACGTGTATTTCGATTTTTCCACCCTGCAGGGAGAAACGCTGGAAGACGACCTCGTCCACCGCGACTTCACCATCAACGCCCTCGGCCAGCCGCTGGAAGACTTCATCGAAAAAAAGGATACGGTGGTCGATCCCTTCGGCGGCCTGGCGGACATCGCAAGCCGTAACGTGCGTGCCCTGCCGGGTCCGGTGTTCGAAGACGATCCCCTGCGCCTGCTCCGCGCGTTCCGGTTCGCCAACACGCTGGGTTTCGACATCGATGAAACCACCGCACGGCGCATCACCGAAACCCGCAGTCGCATCCGCACCGTCGCCGCAGAGCGATTGTCCTACGAGTTGCTGATCCTGCTCGGCACTCCCAACTCGCATATCGAACGTATGGTCGATACGGGCCTGCTGTCCGCGCTCATCCCGGAGCTGGCCCTGCATTTCGGCAACGAACCCGGTGGGCCCCTGCCTGAGAGTGGACTTGAGGAGCTCCGCATTCTGGACCGGCTCGAGATTTTGCTCACCGAGACCGAAAAAATTTCTCCGAAATACCGCGGCTACTTCCGCGACCATTTGGAAATCTCGCCGCGACGCGCTCTGCTCAAGCTTGCGCTGCTGCTGCGTCCGCTGGATACGATGCAGAATACCTCTATCACCGGAACGAAAATCCGGAACGACTCCATTCCTGTCCGCATTTTGAAAGACCTGCGGCTCAGCAATGACCACATCCTCTTCACCGACCGGGCGCTCGCGGTGCATGCCCGTCTGGTCGAGCACACCGAAACGCTGGCGGGTGACATCAGGGGAGAGAATCTTTCCGGCATTTATAATCTGTGCAGGCAGGCAGGCGACGATATTTTTTCCGGTGGGATTCTGGCCACGGCTGTTAAGATGGAGACCGGCGACGACCTTCGATCGTTTCTGCTGGCGCTCAACCGGATCCTGGAGTTTTACCTGAACACCTACCGGCCCGCGCAAAAGCATCCCGCGCTGTTGAACGGGAAAACGCTGACGCGCAAGTTTCACCTGTCTCCATCGCCAGCCTACAAAACCATACTCGACCGCGTGGAGGAAGCTCGCGTTCTGGGGACCATCGCCACGCGCGGGGAAGCCGAAGCGTTGGCCGCCGATCTCATTCAGCAACTTCAAATCAAACGGGACACATGAACATGCAATATCAGAACCAGACCTGGCTCGGAAAGAAAGTCATCATCGGGCAGACCGGAATCGATCCTGCCCAACCGGTGAACGTGCTCATCGGGTTTCACGGGGCGGAATCGACTCCGGAGAACATGCTGATCCACGGCAACCGCCTGCAATTGACCAACACCGTCACCGTCTATCCGGAAGGCCCGGTAGATGCAGGCAACAGCGTGTGGAGCTGGTGGCTGGACGGTCCCCGCCAGAAGGAAGCGGTCAACCAGTTTCTCGACTTCACTGCGGGCATGGTCGACGAAACCCACCGCTTCATGAAGGAACAGAACGTCGCCAACGGATTCCACACCTGCCTGTGGGGTTTTTCCCAGGGCGGCGCGGCGTCGCTGGTGTACGCATTGATGGGCAAACATCCCGTGCACAAGGTGGCGTCCATTTGCGGCTTCCTGCCGGAGTTGCCCGAGATCACCACCAAAAACGCCGCGTCGCAGATTCTCGGCATTTTCGGCGCCAACGACGATGTGGTGCCTTCGTTCCTGGCCGAGCACGCACTGGACGAGATGCAAAGCCACGGTCACAACCTGACCATCAAAGAAACCCCGCAGGGGCACGAAGTGAGCGCCGAGAACATCCAGGACCTGATCCGGTTCCTCGAAGCCTGACCTCTTCCCCCCTTTCTGGGAATTTCGTTGACTTGCCCCAACGTTTTGCTATGCTGATCGCAAATTGAATCGCTGTATTCAGATGTAGGAAAGACGGTGCGAATCCGTCGCGGTGCCGCCGCTGTAACCGGGGACGACACCCGCATCTTGCCACTGTTCCAGGGAACGGGAAGGCGCGGGGAGTAGGACGATCCGGAAGCCAGAAAGCCTGTCTGGATATGCTTCACACACTCTCCGGGACCTGAGAGGTGAAGGTGACATGACCTGTTTCCCTTTCCACCCGGAAAGGGATTTTTTGTTTGGGCCTTCCAGGTTTCCGGTACGGAACCGGATATGACCGTGCGCCCGGCAATCAATCGCTTTCCCAAGCCATCGCTGTTTTCATCGCTCTCCGCATCAGGAACGAATTTCCGAAATGCGTTGGCAGTGGTGTGCCTGCTTGCGTTGCTGGCTTATGCCGGGTCCGCACTTGCGGATTCCCCCCCGAAAGCGCCGCAACGCATCATTTCGATGTCGCCGTCCATCACTGAGTTTTTGTTCGAGCTGGGTGTGGGCGATCGCGTCGTCGGCGTCACCAACTTCTGCAAATACCCACCGGAGGCCTGCACCCGCACGAAAATCGGCAGTCTTCTTCATCCCAGTCTCGAACGCTGGATCACGCTGAACCCGGACCTTGTCATCCACCAGGCCACCAGCCACACGCTCAGAAACAACGCGCTCAACCTCGGCATCCGCACGCTCGGGGTGGAAATGCAGACCCTCCAGCAAATTTATGAGTCGGTGCGCAAGATGGGGGAGGTTTTGCAAATTGAGGATCGTGCGGAAGGGTTGGTCCACCGCCTCCAATCCGGAATCGATGGCTACCGGGGTAAGCTGAAGGGACACGCTCCCAAACCGGCTCTGCTGATACTGGGCGACAGCAACGAGCCGGGACGCAGTCTGTATGCGGTCGGGCCCAGTTCCTTTCTGGGCGAACTGTTCGCCCTCGCAGGGGCAGAGAACATCGTCACCGACACCATCGCTCCCTACCCGAAGATCAATAAGGAATACATTATCCAGCAGTCGCCGCAGGTCATCATCGAAGCCGGACCGGCCATGAACATGACCGCAAAAGAAAAAGCGGCACGGCTTAAAGAGTGGGGGCGTTTTTCCACCATCCGCGCGGTTTCCGATAATAACATCCATTTCATCGGCGCCGACTACATCCTCATTCCCGGGCCACGCTTGCTGAAAATACTCGACGACTTCGCCCGCGCCCTGCACCCGGAATTATTCGGACAACTGCCGAAATCCACCTCACAGGGAGAACAGGGATGACCGCCGCAATCGCACAACCGCTCCTGCGCGCCGAAGGCATTTCGTTCGCCTACGACAAAGACCCCGTCGTGCACGAGGTGTCGCTGGGCATTGCGTCCGGCGAATTCGTCGGCATCATCGGTCCCAACGGCTCCGGCAAATCCACCCTTCTCAAACTTATGGCGGGCATTCTGGAACCGGACCGTCAGCACGTCCTGTTTTCCGGTCGCAATATCCAGTCCTGCAACCGCAAGCAACTGGCGCAGTCCATCGCTTGGATTCCTCAGGAACACCACATGCCGTTTCCGTTCAAGGTCAGCGAGGTGGTGATGATGGGACGGCATCCGTATCTCTCCGCGTTCACCTTCGAGGGGGAAACCGATTTCGAAATCGTCCGTCGCGCGCTGGAACAGACGCAGACCTCGGTGTTCGCCGAGCGGCTGTTCAACGAAATCAGCGGCGGCGAAAAACAGCGCGTCATGCTGGCCAGCGCCATCGCGCAGGAACCGGAGGCGATGCTATTGGACGAACCCACCAGCGCGCTCGACCTCAAATACCAGGTGGAACTGTTACGGATTCTGGACGACCTCAACAAGAACCAGAACGTCACCATCGTCGTCGCCATGCACGACCTGCACCTCGCCTCGAAATACTGCCGCCGCCTGGTGCTGTTGAAACAGGGACGCATTGTGAGAGACGGAACACCGGATGAGGTCCTGCAGAAATCCATCCTGGAAGAAGTTTACGAAATCGGCGTCAACATCTATCGTGATGAAGCCGATGGAAGTTTCCTGATTTCTCCGGGGGGTGCGTGATGTGGACTCACACCCACGGACTCACCCCGCGCCGCTACGTGCAGGTGGTCACCGCGTTCTTCCTGTTCTTTCTTTTGGTCCTTGCAATCGCGCCTCTGATTGGCCCAACCAGCGTCAACTTGATGAAAGCGCTGTCGCGGGATATTCCTTTCGCCGAGAACGTGGACGCGAACATATTATTCGTCGCCCGCTTTCCGCGAATCCTTTTGGGCGCGCTCACAGGCGGGGCGCTGGCCATCTCCGGCGCGGTTTTGCAGGCGTTACTGCGCAACGATCTCGCCGCGCCGTTCACGCTCGGCATTTCCAGCGGTGCGTCGCTGGGTGCGGTGATCGCCATCGCGCTCAATCTCAATTTCGTGTTCCTCGGATTCTCGTCGGTTCCCATTGCCGCGTTTCTGGGTGCCCTGGGGGCAATGTTGCTGGTGTTCAGTCTGGTCAAAACGCGGCACGGCGATTTCCCCACGGGCGTCCTTCTCCTCGCCGGAGTTACTGCCAATTTCTTTTTCGCATCACTCGTCATGTTCATCCATTACCTGTCCGACTTCACGCAGTCCTTCCAGATCGTGCGCTGGATGATGGGCGGCCTCGACATCACCAGTTACGAAACCGTGTGGTCGATTCTTCCGCTGGTGCTGATCGGTTTCGGCGGACTGCTTTACATCGCGCGCGACCTCAACCTCATCAGCGCCGGCGTTCATTCGGCGCAGAGCCGGGGGGTGGATGTGAAACGCACCCAGAAGCTGGCATTTGTGATGGCCTCGCTGACTACAGGCACGGTGGTGGCGACCAGCGGACCCATCGGCTTCGTCGGGCTCATCGTTCCCCACATGGTGCGCCTGGTGATCGGGCCCGACCTGCGCCTGCTGATCCCGGCGTCGTTTTTCTTCGGCGCGAGTTTTCTGATCCTGTGCGATTCGTTCGGCCGTACCTTCATTGCGCCGGTGGAGATTCCCGTCGGCGTCATCACGGCGCTTCTCGGCGGACCGTTCTTCGTCTGGCTTTTAAAACGGCAGAGGTGATTCGATCATGACCGCAAAAACCTTGATGGTGCAGGGAACCGGATCGGGCGTGGGCAAAAGCGTCATCACCGCGGCCCTGTGTCGCTGGTTTTACAAAAAAGGTTACAGGGTCGCGCCGTTCAAGGCGCAGAACATGTCGCTCAATGCCTACGTCTGCGAGGACGGCGGCGAGATCGGCCGCGCGCAGGCGTTTCAGGCCGAGGCCTGCGGCATCGCCCCCACCGTCCAGATGAACCCGGTCCTGTTGAAACCGGCGGGGGACAACCTGTCTCAGGTCATCGTTATGGGCCGCCCGGCGCACACGCGCAACGCCAAAGAGTATTACCGGGGCAAACCCGCGTACCTGCAACAAGTCACCGACGCGCTGAATACACTGCGCCAGTGTCACGATCTCGTGATCCTCGAAGGTGCGGGGTCGCCTGCCGAAATCAATCTGCGCGAGATGGATTTCGTCAACATGGCGATGGCGAAGGAAGCGGATTCGAAGGTGCTGCTGGTGGGGGACATCGACCGCGGCGGCGTGTTCGCCTGGATGAAGGGCACCTACGACCTGTTGAGTGAAGATGAACAGGACCACGTCGCCGGGTTCCTCATCAACAAGTTTCGCGGCGACGTCGAACTTTTAAAGCCCGGCCTCAAACAGTTCGAGGACCTCGTCGGCAAACCCGTGCTGGGGGTGATTCCATTCGACCACAACCTGTTCGTGGACGAGGAAGACTCCCTTCCATTCGGCACGCACGGGGAAATGAAAACCGACGCAGGGTTGCTGGACGTCGCCATCCTGCGTGTGCCGCGCATCGCCAACTTCACCGATTTCTCCCCCTTGATGGAGGACCCGGCAGTGGCAGTGCGCTATGTGTGGACCGAGGCGCAATTGGGATCGCCAGACCTCATTATCCTGCCCGGCACCAAGAATACGCTGGAGGACATGCGGTTTCTTAAAACGCAGGGACTCGACCGCGCCATTCATCGCTGTCATGCCCATGGAACCGGGGTGCTGGGTATCTGTGGTGGCTTTCAGATGATGGGAAAAGAGCTCAACGATCCCGGAAAAATTGAAAGCAATGCTGGAAAGGTCGATGGTCTGGACCTGTTGCCTGTCACCACCACGATGCAGGCGGAAAAAATAACGCGCCAGGTGAGGTTGACCACCAACCACTCACCGGCGTTCGATCACGGACTCACGGCGTGGGGTTACGAAATCCATAACGGCATCTCGGAGATTTCGGGTACCTGCGCCCCACTGTTCGAAAAAAAAGGTGAAGAAAATACAGATGCGCTGGGAATCTCCGACAGCACCGGTACGCTGATCGGTACGTACCTGCACGGCATTCTGGACAACGATCCACTGCGCCACGCGCTGTTGAATCGGGTCCGCCACCACCGAAATATTCCGCAGGTCAAAGAACCGTTCGACTATCAACTATTCCGTGAACGGCAATGGGACCGGCTGGCCGGGTGGCTGGACACCTCGATCGACATGAAACAAATTGAAGCACTGATTAAAAACTAAGAGGAACCAGAAAAAAAATGAAGAAACTATTATCCATAATAGTAATCTCCCTATTTGTGCCGTTCGTTTCCGGTTACGCGATCGCCGAAGAAAAAGATAACCAACTGGAAATACTGGACCCGATCGAAATCCACGCCACCCGTTCGCAGACCAAACCGGAAAACCAGACCGCGTCCTATACGGTGATCACGCGTGAGGAAATCGAAAAGAAAAAACACATGCAGGTGAAGGATCTCATTCAGGAGCAACTGGGTGTCAATGTCGTGCAGACGGGACCCCTGGGCAGCTCCACCACTCTTTTCATGCGCGGGGCCAATTCCCAATCGACCCTGGTGATGATCGACGGGGTTCAGGTGAAGGCCAACTCCACCGGCAGTTTCAGTTTTGCCCATTTGCAGTTGGACAACATCGAGCGGATTGAAATCCTGCGTGGTCCCCAAAGCACGCTGTGGGGCGCCGATGCCGTCGGTGGCGTCATCAACATCGTCACCCGCAAAGGCAAGGGGAAGCCAACGCACACGCTGTCGTTCGAGGGTGGCAGTTTTGAGACGTTCAAGGAAACGCTCACCAGTTCGGGGTCCCATGAAAATTTCGATTACTCACTGAGCGCATCGAACACGGACAGCGAGGGCTTTTCTGCATTCAACGAACGGCGCGGCGGTACGGAAAATGACCGTTATTCCAACCGCACATTCTCCACCCGGCTGGGTTACAACTTCTTTAAAGACGGACGGGTCGAATTCATTGGACGCTACATCCGCGCGCGCAGTCACTTTGACGGATTCAATCCCCTCACGTTCACCTTCTCCGACACCCTGCCGCATCACATCAACAACGATACCGTTTACGGCGCGTTGCCCCTGCAGAAAGCGCTCACCGAAAACTGGGACCTGAAAGTCACTCCCAGCGTGTTTGTGGACGAACTGGATACCATCGATCCCACCTTCGGCGATTCGTTCATTATCAACAGAACGTACACGGTGGACGTCCAGAACAATGTGTATATCAATGAAAACATTTCGACCGTTTTCGGATTCGAGCACCAGGCCACCAATGCCGCCAATGCCAGCCAGGGTATCGCCCTGCAAAATGAGAACCAGGGTTATTACCTGCAATTTCAGTTCAATCACAACGACCGGTTTCTGCTGAACGCCGGCGTGCGGGAAGACATCAACACCCGTTTCGCCAACAAGTTCACCTACAAAATCGAGGCGGCTTACCGCTTTTTGGAGACCGATACCCGTCTGCGGGGGGGCTTTGCCACCGGCTTCCGCGCCCCGTCGGTCAATGAAATCCTGTTTCCCTTTTTTGGCAACCCCAGTATCCAGCCGGAAGAAACGGAAAGTTTCGAGATCGGAGTGGAGCAAGCCCTGCTGTCCGATCGCGTGGCTGTGGCTGTGACGTACTTCAACATGGATCTGAAAAACCAGATCCAGCCCAACCCGGCGACGTTCATCGCGGAAAACATCGGCCGCGCGCGTTCACAGGGCATCGAGACCAGCATCCGCTGGCAGGTGCTGGATGACGTCGATGTGAACGCCGCCTACACGTGGAACCAGGCGGTGGACTCCAGCACCGGCGCCCTTTTGGTCAGGCGGCCGCGTCATACCGCTTCCGCCACATTGCACCACACCTGGCGTAACCTGCTCGACTGGCTGGTGACGGCGCAGTACCGGAGCGCCATGGTGTCCGGCACCGGACGCGTCGGAGGGCGCACCATCGTGCGCGCAGCTTTGGGTTACCAGTTGACCAAACAGCTCAAACTGACGGCTCGAGGAGAAAACCTGTTCAATAAAAAATACGAGGAGTCGCTGTTCTTCGGAACAGCGGGAATTTCCGGTTATGCCGGATTCGAATATTCTTTTCACTGACAGGAAGACCATGTTTTCCACCCAAGGTCACATTCAATCCAGGCGGGCTTTCCTGTCGGCGCTGGCCTGTTCTCTTGTCTTGCATGGACTGGTTTTTGCGGGTCTCACCTTCTGGCCGAAATCCCGGAAAAGTGAGGTCGAAAATAAAAACTTCATGGTCCAGAAGGTCAGGCTTGTGACCTCGTTACCCTCCGATTCCCGTACAAATCACCAACAGGAAACCCTGCAAAAGGAGCCCCTCTCCATTGAATCGAAAGAATTTCCCGTCAAAGGGGTCCCCGCAAAAATGCGCTCGCCGCATTTCAAAACGAAACACAAGATAGACAAGATGCGACCCCTCCAATCACTCTCTTCAACGACATTACAAAAGAACCCGGCGGAGCTCTTGCCCCCCCATTCTCCAATAGCCAATTCCATTGTTCAGATAGCTCCCCAACCCGTGACCGTGAGCACCATAAATTCCGTTCGGCCCAAGACCCAGGCCCGAATTGCTTACAAAAAAGAAATTTTTCCAATGTCCCTAATGAACTACATCCCGCCCTTGCCGGTACAACCCGCGCTCGCGCAATCCCACGGTTGGAAAGCACCTGCGGGAGACCGTCACGCCGATGCCGTGCAACCCACTCACACCATTGCCGGCATCAAGCCGACAACACAAACCGGGCAAAGGCACTTCTCGCATGAAAAAACCACGGAAATATTCGATAAAAAAACGTTTCTTGACATCCCCACGGCCTCGTGGACCGGCCCGAAAACGGGGTCAAAAAAGCCCCCGAAGGGAACGGTTCGAGAAAACGGATCCGGCAAGGCACCTCCCTCGGTAGAACAACCGGATACGATTAATTCCGAAAATATCGAATCCGCTTCCCACCAATTTGCATCCAAAGGATTCACAAGCTCCCACTCCGGTGGAGAGGACCTGGAAGCGCTGAAAAACGGTTTCATTCTGGAAATCCGAAACCGGATCGCAAAATACAAGTTTTATCCCCGTTTGGCCAGGCGGCGGGGGTTGGAAGGGAAACCCGTGGTGCATTTCAGGGTCACCCGCAGGGGCACCGTTCAGGATCTGCACGTCGCGCTTTCTTCCGGAAGCGGCATCCTGGATGAAGCTGCACTGGAATCGGTGAAAAAAGGCGCGCCTTTTCCCGTCATCCCGCATGCGCTCAACCGCGACTCGATGACGATCCAACTGCCCATCGCGTTCACTCTCGATTGAACCGGTTCACCAAAACCGATCATTAATATTGGAGGCAGGAATGGACTGGACCCGAACTTCATTGAATGTTTTCTTATGCGGCCTGCTGCTGGCGGCGTGCGCTCCCCAACCCACCAAAACCGTTCCGGCGGAATACAAACGCGGCCAGGAACTGTTCCACGCGGTCTGTTCCAACTGTCACGGTTCCGACGCGCTGGGTGGACACACCAAGGCACCCAACCTGATCGATGCAGTGTTTGTGAAAAGTGAATTTTCCGACCAGGAAATCCGCCACACCATCAACAACGGTTCCGGCAAGATGCCTTCGCAGAAGGGAAAGTTTTCAGATGAGGAGATCACCGAAATCATCAAATACCTGCGCTACAGCCAGAAAGAAGCCAATCTGGTGATGGATGCGGAAGCGATGGATGAGTTTTTTGACGCTCCCCTTCCGGCAGAGGACCCCATAGAGGAAGAGGAATTGGAGGAAGGGTGACGCGCCCTTCCCCGCCTTGACACCCTCCGTAAATTTGGCTAAATTGTGCCGTTCTTGAAGGCCATACCTCTACTCAAACAGACATACCGGAGCCCAATTCATGTCGGAAAGTTATATACAGTCCCAGTTCGCAAACCGCATCGGCGGGGCGCAATTCGGAAAAGACACCAAAATTTACAAGTTCGAGAAAATCAAGCGTGCCAAACGCGCGGCACTGGAGGCCAACCCCGGCAAGGAACTGTTCGACATGGGTGTGGGCGAACCGGATGAGATGGCCGACAACGGCGTGATCGCCGCGCTGGAACAGGAAGCGCGCAAACCGGAAAACCGCGGCTACACCGACAACGGCATCGACGCATTCAAGGAAGCGGCAGTCCGGTATATGGAAAAAACGTTCGGCGTGACAGGGCTCGATCCTAAAAAACACGTCAACCACAGCATCGGTTCCAAACCCGGGCTGGCCATGATGCCGCTGATCTTCATCAACCCCGGTGACGTGACATTGATGACAACTCCCGGTTATCCGGTGATGGGCACACACACGCAGTTTCTCGGCGGTGAGGTGGTGAACCTTCCTCTAACGGAGGACAACAACTTTCTTCCCGATCTCAAAAGCATCGACTCCGAGACGGCGAAACGCGCCAAACTGCTTTGCATCAACTATCCGAACAACCCGACCGGGGCTAACGCCACCCGCAAATTTTATGAAGAGGTGGTGGAATTCGCCAGGGGAAACGACATCGTGGTGGTGCAGGACGCAGCGTATGCGACTCTCACGTACGACACAGAACCGCTCAGCTTCCTTTCGATTCCCGGTGCAATGGACGTGGGCGTGGAGTTCCATTCACATTCCAAAGCGTACAACATGACCGGGTGGCGCATCGCCTTCATTGTCGGGAACGAGCTGGTGGTCAAAGGCTTCGCCAACATCAAGGACAATATCGACAGTGGCCAGTTCGCGGCCATCCAGAAAGCCGGCATCTACGCACTGGAGCATCCTGAAATCACAAAGCGTATAGTGGAAAAATACCAGCGTCGCCTGCGTCTTCTGGTGGACAGCCTGAATTCAGTCGGCTTCAAAGCCACCATGCCGGGCGGCTCCTTCTTCCTTTACGTTAAAGCGCCCAAAGGTATTCAGGGCGGGCCGAAATTCGAAAACGCCGAAGCGTTTTCACAGTATATGATCACCGAACACCTCATCTCCACGGTGCCGTGGGATGACGTCGGCAATTTCGTCCGATTCTCCGCCACCTTCGCCGCCAAGGATGAAGCCGACGAAGTGCGCATCATGCAGGAAATCAAAATGCGATTGTCCACAGTGAAGTTTGAGTTCTAGCGACGGTTTTATTTAAGGGACCCGTTATGTCCCACACCGCTTTTATCGGCATCGGTTCCAATATGGGAGACGCTCCCGGTCACTGCCGGGAAGCGATCGACCGCATGCGGACACACCCGGCGTTGAACCTCCACACCGCTTCCTCCCTTTATAAAACCCAACCCTACGGAAAAACCGACCAGGACTGGTTCATCAACGCCGTTGCCCAGGTGGTAACGGACCTCTCCCCTGCGGATCTTCTACATGTCCTGTTGGGCATCGAAAAGGAAATGGGGCGGGAACGGCGGGAAAAATGGGGGCCCCGCAAGATCGACCTCGACCTGTTGCTGTACGATGAAGACACAATAAAGGAAGAAAACCTGCAAGTGCCGCATCCGGGCATCGCCGAGCGGCGGTTTGTGCTGGAACCCTTGGCGGAAATATCACCGGACCTGGTTCATCCCACGTTGAGTAAAACCATCCAGGACCTGCTTGCTGAAACTCGGGACGACCTGCAAGTCGAGCGCATCACAAAATCAGCCTAGTTCATCGACCTCGATGACTTCCATTTTCCTGATGGCCTCCAGCATCAACTCCTGCCACGGATAACGCTTTTCATCCTCTTCCAGTTCGTGAATTTTGCTTTTCGTCGTTGGATTCGGAGGCATGAACACGGAACAACAATCGGGTTGAGGCTCGATGCTTATTTCGTACGTCCCCAGTTCCTTCGCCTGGCGGATGATCTCGTTTTTATCGGTCCCGATGAGTGGACGAAATACGCTGAGCGACACCAGCCCTGACACCGCGTTGAGATTCTCAAGCGTCTGCGACGCAACCTGTCCCAGAGATTCGCCGGTCACCAGCCCAAGATAACCATGCTGTTCAGCCACGGCCTGTGCGATGCGGTACATCATGCGACGGTACAGAACCACGCGATTCGGCGCGCGGCAGTGGTCGCGAATCGCTTCCTGGATAGTTTCAAACGGCACCACATACAAACGGGCCCGGCTCTGGAAACGGTTCAGTTGCCGACACAGCCGCTTCACCTTGTCGTATCCGCCGCGTCCCATGTAAGGCTGGTTGTCAAAGAAGATGCCATGCACCCGGCATCCGCGTTTCATGATGCGAAACAATGCGACCGGGCTGTCGATGCCGCCGGAGATCAACCCCAGAACCTCCCCGGAACTGCCGACCGGCAATCCGCGCAGGCCCGCGATTCGGTTCTTGAACACCACGGTATGTTCCTGGCCGATTTCAATTTCCAGCGTAAACTCGGCGTTGTCGATATCGACTTCCAGGCCGCGTTCGTGAAGCCGGCCGAGGATACGCGAACCCACTTCGTAATTGACCTCCGTTGAGGTTTGAGGAAATCGTTTGTCCGCACGTTTTGTCTTCACGCAGAACTTGAGATTTTTTCCAGAATTCAGGAGGGGTTCGATCCACTGCACACCGAGCTCCGCCATTTTCTCGAAATCCGGCTCCATTGCCACGCCCAGACTGAACGAAGCGGCACCGGGAACACACGCAAGGCGTTGCGCCGCCGTATCCGCCACCTCCATAGGACAGTCCACGCGGATGCGACCGTGCGGTTTTTGAATCGTGACCCCGTCCAATCCTTTCAGCGCGTGCCGAATGTTGTCGGCCAGCCGGTTGATGAACATACTTCGGTTTTTTCCCTTGAGCCCGATTTCATCGTACCGGACCAGGATCGTGCAATTTTGTGTCATGAGTTGGCGAATCGACGAGAAAAGGAGGGGTAAAGAGTTTCGTGTGCATGGGCGAAAGCCGCGAGAAAGCGGTCCACGTCTTCCACCGTGTTGCTGTGGTTGAAGGAGATGCGAAGACTGCACCGCGCTTCTTCCCGCGTGCACCCAATGCCCGTTAAAATTTTAGACGGCTCTTTCGAATGGGCACTGCACGCCGAACCGAGGCCCACATAAATACCCTGCTCTTCCAGATGATGCAGGACCACTTCGCCCTCGACCGGGGCGAAACTGAAATTGACAATGCCCGGTGATTGAAACGAATTGTCCGGATCGATGGAAGAATTGAATTTCAAGTTCAGGGTGGAGTTGCTGGATGCAAGCGACTTCAGTCCCGTCACCAGCCGTTCCCGCAAAATGGAGAATGTTTTATTCACGGATGATGTACGGTTGGCGGCCAATTGAACCGCGCATGCAAGACCCACGATCAACGGCACCGGCAAAGTCCCGGAGCGCATGCCGTGCTGTTGCTTGCCGCCGTGGATCTGCGGCTTGAGACTCAGACGGGAATCGACCACCAGCAGACCGATGCCCTTCGGCCCGTGGAACTTGTGCGCCGATACCGAATAGCCCGAAAGGCCTTCCCACATGGCCTCGGTGATCGGCAGTTTGCCCACCGCCTGCACGCCGTCCATGAACAGCCGGGTCTGCGGTGCGTGTTCCTTTAAAAGAGGAGCGATAATCTGTGGATCGTTGATGCTGCCCAGTTCGTTGTTGACGTGCGATAAAAACAACCAGCGCACCTTTTGTTTTTTAAGTTCGGGAATCGAAGCCGTATCCAGCCTGCCGTCCTTCTGGTATTCCAGCAAAGACACCGGTTCGTTATCGTATTCCTTTAAAGCGTCCAGCGTTTGTTTCACGCTGGGATGCTCCAGCCCCAGATACGCCGCTTTCTTATCGGGAAAACACGTTCCTTTAATGAAGAGATTGTTGGATTCACTGCCGCCGCTGGTGAAAATGATGCGGAACCGCGTCGGAATGCACAAACTTTCGCGGATCCGGTCCTCCGCCTCCTGAATTTTCTGTTTGGCGTCGTGGCCAAGGCGGTACACCGCCCCGGAGTTGCCGAAGTCTTCCTGCATTGACTTCGTCATCACCTCGATCACTTCCGGATCCATCGGTGTGGTGGCGGCGTTGTCCAGATAAATCATTTCGTTCTTGTTCCCTGTCAGGCCGAATAAGGCGGCAGAATGCCCTGATCGACACCCAATTGATCGAGGATGCGGGCGACCACGAAATCGACGATATCCTCAACCGATTTCGGGTTGTTATAAAATCCCGGATTGGCCGGGAGGATCAGTGCGCCTGCCTGGTCGAGCGCCAACATGTTTTTGAGGTGGATCGTGCTGAACGGCGCCTCCCTCGGCACCAGGATCAATTTCCCCTTTTCCTTCAACACCACATCCGCCGCGCGTTCCACCAGGCTGCTCGAGATCCCTGCGGCGATGCGCCCCACCGTACCCATGCTGGCGGGAACGATGACCATGCCGTCGGTTTTGAACGAACCGCTGGCAATGGATGTGTTGATCTTCGAATTCTTATAGACTGTCGCGTTTTCTTTTTTGAAATACGACGGCAAGAGGTCCAGTTCCAGTTTGAGTAGTTCCACCCCGCGCTCGGAAAGGACAACATGCAGTTCCGCCATCGGTTGCAGGACATCGAACAGTCGCTTGGCGTAACACACCCCGCTGGCGCCGGTAACGGCAATAATGAATCGCTTCATCGCGGTTCCCCGATACCGAGCAGATCATCCACCACAGTCACCACCTGACGGTGCACCGCCTCGACCGAACCATCACTGTCAATGCGGCGGATATGGGGTCCCTCGAAAGAGTCAAAAATAGCCTGCACTTTTTGAAGATAATCTTTTTTTTCAAAGGAACTGAATCCATCCCGACCTTTTGCGATGCGTTCAAAGCTGGAATCCAGTGAACCGGAAAAAATCAGAACCCGGTCGGGACGCGGAGCAAAAACTTCGTTGTCCGCACATATTTTTACCGGGTCAAACCCCAGCGCCCCCTGATAGGCGGCGGTGGAGTGATAATAACGGTCGATCACCACAACCTTGTTCGCGTCGAGTGCGGGCCGGATGTTCTGCTCCACATCTTCTTTGCGGTCATTCAAAAACCACTGCAATTCTTCTTCCGGGGTTGTGCCGCCCCGACCTTCCGTTAAAATTCTGCGGATTTTCTGCCCCCACGTTCCCTGCGTCGGTTCACGAAGGCGCACGACAGGCAGACCGCGCTGCTCAAGATAATCGGCCAGCAGGTTTCCCTGCGTGGTCTTACCCGTGCCGTCAATGCCCTCCAGCGCAATCAGATAACCCCGGTCCAACTCCATATCGTTCCCAGTATCCATAGGAAAATTCCGGTCCCGCAATGGCGTTTCCGGACAGTTGCTTTTGGCTTTTTTTTATTTCATAATTATTAAAAAAAGCCAATCCAAGCGGGCGGAACGCGTTTCCACCAAGCCGTTTTCTGCTCCAAGTCGGTCTTTAAACCTTATCATAGAACCATTTAGCGAAGGGCGGAAAATTGAAAAAATTCTGGGCCATCTTTGGGTGGATATGTCTCGGCATTTTCCTGCAATTCAAATTCAACATCCTGTACGGCATAGTCTTTCTCGAAAACCTGAATTTTCACGACCGTACGTATTTCGTCAAAATGAATTTGACCGATGTCGAAGGTCCCTTGAGTATTTTGAAAGTCGAGACCGTCGTCCACCATTCTCTGGGCAAGGACTACTTCGCCAACGTGTACATACCGGAAAACTACAAGGTCATCAACAAGGAGCCTTACCTGGGAACGGAAACCATACCTGGCTACGTCGCCTACTCCATGAATATGAAACGGAAATACCGGGATGTTCTGGCGAAGGAGGATTTCATCATCGCGCCCCAGTCGCCAGAGGGAACCATCGAATCGAAACCCGTCCTGATTCATTTCGAGAACATGAAACAGCGGCTTCACAAGGATGAAACGTTTCACCTGGCAACCGTCCAGGGAAACACCCAGCTGGAAGGGCCGGCCGTAGCCGAGGCGGTGTATCCACAGCAATTGGGAATGTGATCCGGCTTTTCCGGAAGCCATGAAAACCCAAACCAAAGATTATTACCAGATTCTGGGCGTCGCGGAAACCGCCTCGTCTGAAGAGATCAAAAAGGCCTACCGGAAGCTCGCGGTGGAAACTCACCCCGACAGAAATCCCAACGACCCGAAAGCCGAAGAACGGTTCAAAGACATTACGGAAGCTTACGGGGTCCTGATGGATCCCAAAAAACGCCAAGAGTACGATATGTTCCGCCGCCTGGGCGGTGGCCAGTCGGGTCAGCAATTCAACTATACCCAGCAGGAAATTTTCGAAAACATGTTCCGGCAGGCTTTCGGTCGCGACATGTTCAACAACCTGAACCGCGATTTTCAGCAGTCCGGGTTCCGCCACGGGACCGGTTTTTTCGAAACCATGCTGTTCACCGGCGCCGCAGGAACCCTGGCTCGCATGCTCCGCATGATTCCCGGTCCCATCGGCCGGATCGGAACCGGATTGTGGGTCCTGCAATCGGTCGGCACCGCTCTGTACACCATGAACCGCCGCCGAAAAGCGCAGGGCCAGGCGGAGGGGAGAGAGGACACCGGCCAGCCTGGCCTGTTCCAGAAGGTAAAGGGCCTGTTCGTCAAACCCGAGACCGACACTCACCAGAATGCGCTGAACCTCCATTTCAAAATCGCCATCCCTTCTGATGAAGCTCGGAAAGGCACGAAAAAGGAACTGACTTACAAGGTGGGCGAGAATACCGAGCACCTGATGGTAGCCATCCCGCCCGGCATTCAGCCAGGCGGCCGCCTCCGCATCCGCAATAAGGGCCGAAAACAGGGAGACCGCCGCGGGGATGTGATCCTGACCGTGGACGTCACGGCCTGACGGCCCTTTTTTGTTTATCGGGTGGCCTCACAGGCACATTAAAATCGTTGATGCAAGCCCGGCCTCAAATGCGGTATGCTTGTAAGCTCATGGTTTTAAATCCAATTTTAGCCATCGATCATTCAAACTTCTACCGATCCTCCAAATATCCGTGACCGATCCATTAATCAATTCACCCATCCGCTCACAATCGAATCTTCGTAGTAGAAACCGTTTCCTCCTTTTGGCGCTTGTATTGATATCCAGCCTGATCCTGTTGCCCACGCAAGGCTGGAGCCAGTTCAACTTCACCGTCCCCGTCGGAGTGGCCAAGGCGGTCAAGCGGTCCGTACGTGAGAAAATCGAACTTCCGGGCACGGTGTTTCCCTGGGCCACCACCCAGCTTTCGGCGGAAATCGACGGCCGCGTCGAGCGCATTTTATTCAATGAAGGGGACCGGGTGAAAAAAGGCGACCCGCTGGTGAAGTTGCGTATCCGGCCACTGCTTCTGGAACGGGAACTGGCTGTCGCCGAAAAGCGCCGCATCGAAACTTTTTTACAGGAATTGGAGACGGGAACGCGTCAGGAAACCATAGAGGCCGCGCAGCATGCGGTGCAACAGGCCAAGGCCCGGCTTACACTGGCGGAAAATGAATTGCGGCGAATTCAAAAGCTGTACCATGAAGGCGTCCTCAGTCTCGATGCCTATGACAAGGCCGCAGCGGAGGCCGACCAGGCGGCGGCGTTCCTGCAGGAAAAGAGTTCGGTGCTGGAAGAACTGGTCGCCGGACCGCGCATCGAACGCATCCAGCAGGAAAAAGCCAATTTGGAAGCTGCCAACGCGCGCATTCATTTGATCGAAGACAACATCCAGCAGGGCACCATTTATGCGCCATTCGATGGATACATCACAAAGAAACTCACCGAAGTCGGTCAGTGGCTGGAAAAGGGTGACCAGGCGGTTGCCATGATCGCTGCCAGTCCACTTAAGGTGGAAGTCAATATTCCGCAATTTCAATTCAACGAAATCCGGGTAGGCTCCGCCGCCGAAATCATTTTGGAAAACCGCGACACCAACGGCCAATCCCTCATTTTTTCGGGTAACGTCATTGAAAAAGTACCGCAGGGCGATCCGGTTTCCCGCACGTTTCCAATCCGGATCAAGGTTTCCAGAACCAATCCCACCCTCGCACCCGGCATGCTGGTGAAAGTCCGTTTCACCCCCGACCAGAAAGACCTTGAGAAACGCTTGTTTGTACCCAAGGACTCGATCGTGCGCACCCCCAAAGGGGCAAACGTCTGGGTGGTGCGGGAAAACGAAGAAAAGAAAATGATGGCTTACAAGGTGACGGTGAAAACGGGTAAACTGGTAGACAGCATGATTGCCGTGGAATTCATTGAAGGCAAAATCGAGCCCGGTGAATGGGTGGTGGTAGATGGTAACGAGCGTTTGAAACCCGACACCGAAGTCCGCATCATCAACAAACATCTCAATTGATGTGCCATGAAGCTGGTCGAACAATCCCTCAGATATGGTGTCACCGTGGCCGTGGGGGTGATCCTCATCCTCATGTTCGGCATCATGTCCCTCCTTCGCATCCCCGTCCAGCTGATTCCTGAAATCAGCGAACCGGAACTGAGCATCCGCACAACATGGCCCGGGGCCAGCCCGGAAGAAATCGAACGCGAGATCATAGACGAGCAGGAAACCCAGCTCAAATCCATCGTCGGGCTGGTGGAAATGGAAAGCACGGCGAAGACAGGCGTCGCGGAAGTCTACCTGACATTCCAGGTGGGCACGAACCTGCAAATGGCCCTCGTCCGTACCGCCAACGCCCTCGACCAGGTCGAGACCTACCCGGAAGACGTGGACCAGCCCATCATCAAGACCAGCAACATCTCCGACCGGCCCATCGGCTGGTTCGTTCTGCAACCCCTCCCCGGCAAGGAAAAAGAGATCAACGTTTACGATTACCGCGACTTCGCGGAGGACGTGATCCAGACCCGGTTCCAGCGCGTCCCCGGGATTTCCGACAGCGAGGTGTACGGCGGCAGTCCCCTCGAACTGCAGGTCGTCTTCGATCCTGAAGCACTGGCGGAGCGCGGCATCACCATCTTTCAATTGCGGGAGGAGCTGCGCAAAAAGAACCGCAATATCAGCGGCGGCGATTTCGATGAAGGCAAACGGCGTTACATCGTTCGAACCACGGGAGAATTCCAATCCGAGGAAGAAGTCGAGAACACCATCCTCACCCATGTCAATGGAACGCCTGTGTACGTGAAGGACGTGGCCGAGGTCCGGCTCGCGCATGACGAACTACGCGACTATGTGCGCCACAACGGCCTTCCGGGTATTTCGTTGAACGCACGCCGGGAGATCGGTTCCAACATCCTGCAGGTGATGGGGGAACTCAAGGCGGTGGTGAAGGACCTCAATGACAACGTGCTGAACCCGATGGGCATGCATCTGCACCAGACCGCGGACAAAACCGAGTACATTTCGCGTTCCATCGACATGGTCATGTTCAACCTGGTTGTGGGCGGTTCATTCGCAATCATCATCCTGCTCGTGTTCCTTCGCAGCTTTTTCAGCACCCTGGTGGTTGCTGTAGCCATTCCCATCAGCGTCATCGGTTCATTCCTGGTCGTCACCCTGATGGGCAAGACCATCAATGTCATCATGCTGGCCGGCATGGCCTTCGCCGTGGGCATGGTGGTGGACGCCTCGATCATCGTGCTCGAAAACATTTACCGTCACCGCCAGAAAGGCAAGGACACTTTCGATGCCGCGCACGATGGCGCGCGCGAGGTGTGGGGCGCGATCTTCGCCAGCACCCTCACAACCCTCGCGGTGTTCATCCCGATCCTGTTCATCGAAGAAGAAGTCGGGCAGTTGTTCCAGGACATCGCTGTCGCCATCAGCGCCGCCGTCACCCTGTCGATGATTGTCAGTATTCTTGTGATCCCGGCGCTGAGCCGCAAACTGCTCAATTTCGAAAATATTCATGCCCCGTCGAACAGCCGGTTCATCTCCTCATTCCGCAACCTGTTCGGCCTGGTGCCCCTGGCAACCCGGTTCAATGAAGGCGTGGTCCGCATTTTGCGCTTCATCTTTCAATCCAAAATGCGCCAGACCGTGGTGATCCTTGTCTTGACCGCTGTCCCGGCTTACCTCGCATGGATGATGTTGCCGAAAACCGAATACCTTCCGGAGGGCGACCAGAACGTCATCATCGGCATGATGATTCCGCCCCAAGGGTACAACATCCAGGAAATGACCCGCATCGGTAATGAAATGGAGCAAAACTACGCGCCATACTGGCAGGTCGAACCGGGAAGCCCGGAGGAAGCGAAACTGAAAGGTCCGGCCGTACGCAACTTTTTGTTCATCGGCAGCCGCGGCCGCCTGTTCACCGTAGTCAAGGCCAAGGACCCGGAACGCGCTAAAGACCTCATTCCCGTGCTCCGGGAAGAACTGAAAAAAGTTCCGGGCATGATCGCCGTTTCAAAACAACTTTCCTTATTTTCAAGCGCATTCACAGGGTCGCGCGGCATCGAGATGAACATCATGGGGCCGGACCTGGTACGCATCACGGAAATCGCACGCAACTCGTTTTTCAAGGTGCAGGAAATCATGCCTGACGCGCAGGTTCGACCCAATCCCGGCATCGAGTTGGGTCAACCGCAAATCCAGATTCGACCCCGCTGGAAACAGGCCGCGGAGATGGGCGTCGATGCATCCGAACTGGGTTACTCCGTGGCGGCCCTGGTGGATGGCGTGTTCGCTGACGAAGTTTACCTGGATGCCGACAAAGTGGCGACGCCCTACTTGCCGCGTGACGGAATCGACCTCATTCTCATGAGCCGGGACATGGAACTGCGCAAAACTCAGGACATCCCGAACCTCATCATCCGCACTCCCCTTGGGCAGGCGGTACCGCTGAGCAGCATCACCGACATGGTGGAGACCGTCAGCACCGAAACGATCCGCCACTTCGAGCGTCAGCGGGCAGTGACGCTGGAAATCACCCCGCCACTGACTATCGCGCTGGAGGATGCCATCGCCATGGTTAAAGAGAAAATCATCCAGCCTCTAAAGGATCAGGGAATCCTGACCGGTGGTTACGCCATTACGCTGACCGGAAACGCGGACAAGCTGGAGAAAACGCGGGAAGCGATGGGAGGCAACTTCATCCTGGCTCTGGTCATCACCTACCTGTTGCTTTCAGTCCTGTTCCAGCATTGGGGATTTCCGCTGATCATCATGCTCAGCGTACCGATGGCGGCGGTCGGCGGCGTGTTCGGCCTGTGGGCGCTCAACAAGTTCATCCTGCAACCCCTGGACGTTCTCACCATGCTGGGTTTCATCATCCTGATCGGCGTCGTGGTGAACAACGCCATCCTAATCATCTACCAGGCGCTGTTGCACATTCGTGAAGACGGCATGCACTATCGCGACGCCATCCTGGAAAGTGTGAGCAATCGCATCCGGCCGATCTTCATGAGCACGTTCACCAGCATCTTCGGGCTCATGCCGCTCGTCGTGTTTCCCGGCGCGGGCAGCGAAATTTACAGGGGTATCGGTGTCGTCATTTTGTCGGGCCTGTTTTTCAGTGCTCTGTTCACCCTGTTTCTCATACCCAGTCTCATGAATCTGAGTTCCAGCATCCGCCAGGGCGAGCCGCCGGAACCGATGGAGCCAGAAACCCGCGTGCGCCCGCAAAGCAGTCAGCCGTCGCCGCAACCCACACCCACCCGCATGTGATTTGAAACGCGTTATGGATCGAACCCAACTTGTTACCTACTGGCGTAACTTTTTCAGCGACCTCCTGGTCGGTACCTTTAAAAGCCTCTTCCTGTTCTCTATGGCCGGGATGTTCCTTGCCGGACTTGCTGGATGGGGACTGGACACGTGGCTCCTGGACCCGACCGGCTGGAGTATGGCCATCCAATGGCTGGTGTTGATCCTGACACTGGTCTGGTTGTTGCCCCTGGGCCTGTTTCATGGACTGGTGGCGAGCGCGCTTGCCACCGTCGGTAAAAAACTGAAGGAAGCGGTCAACGGGCTGCACGATCTTTTGGACATCCTGGTCAAGGGCGTCTTTTCCTATTACCCCAACCTCAGCAAAAACATCTCCAAAAAAGAGCTTGGTGAAAAGTTCGACCAGATCGGCCACAAGTTCCTGGAAGACCTCAAGCTCAAGGGCGGTCCCATCAGTTACATCAAGGGGCTCATCTTCCGAATCATTTTAAAGGCGCTGAAGTTTTTCTTTCTCGACGACATGATGGAGGAGATCAAGAAGAAACCCGGCGAGGAGGTGACGCGCGCCGACATCGAAAGCGCCGTGCGCCGTGTGGGGGTGGAGTTTCTGCTATCCACGATTCACGACAACATCATGATCCTGCAGGCGGCGAACGCCATCGTGATGCTGTTGCTGTTCGGGTTGCCGTTCGGAATTCTGGCTTTTTTCTGAGGGAGTGGAAAATCAGACAACCAGCGATGCCAGTCGTTCCTGGATGATTTCCTTGTCGTGGTAACCGAGGTATAGCAAACCGTCGGCCAGCGAGTAGTTGTGGGGGAAGGTCATCACCTCGCGGCTGATCTTCTGAACGATCTCCTGGTACAACTCGGTCGCCTGCTCCGGCGTCAACCCCTCACGCACCTTGTGGTTGAAACCGAGGGCGAGGTCGTGGTGTGGCGGGTTGGAAAGGCCGTACACCTTGAACGCTTCCGGATCCTTGGCGATGGGGGTGCCCTTCTCCAGGTCGAACTGCGACGCAATGCAGGAGAAACCCGGCGATTCCAGAATGCGCCGGTTGTCCATGACGAAGTTGACCGAATCCATCACCTCTTCCCGTGTTTCGGTAGGGAAGCCGACGAGGATGTAAAAATGCATTCCCATGCCGATGCGGATGCACTCTTCCACCGTCTGGTCGATGACTTCCTTCGGGCAACCTTTCTGCATGAAATCCAGCACGCGCTGGTTGTACGACTCCATGCCGAAGATCAGTTTGCGGCAACCGGATTTGTATAGCAATTCCAGCCGGTTGTCGCGCAATAAGCTCTTTTCGAACTTCAACTCTCCCGTCCACTGCACATCGACCTCTTCCTCCACCAGCTTCTGCGCGAAGGTACGCAGGAAATTGATCGGCAGGGCTTCGTCGGTGAAGAAGAAGTAGCGGCAGTTGTATTTTTCTTTCAGCTTCTTGAAGTCCTGCACCACCGTCTCCGCGTAGCGTACGTGGAAATCGATGTGGTCGAACGGAATCGAACAGAACGCACAGCGTTCCCAGTAACAGCCGCGCGAACCCATGACCGGCAGAACCCGCTCCGGGGAAAGGTACAGGTCGAACGGAAGGCCGTCGAAATCCGGCGTCGGCAAGGCGTTCAATTCCTCCTTGCCGAACGGGCGGTTGACCTGAACGGTGCCTTCCTTATCTTTATAAACCAGGTTGGGCACCTGGGTGAGGTCCTTGTCGCCGCGTAGCTGCTGAACCAGTTTCAACAGCGGCGTCTCGCCTTCGTGCACGATGAAGCTGTCGACGAAGTCGAATAGCGGCGATCCCTTTTCCAGCACGTCCACCAGCTTGGTGAAGATACTGCCGCCGACGGTGATGTGGATTTCCGGCCGCGCCTGCTTGACCAGGTACGCCAGCGTGAGCCCGGAGATCACCTGCTCGACGGAGGTGATGGAGATGCCGAAGATGTCGATGTCTTCTTTTATGATTCCCGGCAAATAGTGTTCGCGGTAAAGGTCGAGGAAGAAGTTTTCGTTCGGGTCCTGAAACGATTGCAGAATCTCCTCGGTGGAATACGGCGAGTAGCGAAGCTGACTGCCGATGACCGTCAACTGCGACGGGTAGTACGGAGCGAGGATGCTGTCCAGCCACACGTCGATGATCTTGAGCGACTCCATGTAGCGGTCGATTTCGTAGAACTCCTCACAACGCAGGGATGCCTTCGCCGCGTCGATCTGGTCGCAGAGCGCCGGGATGATTTCCTGCGCTTCCATCAGCTTTTCGTATTTTTCGCGTTCGAGGTCGGTGTGGTAGGGTTTGGAACCCAGCTCGCGCGCCTGTTTCAGGATGCGGTCGTAGAGCGGTTTTGTTTTTTCCCACGTGCACAGGTGGTCGAGCAGTTCGATGGCGAGGTCGCGCTGGACGACGTCATCGATGCCGTTGTGGTGCAGAAAACCCTTGAGCGCAGGCAGGCTCAGGTAGGGCTGGGAAGGATGCCATGACGATGGAAAAACCAGATAGATCATGTTTCAAACATTCCGTACCGCGGGCCGCAAAGCCGGGCGCGTTATTGCGGTTTGGGAGCCATGAAGACCAGCATCACCAGCCGCCGGTCGGTGTGGTTGACGACCCCGTGTTCTTCTCCCGAGGGGGCGAGGGTGATTTCATCCGCGGACATTTCCTTCTCCTCCGCGCCGACGGTCACCCGGCCCTTGCCTTCAAGGACATAGTATATCTTGTCCGAGCCCTCGTGCGCATGAACTTTTTGCGCCTGGCCCGGTTCCAGGCAATAGACATCACAGAAAAACCGATCCGTGTCGAACAGGCTGACCTTGCTCATCTTCTCAGCGTTGAAGGCCGCCTGGTCCCGAACCTTGAGAACTTTCATGCCCACCTCTTTTTCATTTTAAAAAGCCGGGGGGAAGGCCCCAAGCCCATTGAAATTGCGAAGTTTGGGGGATTCTACCACAGAACCCGGCGGCTTCAAGCAAAATTGTAGGAGCCATTCCGACACGGTCAGGCCGAGGGGGGATAATGTGTTGACTTATCTGGGGACATCCACTATTTTGAGACCACACTGCGGTCCCTCGAAGCTTCCGCGCAATGCGCGCAGTTTCCGGAGTAAGGGGGACTCGAACGGCCTCCCACCGGGACGGGCGGGGCCGGACACCGCACACAGAATCAAAAGGGTCGGGGCGTAGCGCAGCCTGGCTAGCGCACCTCAATGGGGTTGAGGGGGTCGGAGGTTCAAATCCTCTCGCCCCGACCAGTTTTTCATAAAAAGGTTACGGAATGGTCCGTAACCTTTTCTTGTTTCGTGAGGCTTTGCTTTTCAACCCCTTAATTCTTTTCGCCCGGCTGGCCATGTTATAGTGTCCGCCACATTTTGGTCGTCCTGTCCCCATTCTAACTGAAGCCTCATGTCTGCATCCGGTTCCACAAAAGTCATCGTCATCGCGCTGGGCGCCAACCTCGGCATCGCCGTCGCCAAGTTCGTCGGCGCGTCCATCTCCGGCAGTGCGGCCCTGCTTGCGGAAGGCATCCACAGCGTGGTCGATTGCACCAACCAGGTTTTGCTCCTGATCGGCGAAAAACGTTCGCGCAAACGACCAACGGCATCGCATCCCCTCGGTTACGGCCGCGAGTCGTTTTTCTGGTCGTTCGTGGTGGCGATCCTGCTGTTCTCGATGGGCGGGCTGTTCGCCATTTACGAAGGCGCGCACAAGATGGCGGACCCGCACGAGGTGACGAACCCCGGCCTGGCCGTCGGCATCCTGGTTTTCGGTATTCTGCTGGAGGGGTATTCCTTTCTGGCATGCATCAAGGAAGTGCGTAAGCGCGACCCCGGCATGCCTATCTGGCACTGGTACCGGCGCACCACGCGGGCGGGCTTGCTGGTGATTTTCACGGAAGACCTGGGGGCGCTGGTGGGATTGACGCTGGCGGCGGGGTGTATCGGTCTGTCGTGGGCGTTGCACGATCCCATGTGGGACGCACTGGGCTCGATTCTCATCGGCGCGTTGCTGGTGATCCTCGCGGTGGTGCTGTCGGTGGAGGTGAAGAGCCTGATCATCGGTGAGGCTCCCGCCAAGGATTACCGGCACGAGGTGGAGACCATCACCCGCGAATACCTGCCCGGCGCGAAAATCCTGAACTTCATTGCGCTCAAGACCGGCGACAACGAAGTGATGCTGAGCATCAAGATCCATCCCGGAAAGATTCAGAAAGTGACGGACCTGATCGAGGCATTCAACCAGATCGAGGACCGCATCGGCGAGCGGTTTCCGGAGATCAAGTGGAAGTTCCTGGAGCCGGACGACCGCGAGGACATTTACTAGAAACCGGGAACCGCGTGATTCCCCGCTCCCCTTCCCTCACTTTTCCTTTTTGTCCTCTATGCTTTTGGCGATCATGATGTCGGCGATCTCGTAGGCGTGTTCGGTGACGCGGGTGGGGTCCGCGCTCATTCCCTCCGATGCCAGCAGTCCCTGCATGGCCAGCCCCGCCAGCCAGTCCCGGCGGGAGATGCCGGTGGAAATGTAATTGAGGTCGCCTTCATCGTTTCCCGTCCGCAACAGGTTGTGCGGGTACACCGTTCCACCTTCGTTTGCTTTCATAGCCCTCTCCTGAATGTTCGGTAACGAGTCATCGGAACGCTCCCCTTTTGAGAGCGCACTCATAAAAAGGAATTCAAAAAGTCTTCGTCGTCGGTATCATCGCTCAGGTATTCCGGCAGTTTGGTGTTGGCGTCGTACTGCGCTGCCTTGATCTGCCCGATGCTGAGTCCCGACGCCTCGACCAGGTTGGTGCCTTTCAGGTTGGCCTGGTGGAACTCCACGTCTTCGTTGAACTGGCATCCCTGCAAGTCGGCGTTTTCCATGTTCGCCTGCATGAGCGAGGACTCCATCAGGTTGCATCCCTTGACCTGGGCGCCTTGCAACTGGGCTCCGTTCAGGTTCACCTCCTGCATGCGCGCCTGGTTGAGGTTGGCGTTTTCCAGATTGGCTCCGCTCAGGTTGGCGAACTGGAGCTTCGCGCCCTGCAGGTCGGCGTCCTTCAAGTTGGCCTTCGACAGATTGGTCCCGCGCAGGTCCGACTCAGAAAGATCCACTGCCTCGCCGGGATTGGCCTCCCGCCAGTTGTTCCAGCCTTCGACTCCTTTTTTGATCAAATCCACGTGTTGCTGATTGGCCATGTTCGTCAGTCCTCCGGATAAAACTTGAATTGCAACTCCATGCGGTGTAAAACCGCAAAGTGCAACGAAAATCGGTTTTGAAAATGCCCCAATCTTACCAGAAAACGGTTCGCCCTCCGTATCAAATCGAACCGGACCCCTGGCGAATGGAGCACTGTAAACAACGGAGCGAACCATGTCCGAAATCAAGCAAATGACCGTTCAGCAACTGCAAGACCTGCTTGAGGAAGGGTCGTCGGTCAACGTGCTCGACATCCGCGATGAAGCCTCGTTCGATGCCGGGCACGTGCCGAATGCCGTCCCCTTGAGCCGAACGCCGGTGGAGCAGTGTCTGGAAAAATTCGAAAAAGACAAAACCCTTGTGGTCTGCTGTTACCACGGTATTTCCAGTATCGAGGCCGCCATGTTTTTCAGTCAACAGGGGTTTCAGGACGTGCACAGCCTGATGGGCGGTTACGAAGCCTGGGCCCGGTCCTGCAACTGGGAAGACTGACCCCGCCGCGTCTACTGTCCTATCGGCAGGGTCAATAGCGGCGCCGAAGACGGAACCTTGCCCGCCTGCAATGAGAATATCTGCGAAAGCAGGGAGAACGTCGATTTTGAATTGAGGTCGGAATCGTCGATGTAAAACCAGGTGCCGCGGTGCAGTATGGCCACCGCAAACGCATTTGGATCGAAGTCCTCCCCATGGCGCACCCGCAGGAGCGTACCCGTCAACCTCTGCCAGTCGAAGCGGCTTCCATCGTCATTGTAGGTCACGGTCACCTTGCCCTCATCGACGTGGTCGGGCGGCACCTCCACCCCCTGTGACAGGTAATACATCACGCCCAGCAAAGACCGCGTCTGCACCCGGATGTACCGGGGATCGTCCACCGCGGTCAGGTAATAACGTCCCTGTACCGGGTTCACCTCCAAAAGCTCGGCCAGCAGGCGGGCGTCTTCCGTTTCCTGAGCGTCCTGATCCAGCTTGATGATGATCATTGGAACATCGTTTTCCTCGATGTACTGCAATTCCATCATGTCGTTCTTCTGGAAAGTACGCAGGATGGACACCACCCGTGTGAACATCTCGAATTCCGGTGCGCGGCCGGGCGTGGGTCCGGAAGCGCCGGGCGCGTTTTTAATCCGGTTCATGCGTTGGAAACAGAGGCGGAACAGGCGGTCCACCCGCCAGCCGGAATGGTACAAAAGGGTGATGGTCTGCATGGTGATGGGCGAGAGCACCCGTTGTATGAACTTGTCCCCCTGTAAAGGGGAGTAGGTGATGGTGGGCTTTTCCTGCATCTGCGCCCCCGCGCCGAATCCAAAGGTGGAAAGGCCCGCTTCCGGCACTGACGCACTGGCGTTGGCGCTGGTAGTCAGTGTGAATTGCGCCGCCACACTGCTCACTTCAAGGAAATAAGGGGTATCGCGGTACTTCAGGCGGACCAGGTTCAGCAATAATTGCTGGTCGTTGGTGCGCTGGATGGCGACATTGTAATTGGACCGCTCGCCTTCAATGCGGTTCGCACCCAGGTTGGCGCAGGCGGTAAGCATGGACACCAGAAAGGTTGTTAGAATCAGGGTGCAAAACTGCTTGAAGGGTTTCGGGCTGGACGCAGACGGCATGCGAAAAATAAACCCCTCTCTCGAAAAATTCAGAACGGGATCATACGGGGAAATCCGGAGACTGTCAAACCGGGGGCGACCCGGTTGGCGGATTCTCGCCCGGGTCCAGTTGGATGGTCTGCGTGGGAAAGGCAAACTCAATGCCTTCCGCCTGAAATTTTCGGCACAGCGCCAGATTGATGGCCTGCTGGGTGTCCATTTTGAATTCGAAATCCCCTCTCAACAACCAGTACACGATTTCAAAATCCAGCGAGTACGGCCCGAATTGCTTGAAATGAATGCGGTCCACCCGTGTGTCCGGCTGCGCCTCGATGATTTCCCGGATCATTCCCGGAATGCGCTCCAGTTTGTCTGCCGTGGTGTCGTAGGTGACACCGATCAAAAACAACTGCCGGCGTTCCGGAATCTTTCGAAAGTTACGAATCCGGCTGTCCAGCAGGTCGGAATTGGGAATCACCAGCCGCTCCCCGTCAATGCTCTTGAGCTGGGTGGACTTGAGCCCGATGTGCTGGACCGTGCCCATGTCCGTTCCGGCGATGATGAAGTCGCCGATGACGAACGGCTTGTCCATGACGATGGTGAGCGAGGCAAACAGGTCGCCCAGGATTTTCTGCACGGCCAGTGCGATGGCGATGCCGCCGATACCCAGCCCGGCAACCAGGGCCGCGATATCCACCCCGACGTTTTCCAGCGCGACCAGCGCCAGCACCACATAAAATCCGAGAAGGATGATGAACTTGATCACCCCGAGGGCTGTGGCAAAGGATGCGTCTTTATCCTTCTTTTTTTCGTACGCCTGTTCCGCCCAGAGCAGGATGGCATTATGCCCCCACACCCCCACCAGAACGAGACCCAGCAGAAACGAGGTCTGCGTCCACTGATCAGCCAGATCATCCGGGATGGGCCATTTTTGGCTTCCGACATAGAGCGCGATCACAAGCAGGAAGAGCCAGTGGGTTTTATCCGAAAGGCGTTTGACCAGGCGGTCACCCAGTGCCTTGGTCCTTTGGTACCTGTTTTTAAAAATGCTCCGCAGGCGGCCCCGTACAAACAGCAGCAGGATAAATGTCAGAAGGGCCCAGAACCCGCCTTCCACCCAGACCGGTCCCGAGTTTTGGCTCATCCATTCACGCAGGATCTCCATAACCCATTCACCTCATTGAATTAATAAATTCAACCATCAAAAATACCTGAATAGCGTTACAATAGGTTTCAAATTCTTGGAACGGGTGCATTGGAAGCTTTTGCCCAAAATATCACTTTTTCGGGGAACGTCCAATGAAAGTAGCGGTCATTTACAACAAAAACCAGTCGGAAGTCATCAATGTCTTCGGTGCCCAGAACCGTGAAATTTACAACCCCAAAACTGTGGAACGGGTTGCGAGTTCTCTTGAAAAAGGCGGACACAACGTCCGTGTCATCGACGGTAACATTCATCTCATTGAAAAGCTCAATGAATTCATGCCCAAGGTGATGCACGGCGAGCAACCCGGCATGGTGTTCAACATGGCATACGGCATACAGGGGGTCAGCCGCTACACCCACGTCCCTGCCCTGCTGGAAATGGTGGGCATCCCTTACGTCGGATCCAGTCCGGCGGGACACGGCATCGCCCTGGACAAGATCACATCCAAGGTTTTGTTTCAGGCCAACGGCGTGGCAACCCCACGCTACTGGTCCTTCTTCAGTGAAGACCAGATACCGGGAGACATCCCCTTCCCCGTCATCGTCAAACCCAAAATGGAAGCGGTGTCGATGGGTATCGAGGTGGTCCACGACATCGAACGCCTGCGAGAAACGGTCAAAACCCTGGTCAAGGAATACAGCCAGCAGGTGCTGGTGGAGGAATTCATTCCGGGACGCGAGTTTGCCGTCGGGCTGCTTGGTAACGGCGACCCGGAAGTCCTGCCCATCGTCGAATTCGATATGGAAGGCGATCCCAACGCCATCCAGACCTACGACGAGAAAATGAAAAAGCCGAAGGAAAAAGTGTGCCCCGCCAAGGTGGACGACGCCACCGCCGAGAAGATGGGCGAACTCACGAAAGCGGCCTCCCGCGCTCTAGGCCTGTACGATTTCTGCCGCGCGGATTTTCGCATGGACGACAAAGGCAACCTGTACGTACTGGAGCTGAACTCAATGGCCAGCCTCGGGCTCACCGGGTCTTATGTCCATGCCGCCAAGGTCGCGGGTTACACTTACGAAACCCTCATCAACCGCATGCTTGATGTCGCCGTGGAGCGGTATTTTGGAGAAAAGGACATAAATGAAGTTCCTGAAAAGGAATCTTTCTTTAAAAGTCTTTTAAAGAGCCAGACCACTTCATTGCCGGTACGCCTGCGCAGTCACCTTCGCGGCCACGTGAGCACCATGGAAGACTTCCTTGCGCACATGGTCGAAATCAATTCCTACGCCCGCAACCTGGACGGAGTCAATTCCCTTGGTAAGTGGGTGTCCAACCATCTGGGCCGCATGGGACTCCAGCGTGAAGTGCACACCAAGGCGGAGTTCGGCAACGTTTTATACTTTTCCAATCACACCGGGGAAGAAAACGACGTTTTGTTGATCGGCCAGCTGGACAACCCCATTCCAAGCCAGGATTTCGTTGCCTACCAGGAAGAACGCGGCAAACTTTACGGTTCCGGCGTCTACTACGGCAAAGGAGGACTCGCCATCCTTCTCGGCGCCCTGCAGGCCTTACGCTACACGCGGTCGCTTAAAAAGGTGAAATGCGGCATCCTGCTGATCTCCGACGAAACCGCCGGCGGGCGCACTTCCAAAAGTCTCATCGGAGACCTGTCCAACAAATCGAAATATGTGATTGGTTTACAGGGAGCGGGGCTTTCCGGTCAGGCAACCACATCGTTCTCGGGTGTCATGAAATACAACGTGGAGATCAAGTACGCTCCGGGAAAATTATCCAAGACCAAAGGGGAACAGACCGACCTGATCTCATTCCTCACACAGAAGATCAACGCTCTTCGCAAGATGACCACGAAGGACGAGGATGTGTCTGTTGCCATCACTTCGATCAATACCCAGGGACTCGATGAAGCGACCCCGGATTTTGCCAATCTCAATTTCCGCATCCGTTTCCGGTCGCCCGACCTCAGCCAGCAACTCAAGGACCAGATTTACAAAACTTTCGAAGTCAGCGCCACCAGTCCCATCAAAGTCAATATCTCGCGCACGCTTTTGCGTCTGCCCTTGATGGAATCGGAAGCGACTTCCAGCTTTTACGAGCAGGTCAGCAAAGTCGCCAAGAATCTGGAAATTCGATTGCAGAAGGAGCACGGCACCTCTTCCACATCCCTCTGTCACGTTCCACCGGACAAACCGGTTCTGGGCAATATGGGACCGATCTCCGGAGGCATGGGCACGCGAAACGAATACGTCGTACGAGACAGCCTGCTCGACCGGTCCATCCTCCTCGCATACCTGATCTACCTTTCCGCGAATGACTTCAAGGAATGAAACTCGACCGCATCGAAACACGATTTGAGGCCCGGGCAGACGGTAAAAGCGCCATCGCCAGGAAAGGCATGGTGGCAACGGCATTTCCGGACGCGACGCAGGCCGGGGTGGACATGCTGGGGGCCGGCGGCAACGCGGTGGACGCGGCAGTGGCCTCCGCACTCGCATTGGGTGTTTGCGAACCGCAAGGAAGCGGCATTGGCGGGCAGTCCTCGGGCATACTGCACCTGAATGGCAAGGTCATCTATGTCGATGGTTCCAGCCGCGCGCCGTCGCTCGCCCACATCGACCATTTCAAGGACGACAACCTGCTGGTCGGCCACCGCGCCACCACGGTGCCCAGTACCGTTGCTTTCCTCGGCTATCTCAATTTCCGCTACGGACGCCTGAGCTGGCGACAGGTGTGCGCACCCGCCATCCGAATCGCCCGCCAGGGATACCGCATCACCCCCCTTCAAAGCCAGCTTCAGGGACGGGAACTGGAAACGTTTCAAAAACCGGTCTGCGAATGGGGAGCCAAGTATTTTTTGAAAGATGGAAAGACTCCCTATGTTCCCGGGGAAATGTTTGTGCAGAATGACCTGGCCAACCTGCTCGAGCACCTGGCGTACAACGGACCCAAATCGTTTTACCAGGGAGAGATTGCGGAACAGATCGATGCCGATATGCGCGCCTTCGACGGGTTTCTGCGCAAAGAGGACCTCGCATACATTCCGTGGCCCGTGGAGAGAAAACCCCTCAAACGCAGGTATCGCAAAACTCAGATTTTCACCTGTCCGCCGCCAACCTCCGGCCGCACCCTGCTCTTGACGCTGCAGATGCTCAACAACCTGCCGTCCAAGTTCCTGCGGGACCGCTCCCCGGAATCATTCCATTTCATTGCAGAAACATTCCGCAAGGCGTTGATGAACCACAAAGAACGGCCGTACGATCCGAACATCTACCCGCAACTGCCGGACGACAAGAGCATACTCAGTAAAGACTACGCTCATCGTTTGTCTTCCACCATCCGCAACGTCATCGACCCCAGCCTGCCTTTGGCCGAGCCGTACGAAACCGGGCAGGACACGACGCACCTCTCTGCCATGGATGCGGATGGAAACGCCGTGGGCATCACGCAATCGATCGAGCGCGTTTATGGTTGCCACTCGGCGGCGAAGGGACTGGGTTTTCTTTACAACAATTACATGAGCGCTCTGGAAGTTCATGATCCCAGCCACCCGTATTACCTGCGGCCCGGTGCGGTGCCGTGGAGCAGCATTGCGCCGGTGATCGTCTTTTACAAAAAACAACCGTGGATGGTGGCGGGCAGTCCGGGAAGCGACCGCATCTTCTCCACCATGAGCCAGTTCCTCACTCACATCATTGACGGAAACCTGCCCATCGACCAGGCCATGATCCGCCCGCGCATGCACTGCACTCTGGGCGGCACACTCAGTTACGAAACCGAGCGCTTTCCCTCCAAGGTCGTCAAGTATCTCAAGAAAGCCGGCTACAAAATGGCACCCAAAGATCCTTACGCATTTTATCTGGGCGCGGTGCACGCGGTGGTCAAAATGCAGACGTGCGATGCGTTCCAGGGTGTTGCCGAAATCCGCCGCGACGGTAGCGCCGCGGGCATTGACTGATCTTATGGATACCCTGCCCTGCCTGATCACCGTTCCCCACGGCGGCACCAGCGTCCCTGATTTTCTTGCAGGCCGCTTCATCCTTTCTACCAAAGACCTGTTCGACGACATCGATGCCTGCACCCGCGACATCTATGCGTTGTCCGAACGGGTGAGCGTTTGGAAAGACACGGACATCGCACGGCCGGTAGTTGACCTCAACCGCGATGCAGACGACCGTCCACCTGCCAATCCGGATGGCGTCGTCAAAACCCACACCTGCTTTGGTGTCCCGGTATACGATCCCGCACAGCCTCTGGACGACGCGCTGGCCGAAAATTTGATCGCAACATTCCATCGGCCGTTTCACGGATTCATTGAAGACACGTTGAAAACGCAAAAGAATTTATGCATCGCTTTCGATTGCCATACCATGTCGGAGTTTGCGCCCCCCATTTCACCCGATGCGGGCAAACCGCGCCCGACCTTCTGTCTCGGCAACCGGTTTGGCGAGACCTGCCCGGACGCCATTGCCAACGTGCTGGCGGATTGTTTGAGGAAGGTATTCCAGCTGCCAGCCACGGAAGTCACCTTGAACCAGCCGTTCGCCGGAGGGTACATCACCCGCACCTACGGCAATCGGCCGATTCCCTGGATTCAGATTGAGATGAACCGCAAGCTGTACCTGAAAGAACCGTGGTTTGATGAGAAAAATTTATCAGTCGATCCGGCAAGGCTTCAGTTTCTGCGAAATGGCATGGGCGAGGCACTGCGGCTGTTTTTCGAAACCTGCGACGCGTTGAGATAAATTGAAGTGAGCCTCAGCCAAAAAACCAGTAGCTGATCACAATGGCGGCAAGGATACCCGCCGCATCGGCCAACAGGGCACACGGCAGGGCGTGGCGTGTCTGGCGTACCCGCACCGCTCCAAAATACAAAGCCAGAACATAAAAGGTGGTCTCGGTACTCCCCTGCATCACCGAAGCCATGCGCCCGGCAAAGGAATCGGCACCGAAGGTCTGCATGGTCTCGATCATCATGCCGCGCGCTCCGCTGCCGCTCAATGGTTTCATGAACGCTGTCGGCAGGGCATCGACGAAGCGCGTGTCTCCACCCACGCCCAGCACCAGCCAGCGAATGCCGTCCAGCAACATCTCCAGTGCGCCACTGGCCCGGAAAACGGCGATCCCCACCAGCATGGCCACGAGATAAGGAACGATCTTGATCGCTACCTCAAAACCTTCCTTCGCGCCATCAATGAAAATATCGAACACGTTCTGTTTCTTCAACAGGGCCGAGACCATGAATGCCACGATCACCGTAAATAAAAGGAAATTGCTGAGACGGGCCGACTGTTCCTGCATGGCAACCTGGTCGAGTTGTGAAAAATACAGCACCAGTCCCCCCATCATTGCAACCAGTCCACCCAGACAGGCCAGCAGAACCGGATCTTTCAGGTTGATTTTTTGAACCGCCGCGACGGAAAGCAAGCCAACCAAAGTAGAACAGAATGTGGCCAGCAGAATGGGCAGAAACACGTCAGTGGGATCGGCTGCACCCTGTTGGGCCCGGTATACGAAAACAGTAACGGGAAACAGCGTGACCGACGAGGTGTTGAGAACGAGAAACAGAATCTGCGCGTTGGTGGCGGAATTCTTTTCCGGATTCAGTTCCTGCAATTCGTCCATCGCCTTGAGTCCGAGCGGCGTGGCGGCATTGTCCAGGCCCAGGATGTTGGCGGAAAAATTCATGACCATCGCGCCGAAGGCCGGGTGACGCTCGGGTACATCCGGAAACAATTTGTGGAGAACAGGATGGAGGATGCGGACGAACAGGTCGAGCACTCCGGCTCGCTCGCCGATGCGCATGACCCCCATCCAGAAACTCATGATGCCCACAAGGCCCAGCGCGATCTCGAATGCCACACGGGACATCTCGAAGGTCGCCCCCATGATGGAGACAAAGACGTCCCCCTGACCCCACACGATCCATTTCAAGAGGGCAACCAGGAAGGCGACCAGAAAGAATGAAACCCAGAGAATGTTCAGCAACAGGACGGCTCCGCTCGGGATTGGGGAGGGTGGCGCGACAAACCGGAATCATTGTACCATTCCCGGATTGGAAGCCCCACCGCCTCTGTTATAATTGCACGGACTGAGATTCATAGAGAAACAAAGGAACGCGCATGCAGTCACCCCGGCTCACACTGATCACTGGCAACGACCTGCGGCACGAATATTTTATACGCCGCATCAACGCCCGTCACCCCGTGCAATCTGTTTTTATCGAAAGTAAAAACTATCCCCCCCTTCCGTCCACCACCACCGAAGCCGAAAAAGCGTGGGACTGGTTTTTCCAGCGGCGAAAGGAATACGAAGAGCGCGAGTTTGCCCCCGCCCGCAATTGGCCCGGCGTCAATCGTCCCGTTTATGAACCTCTGCAACCAGACGGATTGAAAAGGGAGGGATTTTTAGAAAAATTGCAATGCATAGCCCCTGACCTGATTCTTCTATTCGACTGCGGGCTGGTCGGCGAACCAATCATAAACGCTTTTCCCGGCCGCATCCTCAACCTGCATGTCGGACTTACTGAGGAGTATCGTGGTTCATCCTGCAATTTCTGGCCCATTCACGATGAACGCCTGGACTGCCTGGGGGCGACCATATTGAAAATCGATCCCGGCATCGACACCGGCGCCATCCTCGCAAAGGACACGGTGAACATCGACCCCGGCGATGACGAACAGTCCCTGATCGGAAAAACCATCAAGCTGGGAGTGGAACTTATGGAAGGGGTATTGAAGCAGTGGCAGTCCGGCGATTGGCAGGCGCACACTCCGGAGTCACCCGGGGTGTTGTTTCAGCGCAAGGATCTCGGTCCGGAAGCCATGCTGACGGTGCGCCGACTGGTGGAAGGACCGCGCTGGCAACAATTGCTGGCGCAGCATGGCGGGTGACATTCCCGCAAGAAATGTTTATTTCAAATTCCGAACGAGCCGGACGCTCATTGTGGGCCCACCATAATTGAGAGCCTCAGTGCGGCCGTACCCCCCCACAAAAAAGAAATACTTGGCCGAGTCCTCGCCGACCCGTTCGCTCGTCCAGAATCCATATCCCCCGCCGCCTTCAAAGGGCTTCGGGTATCCAACGGGATACTCCTGGTTCCCGTCGAAGGCCAGTTTGGTCCGGTCCGGATCGAAAATGCTTTTATATTCCGCCACCGTTGGTACCCGCCAATCGGAATAACCCGCGTAGTTCCGGGCATTCATTTTTTGCGCCCAATCCATCGCTTCCTGCCAGGAAGTGGGGTACCGTTTTTCAATAATGCGGAAATCGCGCGTCATCCACATCAGGTTGTTAACCGTGTCCAGCGCCGTATGATTTTTATAGGCAATCCAATTGCCCATATTGTTGCTCGAGGCCTGAAGGTCCTGCTGGCGGAGGTATTCCTGGTAAAAATTGAAACCAAACCCAAGCCCGATAACGAGGAGGATACCTGCGAACCAGTAGAGGGTGGACCGCTTTAGCTTGTTGATTCGCGCCGTAAGACCGGCCGCCTCGCGGGCAACCTTGTCTTTCTCGGCTTCCATTTCGTGAAGAGCCAGATCCAGTTGCTCGTTTCTCACCGCCTGTTCATACAACGAAACCCCCTGCTTCGCCACCTTGAGGGCGACGTTGAAATCGACGGGCTTCCTTATGAATCGGTAAACTTCCGCTTTATTGATGATGTCTTCTACAACGTGATCTTCGACCTGTGCGGCGGTGAGCACCCTGACGGTGTTGGGAGAGACACGCTTCACAATTTCAAGAAGTTCCGTTCCACGCATTCCCCGCATGCGTTCATCCGTGAAAACGACCGCGATGGGACCATTGTTTGCCACCATATCCGCCGCTCGCATGGCGCCGTCGCACACTTCAATCTGGTATCCACTCTGGCTGAAAATTTTTTTCGCCGTCGCCAATACTTTCCTTTCCGTATCGACAAAGAGAATTTTGTATTTCTGATTTTGGGTCGTCCCCTGATTCATAATTTCTTGATTCGATCCGGTCTGTCGTTTTAGTATTTTTAGTGTAAGGGATGCTTCCCGAACAACAACTTTTTTTTTTTGATCGCATGGTGACACATCAAGCTGCAAAGAGAGAACGGACGATTCAAAATCTATTTTGCATGGCAAAATTTCTGACAGCAGGGATTCTTTTTACCTTATTCCCCACCTCCCTGTCTGCCCAGCCACCCGAATCTAAACCGGACCCATTCGTTTCCCAGGGCCTGGTTTCATACGACAGGGATTACAAGTTGGATGAGGCCCGGAATTTCATCCTCTTCAAAATCCGGAATGATGGGGAAAAAACCATCAGCCATCTCTTTGGCTGGGTGTACCGGTATAATGAAGGGCCTGAGGAGGCCACCGATTTCCAGCTTGTAAACAATCCCCATCAATCCGCCATCCTGGTTGAAGGCGGCCCCCACCAATCCGACAAGGTGGCCCAATGGCGTTTTTCGCTGAATGTCATCGTTCCGGCACAGACCGATGAGCGGTTCATTCTGAGGGTCAGCCCCAAAAGTGTTTTTTACGCACACCACGAACCGGTCCCCGCCCCCACAGAGTGAGGCTAAGTATAGAACTTTCAATAATTTCCCTCCCTCGCGGGCGGTTCATTATCCATTTCCCAAACGGACCGACACCCGAATCGCCCCTCCCCAATTCCATTAACTCCATATAATTAAAGGACTTATGTTTTAGCTAAGGGTGCCGCAAGGCCCTGTCTGGTAAAACTTCCTCCACCCCTTCCCAATTTTTTTCCGAACCCGGCTAATTTGTTGCTTTTCAAAGTGTTATTAGCTATACTCAGGGTACCCTAAAATAAAAAGTGATCTCACTTTTCATTTGGAGCGGCTCGCCACCGCCCCTGTGAAAAGAGTTCCTTTTCGGCATCTTTCTTGATCTTAAGAAGGAGGGGATGTGAAATGCCTTAAAGGGAACCTTGGACATTGGCCGGGAAAACGCTTCAACCCGTTAGCCCTGCGCACAATGGACAAAGTCCTATAATTTAAGGAAACCTCCATGTCGAAGAAGAATGAGCAAATTGGAGCGCAGGTCGGGGTCACCCTGATCGTTGCCCTTATCCTTTTGTTAGCTTGGGAGTATTTTCTCAAGCCACTCCTCTTTGGGGCTACCCTTTCCCAATCGGGGAATTATTCGGTCTTCCAGCGGTGGGAATTCATAACCGCGTGCCTGGTGATCGTCTGCCTTTCCCTGATCATTCCTTTTCGAAAAATTCGGCAACTCCATGAAGAAGTCAAGCTGGTAGAAGAATCTTTGGCAGGGGAAAAAACCCTCTCCCGCATATTCTTTAGTGTGGACAATTCCATCTTGATTGTCGTGGACACCGCAAACCAGATTATGCAGGTCAATAAAAAAGCTCTCAAGTTTCTTGGCTATAAAGAAGAGGATTTGCTTGGAAAAGACTGGATGGCATTTCTCATCCGCAACAAGGAGCGTGAGGTATTGCGGCGCGAATTCATTGCTTTTGTAAACGACCCGTCGAAACAATTTAAAATGTTCACCACCCCCGTGCATGATAAATCAAACAAGGAGCATAGGGTCGAATGGCAAGCCGCCATGCTGAAGGATGAGCGGGATCAGGTGTATGGAACCATCATTTCCGGGCAGGACGTAACGGCACAGACATCCCTGACAAAGGATTTGGAAACCATCAAATCCAAATATGATCCACAGATCAAGAAACTGACAAACGAGTTGAATGAAAACAAGCAGAAATACCACCAGGAAGCGATCAAAACCGCTCATGCAAAAGCTCGCTTCAAGTTCTGGTTTGACCTGGAAAAAAACCTGCTTTCGTTGAAACCAAGCGATTTATCCAATCAGGATTATTTCAACCAAAAAATGAATCAGGTCCTTGAAGATTACGGAACTCTATCCAATGTGGACCATGGTTTCATCAATTTGATTTCCGAAGACGGTCAAACAATGAACAACACGCACATCTGGGTTTCAGACGAACCTGACATGGAACCTGATTCGGATCCAATCAAATTGTCAACACTTCCCTGGTTGAACCAGAAACTAAACGACAGGGAAGCCCTGCATATACCAAACGTAGGGGAACTGCCCAAGGAAGCGGGCGCTGAAAAGAAATTTCTGAATAAACAGGGAGCGAAGTCCCTGCTCCTCGTCCCACTGGTTTCAGATGAAACCATTTTGGGATGCATTGGTTTCGAAACCATACATGAACAAAAATCTTGGGACTCGGATGAGGTCGAAATACTGAAAATCATCGCCCGGCAAATGTCCAATCTATTACACCCTCCCCAAGGGGCCTCCGGTGGTGCGCCCACTATCGATAATAGTTTCGGCGACCCGGATTTGGACTGGAATGAAGAAGAGCTGGGCCTTGGCTTTGACGAGCCTCTTAAGGATGATGACATTCTGGAACTACAGGGCCGAGTGGGTGAAGAGATCAAAGAACGCATTACCAGTCTTGAAACCGTAAAAACCGAACTTGAGAACAAGCTGAAACTCAGTAAAGCCAGCGAAGCCAAATTGAAATCAGCCCAAACCGAAATGGAAGAAAAGCTCCAGACTAAAACCCTGGAGCTGAAAAAGCTGAATAACCTTCTTGAACAGGAAAAGCTGACAAAGCAGAACCTTGAAGAGCAGATTAAAGCTTTACAGGAAAACGAAGACAATACCATTGGGAACGATGAGCAGCTTGAAGCCCTTCAGACAAAACTGGAGGAAACCAAAAAAGCGAAAGAAGACCTTGAGTCCAAAATATCAAACAAAGAAGAGTCCGCCCAAAAAGAACTCGTCTCCAAGACCCAGGAACTTCAAAAACTAAAACAGGCTCTGGAAGATGAAAAGAAACTTCGAGAGGCCTTGCAAAGTCAAAAACCCGGCGAAGCAAAATCCGCACTTGCCACAAACCTGGAAAAACAGCTTTCCAACAAATCCATCGAGCTGCAAAAGGTTCAGGCTCAACTTGAAAACGAGTTACGTACCAAAGAAAAACTGGAAGAAAAGGTAAAAATTGAGCACACGGTTTTGGAGAAGAAAATTGCAGACAGAGAAGCGGAAATTGCAGAATTAAAATCGCAATTGGAATCAACCCAACACTCCATGTCGGGAAAAAATTATAAAGCCTCAAAGACACGCACCCAGGAAAACCCTGAAGAAGAGTATAAGAACGAAGTTCAAAACTTTAAGAAAGAAATCGAAAATTTGAAGGCCCTTTTGGAAGAAAAAACCGTCCAATTGCAGAGCCTTCAAAAAGATTACGAGGAATTCAGGGAAAATGCCCCATCCGAGGAAGAACTGGAAAACCTCCAGTCTCTGGTGGATTCCAAAGATCTGGAAATACAGCAGATTCAAGAGTCTCTGGACGAGGCCCATGTTGCTAAAAACTGGGTGGAAACCGAATATACCCAGCTTAAAAAGGACTTGGAAAAATACAAGGAAAACCTGGAAGTACTGGAAGCTTCCCGGACCCTGTTGGAATCGGATCTGGAAGAACTCCGAGGAATCCAGGACAAACTGGATTTGCAAACAGGTGAACTCAAGGAACTGAAGCATGACATGGGCAATTTGGAAATAGCAAACCAGCAAATGCTGAGAGACCTGGAAGAGAAGAATTACCTGATAGAAGATCTCCAATACCAGAACCAGCGACTGGACAAAGTGGATCTGCCACTTTTCACCATGAACACACAGGGCACCATCATGTCGTGGAACCAGGGGGCCCAGGAATTGACTGGTTACCTGGAAGAGGCCGCACAAGGGCAATCCTTGAGCTTCCTGTTCCCCCCGGGTGAGGAAATTGAATTGAAGAGAGATGTGCTTGATCCCCTCCAGGAGAAGGGTTCGGCGACTTTGATTCTTCCCCTGACGTTTGGTAATGGTTTGCAGGAAAACTGCAAGAAAGGGTTGATCAGCCTGGCTCTCTTTAAAAACGGCGATGAAGCCAAGGAAGCGTTTGGAGTTCTAGTTGACATTTCTCATGATCCAAAAGCCGATGAAGAAATCAAGCAATTGCGCACAAAACTGGAAGGGGAATTGCAAAGCCTGAAGGAAATTGCGGAAACGGAAAAACAGGAAGTCAAAAATTATTATGACTCCATCCTGAAAAAGTCCGGCCTGGTTCCCATCATCCTTTCTGCAGACTTCAACATTCTCCAAGTCGGCCCGGATGCGGAATCCAATCTGGGTTGGAACAGGCAGGAGGTTGAAAACCGTAATTTCTTTGAGCACATCATGCCAGGTAAAGATTGGAAAGCAATGGAGAGTACCGCGCAGGAAACGCTAAAAAACAAGGGGGTTTATCAGTTTGAAAATCTTACCCCGGCACAGGATTCTGAAAAACGAACCCTCTTTTGGAACCTGATATATGAGAAGAAGGGAGGACAGGAGAGCGCCCCCATCATCGCCATCGCGCAGGACATCCACGAAATGCGCGAACGCGAAAACAATATCAAACAAAGAGAAGCTCTCCTTTCATCCATTATCGACCAGGCGGTGGATGGCTTTGTCACCATTGACGAGAGCGGAATAATCCAGTCAATCAACAGCACGGCAGAAACGATGTTCGGTTACAGAAGCGCGGAAGTTATCGGCCACAATGTCAGTATCCTGATGCCGGAACCTTACCGAAGCGAACATGGAAATTATCTTTCCCGCTTTTTGCAAACGGGCAAAAGCAATTTGGTCGGAAAAGAGCCCAGGGAATTTCCGGGCCAACACAAGGATGGCTCGACTTTCCCTGTGGAGATTGCAGTACGCGAAATCTATCAGGGTTACCGCCGCATGTTCGTAGGGATCATTCATGACGTCCGCAAACGAAAGGAATTTGAAATCGCTTCCATGGAAAACGAGGAAAAGTTCCGCAAGCTGATGGAGGCAGAGACCGACGCTATTCTGCTTGTCAACCTTTCAGACAACCAGTTGCTGGACGGCAATGAAGCCGCAACCAAGCTTTTCGGATACGGCCGGGGTGAGCTGGGTAAACTGAAATACACCGACCTCGTGGTCAACGGGTCCAGTTCAGAATTTTCCGGGGGAACCCAGGGAAGCGCATTGGGGCTGCATCCGCGGAAAAAAAGCAATCTCGCCCACTTTACAAAGAGAGACGGTACCGTTTTTTCTGCACAGGTGGTCATAAGTTCCTTCCTTGTTCAAAACGAAAAGCTGAGCTTGAATATCATAAGAGACGTCACACCGCAGATTCGTGCAGAGGAAACCATTCAGGAAAGTGAGCGCCACTTGAACGATATTCTGAACCAGGCTTCCCTGCCCATTTACATCAAGGATATGAACGGGCGTTACCTGCTTGCCAATACGGCGTTTCAGAAACTTTTCCATGTCCGGCGCGACCAGTTAATAGGGAAATCCGACCATGAAATTTTCCCTGCAGATATTGCCGATATACTCTCCGAATCCGATCGGCAAGCACTGGACAAAGGACAGAATGTCGAATCACAGGACTCCATTCTGCACGATGATGGAATCCACAATTACACAATGATCAAGCATCCCATGCGAAATTCGTCCGGCATCCTGTACGGGGTTTGCGGTATTTTGAACGACAACACCAATCGGAATCGACTGGAGTCAGAACTGGCACGCATGAAAACCGAGTTTCAGGAAAGAATGGATTACTACCTCCAGTCCATGAACCAGCACCACGAAAAGCAAATTGCTTCAGAACGCTCTGTGGCCGCCACCCAGGTTCTTCTTGGACTTGCAAACCAGATCACCAACCCAATCCAGGGAATTCAGAATATTCTGGAACAGCTCAGTGACCGGGCCGCAATGGAGGAAATACATAAAGGGCTCATGATGGTTGCTCTCAACGAATGCCGCCGCATTGCGGATCTCAGCGAACGGTTACAGCGATGCGAAATCCCTCCGCTTGGGGAGCCGGAGGCAATTGACCTTCATGAATTGTTGAGAGAGATTTTGAAGGAACCCAACATCGTTCCTCAGGACGGCTCCATCCGTCTTGAAGAGCAATCCTTTTCAAATTTGAGAACGGTCCAGGGTAATGCGGCGCAATTGAAGCTTGCATTCGAACACCTGTTCCGCAACGCCGTGGAGGCGACTTCTGGCGAAAACGGGAAAATTGTCCTTGCCACCGAACAGCTGGAAGACAAGGTCAAAGTCCATATCCAGGATACGGGTTGCGGTATTCCGGAAGAGATCCGTGATCGTATTTTTGACCCCTTTTTCACCACCAAGAAAGCCGGCAAGCGGGCCGGCCTGGGCTTAATGATGGTACTTGGTGTGGTCAAAAATCACGGAGGGGATATCGACATTCGCAGTGAAACTGGAAAGGGAACCACAGTCACCCTGACCCTTCCCATGAAACCAAAATAGGCCCGAAAACAAAAACTCCCTGCCAGGTTCAACCGGCAGGGGGTTTTTTATTGTCTGGAAGACAACTATTCCTTTTGGCGACCGTCCCCCTTCCCCATTCCAACCCGGATTTCACGAGGAAAAAACCCGGTCAATTCAGGCAAATACCACGAATTCGGTTTCGGTTCATTCGGGACTGGATGGCCTGCAAAACAGGGGACGGCACCTGCTGCGGTGGTGGAGAAGAAAGACCGTCCCGGATTTTCAGGGATTCCGCAAGGCTAAGCGGTTTGGCCCAAAAAGCTTTATCCCAAAGGGGTTTTGGAGATTTCGAGGTCATAAATTTTTAAAGTTTCCGGTTGAGATTCCGCCTGGATTCATAGATTTAGATTCAAAAAATAACCGTTTGTTTCGGCCAAATCAAGCATTTCGGCAAATTTTTTAGTCCCCCTCCCCCGCTTCCCCGCTTCCCCGCAAAGCGGATGGCTGATTTAAAATTAAAATTTTTTAATATTCCTTTAACCCTCATTTAATTCTCAATTCTTATTATGACAATAGATAAAGGGGGGACTTCATATTCTGTCCCGCGCAATCATTTAAAACATAAAGTACCCGGCCCCGACTGCCGGTAACAAATAAATCAGGCTCCGCCCACCTAAGCTGAAGGAGGTAATCATGCTATATCCGGTTAAAGTCTTCGGTCGCAACGGTAAATTAAAAAAAGAAGTATCCACGCAGGCCCTCAGCAAAAAATACTGGGAAAGTTTTTTCGATCCGGAAAAGAAAAACCTCCAGATCAAGCCGAAAGACGTAAATCGCAAACTGCTGAACGAAATGTACGGTGGACTGGAATACGAAGACCACTTTTACAGCGAAGATTGATTTTCTCCAGAGTCCAATCCTGCCAAGGACAGGGCTCACTCCTCCCCAGAGGTCAGGCCCCTCTCTTCCACAGGAAGAGGGGGGTTTCTCTTTTCAGGCACCTTCCCCTGCACCGTCTCCATTATCTTTTTTTCATTTAAGCCGAATCCTTGTACGAGGGCGTGCATCTTAAGCGCAACCCGGATAGTCCGGTAAAGGTTATTCTCATGACGACAAAAAGCCCCATTCGAAACCAGAAGTTTCTATGGACCGCACTGTTCACCCTGTGCTTTGCGTCCATGGTGGGCTTTTCTCCCTACCTGCACAGCCATGAATTTGACCTGAAAGACCTGCATCAGGATTGCTCTCCCTGCCACTTTTCACATTCCAATGCGGGGCTGATCCCCACCCTCGCACCGTTGAATGTGGATTTTGGTACCGTTTCCCAGACCATTTTTTACCAGGAAACGCATTCCAAGCTAATCTCCACCCGCCACTCCGGAAGAAGCCCTCCCCTTCACTCCTGAACATTCAAGGTTTTTGATCCACGATCATTCACCGCAACGCCCGTGCTGCGACCGGCATTTCCGGACGCGTGGCATTCCCTGCGTGTTGCAAACAAATTCAGGAGTTTTGCATGAATCCGCTCAAGCTCTCCGTTATGGTGTGGAGTGCCTGCCTGCTGGCGAGTTCCGCCTGGGCCCAGGAAGCAACCACCGATACGGAAACGTACAAACTCGAACAACAGATCAAACGACTGGAACGGCGCATCAAAAAGCTGGAGACTCAGCCATCCGGGCCCACCGCGCCGCAACAGGCCCCCGGCACCCAGCCATCCGGCACCACCACGCCGGATATTTACAAGAATCTGCCAAAAGGAACCGGCAGTTCCGCCGACTCCTCATTCTCCACCGCCACAGGGTTGTCGAGGTTTTTCAACCCGGCCATATCCGTCAACGGCCTGTTTCTCGGACAGTACAGGTCCATTGGAAACGCCGATCCCAACAACGAAAACTCGACCGGCTTCAAAATCCAGGAGATGGAACTTCAATTCACCGCCAACGTAGACACCTATCTCCGCGCCAATTTCCGTGCCACTTTCGAAGGCGACGAAGTGGGAATCGAGGAATCCTTCATTGATGCGTTGCTGATGGACAGGCTGGCTCTTCGCGCCGGAAAATTTTATACCAGCTTTGGCAAGCACAACCTGCTTCACACCCATCAGTTTCCATTCATTGACCAGCCCCTGGTCAATGAAACCCTGTTTGGGGACGAAGGCCTGCTTGAGGTCGGCGTGGGAACCAGTTATCTTGTACCGGTGCCCTGGTACTCGGAAGCCATATTTCAAGTGGTCCAGGGAGACAATGAACTTCAATTCAATGGCCCATTGAATAACGATTTTCTCTATCTGGCGCACCTGAAAAACCTTTGGGACCTGGACGAGGAAACCACGCTGGAATTGGGAGGCTCCTTCGCCACCGGACGCAACCAGGCGGGAGCCCAGGCCGGTTCCGGGCGCGGCCGCACCAACCTGGTGGGAGGCAACATGACGGTCAAATGGAATCCCGCCAAGCGGTCGCGTTACAAAACACTCATCTGGCAGACGGAGTACATCGGCTCCTTTCAGCAGACCGGCACCAATCCCGCCACCAACGTCGCCAACCCGGACCTCAACCGGGGCGGCATGTACAGCATGGTGCAGTACCAGTTTCTGGAACGCTGGTGGGTGCAGGGCCGTTACGACTACGTCGGTTTCCATCAGCCGCAACACTTTGACGACTCGTACCGCTGGTCCGGTCTCATCGGTTACGTGCCGAGCGAGTTCTCCGCCATCCGCCTGCAGTACAATTATCTCGACCAGGGATTCTCGGAGGAACAACAGGTACTGTTGCAGTTGAACTTCTCGATGGGTTCCCATCCCGCACACACGTATTGAGGAAGAATACGATGAGAGGAGACGGCAACTCACAATCGTACAAATATCGGCTTCCAGTGGCGGTTTTCGGGATCGCGCTCCTGCTTTTGCTGAGCGCGGTCCCGGCCCACGCCGCGATGAAGGTCGTCACCACCACCGAGGACATTGCATCGCTTGTCCGCGAGGTGGGTGGAAACCGTGTGGAAGTCGCCAGTCTCACACGCGGCTATCAGGACGCGCACTTCGTGCAGGCCAAACCGAGCCTCATGGTCACCCTGCACGATGCGGATCTCCTGATTTACCAGGGGCTCGATCTGGAGGTGGGCTGGTTGCCCCTGTTGATCCAGGGAGCGCGCAATTCAAAAATCCGGTTCGGCGAACCGGGCCTGCTCGACATGTCGCTGGCTGTCGATCCCATCCAGATACCCACAGGTCCGGTGGACAGGTCGATGGGCGATGTCCATCCCTTCGGCAACCCACACTACACGCTGGATCCGGAAAACATAAAACCCATGGTGTTCCTGCTGGCAGATCACCTTGCCAAACTCGACCCGGAACACGAAAGCGAATTCGAATCCAACCGCGACCGGTTTGTGAAACGCTTCAAGGAAAAACTCAACCAATGGAAGCGAATCATGGACCCGGTAAAAGGGGCACGGCTCGTCACCTACCACCGTACATGGGATTACTTTCTTCAACGGTTCGGTATCGAATCGATCGGTACCGTCGAGGTGAAACCCGGGGTCCAGCCCACTCCCGCTCACCTCGCCCAACTGGCGGAGAAAATGAAATCGCAAAAAGTGACGATCATTTTACAGGCCAGTTATTACCGTCTACGTTTTTCAGAGCTGCTTGCAGGAAAAACCGGAGCGCGTATCCTCAGTCTGCCTCCGGGGGTTGGGGGCGTGCCTGAAGCCCGGACCACAATCGATTTTTTCGACTTTCTGGTTCGCCAGATAAACGGAGCCCTTCAACCATGACCGGATTCTTCACTTTCATGGCCGCACCTGCCGCCGGATGCATCATTCTCGCCCTTGTCTTCACTTACTTCGGTTTGCATGTGCTGAAACGCGAGGTGATCTTTGTCGATTTGTCTCTCGCACAACTTGCGGCGCTGGGTGCGACACTGGGTTTTGCACTGGAATGGGATGCCCACTCATGGGGGGCGCAAGGACTCTCCCTGCTGTTCATTCTCTTGGGGGCCTTGTTTTTCGCACTGGTCGAGTACCGCTTTCCCGAAGTGTCCCAGGAAGCGGTGATCGGTATTGTGTATGTTGTCGGCGCGTCGCTCGCCATCATCATTGCCGACCGTGCGCCGCATGCCGCGGAACACATCCAGTACATGCTGAACGGCTCCATTCTATGGATCACCTGGACAGGAGTCGTTTCCCTGACAGCAACCGCCGGCATCGTCGGCCTGCTCGCCTGGAAATGGAGGAAGTCGATTGAAACCTGGTTCGACCGAAAAACCGCCGACGCCGGGTCCTACCGCCGTGCCTTGTGGGACTTCGTGTTTTACGCCCTGCTCGGTTTGGTGATTGCCGTGTCGATCAAAACCGCAGGCATCTTCCTGGTGTTCACCCTGCTCATCATACCGGCGGTTTGTGCCACGTTGTTTGCCAATACCCTGTATCGTCAATTCGTTTTGGGATCGGTGATTGGTGTGGTGGGAAGCCTGGCCGGACTGGCGTTGTCTTTTTCACTGGATGTGCCGACCGGTGCGATGATTGTTGCCACCTTCGGGGTGTTGTTTGTTGCCGCCTTGGGAGTGCGATGCTTTCAAAACAACCGGGCATAAAAAAAGGCGGGGCCAAAGCCCCGCCTGCAGATTTGCTGTGGCCGGTGGACTAGATTTCCTTCTTCAACACATTCGAAGCCTGTGGGCCTTTGGGACCGTCGCTGATTTCAAACTGCACATCCTGCCCCTGAGTGAGTGACCGATAACCTTCCTCTTGAATCGCTGAGTAGTGAACAAAAATGTCTTTTCCTTCTTCTGACTGGATGAAGCCATAACCTTTTTTGTTGCTGAACCACTTAACTTTTCCGATCGGCATAACAACCCCCCCTGAAAATCTTTAAATCCAATTCCCTTATATCAGGTATTCAAAGGCTGTCAAGACTTATCCGTTATCGGAAACTGGCCAATCAGGGGGGATTGATGAAGCCAGCCGGGACCGGGCCAAAAAGCCGTTAAATTTCAACGACAACTTTATAGCCCGTTTGGGGTAAGGTTATATATCTTTATTTTTTGCGCGCAGTTCCGCTTCGAATTTTTCCCGCTCGATACGAAGCTTTTCGAGGAATTTGTCCACGCCACCATATTCTTTTTCGTAGTGGGCACGGATGGTTTCGACAGTTTCAATGGTGTCGGAGTTTTCCCCAACCAGGCACTTTCCGTGACGGTCACAGGCCCAGACGGGATAATCCTTTTCCACCTTGTCCTGCAAATCCTGAGGGATGTTTTCACGGTGCGGCAGAGTGGAATAGCTGGGATCCACCCTCTCCTCGATGCGGTCCAGTTCCTTGACCAGGTCCTCGATGTGTTCGCCATCCCAGTCGCCGACATGGTCGTCTCCATCGGCGGACATGATGCGGTTTTTGATGACGGGATCGATCTCGACCTTGTCCAGTGAAAATCGGCGTTGGTGTTCGGAAGGCATAACCCTTTCTCTCCATTGATTATCGATGACGGTATGCCCCAAACCGTACACCATTTGATGTGAAATCGAAACCTCAAATTGGGTTTTAACGGTCGCCTTCTCCCTCCACGGAGCGGGCAACGCGAAAACCCAGTATGTAATGCCGATGACCGGGGGGGCCCCGGTAGCGTGTGGCTGAACGCACATAGGTGACGAGGTTGGTCACGGCTCCGCCGCGGCGGGTTTTGAAACGTCCGGTTTCGGGTCCTTTGGGATTGTCACGCGGACTTTTGGAGTAATATTCCGGATCGTACCAGTCGCTCACCCACTCCCACACATTCCCCAGCATGTCATACAACCCGAACGGATTCGGCTTGCGCGTGCCGACGGGGTGGGTCTGGAACTCGGCCGAACCGTAATACCAGACGTAGTCGTTGTCGATTTCGTCTCCCCAGTAATAACGCGTGGTGGTGCCGCCCCGTGCGGCCCGTTCCCATTCCGCTTCCGTGGGCAGGCGGTACACATCCGTGCTTTCCGTTTCATTGAGCTTTTGGATGAACTCCTCAGCATCGTTCCACGAGATGCGCTCCACCGGGCGGCGGGGTCCTTTGTACTTCGATGGATTCCTGCCCATCAACTTTTCGTACTGCTCCTGCGTCACCTCGTAGCGCCCGATGTAGAAGTCACCGACACACACCTCGTGAGCCGGGCGTTCGTAATCGTAACCCCGGTCATCGCCCATCATGTAACAGCTGCCCGGTATGCGCACCAGCTCGATTCCGGTGGAAGGGGAGACGACCACTTCCGGATCGGCCTGTCCGCCAAGCACCGTTGTCACGGAAAACAGGAACAACACCAGCGCCTTAAAGGAAACAGAAAAAAGTTTCATTTCGAAAAGAACTCAGAGAAAGAGAGCAGGTCGAAGAACAACATGAAAACGAATTGTGGTGTCGGCTTGAAAGCCAATATAAAGGTTTCGATTTTAACAGAAGCAACCTGACAGGGTCACCTTCTTTGAGACGTTGGAACGGCCTTCACCTCGCTGGAACTTCGGTTCGCATCTGTAATATTTTTATAAGTTTGTTCGAATAATTCCGCAGACACTTTGAAAGGAGTTTGTCTTCATTCCTTTCCGTCTTAAAAGGACGCTTATTACAAAATGCATTAGGAAAATAATTTCAAAGTTTTCGCTTTGAAAAGCCGATTCTGCCCCATTTTTGCGCTATGCGCAGAAACCTGATTTCGATATGATTGCCAGAAACAACCGCTTTCCAGGTAAGGATCATGCCCGCTCGTTTTCCTATTTCACCCGGTTCCGGTCCACCCCATTCCCGTATAACAGGCCTTCTTCTCTGGCTGTTTGCAATCCTGGTTCTTCCTGCCCCTGTCCTCTCTGCTTTGCCTCAGCAAAGCGAGTATCATCAATTCGGTGGTGCCACCCTGAGCGTTCCCAACGAATACAAAACGTCGAACTGCACCCAGGTCCGCAGTCAGCTTTTTCACAAGCAGAATACCAACTCGGTTCCCGTTACCCAGGTTGCGGAAAGCGCGTGCGAGTCAGACATCGAGGTGACCCTGCCCGACGTGCACGAGACCCTGCAGCACTTCGACCTGGTCATTGAAGTGAACAAGGGAGAGCGCTGGGAACACCTCGACACCATTCCCATTACCGCCTTTCCCCGGGACATGTTCAAATCGTTTCGTGAATGGGCGAAGGACCACAAGCTGATGGTGGCCGACAGCGAGGGCAAGCTGGAAGCCTTCCTGAAGGAACAGGAAATTCCTTTTACCAGCGCATTCGGTTTCGAACCCCCTTCCCCCCGGGCCATCATGAAGGTAGGCAAGCGGGAATACGTGTTCAACGAAATCGAAACGCCCTTCCCCAAGATCTGGATCAAGGACAGGCAGGTGATTTTCGAGTTGCGGTTCCTGGACCAGCTGTCCACCAATCCCCTGGCACAGAAAGAACTGCTCCAGGTTCTCAAGCAGGACATGGATTGATTGGCGGCCCCTCTCTTCTTCCTTATAAATCCATATTGATTCTTTTACAGATTCTGCGAAACTGAATTTTGTCGAATGAACCGGGATGGAGAGGAAGATGAGATCTGCAGGTGAGGGAGCGAAGGCGTTTGCCATCTGGGGTGCGCTGGGGTTTTTGCTGGTCGTTCCCCTTTTGTTCATTGACTGGACAAATCCCCCTGCCTATCCAAAACTGGAGCAGGCGGTGAAGGTGGTCCGATACCTGTCCTCTCCGCGGCAGGTCTCCCGCTCCTCGTTTTCCGCGATGTTCCCCGACCAGCGCCCGACCGAATTTGTGAAATGGATGTTCTCCACGGTTGGCAAGGCCAACTGGCCGCCTTCGGAGAATGGTCACAGAGATGAAGTCGAGGCCGCCAAATCCCTACGCATCCCCCTCATCCCTAAGGACACATTGATCGTTCCGGGACAACCCCACCTGAACAAAGCCGGGCGCCAACTGGTGATCAAGGGCGACGACCGGCGCGGCGTGCTGGTGGCCGAGGCTCATTTCGATTCGCGTCATCCTCCCGTATTCACCCGGGAGATCCCGTTCAATCCCCCGAAATAGAAGATTGGGTCCTCTTGACAAAGAGGGTAAAGAAAGGAAACAATTCAAATACCTGTCTTTTCAGGAAATCTTTTTTCTCTGGTAGGGAGTGGATAATGAAAAAGTATGAAGTTCACAGCGTGTGCGATGCCTGCGGGGATGTGCACCCCACCCGCCACCACGTGTTGCTTGAAAACGGCCCGGACAATACGCAAAGTGTGGAAGAATTCTGGGAGGGGAAGGACCTTCCGACGGATGTCAAAAATGTGCTGGCCAACCCGTTTCAATGCCCCACCACAAAATCCTTTATCAAACAGGAAGATACAGAACAGGTTTACCTGGTTCCCCTTTCATATACCTGAGACAACCTCTTTTAGGGAGTGACATCTACAAGAGGCAGGGCTAGTTCTTGAGGTAACGGGTCACCTTTTCTTCAAGTTGAACCAGTTCAATGGGTTTGTGAAGAACATCGGTTGCCCCCTGCTTCATGCATTCTTCAACACCGTCCAGGTAGGACTGGGCGGATACGATGATCACCGGAGTGTCGGAGTCGATTTCCCGGATTCGTTTCAACATCTGGTAACCATCCATGATGGGCATGCGTACATCGAGAACCACGAGGCAGGGCTTGCTATCGAAAAATTTCTTCAAGCCGGCCTGTCCATCTTCAGCCGTTTCCACCCTGTAATCCAGGGAATGAAAGAATTCATTTAAAATCTGGCAGCTGTCGGGATCATCGTCCACTACCAGTATCAGGTTCTTTTGAATCATTCTGACCTCGGAAATAACGGACTCAAATAATTTCGGCATCACGAAAAGAAAGAGGCATTTTAAATCACCATTTTCCAATCGGCAACGCCTCATTTTATACAAAATTTATATAAATTCAATTGTTTTGGATAGCCTATGTCAATTGATGGAAAAAACATCCTTATCATCATGCCAAATAACCAGTTCGATGGAGACGAACTTCTGGGTTTGCTTGAAGCCCTGGAACCCACTGGAGCGCGGGTCGTGGTCCTGTCCAAATCGGGACGGGAGGCCACCGGCATGAAGAAGGAACGGTTCACCCCCGACGGCACGATCATCGACTGGAACAAGCAGGAAGGGGTTTCCGGAAAATACCACGCCATCGTGCTGACAGGCGGCAAAGGAGCGGCCAAATCCCTGTGGAACGACCCCATCGTGCCGCAGATCCTGGTCGACCATCACCGCGCGGGCAGCATCATTGCTGCCATCGGTACCTCCATTGTGGTCGTGGGAAAAGCCGGCCTGTTGCCGGGCCGGGCGGCCTGCCCCGGGGATTCCGCCGCCCGATCGGAACTCGAAAACCAGGGCATCCCCTGCGAAGAAGTGCCGGTTCTGGCCGACGATCGCATCGTGACCGCCAACGGCTGCTCCTCAATACAACCCTTGGTGGAAAACCTTGTGTACATAATGTAGGAAATTCCTCCTAATAAAATAACTTTATTAGGTAGCATATTCCCAAGGCATTCCGAATTCCTGAAATTAAATCCAACCAATTTGAAAAAAATTTCACCCCCTCCTGATTCATTCAATTTTTTAGTATCGGCTATACCAAATTCTGTATTTAAAGTCGTTTTCATTTACAGCTTTTTTAGATTGACCCGAAGTCGGCGCACCATTTAACTTGCTCATAATAGCGAAGCGATACGGTTGTGGGGAATCGTTTTAGATTGTTTTACGTTTTCAAGCACGTTGAGTTATGAAATTGAAAAACAAGATATACCTGTTTGCCATCGGTATCAGCCTTGCCATCGGCCTGTCTGTTTATTCCCTCCTCCAGCGGTTTGAAACCGTCCTGCAGAACCGCATCGGCACCGAGCTTCACGACCTGGTTGAAGAAGCCATGGACACCCTTGACCGCAGCCTCTTTTTGCGGGTCGAGGAAGTGGAGCTGCAACCACTCGACATGTTTCTCGACCGCCTGTTTGAACGGTCTAACCAGGAATACGCTTCCATGCCGGACCGGGAAGCCTTCATCCAAAGAATTGATAAAGACTGGAAAAAGGGACTGGGCACCCCGGAAATCCGCAACATCCTGCTCAATCCCCTTTCCCGCGAATTCGAAAACAAAATTCGGTTCCTGAACAATAAATTCAAATTTTTCGTGTTCAGCGAGATCTTTGCTGTCAACCGGTACGGAGTCATCATGGGGACCTACCCGCGCACCACCGATTTCTACCAGGCGGACGAGACCTGGTATCAAAAGGCTATCCAGAGTCAGGACAGTCTTTCATTCGAGGATATTCACTACGACAAAAGCTCCAACGGGTACATCCTGACCGTTTCTAAAAAAGTCATCGACGATAAAGGGCAGTTCGAAGGACTGGTCCGGGCAGGACTCAATATCGAGTTGTTTGAAGAAATCCTGAATGACGTGCGGATAAAATCAGAATTGAGAACCCTGAAGTTCTTCCTGCTCAATGATAAAGGGCAAATCCTGGTTTTCGGTTCCAATCCCCTGGCTCCGAGACCCGCCAGCCTGGCAAGACATTTTGGCAAGGACTTTTCCCATTGGGCTGAAGTCCAGGCCGCGCTGAATGAAGGACGCGGATTTCATTATGGCCCGACGGATTACGGTCCGTCCCTGACGGCTTACACCACTTCCGATGGCTGGCAGAACTTCAAGGGCATCGGCTGGAACCTGGTCGTTATGGTGGACCGCGAGGAAGTACTGGCGCCGGTCTCGGAACTCAAGACCCATTTGATGGTGGGTTTTCTGATTCTGGCTGCTTTCCTGGCCCTGATTACGGGATGGTTTATGCGCCATACACTAAGACCGATGGAACGGCTGACCCGGCAGGCGGAGGCCATCAGCCACGGCAACTGGGATATGGAACTGGCTGCAGACTCCAAAGATGAAGTAGGACTCCTCGCCCGTTCCTTCAACCGCATGACCAGCGTCATCAAGAAGCACCAGGATGAACTGGAAGAGCAGGTCATCGAACGCACGCGAAAGGCCTTCCAGGCGGAGAAAGCCGCCAAAGAAGCCCAAGAGATGGACAACGCCAAAAGCCTGTTCCTGGTGAACATGAGTCACGAAATCCGCACCCCGCTCAATGCCATTCTCGGGTACAGCCAGATACTGAGAAGGGGCGCCAACCTCACCGATGAGCAAAAAGAAAAAATCAACATGGTGTACCGGTCCGGGGATCACCTTCTTTCACTCATCAATGACATCCTGGACGTTTCCAAAATCGAGGCCCGCAAGGAAAACCTCGACCGGATTGAATTCAACCTGACAGCCCTGATTCACCAGCTGGCGGAAATCACGCGCATCGACTGCCAGCAAAAAGACCTCCAGTTCAAAATGGAATCGTTTCCGCTGGATGAGGAGCGCTGGGTGTGGGGCGATGAAGGCAAAATCCGCCGGGTGCTGGTGAAACTGTTGAGCAATGCCGCCAAGTTCACCGACCAGGGCGGAGTGCTGTTCCGTGTCACGCCAAAGAAAAACGATGAGTTCTTATTTGAAGTCATCGACACCGGCCCCGGCATCCCCAATGAAGAACACAAGGTTATCTTCGTACCGTTCCGGCAGGGAAACATCGGTCAGCAGAAAGGCGGCACCGGCATGGGCCTCACCATCGCCCAAAGGCTGGTGGACATCATGGACGGTCAATTGAAATTCGATACCAAGCCCGGAAAAGGAACCCGTTTTTATTTTTCACTGATCCTCCTGAAAGTGGAAAGAAAGGTCGACGCAGACCTGATGCTTCAAAACATCGAGGCGTCCGCGCAGGATGCCAATATCCAGGCTCTTCTGGTGGACGACAACATGGCCAACCTGGACATTCTGAAGGAACTGATCTCCACCATCGGCGCCGAGGTGCAAATGGCGGAGGACGGGGAAAAGGGATTGAAACTGATCGAAAACTGGAAACCGGACATCATTTTCCTCGACCAGCAGATGCCGGGCATGTCCGGCTCCGAAGTGATGAAACGAATTCATGAGAAGTACGGCAAGGAACGGTTCAAAATCGTCATGACCACCGCATCCACCCTGACGCACCAGACCAAGGAATTCATTAATTTAGGCGCCGATGCCGTGCTGAGAAAACCGGTGGTCTACGAAGATCTTCTGACCATCACCCGGAAACTGCTGAAAGACAAGTTCCGGCAAACGGCCGATGGTTCGGGAAGCCCTTCCTCTTCCCAGAAAGGGACCAATGGAGGTTCCGAGCAGAAGCTGGATTACGAGTCCATCCACATTCCCCAGGCTCTCTGGGACGGCCTGGCACGCCATGCCCGCATGGGCCTGTTTCTTGAGTTTGAAAAAGACCTCAATGAACTGAAAGTGCTTGGAGACAAGGAAGCCGAACTGGCCGATCGGCTTTACAAACTGAGCCGCTTGTACGAGTCGAAAAAGATTCTGGACATCCTCAAGAAGGTTCGACATGGGGATAATAGTTGAATATTGCCCGGCTACCAAACATGCTTCGTGCCCAACCTTATAGCTAACTCCTTTCCAACAAGCTTGACAATTCCCTTCCTGTTTGTTCAAAAGATTTTATCTAAATTAATAATTGTAAAGCATGGGGTTAGAAGTATTACCGCCCCGGGCCCTAACCCTGTAACTGGGTACTCGTTTAACTTTCGCAAAACAATTTCCAACCTTTAGAAGGATTTCTAATGCTTATTTTGTTTTGTTAACATTCCGTTTTGAGTCAACATTTTTGGTCTAAACCCATCCATAATAATTTATACTTTAAAGAGTTCTGGCTCCGACCACAAATTCAGAGAAAATTTTCGGTCTTGTAAATTTTACTGGTCCAAGCGTGTTTTTTTACGGTTTCTTTAATTTATCTTGGCTTTATATCTTTAGAACCCTTAAATTTGGAATAAACGCATATTGAATAACCTTCCAATCTCTACTTGTATGAAGGGGGGTGGAGAGTCGGTATTCAAGCAAAAATAAAAATTTGAACTTTCCATTGGCTCAAGCATAGGGTCTCCTTTGCCTTTCATAAGCTGGGAGTTGGTGAAGCCGTTAGTTGCTCAAAGATGCAGGGGGTGAAAAGAAATTGGAGTTGCAAAAACCTCTTTCATCGTTTTTGGAGTGGTTAAAGAGCAAATCAGTTGATTAGCAAACTTCAGAGACTTATGCATGAAGGTTTATTTGCCAGCAAAAAAAATTTGGGTCAAACCTGCCCGGGTTTTCCGACTTGGACTGAATTCAGGATTATCTCTATCAAACCGCCTGAAATTCCGGCAAGGCATCCGCTTTCCAAGGTTTCCATTCCGGAAACTCCATCACGCTTGTATTGCAAACACAGACCGTTTAAATTCTTCCAACCAGCACCAACCCTTCTTTTTTTCACAAGCTTTTGATTTTCACCCCAAATCTGGATCGGTCCTTTTACAGGACTCAACGCAGGGTTTGGTTTGTGCTCCTTCTATTTACCGAATTTGCTTTCCGACCCGTTTTCAGGCCGGAGCAGGAAAACTCATACAAAACACCTCATCGAATGAATGAGTTGATTTATGGAAACCCCAACCCAATTTCCTGATTCGGAAGAAAGCAAAGATACAGGTAAGGTCCGGGCTACACGCATGCCCCCTGGCATCACGTGGGCTGTTCTGGCGGTGTGTTTCGTGCCCCTGTTCCTGAACCTGATGGGTTACGACTTCGGCTCCCAACCCGCACCCCTGGACCCGGCTGTGATCAGCCAGCTGTCCCCTGAGGAACTCAAGGAAAGGGCCATTCACTCTCAGTCCGGGGCATTTGTTCATACGATTCTTGAATGGAGCGCCTTTGCCGCGGCCATCGTGGTCTTCGTCCTGGCCCTGTTCAATTTCTATTTCAACCGGGACATGACCCTGCCCATCATCGCCATGGCCTTTTTGTGTGCAGGCATGGTGGATGCGTTCCACACCCTGGCGTCTGACCGCTTGATTGAAGGCAAAGCCATGGCCACCAACCTGGCGCCATTCACCTGGGCCATCTCCCGCGTCTTCAATGCCATCATCCTGATCGCCGCAGTGATGCTGTTGATGCGGTCCGGCCACGACAAAAGCACGGATCAGTTGAAGTTTCTGGCTGGCATCGGGTTCATTTTTGCGTTGGTGGCCTATGCGGTTATCCAGTATTGCGCCTCCAGCACCGAGCTCCCGCAGACCATGTTTCCGGACGCCCTGTTCACCCGCCCCTGGGATGTGGTGCCCCTGATTCTCTTCCTGTTCGCTGGAATCTTCCTGTTTCCCCGCTTCTACAAGCGGGAGAAAACGGTATTCGTGCACTCGGTGATGGTCAGCATGGTCGCCAATGTCCTCACCCAGGCGTACATGGCGTTCGGCTCCGAGGCCCTGTTTGACAACGCCTTCAACGTCGCCCATTTCCTGAAAATCGTGGGGTACCTGGTTCCCTTCGTCGGACTGGTCTTGGAGTACAAAAACACGCTGGGCACGTTTGTGGACACCATCCAGAAAAACGAAACCACTATGGTCCAACTGAAGGAAGCCGAGGCCGTTGCAACTCACCAGGGATGGGTCAAAACGGGGATCTCCGACCTGTTCGAAATCATGCAGAAGTCAGACACCCTGAAAAGCGCTTCCCAGCAAATCATCGGTTTCATGGTTCAGCGGCTGGGAATACAGATGGGCGCGCTGTACCTGGCGCAGGGAAAGACTTTGTATTTTTCCGCCGGGTATGCCTACGCCAACCCTCATAAACTGACCGAGAATTTCCAGTTTGGCGAAGGGTACGTCGGTCAGACCGCCGTTGACAGGAAAAGCCTCCTTGTCCGGGAAGTTCCGGACGAGTATTTCAGAATCAAATCCAGCCTGGGCGAAGCGCCTCCCAAAACGCTCCTTTTTGTGCCCCTGATTACCGAAAGGGACGTGGTGGGCGTCGTCGAGTTATGCTCACTGCAGGAGATCACCGGCAACCATCTGGAATTCGTGAACCAGGCCGCCGACGCCATAGCCTCCAAAATTTCCCTCGAAATCGCCCAGGAGCGGATCAAAGACGCTTTGGAAGAGTCGCGTGCCCAGGCCGAGGAGCTGGCACAGCAGCAGACGGAATTGCAGGAAGCCAACCAGGAGCTGGAAGTCCAGACAAACGCCCTCAAGGAATCCGAGTACAAACTCGTGCAGCAGCAGGGAGAGCTCCAGGAAACCAACCGCCAGCTGGAGGAGCAGGCCTCCATTCTGGAAATCCAGAAGCAGGAGATCGAAGCCAAGAACGAGCTGGTCAACCAGAAGGTCAGGGAGCTGGAAATCGCGAGCAAGTACAAGTCCGAGTTCCTCGCCAACATGTCGCACGAATTGAGGACCCCTCTCAACAGCATGCTCATTTTGTCCCGGCTGCTCTCCGACAACAAGGACGGCAACCTCACCACCAAGCAGGAGGAATTTGCCAGGACCATCCACAGTTCCGGAAACGACCTGCTGAACCTGATCAACGACATCCTCGACCTGTCAAAGATCGAATCCGGCAACATGGAAATGATCCTGGAGGAAGTCAGCCTCGAGCGGTTTGTCGATACCGTGAAACGCAACTTTCAGCCGCTGGCCGACGATAAAAAACTGGATTTCGCGGTCGAACTGGACCCTGCCCTTCCGGACAGCATGGTTTGCGACGCCAAGCATCTGGAACAGGTGCTTCGCAATTTGCTTTCCAATGCCTTCAAATTCACGGAAAAAGGAGGCATCACCGTTCGCATTAGCCGCCCTTCCTCCGACACCGTTCTGGCCAACAAAGACCTGAGTGTGGACTCCACAATTGGTTTCAGCGTCATCGATACGGGCAAAGGCATTCACGAATCCAAACGGGCCCAGATTTTCGAAGCCTTTCAACAGGAAGACGGCACCACCAGCCGCAGGTACGGCGGTACCGGGCTGGGATTGTCCATCACGCGCGAATTCGTGCGCCTCATGGGCGGGGAAATTCAACTCCACAGCAGGCTGGGAGAGGGTTCCACCTTCACCGTGTTCATTCCTGAAAAGGTGGAACAGCCAGTCGGCATTCTTAAAACGGATACGGATGGGGACCATGGCGGTAACGGACGCAAATCCCGAAAAACCCGGGTCAAGTCCGAAGAGACCCAATCCACTCAAGTGGAGGACGACCGGCAGGAAATCCGTAAATTAGACCGCACCCTCCTCATCATCGAGGACGATCTGAAATTCGCCGAGGTGCTCAAAGACATGGCGCACGAAAAAGGGTTCAAATGCCTCATTGCCGATGACGGGGAAAACGGCATTGTGCTGGCTCAGCAGTTCCAGCCTTCGGCCATCATTCTGGACATTGGCCTGCCCGGCATCGACGGCCTGATGGTATTGGAGAAATTGAAAAACCATCCGGACACCAAACCGATTCCCGTCCATTTCATTTCCGCTTACGACAAGAACAAGGAAGCAATGGAACTCGGTGCCATCGGTTTCCTCAAGAAACCCGTCACCAAAGAGAAAATGGATGACGTGTTCTGCCGCATTGAAAAGGTGATATCAAAGAGCATCAAAAACCTCCTGGTGATCGAAGACGAAACCATCGTCCAGGACGAAATCAAGAAATTGCTGGGCAACGGAAAAACCAACGTCCTCCGGGCGATCACGGCGGAAGAAGGACTGAAGGCCCTGGAAGAAAACGAGGTGGACTGCATTGTCCTCGACCTTCACCTGGAAGGCATTTCCGGGTTTGATTTTCTGGAACAGATTAAAAAGAAAAAGAAATTAAAAAACATTCCCGTGATTGTCTACACCGCGCGAGACCTGACTTCCAATGAGGAAGTGAAACTCAAACGGTATTCGGAAAGCATCATCATCAAGGGCGCCCATTCCCTGGACCGGCTCATCGACGAAGCCACGCTGTTTCTTCACAAGGTCGTTCAGTCAGAGGGAAAAGAAAAAGACGAAAAGGATTCCCCCATGGATGCCAAAGCCTACGCCGGCAAGAATATTCTTCTTGTGGACGATGACCTGCGAAACGTTTTCGCCCTGGCACACGTGCTCGAGGAATACGAAATGAACGTAATCATCGCCAAGCACGGCAAGGAAGCCCTGGAACAGCTGGGAGAACACAAGAATGTCGATCTCGTCCTCATGGATATCATGATGCCGGAGATGGATGGTTACGAATGCATGAAAGAGATTCGGAAAAAGCCGGAATTCAAAAATCTTCCCATCATCGCATTGACCGCCAAAGCGATGAAGGGCGACAAGGAGAAGTGCCTGAAAGCGGGGGCCAACGATTACTTGACCAAGCCCGTTGACATCAACGTCTTGCTGAACCAGATCAGAATATGGGTACTTCATGAAAGCCAACACTGATCCTACGACCGTCTCCGAAGAAGAGCTCAATGAAAACCTGGAGTTGTGGGCACTTCTCGAAGTGATGTATCAGAAATACGGATATGATTTTCGCAATTACAATTACAGTTCCATCCGCCGCCAGTTGAAACGGCGCATGGAGGCGGAAGGGATCGGCTCCATTTCGCAAATCCAGCACCATATCCTGAACAACAAGGAACTGTTCCATAAAGTTGTTTCGGATTTTTATATCAATGTCACGGAGTTGTTCCGCGACCCGGCTTTCTTCAAGGCTTTGAGAAACCATGTGATTCCCCTTCTCAAATCCTATCCGTCCCTGAAGATCTGGCACGCGGGATGTGGCACCGGGCAGGAAGTTTATTCCATGGCCATCATGCTTATGGAAGAAGGTCTGTTTGAAAAATCGCAGATTTATGCAACGGACGTCAACACCGAAGCCCTGAAAAAAGCACGGGAGGGGATTTTTCCCGTAGAACTCATAAAAGAGGATACACACAACTACCTGGAAGCAGGCGGCCTGGAAACCCTGACTAAATACTGCACCGTGAATTACGGAAACGTCATCATGAATGCGGAGCTTAGAAAACACATCTCATTTTTTGACCACAACCTGGTGACGGACAGCTCCATGGGGGAAATGAACCTGATTTTTTGCCGGAATGTCCTGATTTACTTCAACAACAATTTAAAGCAGAGGGCGATCCGAATTTTCTGGGACTCCCTGTGCCACAAGGGATTTTTCTGCGCCGGGGCCAATGAGCGCTTGCTGGGGGAAGAAAACGAGACGATGTTTGATGTATTTGACGACAAAAACAAAATTTACAGAAAACGGAAGGCGGCTTGAAAACAGATTCTCGCTGTTCATTGGGGAGGGACATGAACAAACCAGTAAAAGTCGCAATAAATTTAACCTCTGAAAAAGATAATAATATGGAAGACACGCAAATTGACGACCGCCCCCACGTACTCATTGTTGACGACGTGGAGGCCAATTTGATCGCCCTGGAAAGCCTTCTTGAAGAGGAAAAATGCCGAATTGTTCGTGCAGATTCCGGAAAGCAGGCCCTGGAAAAAGTCCTGGAGTATGACTTCGCACTCATCCTGCTGGATGTCCAGATGCCCAATATGGATGGCTACGAGACCGCGTCCCTCATTCGTGGAATAGAAAAAACCCGCTACATTCCCATCATCTTCATTACTGCTTCCAGCAAGGAAGAACCTTATGTTTTCAAGGGCTACCAGAAAGGGGCGGTGGATTACCTGTACAAACCCCTCAACCCCCTGATCCTGAACAGCAAGGTTCGGATTTTTCTCGATCTTTACAAACAAAAAAGGCTCATTCAGAAGCAGGCCAAAAACCTGAAGCTTCAGCTTGAAGAAACAGCACATTTGAAAAACGCGGCTGATCGGGCCAATAAAGCCAAGTCGGAATTTCTTTCCGCCATGAATCATGAAATCCGTACCCCGCTGAACGCTATCTTCGGCTATGCCCAGATCATGAAACTGGATGAAGCCAGTCTCACCCCCAGGCAGCGCAACGGGGTCGAGGGCATTTATCGCGCCGGGCAGCATTTGATGCGGTTGATCGACAATGTGCTCGATCTGGCCAAAATTGAAGCTGGCAGGATGAGCGTCGATGTTCAGGATTTCGATCTTGTTGAAATCCTTTTCGACCTCACCGTCATGTTCGAACAGGTCTGCAGGGGAAAGGGAATTGATTTTTCAATCGAAGGACTCTCCATGGAGGAACCCTGCTGGGTTTTTGGAGACGATCAAAAACTTCGCCAGGTATTGATCAACCTCATCGGCAATGCCACCAAGTTCACCGAAGATGGGGGGATCACATTGAAGGTCAAGTACCTTGGAGAAGCCCGGTTTCAATTTGACGTCAAGGACACGGGCAAGGGCATTCCAAAAGAAAAACAGGCCATGGTCTTCGAACCGTTTTGCCAAACCGAGCTTGGGCAGGCCAAGGGGGGCACCGGACTGGGGCTGGCCATATCGAAAAAGTTTGTCGAACTGATGGGCGGCGAGATGAAGCTGGTCTCGGAAGAAGGCCAAGGCAGCTGTTTCTATTTCAATATTCCGCTTTTTCCGGCGGAATCCAAACCTAAAGTCAACGGCATCTTTGAATCCCACCGGTACAGACTACCGCCTGAAAAAAGCGTGCGGGCCCTCATCGTCGATGATGTGCCAGACAACGTCGATATCCTTTCTCAGCTATTGGCTGAAATGGGTCTGGAGGTCAGGTCTGCGGTGGATGGAAAAGAGGCCGTCGAATCGGTAACGGCATGGAAGCCGGATATCGTTTTCATGGATTACCAGATGCCTGTCATGAACGGGTTTGACGCGGCAAAGGAAATCCGGGCTCTTTACGGTGACGATTCCATTAAAATCATCCTGCTTTCCGCCTCCGTACTTTCCCACGAAAAAGAAGACATTCTGAAAGAAAACGTGCACAATGGCTTCCTTTCCAAACCGTTCCTGCAGAAAGAAATCGTGACCATCCTGGAACAGCTACTGAAATTGAATTTCGATTCTGAAGACGAATAGCGATTATTCCTCGATTGCCTTCTTTCTGCTTAATCACTTCCCCTGGTATCGAATCCCCGGAATTTATTTTCTGGCCAAACGATCGGAAAGACACCCTTCAAAGCGCATTTCATCGATAAAATTAAAATGGCCTGCCGGAAAACCCGCAAGCCATTTCATACTGCATTTTGGTACCCCCGACTGGATTCGAACCAGCGACCTACGGATTAGGAATCCGTTGCTCTATCCTGCTGAGCTACGGGGGCGTGTATTTTGAATTCAAACGTTGGCGACATGAGGCCGGGCCATCCTGCTCGCTATTCATCAAGCGGCCACTTGCCGAATCATACCACGCAACTCATACCCCATAAATCGATTTTTGGCCCCCCGCAACGGCGCAAGCCTCATTCCCCCTTCAAACCAAAAGTCTTATAATGAGATGCTGAAAGGACCGGACGGCCATGGCAACCAGACCTGCCAAAGCGAATGAACAACCACCCATCATCTTTTTCGACGGGATGTGCGGACTGTGCAACGGGTTTGTGGATTTTCTCATCCGTGCAGACAAGGCGCAGGTGTTCCGCTTCTCTCCATTACAGGGGGAAGCCGCGGGCCGGGTGCTGGGCACAACCGGGGAGTACTCATTGGACAGCGTGGTTCTGGTGGAGGGGGATCGCGTCTCCAGCAAATCCACAGCGGCTTTGCGCATTTTCCGCCGCCTGGGGGGAATCTGGTCCCTATTGTGGGCATTACGGTGGGTGCCCCTACCTGTTCGCGACGGGATCTACGAATGGATCGCCAGGAACCGTTACCGTCTGTTCGGGGAAAAGGAAACCTGCCGCATTCCATCTCCGGAAGAACGCACCCGTTTTCTCGATTGAATTCAATTCACGCCAGAGCCGGGGCGGTGCCAAGGGAATCGATCAACCCGCGCGTGCGTTCGCGCGAACTTTGGGGAAGCTGGCAGTCCGCAAGCATTTTTTCAAGGAATGAAATTCCTGCCTCGGGTTTGCCTCTTTCAAAAAAGCATTCAAACAACTGCATGTACAAAGAAGGAAATCCTTTGTAGGACTCGCAAAGGTGATCGCCGATCCCAATGGCATACTCCAGTCCGTCCGGCCGATCCAGACACCAGACAATTCCCTTCATGTACCCATCGATTTCAATCTGCACTTCCTCCTGAAGCCTTTCAGGCGTCAAAACGTGTTTGTACAATTCCGAGACCCGGTAATCGCCGACAATCACATCCATGATGTCCGGCAGGTCTTCCCGCTTGCCGTTGGTCAACCCGTAAAACCGGTGGACAATGAGTCCTGTGTTCATTTCATACTGTTTGTCCACACGGAAATACATCTGCATCAGGAAGCGTTCCAAATTCTTTTTTTCAAGCAGGCCCGGATACACAAAGGCATGGCGGCAGGCTCCATAGCCCATGGTGCCCTCCTGGGTCGGGACCGAAAAATAAAAAGCTCCGCCCGGCTTCAAAACCCGCCTGACCTCGGAGACCATTCGATGCGGGTTGGTCAAATGCTCGAAGGTCTCATAACTGTAAACCGCATCAAAAAAATCCGTCTCGTACGGTAGATCCTGCTCGCTCACATCAATCAGGGAGACATTGAATCCCCGGGACCGGGCGCGGTCCACGATATCCCGCCCGGCATCCACCCCATGCACTTCGTTGCCTGCTTCTTGCAGGCTCTGAAGCAGGGATCCCGAGCCAAACCCAATTTCCAGCACGCGGCCGTGGTGGATGTGTTCGAAACAACCCTGATCGACCCCGCTGGGCCGATACTCCTCGTAGGTGGCCTGGGCCACGGATTTCGTCATGATGCGAATCTCCCTGGTTATATTCTTAATAGATCGGGAGATTCGAAAATTTCCATTAGCCATTTTTGGCAAAAGGTGAGAAAAAGGGTGATTCGCTATCAAATTGTTCCGGAATTGCCGGGAATCCATGCTTTTTTCGAATCCTGGCTTCCTATTCACCCTTCCCCTTTGTTTGACTTCCCCAAAAACCCTCACCCGGCTTGATTCGACCGTTTCATTCGGTATATCATTTTCAGGAGTCACCGACTCCCCCAATACCCCGATAACCGACCTGAAGGCAAGGTTTAAAGGAGCGTTTCATGATCCGAGTCCGAGCCAGCCAGATATTCACCCATGCCGTGGAAGACGCGGTGGCGGCCAAAAAAATGCTGGATGAAGGCAAGCCCTTCACTGAAGTGGTGTCGCAGTACAGTACCTGCCCCTCGAAGGAAAACGGTGGCGACCTGGGCTGGATGCCGGAAGACAACGCCATGGCCCTCATGGGCGAAATTGGTGAACAGGACCAGGGTAAAATCCTGGGCCCCATCCATTCGCCTTACGGCTACCACATCCTCCAGATCACCGAGATCGAAAAAGAGGAAGGAACCGTCGTTTTCAACCCGGACACGCCCATGACCGAGGTCAACCGGGTCCTGCCGGAGGTCCACACCCTGCTCTTCAAACATTTCCACATCGGCATGCCGGTCACCGGTTACAAACCGGAGGAAACCATCTTCACGGTGTGCGAACAGCACGGCAAAACCGTAGGCGAGGTGCTGTCCCTTTTGAACCGGGAAGCCGGAAGCGGTCAGGCCCGCTTCATCACCCCGGAACAACTCAAGGAAAAAATGAAAAACGGCGAGCCCATCGTCCTGCTCGACATCCGCGAACAGTGGGAACGTGACATCGCCTGCATTGAGGAAGCCACCTTCATCACCCGCGAAAACTGCGAGTCGGTGCTGGCCGACCTCGCGCCCGAATCAGAAGTCGTGGTTGTGGACTGGAAAGGCGACCGCACCGAAAGCTTCCAGAAATTCCTCGGTCAACGCGGTTTCACCAACGTGCAGGGGATCGAAGGCGGTATCGACGCCTGGGCACAAAAAGTGGACACCCGCATGGCCCGTTACGACATCGACGAGGAAGACGACGACTACCGCTACGAGGATATATTCGATGATGCTCAATAACCCGTAACGGTTTTCTGGCAGGAAAGCTTCCCGCCGGGAGGTTTTCTTTTTTTGTCCTGCAAACACCGGGACACACTCACGTCGGGACTCATTCATGGCACCCCTGCTCAAGATCGAAAACCTGGTCACCTCTTTCTACATCGAAGAAGGCAAGGTCGAATCCGTGCGGTCGGTCAACCTGGAGATCGCGCGCGGTGAGACGGTGGCGCTGGTCGGCGAATCCGGTTGCGGCAAATCCGTCACCGCCCTCAGCGCCATGCGCCTCGTGCCCACCCCTCCCGGCCGTTACGAGAGCGGTCGAATCCTGTTCGACAACCGGGAAATACTCAAACTGTCCGAAGAAGAAATGAGGGACATCCGCGGAAACGACATCGGCATGATTTTTCAGGAACCGATGACCTCCCTCAATCCCATCTTCACCGTAGGCGACCAGATCATCGAGGCGATCGTCCTCCACCAGAAAAAAACCGAGGCCGAAGCACGCAAACTCGCTATCGAGCTCCTCGATCGCGTGCGCATCCCTTCGGCCGAACAACGGGTCGACCAGTATCCGCATGAACTGTCGGGGGGCATGAAGCAACGGGTCATGATCGCCATGGCCATTTCATGCCGCCCCGCCCTGTTGATCGCCGACGAGCCAACCACAGCGCTCGACGTCACCATCGAGGCACAGATTCTCGACGTCCTCGCAAATCTGCGCGACGAAACGCAAATGTCCATCCTGCTCATCACCCACAACCTCGGGATCGTAGCGAAGTTCGCCGACCGGGTGGCGGTCATGTATGCGGGTAAGATCGTGGAAGAAGCGCCCGTGGTGGAGTTGTTTGAAAATCCCAGGCATCCCTACACCCGTGGCCTGCTGCGCTCGCTCCCCAGGGAGGAACCGGGCAAGCTGCTGGAGCCCATTTCCGGCACCGTGCCCAATCCTGTCAACATGCCTTCAGGATGCGCGTTTCATCCGCGTTGCCCCGATGCCATGGATGAGTGCAGCCGGGATATCCCACCCATGTACCGCACGGGTCCCAACCAGACCGCCGCCTGCTTTCTTTACAAAACCAACGCCGTGGCACAGGAATCATGAAATCCCTGCTCGAGTTGAAAAACCTGAAAAAGTATTTTCCCGTTTACGGTGGTGTGTTTTCCCATGTGGTGAACCAGGTGAAGGCGGTGGACGATGTGTCCCTCGACATCGGCGAACAGGAAATCCTGGGTCTCGTCGGCGAGTCGGGTTGCGGCAAAACCACGGTTGGCAGAATGACCCTGCGCCTCCTCGAACCCACCGCGGGCCAGATTGTTTTCCATGGTCGCGATATCACGCAACTTCCCAACCGGGAGATGGAACGCCTGCGGCCGAAAATGCAGATCATTTTTCAGGACCCGTTCAGCTCGCTCAATCCCCGATTCAACGTGGAACGCATTATTGGCGAAGCCATGCTGGTGCACGGCAAAGCCACCAGACAGGACCTGAGAAAGAAAATCGGTGAAGTGATGGAACAGGTCGGCCTGTCACCGCGCTACATGCGCCGCTATCCGCACGAGTTTTCCGGAGGCCAGCGGCAACGCATCGGTATCGCCCGCGCCCTGGCGCTCGACCCGGAGTACATTGTCTGCGACGAACCCGTGTCCGCGCTGGACGTATCCATTCAGGCGCAGATCATCAACTTGCTGCGCAAGCTCCAGCAGGAAAAAAACCTGACGATGCTGTTCATTTCGCACGATCTCAATGTGGTCAAGCATTTGTCCCAGCGTACGGCCGTCATGTACCTGGGGAAGGTGGTGGAGGTCGCCCCGACCGATGTGCTCAACCGCGAACCCGCACATCCTTACACCAAAGCGCTCCTCTCCGCCAAGCCGTCGCTCAATCCCCGTGACCGGGGTGGGAAGGTATCCCTTGGCGGGGATGTGCCCTCGCCCCTCAACCCTCCTTCCGGGTGCCGATTCCACACCCGCTGTCCGGAAGTGATGGACCACTGCAAACACGAGGACCCGAAAAAAGTCGAGCTTGGTCCCGGCCACGTCGTTTACTGCCACCTGTATACATGACGGGCCGTTCATGATCGACGACCTCCTTCACGTCCTGCAACTGGTCTCCCCATCTTTTCTCATTATCGGACTGGGATTCCTCTTTTGCCGCCGGGTTTCCATGGACCCCAAACCGCTGGTGCGGCTGACGATGGGGGTCCTGCTTCCCTGCTTCGCCTTTCACCATATCAGCGGCATGAACCTGGAAGGAGGCCTGCTGGGCAATGTCTTTCTCTCCGCCTGGATCATCCTGCTGTTGCCCGGGCTTCTTGCGTGGATCCTTTTGCGCAGGCGAAAAGAAATCGGACGGGGGGTGTACCTGCCCATCATGTTCATGAACTCGGTCAACCTTCCCTTCCCGATCATGCAGGCGGCTTACGGCGACGCGGCGATTCCTCTGGGGCTCATGTTTTTTCTCGCCTCGTTCATCGCCGTGTTCACGGTCGGATTGTTTCTCGTCTCCGCCGAGGGAGGCGCATTGCAGTTTTTGAAGGAACCGGTGGTCTATCTCGTGGCGTTGGGGCTTGCCGTCAATGCGTTTCAGGTTCCCCTTCCCCATTTCGTCCGGGAACCCGTGCGTATTCTGGCCGGGGCCAACATTCCCATGGTGCTTCTTATTCTGGGAATGCACCTGGCACAGGTGAGGGTGACTCAGCTCAAACTGACCTGGATGGTGGTCGGTTTCCGTTTTACCTTCGGACTGCTGGCAGGCCTTCTATGTACCGCCATCCTTCCGCTGGATGACCTCGCTCACAAAATAGTCCTTCTGGAGAGCATCATGCCCTGCGCCGTGATCAACATCCTGCTCTCCGGCAAGTACAACGCCAATCCGGATCTCGTGGCCTCCTCCATCCTCGTTTCCACCCTGCTGTCGCTTGCCATCATTCCCATCACCCTGCTGGCCCTGGGCTGACCCTACCCACAACCCCGGAAGTACCTGTAAAGTCAGATAATATTTGAATTTATCGTCACCCAACCCTCCAGTTCAGTCCATTTGTGCCGATAATTAAAAACGGGGCCGAAGTCAGGCCCGAAAAGTTCGGCGCAAACCGGCGGAAATCCCATAACCTAATGAAAACATTGCAGAAATTCGATTTTCATGGTAATTTTATTGGAATCCGAAATTCTGTCACGAGCACTTTCCCAAGGATTTGACCTGTGGATGCCGCATCCCTTGTAGGGGTCCTTTTAGGACTGGGGTTGATCATCGGGGCCATCTTCCTGGGCGGGGATTTGAGTCATTTTTTCAACCTGCCCGGAATCATGATCGTGGTCGGCGGAACCATCGCCGCCACCCTGATCACCTTCCAATTGAAAGACGTCATCGCCGCTTTCCGTGCGGCCATTTTCGTTTTCTCCGAAAAAAAGTCCGATCCCAACGACATGGTGGAGACCATGATCGAACTGTGCAGCATCAGCCGCCGCCAGGGATTGATCGCGCTCAGCCGCATCGAATACGAAAACGACCTTCTGCGAAAAGCCTGCAACCTGATTGCCGACGGATCGAAGGAAGAAATGATCCGCGACACCCTGAACATCGAAATCGAATCGATGAAACAGCGCCATTTCATCATCCAGGACATTTTCCGCAAAATGGCGTCCTATGCCCCCTCCTTCGGCATGATGGGGACACTGATTGGTCTCGTGCAGATGCTCCGTCAGCTGAGCAACCCGGACACCATCGGTCCCGCCATGGCCGTGGCCTTGCTGACCACGTTTTACGGGATGCTGTTATCGACTTTGTTTTTTCTTCCCATCGCGGGAAAATTGAAGGATCGGACCCTGGTGGAGTTGATCACCCTGGAAATCATGTTTGAAGGTGCCATTTCCATACTCGAAGACAACAATCCGGTTTTCGTTTATGAAAAACTGTCTTCATACGTCCCGGCCAAACGGCGACGTCCACCACGGCCCACTGGAGCGGCTTACCAGACGGGGTGACGCATGGCAAAGAAAGACGACAAAAAAGAAAACCTTCAACAAATCCAGGAGCTGCTACGTGCGCAAAAGGCCCAGTTGAAAAAACTGGACGCCGAAAAGGCACGCCAGGAAACCCGCTTCAAGCACATGCTGACGGTCACGGGCAAGAAAATCACCAAACTCCAGCAAACCGTTGAAGACCAGAAGGAACAGATCAAATTCCAACGGAGCCTCAGTCAGAATCGTGTGATCAAAGCCATCCCTTCCAAAGAATCGGCCGACAAAGAGAAAGACCCGAAGGAGGATCCCACCCTTCCGCGGTATGAGGAATTGTCCCGAACGCTGAAGGCTCTGCAAAAGAAAAATCTTCAGCTTACCGAACGGGTAAAACTGGAAAGAGGAGAACGAGAGCGGCTGGCGAGAGAGAAAAGCGCGTTGGCACGGGAAGTCAAACGGCTCCGTCATGACGTGGGCCCGGTAGAGGATGTCCAATCGAAGGCCGTGTCTCTTGAGATGCTGACGGAAAAATCCAAAGAACGGTTTGAAAAACTGCTGATGGAAAAAGACGGCCTGATCCAGATGTATGAAAAAATGATTCAGGCCAACAAAAAAGGAGGCGACGCGCTCACCCTCACTTCCGACATGATCAACAAAATCCAGGACGAACTGGACAAGACGCGATCCGAAAAAGAAGAGCTGGAGGAGGAAATCAAAATACGCGACCGGCAGTTCGAAGTCCAGATGAACTACGAAGTCCAGAGGGCAAAGGAACGCATACGGAAAACCCTCCAAATCCGCCGCCGACAGAGGGAGTCCCTGGCCGACTTTGCCGAGGAAGTGCAGGATGAGCGGTCCGGCCAGGCCTGGCTCATGACATTCGCGGATATGTTCACCCTGCTGCTCACTTACTTCATCATTTTGTATTCACTTTCTTCCATCAACATGAACCGTTTCAAGGAAGCCATAATCGGGCACGAGCAGGCTTCCATAGGCCTGCTGGAATTGATGGATGCCGCGGAAATAAAAGAATCGCTGGACGTGTTGACGGGACTCAAATCTGATAATATTCTGACTGAGGTGAAAAATGTGGCCAAGGTGGAAAGTCTTTCGGACGTGATGACCATTTCCACCGACCAGTCGAAAATCATCGTCAAGGTCCCTTCCCAGTCGCTGTTCGATACAGGAAGCGCTGAATTGAACCTTGGCCGTGGTAAAAAAGTCCTCGACGAACTCATCCGTATAACGGAAAAGTATCCCAGTTACAAAATCAACATCAACGGCCATACCGACAATTCAGAAATTCCAAACAAACGCTTTGCAAGCAACTGGGAGTTGTCCTCGGCACGGGCCACCTCCGTGCTGAGATACTTCATCAATCAGAACATCGACCCCAAACGAATGACGGCTACGGGATTTGCTGACACATTTCCCATCGCCACCAACAAGACAGAGCGCGGCCGCGCCTTGAACAGGAGAGTGGAGTTTGTTCTGGAAAAAGAAAGCTGAAGACGACAAGGATGAGAAGGGAAAGCTGTTTCACCTGCCAAAGGAGGACAAACGGCAGGCGTTCCGCATTTCTCCGGACCCGGCGGAACCGGTCCTGGTTTCCATAGAAGACAAGACCGTCAAGGTATTGGAAATCAGTTCCGGGGGGATTTCATTCCGAAACAATGACTTCAAGCCCAAGGCGGTGTATCCCGTCACCTTCACCCTGCCCATCACCGGCGGGTTCGTCAAGACCAAACTTCGTATCCTGCGCGTCAACCGGGAGGGAATCTGTCAGTGCCGATTCGTGGGGTTGACCGATCGTGCGGAAGACGATATCCACCGCTACGTGCTGGCCCGCCAAAAGGAAATCCTCAGAAACCGCAAACGATCCGAAACCGAGTGACCATGCCCTCTCAGCCCCATGACTCCCCTTTCTGGTCCGACACGGAAATGCGACTGATCCGGGAGCGCGAACTGTTTCTGCACAAGCATTCCATCATCAAAAAGGCCGAATCCAGACTGGAAGACCTGAAGGACGTCATGATCGCCGAGCTGGCGAAAGATCCCGGCCCGGTTCCCCTGGGCACCGACCTCAAACGGGGAAAAATCACCAAGGGAGAAAACAACAAGGGGTTTCCCTTCGTGTCTCTCGACATCCCGCAGTTTTTCACCAAAGAAGAATACTTCACCTACCGCGTGCTGTTCTGGTGGGGGCACTATCTGGGGTACTCGCTGGTGCTCAAGGGACCTGCCCTGCCGCAATACCTCGATTGCCTGCTTGAGCGGAGGGGGGATGCCGGGTTTGCCGACGTCTGGCTGGCCCGCCATGACAGTCCCTGGGAATGGGAAAACGCGGACAACAACTTCTCGCCCGTACAGGAACCGTCCGGGGACGATGTGCGTCAGCTGGTAAACGCTATTTCGTACATCAAGGTCATCCGCATGGTCCCCGTCAACGACCCCGGTTTTACGAAAGTGGACTGGTCGGCGGAAGGCGTGCGCACGTACCGCGATCTCATCCGGTTGACACAAAAGTAAAGAAACCCATTTTGCTCAAGGGATGAACACCAAAGGGTGCATCCACAATAAATCGCGGCCCGGAACAACCAGCATGGGCTCGCCTTCCTCGGGATTTTTCAGATACACCATCTCGTGCGCGGAATCAGGAATGGGAGAGATGCGGGAATCGGGGATGTGAAGCGGCGTCGGCGTCATGAAACTTTTGCGACGCTGACGAAGGCGGTCGGGAGTGGAAGAGGTCGCCCCCGGATCGCTCGCCCGGCGATGGATCGCCATATCGCTTTTCACCAGCTTGCAGACCAGCGGCCGTTCGTTCTTGATCTGCACCAGGTAAATCTGGTGCAGCGCGGCAACCCCATCCGACTGGCGGGAAAACACGCCAATGCTGCCCGCGAGGACGTGCGGTTCTGCGGCATCGTCTTCCATCTTGAGCGCGTAACATTCCCCGGGAAGCGGTTCGCCGGGAAAGATATCGATGGAAGTCATCAGTTCCAACCCCTCCATCGGTTCCTTCATGTTATCCAGGAGGACCGGGCCCCGCACCAGCCGCATGAGGGGAATGCGCAATCTTTGGGAATGCGGATTCACATTCATTCCTTTAATTAAATAAATTAAGCAATAATATCTTACGCCCGGATTTCAAAAATGCGAAAATATAAACCCTGTTTCCGGAGTCCTGCTCCCGCTCACCCATATTAAAAGATCATGAATCCATCTCAATGCCTGGATTACCTTTTCGGCCTGCAAAACAGCGGAATCAAACTGGGCCTGGAAAACACCACCCGCCTGCTGGAAGCGCTGGGCGATCCTCAGAACAAGATTCCGGCCATCCACATCGCCGGAACCAAAGGCAAGGGCTCGACCGCCGCGTTTGTCGAATCCATCCTGCGCGCAGCCGGTTACCGAACCGGACTGTACACCTCGCCCCACATCCGGCATTTTTCAGAACGCATCCAGGTGGACCGCGAGCCGATTCCGGAAGACGCGATGGTCGACGGCATTCTGCACATCAAGGAAACCTCGGAACGCATCGGTGTTCCGGTTACATTTTTCGAGTTCGGTACCGTCCTCGCCTTTCGGTATTTCGTCGAACAGAAAGTGGACTGGAACGTGATCGAGGTCGGTATGGGCGGTCGGCTTGATTCCACCAACACCTGTCAGGGCGAAGTGTGCATCGTCACCTCCATTTCCCGCGATCACGAAAGCAGCCTGGGCACGGAGCTTCCCGGAATCGCCTTTGAAAAAGCCTCCATCATCAAGGACACCTGCACCGTGGTGACGGGTGTAGACCAGCCCGACGTGTTCCGCGTGATCGAAGACCGTGCGCGCGAGTTCGACTGCCGTCTTCTGAAGCTGGGACGGGATTTTGACGTGAACCTGCACACACATCGGCCGGGCGAAATGATGTTCGACTATGAAAGTCCGATCGAAAGCATTCCAGGTTTGACCAGCCCCCTGCTCGGACGCTACCAGGCTCAAAACGCGGCCATGGCCATCGCCGCCTGCCAGGCCCTCGAATCCAAAGGAGTGAAACTCACACCTGAAATCATTCGACGCGGCATCGCCACCGCGCAATGGGCCGGACGGCTGGAAGTGGTCAACGAATCGCCGCTCACCCTCCTCGACTGCGCGCACAACCTGGACAGCCTGCAAAAACTGATGGAGGCCTTGAAGGAATTGTATCCTTCGCGGAAACTGCGCATCGTGCTGGGTATCATGCAGGACAAGCCCTACCGGGAATGTATTGAAATTGTCGCCCGATTCGCCCATCATATCACGCTGGCCCGGCCCCGGCAGGAACGCAGCCTGAACCCGGCGGACCTGGCCGGCGAGACCTTTTCCATCGGGCCGCTGGAAATTATCGAGGACGTCCCTCAGGCCCTGATCGCCAACCAGAAGCAATGTGAACCCGACGAGTTGATTTGTGTGACGGGCTCCATCTTTACCGTCGCGGAAGCCAGAGAATATATTGAACGAACCTGTCTCAAATAAGGCGGTCCTTTTTGTGACGATGGCGTTGCTGGCAGGTCTGCTCGGCTTCGTTCCCTCCCCCGCACTCAGCCAATCCGTTTCACCCGTCACCAGTCCGGAGCAAAAAGAAGACCCGGTGGAAATCACCGCCGATTACATGGAGCACCTCGTCAAAGAAAACCTCATCAAAGCCCGCGGCAATGTGGTGGTGCGTTATCAAAACCGCTCCATACGCGCCGATAAAATGGCCATCAATACCGAATCCGGCCAGGGACACGCACAAGGCAACGTGGTGATGAAAGCGGAAGACGGTTCCACCGTGGAAGCAGTGCGTGGTGATTTCAACATAAAAACTCACCGGGGCATCCTGCTTCGAAGCCGGGGAACGCTGAAGGGACAGCAGGGGCAGGAATATTACGTTACCGGAAAAGTATTACGCCGCTTTTCGGAGGAACACTACCAGACGGAGGACGCCACCCTGACTACCTGCACCGGGGTGCTGCCCGACTGGATGATCGAGGTGGGCAAGGCAGACATCCTGATGCAGGACCGCGCCCTGTTCACGGGCGGGGTGTTTCGTGTGAAAGGAATTCCTTTCATATACATCCCGGTGGGTTACGTGCCTATCATCACGGAGCGCAAAAGCGGGTTCCTGATGCCCAGCATCGGTACCAGCAACCTGGACGGCCTCACCATCCAGAACCGGTATTTCTGGGCAATCAACCGGTCCTACGACGCCACCCTCGGTGCCGACTACATGGAAAACCGCGGCTTGCGCTCATCCCTCGAATTCCGCTACCGCCCGAGCGAAACCACCGAAGGCTGGTGGCGCGGCGAGCATTTGAAAGACGACATCTCGGGAAAAACGTTCTGGAAACTCGACGCCCGGCACCAGCAGGTCCTTCCCGGTGACGCCCGCCTGCTGGCACGGCTTGACCAGACTTCCGGGGCGAACTTCAACAAAACATTCAAGTCGCAAACCGAAATCCGCACCCGGCGAAGCAGCGATTCATTTCTGTCCATATTCAAAGGATGGGAAACCAACTCCCTCGACATCCTGGGCCGCTACCGCGAAAGCGAACAGGCCGAGCGCGACGACACCTTCGGCATCCTGCCGTCCATCACCTGGGTCACGCAGTCTTTTCAACTGGGCAACAGCGGCTTTTACTTCAACCAGGAATCGAGCGCCACGCAGTTTCTACTCGACCTGGATCCAACAATAGGTGTGGACAACGAAGAGACCCTTCAACGGTTCGACTTTCATCCTCAGCTTTCTTACCCGATCACATTTGCCCCGTGGTTGCGCCTGACCCCGCAGGTCGGGTTCCGCGAAACCTATTACAATAAAGAACTCTCGGACGACATCGACCCGTCCACCAACCAGCCGTTCATCCGTCCCGAGTTCACAAGAGAAGTATTCGAGTTCAGTGCCTTTCTGGAAGGACCCAAGTTCAACCGGGTCTTCAAACCGACGGAGCCCGGCGGCCCCGCGTACAAGCACGTCATTGAACCTCGGGTGCAGTACGATTACATTTCCGGTTTCGACCGGAAAGACCGCGAAAAAATCCGCATCATTGACGGAGTGGACGATATCCGGCCCACCGAGGCCCTCACCTATTTCCTGACCCAGCGCCTGCTTCGCAAGGACACAGACAGCAAAGGCAACAGCGAAGTGCGACAGGTCGCCCGATTTGAAATCAGCCAGAGTTACAATATCAAGGAAGCACGGCGGTTCCAGACACCCCTCACGCCCCGCCGCCCCTTTTCCGACCTGCGATTCGACCTCGATACCCGCTTCACGGATTATTTCATGTTCAATTTCGACAGTGAGTATAATGTGTACGATGGTTTCGTCCAGCGGTTCAATTTTGACGTCGGCATCCGGTTGAGCGAATGGTTGATGGTGGTTTTGGAAAAACGCCAGGTCCACAATGAGTCAGCCATGATTTTGGGCACCCTCGACGTGACTCTTCCCAAAGGATTGAATTTCAAGTACAGTGCCCGTTTTGACGAGTTCAATGACCGCGTGCTGGAACACAACGGCCGGGCCTCATACAGCGATCCCTGCAAATGCTGGGGGCTGTCGTTCGATTTCATCCGCCGCCGTAACATCAACCTCAACGTCAACCAGGCGGAAACGAAAATGCTGCTCAGCTTCGAACTGCGGGGGCTTGCCGACTTTGATGGATCACGCGGCGAGACTTTCATCCACCGCGGGTTTTGATTCAATCTCAACGGAGGACCGGTTCCTTGAAGTACTGGAAAAACATCGCCCGTGTGGCGCTCGACATCGGTGCCATCCGCATCGATCCGGATGAACCCTTCACCTGGGCATCCGGCTACCGCATGCCGGTTTACAACGACAACCGCCTGCTCCTGGGTGAACCCAAGCACCGGTTTCTCATTGCGGAATCGATGCAGGAAATTATCGAGAGAGATCAGGTCCCGGTCGATTGCATTGCGGGAACCGCCACGGCGGGCATTCCGCATGCCACAACCCTGGCCAACATGATGGAATTGCCTCTGGTGTACGTTCGCCCCTCCAGCAAAGGGCATGGACTGCAAAACCAGATCGAGGGCATCCTGGAGCCGGGCCAGGAAGTGGTGGTGATCGAGGACCTGGTATCCACCGGAGGCAGCGCATTGAAAGCGGTGGAAGCGCTGCGTGCCGCCGGCGCACGGGTGGCCCACTGCCTGTGCATATTCAGCTACGGGTTCGAGTCGGCCCGGGCCGCCTTTGAGGCCGCCGACTGCCAGCTCCACACCCTTCTCACCTTTCCCGACCTGGTGGCTTTTGCGGAAGAAAACGGGCGAATCGACGCCGGCCAGAAAGCGCTTCTGGAAGCCTGGTATGAGAACCCTTTTGAATGGGCCGCCCAAAACAAACGCTGAAGACTCAAAATCGAAAAAAATCCATTTAATAACATATACTTGCGAGGCTCCCGCAAGAATTAAATTCCGGGCCGGAATTTAGGATTGACAGGATAGGTGTTTGATAATAGTATTTAAAGCTCATTTATTTTTGTCTTACCATCCTCTGCTCCAAAATTGCCACTTCCCGGTAGCAGAATATTTGAATAGACAACTAAAATTCTTTGGTAAGGTTCCAAAGACGGATTCCCTATAAGATATTTGTTTTTTGGAGGTTATTCAGAATGCCAAAATTAGAGTTGGGCCCTGTAGGCCTGCTTCCGCCCTCTGCGGCCGCTATGGGTATTTTCCAGCCGGAAAAAGGTTCCCGCAAGCAACTGCTGGAAGGTGAACCGGTTGATGAAGATAAGGTCTATGAGACTGCGGCCGTCAAGCTGCTGACCCGGCGAAACCCGACCCTGTTTCCCGGACCGCAGATTATCTGGGGCTGGAACGAAGAAGCCCGGCACAAGGCGGAGCTGATTTTGAATTTCGTCAAGGAAGTTCCTGGAATGAACATCATTCCCATGCCGGACTACCGTCCCATTTATCCCAAAATCGATCCGGAAGCGGTGATCAATCCCTGTCACCCCAACCTGACCGTTCTGCACAACAAGATTCACGTTTGCGTCCTCATCGGGGTGCATTGCCATTTTGCAAACATCACCCTGAAGATGATTCGGGCCAACACCCCCTGCTATACGCAGGCCTGGTGCGCGTACGACGGCCACGAAGATGCGTTGCTGTCCATCCGCGATACCGATTCGGAAGTGATCCTCAAAATGACCGAGACCGTCAAGCGCGTGCGGCAGTCGCTGACCCCGTGGGCGGAAACCCCGGAAGGCAAGGAAGAGCTCGAAGAAATCGCCGCCATGAAAGCCAAGAACAAAGCCGAAGAAAAGGAAAGCGCGGTTCTGTTCAAAGGCGAGCTTTACGACGGGATTCAGGAAACGGAATAAGTTCCAGGCTGTTTTTCCACCGTACATCAAGGGCCCCGGATTCCGGGGCCCTTTTTTATTGCCCTTTACTTCCTCCCCGCCCCCCTCAACCCGCTTGAAGAAAAAGCTTAAGTGTTTATTCTTTATAGGGTTAAAAACAACTCATTACCTTTCACAAACCGGAAAAATGCTTTAAAAATCGCCATCCGGCTTGACTCCCCCCCACCCCCATCTTATTAGACACCTAGCATCGGGGAGGAATTCTCAAAATCGCTTTAACCTTATATAAAATAAGTTGAAATAAATAACGCCAATTGGAAAGGAACTGCACCCATGGGTAAGATCATAGGAATCGACTTGGGCACCACCAACTCCGTGGTGGCCGTGATGGAAGGCAATGACCCCAAGGTCATTGTCAACGAGGAAGGAAGCCAGACCACTCCTTCGGTCGTTGCTTTCACCAAGGATGGCGAAATCCTGGTGGGACAGGTTGCAAAACGCCAGGCCATCGCCAACCCGGAAAACACCATCTTCTCGGTCAAGCGATTCATGGGCCGTTCCTACGCGGAAGTTTCCGAGGAAATGAAAATGGTGCCCTACAAGGTCGTCAAGGGCCCGAAGAATGATGTTCGCATCGAAGTCCAGGGCAAACAATACAGTCCGCCGGAAATCTCCGCCATGATCCTGCAAAAACTCAAGAAGTCTGCGGAAGCCTATCTCGGTGAAACGGTTACGGAGGCGGTCATCACCGTCCCCGCCTACTTCAACGACGCTCAGCGGCAGGCCACCAAGGACGCAGGTAAAATTGCGGGACTCGAAGTCAAACGCATCATCAACGAGCCCACCGCCTCCGCGCTGGCTTACGGTCTCGATAAAAAGAAAGACCATATGATTGCCGTTTACGACTTTGGTGGCGGCACGTTCGATATCTCCATTCTCGAAGTCGGCGACAACGTCGTGGAAGTGAAAGCGACCAACGGCGACACGCACCTGGGCGGCGACAACCTGGACCAGCGCATCATTGACTGGCTGGTGGCGGAATTCAAAAAAGACCAGGGCATTGATCTGAGCAACGACAACATGGCTCTCCAGCGGCTCAAAGAAGCAGCTGAAAAAGCCAAGATGGAATTGTCCTCGGTATCCGAAACCGAAATCAATCTGCCGTTCATCACCGCGGACGCCACGGGACCGAAACACCTGAACATCAAACTGTCCCGCGCCAAGTTCGAGTCCATGGTCGATGACCTGCTCGAGCGCACCAAGAAGCCGTGCGTCAGCGCACTCAAGGATGCGGGCCTCGACGCCAGCAAGATCGACGAAGCAGTGCTTGTGGGCGGTTCCACCCGCGTTCCACGCGCCCAGCAGATCGTCAAGGATTTGTTCAAGAAAGATCCGCATCGCGGCGTGAACCCGGACGAAGTGGTTGCCCTGGGTGCGGCCGTGCAGGCGGGCGTTTTGTCCGGCGATGTGAAAGACATTCTTCTGCTCGACGTCACTCCGCTGTCTCTCGGAATCGAAACTCTCGGCGGCGTGACCACGCGCCTGATCGACCGCAACACCACGATCCCGACCCGCAAGAGCGAGACGTTTTCCACTGCGTCGGACAACCAGCCGAGTGTGGAGATCAACGTTCTGCAGGGCGAACGGGAAATGGCGAAGGACAACCGCTCGCTCGGCAAGTTCCATCTGGACGGCATCCCCGCCGCGCCGCGCGGTGTGCCGCAGATCGAGGTCACCTTCGACATCGACGCCAACGGCATCCTGCACGTCTCAGCCAAGGACAAAGGCACCGGCAAGGAACAGAAGATCACCATCACGGACAACACCGGCCTCTCGGATCAGGATATCGAGAACATGGTGAAAGACGCCGAAACCAACGCCACGGCGGACAAAGAGCGACGCGAAAAGATCGACGCCCGCAACCAGCTGGATTCCCTGGTGTACAACACGGAGAAAACCATCCGCGACAACAAGGAAAAACTCTCCGAAGACGACGTCAAGGAAGCCGAGTCCGCGATTGCCGAGGCCAAGACCGCCATCGAAAGCGACGATCTGGAGCAGATCAAACAGCAAACCGAAGCGCTGACCCAGGCTTCGCACAAACTGGCCCAGCAGATTTACCAGCAACAGTCTGCGGAAGGCGGTGAAGGCGGTGGCGATGACTCCGGCCCGTCCGGTGAGGATCAATCCGGAGGCGGTTCCGACAAATCCGCGGATGACGTCGTGGACGCCGAGTACGAAGACATCAGCAACAAAAAATAAAGGACACTCCCTCCCCCCACGCTCCCGGGTTTGACCGGGGTGCGGGGAATCCCTGTGCATTACATTTCAGGGATGTCGGAGGGAAATCCTCGAATATCAATTTCCGGACCGGCGGGCGGCTCCTTTGGGAGTGTGCCCGCCTTCCGTTTTTTGATTTGAAAGCCCATGAACGACTCAAACAGCAAACTGCCTGATTACAGCGACCAGCCTCCTCCCAAATTCCAAGTCAGCGACCGACGCCATTGGGCGCTGGAAGAAGAAGCCATCGAGGAGGAAGAATCCCGAAAAGAACGCCTCCCCACTTACGTGGAACAGCTCCGCAAGGAAGCCGAGGAAAAAGACCAGAAGCTGAAGGAATACATTGCCGCCTACAAAAACAAAAGTGCGGAGAACGATGAGTTCCGTCAGCGCCTGCAAAAAGAAAATGAAAGCCGGCTCGCTCAACTCAAGGCCGGACTGTTCAAACAACTTATCCCGATTTTGGACAACCTGAAACGCGCGTCCAGCGCGGCGCAGTCCACCGGCGACTTCGAAAGCTTCAAGCAGGGCATCCACCTCATACTCTCCCAGTTTGAAAATGAACTCGCCCAGCAGGGAATCGAAACCATTCCCGCAGTCGGACGCAAGCTCGATCCCAACACCGACGAGGTGTGCATGACCGTGGACACCGACGATCCGGAGCAGGATGGAATGGTGGTGGAAGAATTGGAACCCGGTTACCGGTTCCAGGAAAAGTTGCTGAAACCCGTAAAAGTGAAAGTGGCCAAACTCAAAAACTGAAGGTGCTCATGGTTAAACGCGATTATTACGAGGTCCTCGAGGTTTCACGCGAAGCGTCCGAAGCCGAACTGAAAAAAGCTTACCGCCAGATGGCGCTCAAGTACCATCCGGATAAGAATCCCGGAGACAAGGAAGCTGAAGAGAAATTCAAGGAGGCCTCAGAGGCCTACGAGGTGCTCCGCGATGCGGAGAAGCGTCGTGTTTACGATCAATTCGGCCACGAGGGTCTGAAGGGCCAGGGCTTCGGCGGGTTCAGCGGATTCGAAGACATCTTTTCGACGTTCGGCGACATCTTCGGAGACTTCTTCGGCGGGGGCCGGCAGCGCACCGGCAACGACCTGCGTGCCGACGCCACCATCACTTTCGAGGAAGCGGCCTTCGGCGTGCAAAAGGAAATCGACGTGCGCAAGCACGTGATCTGCCAGACCTGCAAGGGATCCCGTTGCAAACCGGGCACCACCCCCGAGCGGTGCAATACCTGTCACGGCACCGGGCAGGTGGTACGGTCACAGGGATTCTTCAGCCTGTCCACGCCCTGCCCACAATGTCACGGGGCCGGCGAAATCGTCCGCGACCCCTGCTCCAACTGCCGCGGCGAAGGCGTGGTGGTGGACAAGAAATCCATCTCCGTCAACATTCCCGGTGGTGTGGACCACGGTTCCCGGTTACGCCTTCGGGGTGAAGGCGAAGCGGGACCCGGCCTGCCTCCCGGCGACCTCTACGTATTCGTACACGTCAAGCCGCACGAATTCTTCCACCGCGACGGCCAAAACATCCTTTGCCGGCTCAACCTCTCCGTCTCCCAGGCCGCATTGGGCGCCGACATCGAAGTTCCAACGCTCGATGGGGGAACCAAGGTGATCAATGTTCCTGCCGGCACCCAGTCCGGAGAAACCTATCGCATTCATGGTGGAGGCATCCCCAACCTCCGGGGACCGGGGCACGGCGACCAGATCATACAGTTCTTCGTCGAAGTGCCGAAAAAGCTCAACAAGCGGCAGAAAGAACTGTTTCAGGAACTGGCGGAAATCGACGGCAAACCGGTGAAGGAAAAAATAAAAGGGTTCTTCGAAAAGCTGGGGCTTTGAGCGGTTCCTAAATTCCGAGTTCCAGATTGATTACCCTAAAATGGTGGAAAACGGTTTCCTTTTCCCCTTTTTTGCCGGATTTCACCCCATAATTATGGGTTCCCCCCGATTTTTCTTGTGGTCCAGTCCATCTATGTATATTTTTATAAGAAGCGAGACGTTCGAGGCGTCCCGCCGCATTTCAGGCTTTTAAACGAGCCCTTATTAATCTCGATGGAGGAGACTCATCATGGACCACTCTATCCTTCTCATCGACGATGAAGAAATACTGCGCAAAACCCTGAGTGACGACCTTGAAGAAGAAGGCTTTCACGTCACCACAGCGGTCAATGGCGAGGAAGGACTGGAGCAGTTCAAGTCCCAGCACCCGGATTTAGTGATTGTAGACTTGATCATGGAGGGCATGAACGGCATTCAGGTTTCCCAGGAAATTAAAAAATTGCAACCGAATGCACCGGTCATGATTTTAACAGGGCACGGCACCCTGGAGTCGGCCATCGATGCGTTGAAATTGAAAGTGCAGGATTACATCCTCAAACCCGTGAAGCGTGACGAGCTTCTTTCCAAAATCAACAATTGCCTTGATAAGTTGCTTCCCAGGCGGACTCTCAAAAATCGCAAACCCGCATACAGTCAAAATCTGCAGTTGGAGAAAGTCGGCCTCACCAAACGTCAACGGGAAGTGGCCAGTCTGGCCAGCCAGGGTTATAACGACGAGGAAATCGCACAGGTTCTTAAAATCAGCGTGTTCACCGTTAAATTTCACCTAAAGAAGGCGTTCAAGAAACTGAACATCCACAAACGGGTGGAACTGATCCTGTCGTCCAACTGAATGAACCGAAGGTGCTCCGGGCCTGGCGGTAAAGGGTGGGTGGCCTGCTCTTCCTTCAGGAAAGTTGTACCTGTTCCGATTGTCTGTAAAAAAAACTCTTCAACTGCTTGTGTTCATCGAGACGGATCCATGATTTGCCGTCCGCTGAAATTTTGTCGTCACCGTACAACTCGCCGCTTTTCACCGCACGCACCACACTCTGCTTTGGGAATTTGAACGGTTCGCGTGCCTGCCGCTGAATCAAAACGGTCTCCATCTGTCTTCCTCCTTCCCACGCCCGGGGCGTTCCCTTGTTTACGTTGTGTTATTCCATGATAACAAACCGACGGGCAGGCGCAAGCCCATATAAACAATGGGCTTGATATCTTCTTGGAGATTAAAAAAGGGTAATCGCTTAGGAAAAACGATACGGCCGGGCGGCCGCAGAGAATCACATGTGTTCGCTGTGGGGCAGGAAAGTAAAGCCCATCAAATGCTGGTCCACACCACGCGCCGCTTCGCGCCCTTCGGCAATCGCCCATACCACCAGCGACTGTCCGCGGGCCATGTCTCCGGCCACGAACACACCGGGAACGTTGGTCATCTTGTTTTTGTCGCAGGCCACGTTGCCGCGCGCATCCAGCTCCAACCCCAGTTCCTTCACCAGCCCTTCGTGCACCGGGTGCACAAAACCCATCGCCAGCAGAACGAGATCGACATCCAGCGTGAACTCGGATCCGGGAATCTCTTCCATCGGGCGCCGTCCAGTTTCGGGGTCGGGGTCACCGAAGCGGATTTTCACGGCATGCACCTTTTTGAGTTTGCCGTTCTCGCCGGTGAACTTTTTGGTCAGGATGCTGTAGTCGGTAATCTTGCCGCCCGCTTCCTCATGTGAAGAACTGAGGCGCAGGGTCATCGGCCATTGCGGCCAAGGGTTATTGGTCGCGCGCTCGAGAGGAGGTTCGCTCAAAAGTTCGAATTGATGAACCTTCTTCGCGCCCTGGCGAAGCGACGTACCGAGGCAGTCGGAACCGGTATCGCCGCCACCGATGATCAGCACATTCTTGTCCTTCGCGGTGATGGCAATGTCCTCCGGAACCGTGTCCCCTTCATTGCGTTTGTTCTGCTGAGGCAGGAAGTCCATCGCAAAGTGGACGCCGTCCAGGTCCCGCCCCTCCACCGGCAGGTCCCGCGGTTTTTCAGAGCCACAACACAGGATGACCGAATCGAAGTCCTCAACCATTTTTTTGGCGGGAATGTCCCTGCCGATGTGCGCGTTGGTTTTGAAGATCACGCCTTCCTTTTCCATCAACTCCAGCCGCCGGTGCAGAACCGTTTTCTCCATCTTGAAATGCGGAATGCCATACATGAGGAGGCCGCCGATGCGGTCGGCTTTCTCAAACACCGTCACCTCGTGCCCGGCGTGGTTCAATTGATCGGCGGCGGCGAGACCCGCGGGTCCGGACCCGACGATCGCCACCTTCTTGCCGGTACGCTGCTTCGGCGGGTTGGGGGCGATATACCCTTGCTCAAAACCCTTTTCGGCGATGATCTCCTCGATATTGCGGATGGTCACCGCAGGTTCGTTGATGCCCAGGACACACGCCCCTTCGCACGGCGCGGGGCAGATGCGGCCGGTGAATTCGGGAAAGTTGTTGGTCTTGGTGAGTAGCGCCACCGCCTCTTCCCAGCGATCGCGGTACACCATGTCGTTCCAGTCCGGGATGGCGTTACCCAGGGGACAACCCGTGTTGCTCTGGCAGAACGGGACTCCACAGTCCATGCACCGCGCTCCCTGCTCGCGGTACTTTTCCAGCGGAAACGGTTCGTAGATTTCCTTCTGGTCCTTGAGCCGTTCGGGAACCGGACGCGCCTTCGGCGTTTCGCGATTGATTTCCATGAAGCCTTTGAGCGCACCCATTTATGCCACCTCTTCCAACATTGCCTGTTTCCGTTTTCGTTCTTCCACCACGCGGCGGTAATCGCGCGGGTAGACCTTGATGAATTTCGAGATCATCTTTTCCCAGTTGTCGAGGACGCGTTTTGCCACCGCGCTTCCCGTGTACTCCAGGTGTTCGCGGATCAGGGTCTGCACCAGGTCAAGGTCCTCGTCCTCTTCAAAAGCGACCAGATCCACCAGTTCCTGGTTGCAGTGGATAGGGAACGATCCGTCCTCGTCCAGCACGTACGCGATGCCACCGCTCATGCCTGCGGCGAAGTTGCGTCCGGCCTTGCCAAGCACCACCACGTTTCCGCCGGTCATGTATTCACAACCATGGTCTCCAACGCCTTCCACCACTGCATCCGCGCCGCTGTTGCGCACGGCGAAGCGTTCGCCCGCTATGCCACGGAAATACGCCTTGCCGGATATGGCGCCGTACAGCACCACGTTGCCGATGAGGATGTTCTTTTCTGCGACAATCGGCGACTCCTTCGCCGGTGCGACGATGATCCTGCCGCCGGACAACCCTTTACCCACGTAGTCGTTGGTGTCTCCCTTCAGGTTGAAGGTGACGCCGTTGGCCAGGAATGCGCCGAAACTCTGCCCGGCCGACCCCTTGAAATCGATATGAATGGTTTCGTCAGGAAGGCCTGCCTCACTGTAGCGTTTGGAAATTTCGTAACTCAGCATGGCACCGGTGGCACGGTCCACATTACCGATGGTGTGTTTGAGGCGAATCGGTTTCTTGTGTTCGATGGCTCCGGCACATTCGGCGATCAGTTTTCGGTCAAGGCAGTTGTCCCCGATGTCGCCACTCAGATCCTGGGTGGTGACGTTGCGCGTGGCCACGCCCTCGCCTCCTTCCGCGCGGTAAAGGATGCGGGAAAAGTCCAGTTCGCGGCTCTTCCAATGGTCAATGGAGGTGTCCACTTCCAGCAGATCCGTTCGGCCGATCAAATCGTCCAGTTTGCGGAATCCCAGCTGCGCCATCAGTTCGCGCACCTCCTGCGCAATGAAGCGGAAGAAGTTGACCACGTAATCGGCCTGGCCGGAAAACTTTTTGCGCAACTCCGGATCCTGCGTCGCCACACCCACCGAACAAGTGTTCAGGTGACATTTTCGCATCATGATGCAGCCGAGGGTCACCAGGGGTACGGTGGAGAAACCGAATTCATCCGCGCCCAACAGCGCACCGATGACCACATCGCGCCCGGTCTTCAACTGGCCATCGACCTGCACCCGGATGCGTCCGCGCAGGTCGTTGAGCACCAGCACCTGCTGGGTTTCCGCCAGGCCCAGCTCCCACGGCAAGCCGGCGTGTTTGATCGACGTCTGGGGAGAAGCTCCGGTTCCGCCGTCATGCCCGGCGATCAACACCCCTTCGGCGCGTGCTTTGGAAACGCCCGCGGCGACCGTGCCCACACCCGCCTCCGCCACCAGCTTCACACTGACGCCGGCCTTGGGGTTGGAGTTGTGCAGATCGAAGATCAACTGCTGCAGGTCTTCGATGGAGTAAATGTCATGGTGCGGCGGCGGCGAAATGAGTCCCACGCCCGGCGTCGAATGCCGGATCTTGGCAATGTACTCGCTGACCTTGTGGCCGGGCAACTGACCTCCCTCACCCGGCTTGGCGCCCTGTGCGATCTTGATCTGCAACTCATCGGCATTCGCCAGGTAATTGCTATTCACACCGAAACGTCCCGATGCCACCTGCTTGATCTTGCTGCGCCGGGAATCGCCGTTCGCATCGGGCGTGTAGCGCACCAGATCCTCACCACCCTCCCCCGTGTTGCTCTTTCCGCCAAGGCGGTTCATGGCGATGGCCAGGGTCTCATGCGCCTCTCGGGAAATCGAGCCGATCGACATCGCGCCCGTACAGAACCGGCGGGTGATTGCCTCCACCGGCTCCACCTCGTCGATCGGGATCGACTGCGTCGGCTTGAACTTGAACATGCCGCGGATGGTGCAGTTGCGCGTGTTCTGTTCGTCACTCACTTTGGAAAATTGTTTGAATTTTTCATAATTGTTGGACCGGGTCGCCTCCTGAATCAACGCCACCATCGCGGGGCTGATCATGTGTTCTTCTTCGCCGCGCCGCCAGTGGTAGTAGCCACCCAGGTCCAGCGCCGGGCGGATGATCTTCGACCGCTCGTACGCGTTGCGGTGGCGCGCCAGTACCTCGCGCGCAATGTCCTTCAGCTTGATGCCGGCAACACGCGACGGCGTGCCGGTGAAATAACGGTGGACAAGGTCCTCGTGCAGACCCACCGCTTCGAAAATCTGTGCGCCGCGATAACTCTGGATGGTGGAGATACCCATCTTCGCGGTGATCTTGTACAGGCCCTTTTTGCAGGACAGGATGAAATTGTCGATCGCCTTGTCCGGGGCCACGTCTTTCACATACACCTGTTCCCGCACCACCTGTTTTGCGGTTTCGTATGCGAGGTAAGGATAGATGCCGCCTGCGCCGTAACCGATGAGCAGGGCAAAGTGGTGCATCTCCCGGGCCTCGGCGGTTTCCACCACGAGGCCCACCCGGGTGCGCGTTTTCTCGCGGAGCAAATGATGGTGCACCGCACCAGTCGCCAACAAGCTCGGGATGGCCGCGTGGTTTTCATCGACGCCCCGGTCGGACAGGATCAGGATGGTCGCGCCGTTCTCCATGGCTTCGGAAGCCTTTGCGCACAGATTCTCCACCGCCTTTTCCAGCCCGTCTTCACCTTCGGACACCGGGAACAATAAGGACAGCGTGGCGGTTTTCAAATCCTGCTGATTGAGGTTTTGAATCTTGTAAAACTCCTCCGGCTTGAGGATCGGGTGTTTCAGGCGCAGTTTGCGGCAGTTTTCCGGACCGGGTTCCAGCAGGTTGTACTCGCGGCCGAGCGTGACTTCCATGGACATCACCAGTTCCTCGCGGATGGAATCGATTGCCGGATTGGTGACCTGTGCAAACAGTTGCTTGAAGTAATTGAACAGAAGTTGCGGCCGTTCCGAACGCACGGCAAGCGGCGTGTCATTGCCCATGGAGCCCACGGCTTCAAGGCCGGTGCCGACCATCGGGGCCAGCACGACTTTCATGTCTTCGGCGGTGTAACCGAATGCGATCTGCTGGACCAGCGGGTCCTCGATCTTCGGTTCGACATAACCGTTGGGCACGGGCAGGTTTTCGATGTTGATCTGGTTCTCCTGCACCCACTGCTGATAAGGATGCGCCTGGGCCAAAGGCCGTTTGATCTCCTCGTCGGAACAAATCCTTCCGGCCTTGAGATCGACAAAAAACATGCGGCCCGGCTGTAGGCGCCCTTTTGACTTAATGGTCGATTCGTCCAGCGGCAGCGCTCCCACTTCCGAGGCCATGATGACGCGGTCGTCGGTGGTGACCACGTAACGCGACGGGCGAAGACCGTTACGGTCGAGCACCGCGCCGACCACATCGCCGTCGGTGAAGGTGATCGACGCCGGACCGTCCCACGGCTCCATCATCGACGCATGATATTCAAAGAAAGCGCGCTTCTCGTCATCCATCGTTTCGTGGCCGCTCCACGGTTCGGGAATCATCATCATGACCGCGTGGGGAAGCGACCGTCCGGTCATCACCAGAAGTTCCAGCGCCTGGTCGAAGTCGGCGGTATCGCTACCGCCCGGCGGAATGACCGGAATCAGTTTTTCCGAGTCGTCGAACAGGTTGCTTTCGAACATGGCTTCGCGCGCTGACATCCAGTTCTTGTTGCCCTGCACGGTGTTGATCTCGCCGTTGTGCGCGACCATGCGCATCGGCTGGGCGCGCCCCCAGGACGGAAAGGTGTTGGTGCTGTAGCGCGAATGAACCAGGGACAGCGCGGACGTCATGCGCGGATCGCTGACATCGAGGTAGTAACGGCCCACCTGCGGGGCCATCAACTGGCCTTTGTAAACGATGGTTTTGCTGGAAAGACTGCAAATGTAATAAGACTCGTACAGCTCCGCGAGACCGGAGGCGCGGATGGCACGTCCGGCCTGCTTGCGCACGATATAAAGTTTGCGCTCAAAAGCGTCCCGGTCTTCGATGCTGCCCGCCCCGATGAAAATCTGGCGGATGTCCGGCTCCACTTCCGCCGCCACGGTGCCAATCTGAGTGTTGTCCACCGGCACCTTGCGCCAGCCCAGCATCTCAAGACCTTCTTCTTTCGTGACCTGGTCGAAAATCTGCATCAGGCTTTCCGCCCGGTCGTCCCGCGGAAGGAATACCAGCCCCGTACCGTATTTCCCTTCGGAGGGCAGGGTGATGCCAACCTTTGCACACTCTTCCTTATAATAATCGTGTGGTATCTGGATCAGGATCCCCGCACCATCGCCGGTGAGCGGATCAGCACCCACCGCCCCGCGGTGCTCCAAACGGTTCAGAAGTTCCAGCGACTGCTGGATGAGTTCGTGAGACTTCTCCCCCTTCAGGTTGGCAATGAAGCCCACCCCACAGTTTTCTCTTTCAAATCGCGGGTCGTACAAACCCTGCCGTTTGGGTAATCGTTGAATTTTCATAAATAACTTTGATTGGGTTTTTTATCTGAGTTTGCAAGGCTGGCTGTTAAGCAACTCAGAGCAATGGGAGCAAAGCCTGTGCCATTTCACATAGTAGCTGTAAAATCAATTACTTTCAACTTGGCGCCCAATTAAGATTCCATTTTAGACATAGAATGGTGTAAAAATACAACACTCGTGTAAGAAGAACTGTGGGGGTGCCAGCCCTTTCTTGTCTGTGGAACCTTTTATTTAAGTACAAGTGAATTCCTAAAATCAACTGAAAAATGACCCCTCTCCGGATTCTTTAAAGGTCTCCAACTGCAATTCGAAGCCCGCCGGAAACCCTGCATTTGACGTGTATTTTGTGAACCGCTTCTGGTAATAATGAAGGAGAGAGGTGCTGTCCGGCAGGTGGCCTTCCGGCTTATTGTACTCCCGGCCCGCAAATCATTCCATTTAGTTCTGACCGTGCCGGATGAATATCGGACGGTAGTTTCCCCCTCATAAACCGATTACCTAGAGGACGCATATGATTGTCGGCGAAGTGATGTCCAAGAAACTCCACACGGTAAAAAAGTCCGATTCCCTTAAGAAAGCGCAGGATCTGATGGTGACCCATGCCATTCGCCATTTGCCGGTCGTGGACAAGGGAGAGCTTCTCGGCATCATCACCGAAAGCGACATCCGCGGCGCCTTCATCGGCCAGGGGAGAAATGCCCGCAAAGGCAATTCGGGCAAGCTCGAGATCAACAATCCCGGCAAAATGAAGGTCAACGACTACATGACCCGTCACCCCCTGGTGGTGGTACCCGAAACCCACATCGAGGATGCCGCCCTCATGATCTATAAAAACAAGATCGGCGCCCTCCCTGTCATCAAGCGCAACAAGCTGGTCGGCATCATCACCATCATGGACATGCTTGGCATTTTCGTCGACCTCATGGGCATCCTTCATTCCAGTTCGCGCATTGACGTGGTGATGGGCAAAAACCCGGACAATTTTGAAAAGGTGTCCAGCATCATCAACAAGGAGGGGTTGAACATCATCAGCGTCGGCATGGCGCCCTACCTGAAGGACCCGACCCAGCAGGTCTATTTTTTCCGCCTCGACCTGTGTGAAACGAAAAACGTCGTCGGTAAAATCGAAAAAGCAGGTTTCCACGTGATCAGTTCAATGGATTGAACGGCGCGAGACGTCCAACTCCTGCCTTTGCCGTCGTGCCCCTCTCTCACCAGAGAAAACCAGGTCACCGGATCCGGCCCCGCATCGACCGGATTCCCAGCATATTTTTCTCAAAAAGCCGAATCCAATTTACCAATTCGGAGTAAAATATCCCTGTAGGCTTTTGCCGGGTTTCCGGAAGGGGGAAATGAAATCGGGAACCTGGCTGAAATGGATGCTTCCCTGACTCTTTTTGACTTTCAAATCGGAAAAAAACCTGTGCGCTTGGTTTCCTTTGTGGTGGACCGAAATGGGTTGTGCCAGGCCGGATTGCTGGCACTACTGGCTTTCGTTCTGTCCGGCACTCTTTATCCATCCCTCCTGGCCGCCCAGGATCTCGACGGACTCGACCGCCACGGCAACATCACCCTCCGCAGGGAAACCATCACCGGCAACTGGAGCGGACTCCGCACCGAACTCCTCGACCGCGGCATTTATTTCCGCGGCGGATACATGGGCGAACTGTTCCACATGGACCGACGCCACCGAAGCAGCCAGACCCGTTATTTCGGTTACGCGGACTTCGAATTGCATGTCAATTTACAACAATTGTTCGACGGACCCGACGGCCATTTTTTCTTTTACACCACACTTCTTCATGGTAACCGGTTCCAATCATTTATCGGTTCTGTCCACGACCTGAGTAATATTGAAGGCCGCCCCAACCTGCTTCTCATGCAGGCCTGGTACGACCAGCATTTTTTCGACCGGCGGATGGCCATCCTGGTCGGCATCTATGACATCGCCAACGAGTTCGACTACCGCGAATCCGCCCAGTTGTTCCTGAACGGCGCCTTCGGCACCGGCGTGGACCTCACCGAATCCGGCATTGCCGGTGTGCCGACCTACCCCCTCACCACTCTGGGCATGCGTCTCAGGATCGAACCCACCCCCAACTGGTACTACAAAGGTGCTGTGCTGGATGGGGTGCCGGGAGACCCGCAGAATCCCCGCGGCACGCAGGTGATCCTGGACGCGGATGACGAGGGGGTTCTGTTCATGAACGAAGTGGGATACGAGTCGGACCGGCCCCGCCTGGGCCTCAACAAGGCCGGGATCGGCAGCTGGTGGTACACGAAGCGGTTTCCGGACCTGGTGGAGCAGGACTCCGCCGGGGCTCCCCGGCAACATTCCGATACGCAGGGTATTTACCTGTTTGCCGAAGGCACCTTTTTTCTCGAATACCCACGCTCCAGACAGGGGCTGCGTGGCTTCGCCCGCCTCGGGTTTTCCGACCAGGACGTCAATGCGCTCTCCACCTACTTCGACGCCGGGCTGGAATACACCGGCCTCATTCCAGGCCGGAACAGAGACAAGGCGGGCATCGCCGTCTCCTACCTGTTTTTCGGCGACAAATACAAACAACAGCAGCGGGCGGCGGGCATCACCATCGACGATCCCGAGGTGCTGGTCGAGGCCACCTACAGAATCCGCTTGCGGCCGGGCATGTTCCTTCAACCGGACGTGCAGTACGTATTCAATCCCGTGGCCCGGGCGGGAGCGGTGAACACGCTTTCGGTGGGCTTCCGCTTCGGCCTCAACTTCTAGCCAGCCCCGTTTTCCGCACAATCCCGGGCAAAAAACGCCCGCACCCTCTCGCATCCGCCCGGAATTGCGTTACAATGGAACGTGATTTATTTAACAATCCTTTAACAAAAGAGAAAGATCATGCAACCGGAACGTATCATCATATTCGACACGACATTAAGAGACGGGGAACAATGTCCCGGCGCCAGTATGAACAACAAGGAAAAACTGGAAATCGCCCGGCAGCTGTCTCTACTGAAAGTCGATGTGATCGAAGCGGGGTTTCCGGTTGCTTCTCCCGGGGACTTCGAGTCGGTCAGGCAGATCGCCAACGAAATCCGCGGTTCGTCGGTGGCGGGACTCGCCCGCGCCCTGAACAAGGACGTGGAAGCCTGCGCCCGTGCGCTGGAAAAAGCGGAGTCGCCGCGCATCCACATCTTCCTGTCCACGTCCAAGTTGCACCGTGACCACAAGCTGAACATGGACAAGGGGCAGATCATCAAGATGGCCACCGACGCCATTGAATTCGGCAGGAAGTTTTGCGACGACATCGAGTTTTCGCCGGAAGACGCCTCGCGCACGGAACCGGACTTCCTCGCCGAGGTGGTGGAAGCGGTGATCGCCGCCGGAGCGAAGACGGTGAACATCCCCGATACGGTGGGCTATTCGGTGCCGGAGCAGTTCGGCGCACTCATCCGCTCGCTCAAGGAGAACGTGCCCAACATCGACGACGCCGTCATCAGCGTGCACTGCCACAACGACCTCGGCATGGCCGTGGCCAACTCGCTGGCGGCGGTGAAAGCCGGGGCGCGGCAGGTGGAGTGCACCGTCAACGGCATCGGCGAGCGCGCCGGTAACGCGGCGATGGAAGAGATCGTCATGGCCCTCAAAACGCGCAAGGACTTCTTCAGCTACGACACGCGCATCGATACGAAACACATCATGGCGTGCAGCCGGCTGGTCAGCAGTCTCACCGGATTCTTTGTGCAGCGCAACAAGGCCATTGTCGGCAAGAACGCCTTCGCCCACGAATCCGGCGTGCACCAGGACGGCTACCTGAAGAAGAAGGACACCTACGAGATCATGGACCCGCGTGACATCGGGCTCGACAGTGCGGAGTTGGTTCTAGGCAAGCACTCCGGACGCAATGCGCTCAACAAGAAAATCGAGAGCATGGGCTACAAGCTGACCGTCGAGGAGATGGACCGCGTGTTCGCCGAGTTCAAGATGCTGGCTGACGAGAAGAAGGATGTTTATGACGAAGACATCCTCGCCGTCATCCAGAAACAGGTGACCACCGACGACAGCCTGAACACGTACGTGCTGGAGAAAATCCAGTGCGGTTTCGAGACGGGCGTCATGCCGGAGGCGACGGTTCAGCTCAAAAGCCGTGACGGCCAGACGCACACCGCCACCGCGCAGGGCGACGGGCCGATCGATGCCATCTACAACGCGATGGACAAGATCACCGGGCTCACCTGCAAACTGCTCGACTACCAGGTGATGTCAAAGACCAAAGGCAAGGACGCACAGGGCGAGGTGTCGGTCCGTGTGCTCAGCGAAAACCGCGAGGTGCTGGGCAAGGGCACCGGCGTCAACACCGTCGAGGCCAGCGGCGTCGCCTACGTCAACGCCATCAACAAACTCCTGCTGAAAAGCAAGAGCGGTCCCGTGGACGGCAACGAAATCCAGGGTCCGTGACAGGCAGGCTGTTGTATTGAAACCGATGCAGAACCGAATCCCCATGCCGGGCGGCACCCCGCCGGGTATGGGGATTCCTTTTTGCATCTTCTGATACCGGAATCGAATGGCACCCAGACAACGCGACAACCTGTTCGCCCGCGACGACGCGCCGGAAAAGTTCGAGTTCAACGAATCCGTCGCGCGCGTGTTCGACAACATGCTGGAACGCAGTGTTCCTTTTTATAAGGAATGCCAGCAGATGGTGGTGGCGCTGGCCGAAAACTACGCGCAACCGGGCACGCGGGTGTACGACCTCGGTTGCTCCACCGGCACGCTCATCCGCGAGATGGCGCGCGCCCTGCCCGCCTCCTCGAAGGTGCGGTTCGTCGGCATCGACAACTCCGACGCCATGCTCAAAAAAGCCCGGCGCAAGCTGAAGGAATTCGGCGACCGGTGCGAGGTGGTTACGGGCGACCTCAACGGCCCGCTGGAGCTGGAGGAAGCGAGCGTGGTGGTGATGAATTACACCCTGCAATTCCTCCCCCCGGCAAAACGGCTGGCCCTGTTGAAGCGCATCCACAAAAGCCTGCTTCCCGGCGGGGCGCTGATCCTGATCGAGAAGGTGAAGGCGGAGGCCGAGACGCTGGATCCGGTCTTCGTCGAGCGTTACTACGCCTACAAGCGGGAGATGGGGTACTCCAGAATGGAGATTTCCCGCAAGCGGGAGGCCCTGGAGCAGGTTCTGGTACCCCTCCGGCCCGGCGAAAATGTTACAATACTTGAAAAAGCCGGATTTCAGGACGTGGACGTGTTTTTCAAGTGGTTCAACTTTTGCGGATTCGCGGCCCTTCGGGGCGGCGCACCGGGATCAACCAAGGCACCCGGTAAAAAACGCGCGAAGCCGCGCAAGTCCCGTTGAAAACGGAAAAAAACTGGTGTACCCTTAGCAACTTTGAGGAATGGAGCCATGCCGCAGTACGACCATACCTGCAAAAAATGCAAACACAATTTCGTAGTGGAGATGCGCATCTCCGAGGTGGGCAACAAGGAAGTGACCTGCCCCAAGTGCAAGAAGTCGAAGGACGTCGAACGGCTCGTGACCAACACCTCGTACTGGTCCGAGAGCGTGGACCGCTACCGCTGGGACAAGTGACCGGCAGGCAGACACATTGAAGTTTTAAATTTAAAAACGATACCGAAAACGGTCGGGATGTAGCGCAGCCTGGTAGCGCACCTCGTTCGGGACGAGGGGGCCGGAGGTTCAAATCCTCTCATCCCGACCAGTTTTATTGAAAGGGTTGGCTTTCCAAAGCCAACCCTTTTTGTTTTGGCGAATCGGGTAAATTTTACAGCTTGTAACAAGGTATCGCCTTCGATGAACCTTATGTTTCTGAATTCATTCATCTATCCATTCCACCGTTTTTATTTAATCGCCCTAATTGACATCTTTTAAACTCTTCCTATATTTAACAATGATCCAACATCATGGCGAAGGTGTCTTCGGGGTTCCGGTGGAAACCTGCGCCTCCGCATCCAGCCATTGACCTTGTTCCGATCTTGGCAACCTGTGAAATTTCTTTTAGGGGGAGGGATTCACCATGAGCCGTTTAAGAGAACCGGGACTGGGCCCGATTGTGGGCCATACCACTTCCACATCCTGTCGATTGTGGATACGAGGAAGCGATCCCGCCGACCGGGGAGCCAACCTGGCCGATACCCGCCGCACTCTGGGCGTCCTCGCCATCACCCAAATCGGGGGAAAACCCGTGGAAAAACCCCTTCCGTATTATTTCCGACTACATCGCAAGTACGACCGCACGGGCACATTCAACCTGGGAGAGGAAAAAGGGCTTAAGGACAGTAAAGGGTCTCCCAAGCTGAAACCGGACACTCAGTATCAGGTCAAGATGGGTACACTCTCGATCGACGACCCTTACAACAACGATGAAAACGTCTCAGACGAACTGATTTCCGACATCCTGCCGCCCGCTTCCGTTTGGGCAGAAGACTTGAAACGGCTTTCCGATGAAAATTCGTCTGCCACATTCAAAACGTTTCCCAAAGATACCGGAGACAAAGTCAGTTTCATTGTGGGATCTTGCAGGTATCCGGGACTTTTATGGAAGGCCAAGGAGGCGGACCGGATTTTCGGTCCCATTCTAAGTCATTTAAAAAAAAATGACGACGACCCCACCCCCAATTTCACTTTGATGGTGGGAGATCAGATTTATGCAGATATGTTGAACCGTTATATTCCTTTGGGCTTGGCAAACACATTTGAGGAATTCCAGGATCGATACCACAAAGCATTTGGTTCCACCAATATGCGCAAACTGCTTCGGAGCATCCCAAACTACATGATCTTGGACGACCACGAAATCGAAGACAACTGGCATCAGGATCGTTTGTATAAAAATTCAAAAGCGCGCCAGATTTTCAATCTTGCCATCAGTGCATACCAGAGTTACCAGTGGGTGCATTCCCCACGCAATCACGGAAAACGTCTTTATTATGATTTTACCTGTAACGGATTTCCTTTTTTTGTGATCGACACTCGAACCCAGCGATATATGGACGACATTGAGGAGGACTTGAGAGATAACCATCTCTTGGGACGGCCCTGGGTTCACGATGAGGAACCCAGCCAATTGAAAACTCTCACCAATTGGCTGGAAGAGAAAAGAAAGCCAAATCTCGATATCCCTAAGTTCATCGTCTCCTCCAGCGTTTTTGTCCCAAATCCAATGTTCGCGCGTGAGGGGAGAACATCAAAGTTGAGTCCTGAAAAAGCCGCTCGTCTGAAACAGAAATCCGACTCATGGCCGGCTTTTCCGGAAACGCGGAAAGCGATTTTGAAGTCGATCGTCGAAAACCAGATTCAAAACGTCATATTTGTTTCAGGGGACGTGCATTGTTCCCATGTCGCCAAAATGATTTTCACAGGCCCCAACGGGGAGAAAGACTTCCACACATATTCCATCACCTCTTCCGCTTTTTACTGGCCCTACTTTTTTGCGGACGGCGACCCGGGAGAATTCGTCCACAACTCAAAGGCGCCGGGACAAGAAGACACCTTTGAGTTCGAAGCCAACGGTGAGAAGTGGGGGATGGATTATGAGGCCTGGAATTTCACTCAGGAGGATAATTTCTGCCGCGTGGACCTCAACCGGACCAAGCCTCAATTGACGGTCCAGAGTTATGACTCGAAAGGCAATCCCATCAAAAACCTGGGGAATCCTCTGAAAAAAAAATTATCTCTTACTTCTTGGAAACAGACATCCGCTTCATAGCTGTGTACCGCCGTTTGTATAGGCCCCGATGAAAAAAATTTGAATCATGAAACTGAAGCCATTACCCACGGATTATTCTTTTAACAATCTATTTTTCCCCAATATGGATAGAACCTATTTCGAGGATGCAGAAGCACTCCCTTTTCAGGCCACCGCCACAGGTTTCAATTGGGTGAACGCCTGGTGGCTGGCGGAGGCATCTCTTTTGGTTTATGTCCGCGATGAACAGTACGTATTCACAACATTGAAAGAGGCAGGATTTAAATTTATAGAACTAATCGGATTTGAACGGCCTGGAACCCAATGTTTCATAGCAGGTCGGAGCCATTTTCTACTTCTGGTTTTTCGGGGAACGGAGGTCAGTGAGGAGGCGGATATTTTAACGGACATCGATTTGATTCATTCCAGCCACCGCAAAAAAGGAAAAATCCACAAGGGTTTTGGCAAAGCCCTCAACCAGGTTTGGGAGGAGGTGGACATTCATTTAAAAAAATACCGGAATGGATGCCCGTTATGGATCGGCGGGCATAGTCTCGGAGGCGCTTTGGCTGTCCTTGCCGCCCACTGGTTTGGAGGAGTTCAGGGCGTTTACACCTTTGGCTGTCCCCGGGTAGGGAATCGAACGTTCAGGGATGCGTATGCTATACCGACTTACCGCTTTGTAAATAACAATGACGTGATTGCGCGCGTGCCTCCTCCGACGGGATATCGGCATGTTGGTCAATTGAAATACATCGACAACAAGGGAACGATCAGAGACTCAATAAGCTGGGGCGACAGGATATGGGAATGGATTGCCGGTTCATTTCATCATCATATAAACATAATCAAACAGTTGAAAAACACCCATAGCAGCTACCAAATCAAAACCGACCAATTGGTCGATCATGCGCCGATCTGGTACGCCAACCGTATCTGGAACCACTATACAAAGCCTCCATTAAATTAAGGGGAAAGATGGAGTCATGCGTGTAAAAAGCTGAGTTTCCGGTTCAATGCACCGGAAGTAGGAAATAAAAAGTGGAGCCATGGCCGGGTTGGCTGACGACGCCCACCTCGCCGCCGTGCAGGGTGATGATCTTCTTGACAATGGCGAGGCCGAGGCCTGTGGCTTTTTCCTGCCCGGTCGGTTTGCTGCTCAGGGTCTGGAACTCCCCGAACAACAGCTTCTGCTCTTCCTCCGAAAGGCCGACTCCCTGGTCTTTCACCGAAAACTGGATTTTGTCTCCCTGCAATTCGGTGGTAACCAGAACGGTTGAGGCTGGTGGGGAGAACTTGATGGCGTTGCTCAAAAAATTGTTGATGGACTGGATGAGCGCGTCTTTATCGAACGGAAACGGCGGCACCTTGGCCAGGTCCTGCTTGATGCAGATTTCCTTTTTGTTGGCCACGATCTGATTGAGGCTCACCTGCTCCTCGATGATGGGATTGATGTCCTGGATCATCCGGTTGATCTCAATTTTCCCCTGCTCGATCTTGGAGATGTCCAGCAGGTTTTCCAGAAGATGGATCATGTGACCGCTGGCGTTGTAAATCTTGTCGAAGAACCTGCGGTGCTTGTCACTCACGCCCTGCGTGCACTCGTCCCGCAACGCTTCGCTGAACGTGCGGATGACGTACACCGGGTTGCGCAGGTCGTGCGCCGCAATGCCCAGAAACTTGTTCTTCAGCTCGTTCATCTTGGTCAATGTTTCGTTCTGTTCCTGGATGATGGCCTCCGCCCGGCGGTGTTCGATGGCGTCGGCGATCAATCCCCCCATCGACTTCAAAATCTCCGGGCTTCGTTCGTACCACGACGGATTTGAATTGGTGTACAGGAACAAAACGCCCACCATCTTGTCCCGGCTTTTGAGGGGAATGATGTAATGCCCGTGCGCGGTCATGCCCTCATACTTCCGCTCGTGCCGTGGATCCGAAAAGCAGTTGTTGCTGACCAGCATCTCCCCGCTCATGGCCACCCGCCCGCACAGGCATTCGCCAAAAGGCACCTCCGCATCCTGCCGGTGAAATTCTTCCGGAAAATCACCAACCGTGGTGTACAGGCGCAGAACTTTTTTCTCATGGTCTGCAATGAACACTCCCGCCTTGTACTCGATTCTCAGCTCGCTCAATCTTATGATCTCCTCCACGGCGCGGCTCAGCATTTGGGGAAGCGGGTCCTGTGTCTGCAGAATTTTGGACACATTGTGTAGAGCGGTGTACTCCATGTTGCGACGCAGGGTTTCCTCGTGGGCCTGAAGCTGGGCGGTCGTGCCGTGCAGAATGGCAACGAAGTGAGAAATCCGGTCGGCGGGGTCCGAGATGGGAAAGATGGTGACGTCCGCAGGGAAGACCGTCCCGTCCCGTTTTTTATTCACCATCTGCCCGCTCCAGATGTTTCCGGACATGAGCATATCCCACATGCTGTTGTAAAAACTCTCCGGATGATGTCCGCTCTTTAAAATGCGCCCACTTTTGCCGACCACATCGTCGCCACGAAATCCGGTGAGCAGTTCGAACGCGGGGTTGACGTGGCTGATCACACCGTCCGGGTCGGTAATGTATATTGCCTCCGGAAACGAATCGGAAATCCGCGACAACTTCTGCCTTTTAAAAAGATCCAGCTCTTTCATGGCATCACCTTCTCTTTTTCGAGGGACCTTCCCTGCCAGCCCGGCCTCAGAACAGCAACCGAAAATTCACCACGCCGACATGAAAGATCGTGTCCCAGCGGCCAATGACCGGGGGCCGGCGGTTGCGGCTGATGGTTCGCGAGTCGTAAGCCACCACCTGGTACGCCAGATCCACTCCCACCCCTTCCAGAGCGAACTCTTTTTTGTTTTTACCGCCGCACCGGAACCAGCCGAAGAAACTTCCCTGCTTTTCACACATCCAGCCAAAGCCGATGGAGTAGGCGTTGTACTCGGAGTCCGGCACCGCGGGCGAAAAGGTGAACTCCGGAACCGGCGACTCCGACCGGACATAGCCCGCCCGCACCGAGGCCGTCCAGCCCGGCTGGTCCAGCCAGTAACGCCATTTGTATTCGGTGCCCACCATCCAGACCCACGCTCCCTTCCAGTTCAGCGGGAACGGCAGGGTCGCGCCGTTGGACAGGGTCACATCGATATCCTTGAGCGAACTCCAGTCCGCATACTCCACGTCGACTTCCAGTTTCCATTCGCGGCGCCGGTCACGAAGAGGCCAGTACGCCACCGCTCCGGTAAAAATCTGCGGCAACTCAAGCTGGGCGAAGGCATCCGCGGATTTGTTTCCCCCAACAAGAAACGCCCCTTCCAGGTCCAGCGTCACCTGACTGCGATAAACAAATGCCAGGTTGAGGATGGGCTGGCGGTCTTCATCCCATATTGCCGTATACAGGATGCCCACATTGAACCCGACACCGGAATCCTTTCCGTTCAGTTCCAGAGGCGTACCCAGTGGGATGCCCAACGGACCAAACTCCGGTCCGGCATTCAGCTTCTGTTCCAGGTGGCCCTCACCGATGAAATCGAAAAACGTGTAAATGTCCAACCCCACTCCGATGGAAACCCGGTCATGAAACGCGTAGGCCACAGTCGGTTTGAAATCGATCAGCGAAAGCTGGTTGCGCGTGGATACGGTGTTGAAGGGTCCCTGGTCCGGATACTTGTTGATCAAACCGAAGGGCGAAGTGATGCCCAGACCGACCGCCATTCCTTCCACAAATTCGATGCCGAGGCTTTTCAAGTCCGAGGTCAGATAAAAATGCGAAGGCGGCGGATAAGCAACGGTTCCGTCCAGGGTGCCTTTCGTCTTACTGCCATTAGGGCGAGTGAATGTGGTTTTGCCGCCCACCAGAATCATCCCGCCGGAAACCTGGATTCCGGAAAGCCGGGCGATGCCTGCGGGGTTGAAATGAATGGCCGATGGATCGTCCGCCTGGGCGGAGAAAGCCGTCCCTTGACCGGTGGCGGCCGCTCCCTGATCCAGAATTCTGAATGCTTCGGCCTGAACAACGGGTGCGCGAAAAAGATTCGTCAATAATAGAGAGGCAATAATGGGACCGAGCATGCAAATGAACCGTTTCATCTGCATACACCTTTTCCTCCAGTTCGCTGCGGTTTTCCTCGCTTGCTAAATTCAATTTTTTTCTATTCGCCCATCGGCCCGGTTCCTTTGAAATTACCTGGAGTAGAGCAAATCCGCATGATCAGGGTCCTTCATCAGGAAGACTCATTTTCGAAAAAAACTGCTCCCGGGTTTGAACGTTCAGCTTTTCAAAAATTTGTTGGATGTTTTCCTGGACCCGCTCCGGGCTGATAAACAAACGCGCGGCAATGGCCACCGGTTCCATGCCATCCAGCAACAGGCAGGAAACTTCCATCTGCACCTTGTCGAGCCCCGCCTCCTGCATGGCCAGGTTGCGCAGGGAATACGGATCTTCCACCGGTTTCATCTGGAGCAGCCAGCACGGGTCCTGCCCCCAGTTTTTTCTTTCCAGCATGCACAGGTTCAAACGAAAGACGCCTTCCGGTAACTGGTAAAAGACCAGTTCGACAGGGGAGCTCTGGATTTCGAAGGGCGGTTCGAAGCGGGAAATCTCCCGGCTGAGAATCCGCATCAACTCCGGCGGAATCATCTGCCCGGTGCTCACACCCACCACCTCGGTGAACACGCGGTTGCAGAACAGAACCCGCATGTTGGAATGAAACAGCGCAATGCCCGTGGGCACTTCCACCAAAGCGTCCACCAGGGAACGGTAGCGTTTCAGCTCGTCATTCAGGATGATGGTCTTGATGGTCTGCAGCAGGTGCGGACGCAATAACTCCAGAACCCGGATGTCGCGAAGGGTGAAGTTCTTATCGTATTGATCCACCATTTCGATGGGAGCGTGTCGGTGGATTCCCAGGCCATGGGTGATTTCCGGCTGGTCGAACGTCGCCAGGAAATTAGCGATCGGGTTGAGGTACAGCCAGGAGTCGCGGACATACTCCGGGTTCTCCGCGAAAAACTGGTCCTTTTCCCTGACAAACACTTCGCGGGGAATGTCCACATCCACCGCCACGACAGGGCGGGCCACCCGTTCCAGCATGGTTGGGATGGATTTGATGTAAGGAATGGAATCGGAAAGCTGGTTGAAGTCTTCCTGCGGAACACCCACGCAATCCACCAGGCCTACCTGCCCCAGCGACTTGCTGGTGAAATCCATGTTGATCCAGCCGTACAATGCGGAGTCCGCTTCGAACAAAGGGAGCACGTGACTGCTGAACACACCGCGAAGCGCTTCCCGCGTCTCGCACCCGTGGAATTGGGTGATGGTATCGAGAATGGCCAGATAATCTTTTTCCGGAATGGAGACAGGACACGAATTTTGAACCATGACCGCCCCTCCAAAAGCGACGTTACCGGGCCGCTTTCAAGTCGATTGGTAAAATTCTGATTTTCCCGTTCTTATGCTCAATTAATATTTATCCATCCGGCCCAACCCGCAATAGGTAATCCAAACTTCTTTGAGTTTAAGCTTCGGAAGGGGCAACGGGCCAGGGGATGGCTGAATTCGGCCACTTTGAAAGGGGAAGTCTCTGCAAGTATCTTCGGGGTGAGCCACAATTCAGAATCAGCTGGGGTTAGGCGAGACTATGGACTCTCTTAAAGAAAGAATTCTTCTTTAAATCCTCCACAATAAGGCATTTCAATGTTTTTTATTGATAATGATTTTCAATTTCTATATAGTACGCCAGAACTTATCACTTCCTTAAATTTTCCCTTTAAATGAGCGATTTTCCCTCTCAAACCCTGGCCTCCTTGTCCACCCGGTTGGAAACCGTTTTTGAAAACCACCGGCAGGAGTTGACGCGCTATGCCTCCCGGCGTCTGGGGGTTCCGGATCATGCGGCGGACCTCGTTCAGGAAGCCTTTCTCAAAGCCTCCACGTTTCACAACCTGGGACAGGTAGAAAATCTACGGGCTTTTTTATTTCGCGTGGTCACCAACCTGGCGACCGATCACCACAGGAAAACCAAGCGAAACCGCCGCATTTTCACCGAAGCTCCGGATGACCGGGTGGTCTCCGTAGCCTCTTCCGAAACCCCGGACCAGCAATTGATCAACGAAGAACAGGTGAAACTGCTGACCCGGGCCATCCAGTCCCTCCCCCCTCAAACCCGCGAAATGTTCATTCTTTTTAAGTTGGAGGAATGGAAACAAAAAGACATCGCGGCGCATTTCAACGTATCCCTCAGCACTGTTGAAAAAAAACTCAAACAAGCTATCATGCATTGCAGAAATCAGCTTTCCGAATAATTTGGGAATTGCAGTAAGGGTTTTGCCTGCCCGGGCGTCTAACCATAGAGCAGGTCCATGCCCTGCGGACTATTTCAAACAGGCAAACCATGTCCGACCCCAAGAAAAAACTCTTTTCCCACCGCTTCAGCTTTCCCCAACGCCGGCTTTTCGGGCGGGCTCTCGATTTCTGGTTGAAAAAAAATCAAAGCGCAGAGAATCAACCATCGCTCGCTGACGATTACGAAAACTGGAAAAAAGAAAAACCGGATCACGCCCGGGCGGGGGAAGACCTGGAACAGTTCCTCGACAGCCCGGAACTGCATGCCGCCCTGCAAAAAGCAAAACGCGAAAGACTCGACACAAAACAGTCCCCCGGCCTTCCCGTTTCCTATTGGCAAAAAGCCGCATGGGGAGTGATTGCCGCGTCGGCCCTCCTGTTGGTCCTTCCCATCCAGCAATGGATTCATTTCCTGAAAGCGGATTACGTCACGGAAGTGGGAAAGCAATTCCGCAGCTCCCTGCCGGATGGATCCACCATGATCCTCAATACGGACACGGCGGTCCGTGTTTCATTCACGCAGGATCAACGCACCGTCCATCTATTGAAAGGGGAGGCGCTGTTCCAAGTGGTCTCCAATCCCAACCGTCCCTTCCGTGTGGTCATGGACCATCAACAACTCACGGTAGTGGGAACCCGGTTCATCGCACGGTCCTGGGAAGAGACGGAAGAAGCTTTGGTTCTGGAAGGAAAAGTGCATGCGCAGGGCCTGTCCGAACCTGCCGGACCGGGGCACCTGCTGACGGCGGGGGTTCACCTGGTACGCACACCTCACCGGGGAACCTCATTATACAAATCGGAGGGATCGCCGGCCTGGCTCACCGGGCACATCGTTTTCAATGCCACCCCGCTTCCCCTGGCGATTGATGAGTTGGACCGCTACCTGCCTCAATCCCTTTTCCTGATAGGGGATTCTCTCAATGACAAACGCATTACGGCTGCCTACCACCTCAATAAAATTGAAAGCAACCTGGATGTCCTGGCCCGAACCCTGAACATTTCCATACTGCGCATGGGCCCCGTCATTTTGTTCTATTAAAGGATCCTTCTACGGTCCCTGTTTTTCCACCGGCTGATTCTCGGCATATTGCCCCTTCACTCCCCCGGCCACCTTGCCTGGACTTCTTGGCCAGGCTGCATGTGTCCATACCTACCGGCAAATAGCTTCCCTAGAATATTTTTTTGCGGGTTTCTCCTTCGGCCTCGTCTTATCAGTAACAAATCAAACCGAATTCTGCGAGGTCACCCCGAAATGCAACAAATCAAAATTCCGAGTTTTTTGGCGAATTACCTAACCCTCCTTGGGTTCTTATGTTCGATTCAGGTCATTCAACCCGTCCCGGCCTGGTCGGGAGAAATCGCAGACCTGGACAACCATTCGGTACAAACAGTCCAATTTGATATTCCTGCCCAGCCTCTGGATTCGGCCCTGCAATCTTTTTCGGCTCAGACCGATCTGCAGGTAAGCGTGGATTCACAGTGGACCGAGGGTCTTGTTTCCAATGCCGTGTCCGGCCAACACACTACAAAACAGGCTTTGAACAAAATGCTGCAACACACCGGCCTGGTTTTTCAGTTCGCCAATGAGAAGACCATCACCCTGAAACCTCTTGCGGACCACGTGTTGACATTGAAGGCAACCCCAAAACAAATGGAAGAACCTCCCGCGATGGAAATGGCGCAAAATGGTTCGGAAAGTCAGGATTCCGGGGGGGGATCAAAAAAAGAGACTGAAGGTACGACCCGCCTGCCACCGATTGCTGTAGAGGGTGCCACCCTGCTGGACCCGAAGGGGTATGTTGAAAACAAACAGTCGGGCATAGCGGGGTTCAATGAACAGACAGTTCTCGAAACCCCTTTTGCGGTCAAGGTCACGCCCTGGGATTTGTTTTTCAATCAATCCTACAATGACATCGCCGCGATGGACCGGCTTGATGCCAGCGTCACCGCCTCCGGGGCGGGCCCGGGCTGGTACGCCAATCTTTCCATCCGGGGTTTGCTTCTGAACAATTTCAACAACTACCGGTACAACGGCCTGAGGATGATCAATCAGCAGGTCAACGGGTTGGAAAACAAAGAGCGCGTGGAAATCCTGAAAGGCCCCACCGCCCTGCAGGCGGGTTTCGGTTCGCCGGGCGGTCTGGTCAATTATGTCACCAAGCGACCCACCGCCGATTCCTATACCGCGGTTCATTTTTTTGGAACCCAGTACGGTAACTGGCGAACCCATGTGGACGTCAGCCGCCGCACGGAAAACGGCAAATTCGGCATCCGCGTCAATGCCGCCTGGGAAGAGTTGAAAACATACGTTGACAAGGTGGATGGCGACCGGCCGTTTATCGGCATTGCGGCGGATTGGCAGATCACCCCCGATACCATTTTCAAATTCGATTTCGAGCATGAGCAGAGGGATCAGACAAATCAACCCGATCTGGTCCAGAGTGTGAATGGCACCCTTCATACCGGGTTCGACCCGAAGACATTCATAGGCCAGGAATGGGCCGATTACCCGACCTACTTCACGCTGTTGGCCGGCAAACTGGAGCATCGGATAAACGAGAATTGGTCTTTCGTGACGGAAGCCAACTGGAACTACCTGAGCCGGGATGAAAACGCTCTTTTTCTCGGAAACCTTCAGACAAACGGGGATGCGACCCTCTTTCTGTATGCCAGTCCGGACCAGACCCGCGAACCCTTGACGGTCCGGGCCATGACACGGGGTACATTTTCCACCGGTTTCGTTGACCACGAAGTCGCTTTCGGGTATGCCCATCACCGCCTCAAAACCCGGTGGGGTGCCGGCTTCTGGGGCGCCATCGGCAACACCAATATCTTCAATCCCGCCGTCATCAACGACCCCAACGTCACGCCGCCGAATCCGTTTATCACGATGCGCATCCAGGAGAACAGCGTTTTTGCGCAGGACATCCTGTCATTGGGCGAGGCCTGGAAACTGCATCTGGCCGGCCGTTATGTGGTTCGCGACGAAAAAAGCTTTAACAACTTTGGAGCCCGGACCGCACGTTTCAAGGACAACGTGATCACACCCAGCGTGGCGCTCATTTACAAACCCCGCCCCAATATTTCCACCTATGTGAGTTACATCGAAGGTCTGGAACCGGGTGGAATCGCTCCCTTGGGAACCACCAACCAAAACGAGCAGATGGGCGCGGTTGCCAGCAGCCAGATCGAGCTGGGCACCAAAATCGAGTTCAATGAATTTTTGAGAGGAGAGGCGGCGCTGTTTCAGATCAGCCGCGATGCGGAAATCGTGAACTCCGCCAACACCTACGTTCAGGATGGCAATCAAATCCACACGGGCATTGAGTTGTCGTTGACCGGCAAGGTCACCTCCGAATGGACCGTGTTCGGCAGTCTCATGTTCCTCGATGCCGAACTGGAGGACATGAACGACCCGTCGGTCGAACGGAACCGCCCCTCCGGAGTGCCCACCCACCGAATGGCGTTTGTGACCGAATACGCGCCGCATGCCATACCGGGCCTGGTTTTCACCGGAAACTGGTCCCGCACCGGATCGCGTCCGGTGAGCAGTGCCAATACCGGAGAAGCCTTGCCTGACTACGACATTTTTGGTCTGGGAGCCCGTTACAACACCCAGATCAACGGCACCCTGGCCACCCTGCGGGTGATCATCGACAACCTGTATGACAAGCGCCACTTTATAAACATCCGGTTCGGCAATCTCACCCCGGGTCCCCCGCGTACGGTCAGCACCAGTTTGAGCCTCCGGTTTTAAACAGGATCGGCACATTGCCGACATCGTTGGGGAGGCTTCGACCAAAGAAATGTAATGGGCACCGTCCGCTACAACGGGTGAGGTGAATCATGGCAAGGATATTCTGGATCAAACTGCATCGTTACGCAGGCCTGACGATCGCGCTGTTTCTCATCGTCTCGGGTTTGACCGGGAGCATCATTGCCTTTTACCACGAACTCGACGAGGGGCTGAACTCGGAACTGTTCTCACCAAACACACCGGGCGAACCGCTGTCTCCCTATGAATGGAAATCCATCGTGGAGAAAGCGGACCCGCGCGTCGAGGTCACTTTCCTTCCCTTGGAAGTGCACGAGCCGGGGGAATCGGTGACGGTCGTCGTCGAGCCGCGCATCGATCCCGCCACCGGCGCACCTTATGAGGTTGGATACAACCAGGTGTTCGTCGACCCGGTCAACGCCAACATCCTGGGCAACCGCCTGTGGGGTGATTGTTGTTTCGAGCGCAAGAATCTCCTGCCCTACTTGTACACGGTGCACTACTCCCTACACCTGCCGCACGAGTTCATCGGCGGTTGGGAAAACATGTGGGGCCGCTGGCTGATGGGCGGCATCGCCACCATCTGGTTTCTGGACTGCTTCGTGGGTATGTACCTCACGTTTCCACCCGGCCGTCCGTTTCTGGAAAAATGGAAACCGGCATGGAAGGTGCGGCGCGACGCCGGGGCCTACCGCATGAACTTCGACATGCACCGCGCCGGCGCACTGTGGCCGTGGGTCCTGCTGATTTTTCTTTCCATGAGCAGTATCTATCTCAATCTCGGGTTCGAGGTGTTTCGTCCGGTGCTGTCGACGGTGTCCACGATTACACCCGATCCCTTTGAAGAGCGAATGGACCGGCTGCCCGATGGACCCTACAAGGCCAACATCGGGTACCGGGAAATTGAGGCCGGCGCCAAAGCGGAAGCGCAACGCCGTGACTGGGACACGTATCTGGGAGGCATCGGATACAGCCCTCACTTTGGAATTTATTCCGCTTATTTCTTTCCGCCGGGCGGGGAGCATGCCCCCGGGCTGGGTCATTCCACCCTGCATTTTGAAGGGAGTACCGGTGAGATGATCGCACACAAGGTTCCTGGAGAGGGAACCATCGGCGATTTCATCATGGAAGTCCAGTTTCCCGTTCACAGTGGACAGATTGCCGGACTGCCGGGACGCATCGTGGTGTCGATGGCCGGGCTTCTGGTGGCCATGCTGTCCGTTACGGGTATCGTTATCTGGTGGGTCAAGCGCAAGGGGCTTCCTGCCAAAACATCCGCCGGCAAGTCGCCAGATGATTCGAACCTCAACGCCACTTCCTGAAAATCTCTACCTCCTCCAGAGGCACGGGGATCCCCTGCGGTGGGCAAGAGTGGCCCCACCGCAGGGGTGTCGCGCTTGTCCAATCCAACCCGGATCGGTCTGGGAGCCCAGGCGGATCGATCACTTTCTGGCAGGCACTCCTTTTCCGGTTTCGACGTAGGTTTTCATGCGGGTGTGAAGAAAAAATTCCCACACGTCACTGCACACCTCATTGCATTCCAGTCGGCTCAGGCCAACATGCGTGAAGATGAGGCGCGCACCTTCATCCAACGATTTAATTTCGAAAAGGACTTCGGTCCCCACCCAGTCACGGGGATCGCTGGAGACACCCGACGGGTGTTCGGCCTCGACGCATTTCCAATGAACGAGCCGATTGGGCTTCAGTTTTTCCACCCGCATGCGCGCAAAGAAACCTGTTTTTGGAAAACGCATGGTGGCAACCGACCCTTCTTCCCCGTCGAACTCGGTGAATACCGTCCACCATCCGCGAATGCCGTCGCGGGTTCCCACGGCACGAAACAAAGATGGGGCTTCCGCGTGCACAGTCAATTCCGTTTTGAAATCATTTTCCATCACCGCCCACCTCCTGAAAATCTTGCACAAATATTTGATTTTCAGTTAATAAGAGAAAGTTGGATATGCCCATTTTGCGTGTAAATATTATTCCGATAATACTAGGAAATTGATACCAATTCTGATATGGTTGTGTCGTTGGAAAGCGGCCGCCACAGGGGGAGGTGGGTGCTTCAGACGGGAGAATCTGGCCTCCTCCGCAGAACCATATAAAGCGTTTTTATATGGGTGCGGTCACAAGGGTTGGAATGCCCGTCTCGGTTCGATAAAACCCCGGGATTACCCAACCCAGTAAAAACAGGGAACGCACTTTCGGCACAAGGACGGGGGGTTCCCACCAATTTGTAGGAGTTTATTCGGTATGTCTGAAGGCAGAGTTAAGTGGTTCAATCAAAGCAAGGGTTATGGTTTTATCGAAGCCGATGATGGCAAAGACTATTTTGTCCATTTCTCGGAAATCCAGGTTGAGGGATTCAAAACCCTTCAAGAGGGTCAATTGGTGGAATTCGAAGGGAGCATGGGCAAAAAAGGTCCGCAAGCGGCGAAAGTCGTTCCCAAGTAATTTCGGCGCTCTCTTAATCCGGCGGGGCCTGGTCGCAGGCTCCGCCGGATTTTTTTTGCCTGAAAACGGCCGCAGCGGAATCAAACGGGAGAGTGGATTCAAACCAGGGTGATCAACGTCACTTCCGGGGGGCAAAGCAGACGGATGGGAACGACGAGGTGGCCCACCCCGCGCGTCACATACGTCTGACGGTGGCCATCCCGGGCCAGTCCTTCCATGTACTTTCTCTTACGCACTCCCGCCTGAAACGGAGCCCCGATGAAGGGAAGCTTGATCTGCCCGCCATGGGTGTGACCGGAAAGGATCAGATCGACCTTGTGGGAGGGATAGAGGATTTCGTTCACTTCCGGGTTGTGGCTGAGCAGGACACGTACCATGTCCTCCGGTATGTCCTTCAACGCCTCACCGGGCGAGCAGGTCGTCTGCCAGTAATCGTCCACTCCGGCGAGGATGATGGAATCGCCGCCGCGTTCGACTCGCACATTGCGGTTGCGCAACCACTGGGCACCGAACCCCTGCTCGAACTCGCGCTCCAGCATCGACGTCGCCTCCGGCCCACTCCAGTAATCATGGTTGCCCAGCACGGCGTAAATACCCGACGGCGCTTTCAATCCGGAAAACGCCTCGACTATGTTCATTATATATTCCGGTTCGAACCCGTGAGGCGGCTCTCCGGGAAAGTGGAAGGTGTGGCCGATGAAATCACCGGTCAGCGCGATCATGTCCGGCTTCGTCGTCATCAGCAATTCGGCGGCGCTTTGCAGATGGTCTTTGGAAACGATGGGTGAGGAATGTAGGTCGCTGAGCAGGCCGATGGTGAATCCGCGGAATGCGGGAGGCAGGTTGCGGATTGTGATTTCCACCCGCTCCAGGCGGATGTTGGAACTCCACGTACCGGCGTAGCCGTGACCGACTCCCGCACCACTCACGGCAAACACTCCCAGCATGCCTTTCAAAAAAGACCTGCGGGGAATCGGTTTTTTAAAAAAATCGAAATGAAATCTCAAGACCGGCGCGCCTCCCAAACGTTCCTTCTATTATCGCGAGCAGGCGCCCGATAAATCCACAAAAAAGAATAAGCCGAATGCCGCTCCACTCCACAACGCCAGATTTCATGCGTATTCAGTGGGCGTCGCTCCAGTTTTCGCCCCAGTCCATATTGACGGTCAGCGGCACCTTTAGCTTTGCCACACCCTCCATTGCCTTCCTGACAAGCGGTTCCATCGCCTTCTTCTCCGCTTCCGGGCATTCGAAGATCAATTCGTCGTGCACCTGCAAAATCATGCGAGACGCCAGTTTCTCTTTCAACATTTTGTCGTGGATGTTGAGCATCGCCATCTTGATGAAATCGGCGGCGCTTCCCTGCACGGGCGAGTTGATGGCGGTGCGCTCGGCGGCTTCCCGCACCTGCCGGTTCTTGCTGTTGATGTCCGGCATGTACCGCCTGCGGTTCATCATCGTTTTCGTGTAGCCGTTTTTGCGCGCCATTTCAATGGTCTCATCCATGAACGTCTTCACGTTCTTGTACAGATCGAAATACTGGTCGATGAAGGTCTTCGCATCTTTCGGCGTGATCTTGAGCTGGCGCGAAAGGCCGTATGCGCTCAACCCGTACACAATGCCGAAGTTCACCGCCTTCGCCATGCGCCGCCCTTCGGGATCGACCTGGTCGATGGGCTGACCGAAAATCTCCGCGGCCGTGCGGCTGTGAATGTCTTCATTATTCTTGAAAGCGCGGATGAGCGCCGGGTCGCCGGAGAGATGCGCCAGCAGGCGCAGTTCGATCTGCGAGTAGTCGGCGGACAGCAGCCAGCATCCGTTGTCGGCAAGGAACGCCTTGCGGATCTCGCGTCCCACCTCGGACCGGATGGGGATGTTCTGCAGGTTGGGATCACTGCTGCTCAGCCGCCCGGTGGCAGCGACGGTCTGGTTGTACGAGGTGTGGATGCGCCCGGTCTCTTTGAACACTTCGCCCTGCAGGGCATCGACATAAGTCGATTTCATCTTCGCGAACTGGCGGTAGTTGAGGATCTTGTCCGGCAGGTCGTGCTCCGCCGCCAGTTCCTCCAGCACGCTGACATCGGTCGAGTACCCGCTCTTGGTTTTCTTCACCGTGCGCAGCTTCAGTTTTTCAAACAGGATCGTCGAAAGCTGTTTCGGCGAATTGATGTTGAACGGCTCCCCCGCCAGCGCATAAATCTCGTCCTCGATTTTCTTGAGGTCCTTCTCCAGTTTCTTCGACAGCTTTTTCAGATGCTCGGTATCGAGCAGGACGCCGGCCAACTCCATCTCCGCCAGCACTTCGAGCAGAGGTAGTTCGATGGTCTCGTACAACTCCAGGTCCTCGCCCTTCAACCGCTTTTCGAAGTGGCGCGTCAAGCGGTAAGTGATGTCGGAGTCCTCCGCCGCGTACTCGGAGGCGCGTTCGATCTCCACTTCATCGAATCCCACCTGCTTGGAAGCCGACCCCGCCACGTCGCTGTACTTGATGGTGGTGTGCTGGAACATCTCGAGCGCGAGGTCGTCGAGACTGTGACTGCGCCGCGACGGATCGAGCACGTACGACGCCAGCATGGAGTCGAACACGATGCCCTGCAACTGAACGCCCTCGTTGTGCAGGACGATGAGGTCGTACTTGATGTTGTGCCCGTACTTCTCCAGCTTCGGGTCTTCGAGCAGGGGCTTCAGTTTGTCGAGTACGTGCTGCTTGTCCAGTTGTTCCGGCACGCCCAGGTAGCGGTGCGCCACCGGGATGTAGCACGCCTCGCCCTCCGCCCACGAAAACGAAATGCCCACCATCTTCGCCTTGACCGGCCGCTTCGACGTGGTCTCCAGATCGAGCGCGAACGCCTTCGCTTTTTTGAGCTTCTTGATCAGATCGTCCAGCGCCTTGTCGTCGAGGATGGTCTCGTACTCGCGTTTGATTGCGGACCCGGTTTCGGCCGTCGCGCCGTCCCCGCCCTCCCCTTCCGGCAACGCCGCCAACAGCGTTTTGAATTCGAGATCGGTGAACAGCTCGCGCAGCTTTTTGTTGTCCGGGTCGCGCGCTTCCAGGTCTTCGATCTTGCAGTCGATGGGCGTGTCGAGTTTGATCGTCACCAGTTCGCGGCTGAGCAGGGCGTTGTCCTTGTCCGTCTCCAGCTTCTCTTTCAGCTTGGCCTTGTCGATCTCGTCGAGGTGTTCGTACAACCCCTGGATCGATCCGTATTTCTGGATGAGGTCGGTGGCGGTTTTGGGTCCGACGCCCTTGACGCCGGGGATGTGGTCGCTGGAGTCGCCCATCAGGCCCATCACCTCGATCACCCGGTCCGGCTCGACGCCGAATTTTTCCTTCACGTCGTCGATGCCGAAACGCTTGTCTTTCATGGTGTCGAGCATGTGGATCTTGTTGGTGATCAACTGCATCATGTCCTTGTCGCCGCTGACGATGGTGACGTCCATGCCCGCCTTCTCGCCTTCGCGCGCCAGCGTGCCGATGATGTCGTCGGCCTCGAACCCGGGCTTGCGCAGGCTTTTGATGTTGAACGCATCGACCAGTGGCTCGAAATACGGGAACTGGACCGCGAGGTCTTCCGGCGGCACGTCGCGATTGGCTTTGTAATCGGCGTACATCTCGTGGCGGAAGGTTTTTTCCTTGCTGTCGAAGACGACGGCGAGGTAGTCCGGTTGCTCCTCGCGCACCACTTTCATGAGCATGGTGGTGAAACCGTAGAGCGCGTTGGTGGGCTGCCCCTTGGAGTTGGACAGGTTGTGGCGGATGCCGAAAAACGCGCGGAAGATGTACGACGAACCGTCGATCAGGTAGAGCTTTTTCTTCGAGGCCATGGAGTGCGCTTATTAAGGTTGGTCACAAACGCCTCAATGTACTACAAATCCGGGACGGGGCCAACAAGGGGGATGGAAAGAACTTACCTGATTACTGGTAAATGCTTTAAAGCCGTCATACGAACAGGCGCATGGGGTTGGCTCGTCTGGGGTGGCGGGGAGGCTGGGGACAAGGCGGCGGTTGCCTTTTACAACCACTTCGACTTCCTCCCCTTCCACGATCAACCCACCCGCCTCTTCCTGCCGATGAAAACCATTGGGAGATTGTTTTGAAAACGGAGGTAAAACGCTGTTAGGTGAATGCCACCACAGATCACTTGAACTTCTCACACTTCAATTAAACAAAACTTCGACCCATTTTTTGGGACATATCAATCACCCATTGGTTATCAAACGAAGGAATAATATCTTGGGTTAATATCAAAATTTCCAAGATAAATATCGAAGAAAATGCCGCACAAAATTTTAATTCTCGCTCCTCAATTGTATCAGAAAGGACCCCTAACTCATTACCTTGCATTTCCCCACTGTAAAAAGAAAATGAAGAAAACACAGACAACGGACTAGAATGAACAAATTCTGACCCACGTCCATAGATTATATTATATTGGCTTTCTCTAATTGGATTTTCACTACCTTTCGAAAGCTTCCTACGATCTTTACTACACCAACTTTCGCTCCACCTCATCTTTCCCTTTTTATTTTTGACCCAAAATTCTTTAAAATCCCTTTGGGCTAACTTATCTTTTTCCTCAATTTCCCTTTCTAAGCTTGGCTGCCCCCATTCCATTTTAAGCTTATAGAGGGAGGTTTCTCTCCATTGCAAAAACTCTTGAAGCTTGGAAAATTTATAAAATTTCATTGCCATTTTTTCTTTTTCGTCCCCTGATCTACTTAGTTCTTCAAGATAAAGGAGCAATTCAAATAGAGATCTGATTAAAATAATCGCATCTTCCCAATGGTTAGTTCGAAGCAAATTTATAATTGATTTGTACTGATTAAACGCTCTATTTACTATCGCCACTTGAACACCAGACCACCAATCCCCCGAGCTCCTCAAAGGTTCGTTGCATATCCATCCAACAAGCTTTTTAAGAATCTCATTCAGCAAAGAAAAAACCTCGGGATATTGCATCTCAGCAGAATTTTTCTGTATATAATTTTTGTCGGGGAATTTTCCAGAATCTTTCTTGTTCCTATTATCTTCTTGCATAGGCTTTTCTCCTCTAAGGACAGTTGCTCTTAATTCTTCTCGTTTTACTGGAAAAGCCTCCTGCCCTTGGCGTTTCAGTTCATTTCTTAATCACTTCCCAAAATATTACAAAAAAGGCATATTCTTATTTTAGACCAACCTGCCTTTAAAGCAGGCTGAAGCCTACAATGATCCCCAAATACCTTTGCCCCACGCCCGTTTTGTGCTACTATTTTGGGACTCGGGGAATTACTGAAGTTACTGAATTTTAAGGCTTAATAGAGAATGCAACCGTTGAAAAAAGATCCCGGCGGCAAGGACGAAGCGCTTCGCATGATGGAGGAAGCCCGGCGCGTCTTGCAGAACGAAAGCGACTCCATCGCCGCGCTCAAGGAGCGTATCGACGCCACCTTCGTCGAAGTCGTCCACCGCCTCGACGCCTGCCAGGGTCACGTGGTGGTTCTCGGCATCGGCAAGTCCGGCCTCATCGGCCAGAAGATCGCCGCCACCTTTTCCAGCATCGGCCTGCCCGCGCTGTTTCTGCACGCGGCGGAAGCCAGCCACGGCGACCTCGGCATCATCGGCAAGGAAGACATTCTGCTCGCCATCTCCAACAGCGGCGAGACGGAAGAACTGGTGCGCCTGCTGCCCATCATCAACCGCCGCAAATGCACGCTGGTGGCGATGACGGGGCGGCCCGACTCCACCCTCGCCAAACGCGCCGATTTCGTGCTCAACGTCGGCGTGAAAGAAGAAGCCTGCCCGCTGAACCTGGTCCCGACCTCCAGCACCACCGCCACCCTCGCCATGGGCGACGCGCTGGCGCTGGTCCTTCTGGAGAAACGCGGCTTCCGGCCGGAAGATTTCGCGCAGCACCACCCCGGCGGCAGTCTGGGCCGGCGCCTGCTCACCACGGTCGAGGACCTCATGCACTCCGGTGACGAGGTGCCGAAGGTGGCGGAAGACGCCAACCTGCCCGCCATCATCACCGAGATGAGCCGCAAACGCCTGGGCACCACGCTGGTGGTGGACCAAAGCGGCCTGCTTTCCGGCATCATCACCGATGGCGACCTTCGGCGGCTGATGGAATCCGGCAAGGATTTCCAGTCCATCCAGGCCCGCGACCTGATGTCGCGCAGCCCGAAATGCGTCGGCAAGGACCACATGGCAACGAAAGCCGTGCAGTTCATGGACGAGCACAGCATCACCTGCGTGGTGGTCTCCGACGACGGCAAAGCGATCGACGGCATCATCCACCTGCACGACCTGCTGAAAGCCGGAATCATATAAAAATCCCTATCCCGCCAATCCTTTGAATCCCGCCTACAAAAACGATATTCTAGTGTTACAATCCCCGGATTAATAGAATCTCCGAACGGATCGACATGACAGGCAACGAGATACGACATCTGTTTTTGAAATATTTTGAGGACCGCGGCCACACCGTGGTGCCAAGCGACGCGCTGGTGCCGAAAAACGACCCCAGCCTGCTGTTCACCAACGCGGGCATGGTGCAGTTCAAAAACGTGTTCCTGGGCCAGGAGAAGCGGGACTACACCCGCGCCGCCTCGTCACAGAAATGCGTGCGCGCCGGCGGCAAGCACAACGACCTGGAGATGGTCGGGCGCACGGCGCGTCACCACACGTTCTTCGAGATGCTGGGCAACTTCTCGTTCGGCGACTATTTCAAGAAGGAAGCCATCGCCTACGCGTGGGAATTCCTCACCGAGATCGTCAAACTGCCGAAAGAAAAACTCTACATCTCCATCTACAAGGACGACGAGGAAGCATTCGAAATCTGGAAAAACGACATCGGTCTCGCCGACGACCGCATCTACCGCCTGGGCGAGGAAGACAACTTCTGGGCGATGGGCAGCACCGGGCCGTGTGGACCCTGCTCCGAAATCTACATCGACCAGGGCGAGGCACTCGGTTGCGGCAAGCCGACGTGCGAAGTCGGGTGCGACTGCGACCGCTACCTCGAAATCTGGAACCTCGTCTTCATGCAGTACGACCGGGATGATACGGGCACCATGACGCCGCTTCCCAGCCCGTGCATCGACACCGGGATGGGACTGGAACGCCTCGCCGCCGTTTTGCAGGGCAAGCCCAGCAACTACGATTCCGACATCATGATGGGGTTGATCGAGCACGCGGCCAAGATCACCGGCAAGGCCTACAACGCCACTCACGAAAACGACGTGTCGCTGCGCGTCATCGCGGATCACGCCCGCGCCGCGACGTTTCTCATCAACGACGGCGTGCTTCCCTCCAACGAAGGACGCGGCTACGTATTGCGTCGCATCATGCGTCGTGCCCTGCGTCACGGCAAACTGCTCGACCAGGAAAAACCCTTCTTCCATCACATCACGGAAGACGTGATCGAAAAATTCCAGGGCGTGTACGCCGACCTCAAGACCAACCGCGACTTCATCCAGAAAGTCGTGACCAACGAGGAGGTCAGCTTCAACAACACCCTCACCTTCGGTACCGAGCGGCTGAACGAAATCCTCGACCGCCTGCGCCAGGAAAACAAAACCGTCATCCCCGGAGAGGAAGTGTTCAAGCTGTACGACACCTTCGGCTTCCCCGTCGATCTGGTGGAAGAAACCGCCAAGGACACGGGATTCGAGCTGGACATGACCGGCTTCGACCGCGCCATGAAGGAACAGCGGGAAAAGGCGATGGCGTCGTGGAAGGGGTCGGGGGAAAAACAGATCGCGCCGATCTACACGAAGATCGTGCAGGAGCACGGCGGCACGCTGTTCGACGGCTACGGCGGGACGGAAGGCGAAGGCCGTGTGCTGGCCCTGCTGAAAGATCAGAAACCCGTCGAGTCGGCGGGCGAAGGCGATGAAATCGAACTGGTTCTCGACGAGACCCCGTTTTACGGCGAGTCCGGCGGGCAGGTGGGCGACATTGGCTGGGCGTTTCACGACAGGGCGCGGCTGGAGATCACCGATACGCAGAAGCCGCTCAACAACCTCATCGTGCACAAGGCGAAGGTGACGCAGGGCACGGTTTCGAAAGGCGACGCGCTCAATCTGCAGGTCGACACACGCAAACGCATTGACACCGCCAACAACCATTCCGCCACGCACCTGCTCCACGCGGCGCTCAAGGAAGTGCTCGGACCGCACGTCAAGCAGGCGGGGTCGCTGGTGGAAGCGGACCGGCTCCGATTCGACTACACGCATTTTTCGCCGCTGACGGAAGAAGAGCGCGAGCGCATCGAGGCGCTGGTCAACGAACAGATCCGCGCCAATCACGAAGTCGAGACCAAGGTCGTGTCGATGGAAGACGCGCTGGAAGAAGGCGCGGTGGCGCTGTTCGGCGAGAAGTACGACGACCACGTGCGCGTGGTCAACGTCCCCGGCTTCAGCAAGGAACTGTGCGGAGGCACGCACGTGCCCGCCACCGGCACCATCGGTTTCTTCAAGATCACGCATGAAGGCGGCATCGCCTCCGGCGTGCGGCGCATCGAGGCGGTGACGGGCTCGCGCGCCTACGAGTGGCTGCAGAACGAGTTCGGCCAGCTCTCCGGCATCCGCAAACTGCTCAAGGCCCAGCCGAATGAAGAGATGAACAAGATCAAGAAAATGCTGGAGCGCCAGCGCGAGCTGGAAAAAGAAGTCAGCACGCTCAAGGACAAGCTCATCAGCGGCAAGGGCGGCGGCACGAGCCTCATGGACGAGGTGAAGAAGGTGAGCGGCGTGTCGCTGCTGGTCAAGAAGCTGGAGGGCATGGATGCCAAGACCCTGCGCTCGTTCATCGACAACGCCAAGAACCAGATCCAGTCCGGCGTCGTGGTGGCCGGGTCCAGCGACAACGGCAAGGTGATGCTGGCCGCCGGGGTGACGAAAGACCTCACCGACCGCTTTCATGCCGGCAACATTTTGAAGGAAATTGCGGGCATCGTCGGCGGCAGTGGCGGCGGTCGGCCGGACATGGCGCAGGCGGGAGGCAGCCAGCCGGAAAAACTCGACGACGCGCTCAACGCCGTGCCGGGTCTTCTCGAAAAATAAGCGCCCGCACCACAGGCAGTTTCCCATTGCCATGTCCGCCGCTGTCGGATACCCTTTAGGGCGAAACCGAATGCAAACACAAATCCGCCCAGCCAACCGCGGTGACGCGGTGAGGGATCGAACATGAAACACAAACGCAAAACAGAACTGGACGAAAAGTGGAAACAGGTCGCCACGCAGGCGGTGACGCAGGAAGAATTCAAACAAAGGCTGGTGGCCAATCCCGTCAGCGTGATGGGCGAGTTTGAAATCCACCTGCCGGAAGGCGTCGAAGCCAAGGTCGGCATCGAAGGCGCCGTCAAACTGTTTCCGCCAGACGGCGCGTCCGAGGATGTGCTGGAAGAAGTACAGTGGTGGAAATGGCGGCTGGACATGATCCGTCAGTTCGGACGCGAGGACAAGTACACCGGCGTCAAGCACACCATGCCGGAGGCCAGCGAAGACGACGACGTCTAGGCCTTATTCTTTCCCAAATCAAACATTGCGCCCGTAGCTCAGCTGGATAGAGTGCCGGATTCCGGTTCCGAAGGTCGGGGGTTCGAATCCCTCCGGGCGTGCCAGATACAAAAAACCACCCGTGCGAACACTCGCCGGGTGGTTTTTTTGTTTTATATATGCATTGCCCTGCTCTCAGGCGTCGATGATGTCGCCGTCGGAGGTCATCTTGGTGGCGGTTTCGAACTCGATGAGGTCCAGGCTTTTCATGGCACGGCACTTGGTGAAGAACATGGCGAGTTCCACCTCCGAGTCGATGATGCGCACCGCCTCGCGGCATCCCACGCCCTCCAGTTCCAGGGTTTCCGATTCGGGCAGGATGTTGCGTTTGTAGCCGGGTTGCTCCATAAACGTTCTCTTCCAGAAAAGCCTCTCCCCTGATGCTTCCATTGGAACACAGGCCGGGAACGCAAGCAACCCGGTGCGATCCGCCATCCCGCTCCCCTTATCCCAACGAGTCTCTAAATCGCTGCCAATGGCCGCCTTAACCGAAACCAGCGACCCGGCCCCTCCCTCACCTTTCGCAAACCTTTCTAAAATCAAACCAAACCCCATCCCGTTCATAACAGTCCGGGCGTAATCTTTGTTCAAAACAATGAAGGGGCGCACACCACAAACTTTCTCGGCCCGAAAGGTTTCATGAACGAACGCACAACCAATCAAAATGTTTTCCGCTCACTGGGTGTCAACTTTTCCTCCCACGAGGCGTTGATCGAATCCCTCCCCTTTTCCACAAACGACACGACCGCAGGCTCGGAAAGCGAACTGCAGGCGGAGGTGAAAGGCAACGCTTCGCAGGTGGACCTCGCGGTCCGCATTCGCGAGTCGAGTTTTTTCTCCAGCGTGCTGAAACGTTGCCGGGCGGGAGAGATCCCGAAAAAGCAGGTGGCCGACCTGGAAAAGTTTCTGGACGGCGACAACCTCCGGGTGTGGGAAAACAGCTGGGTGCGGTTTCCGCTGACGGCACTGGCTCCAGGCACCCAGCGCTTGCTCGAGGATGACCTGCGCGCCGACAAAAAGAACCCAGCTTCTCCGCCCCGTGCCGATACGGATCGATTCCTGTTTCAGAAAGAAGGCGAGCCCTGGGTGCGCGTTCCGATCAGTTACCTGCTGAAGCTCGCGCTGGCCGACTACCTGAACCGGTCGCCATCCCTGCCCGCAATCTGCCGGGAGGAAGGCCCCCGGTTTCTCGACCATTTTCTGAACGACAATACGTCACCCGAGACGCATTCGTTTTATATCAGCTCCCTCGACGCGGAGTCGGGCATGGGTCGCGCCCTGTCGCGAGAGACGGGTCAGCGCTACCTGCTCACGCAGGGCCTCATTCAATACGCCAACCTCAAATTCCAGCTCAAGGACCACGGGCAGGAGGCCACCGTTTATTATTCGCCCCACCCGCCGCTGAGACAGAAAAAGCTGAACGAGATGATTCCCGATTCGTTTTACCGCGAGCTGTTCATGAGCCCGTGTCTGTCCGGCTGGGACGACGGCGAAACAAAACACGCCTACATGGCACTCTGCCATGAGGTGCTGAGCCGCAGTCAATTGAACACCCTCACGAAGTTGAAAGAAGCGGGCATTATCACACGCAACCTCGTGTGCCTGCCCAATCCATCAAATACCAGCCTCGCCAACAACGGCACACACATCAGCCTGGGATCGCGCAAATTGACGTCTGCGCTCGCCGACCCCGCCTCCGGCGTGACCGAAGCAGACGAAAAACGCATCGGCGATCTGGCCATTAAAATCACCGAACACTTCCTGCCGCTGTTCGTGGAAACATACAGCGCCGCGCCGTACCGCATGGACTTCACCGATTTTCATCCCGAAAAGGCGCTCGGGTTTCTGCCGCACGAATTGCATTACACACACCTGCGCATGTTCTGGCGGCGGTGGAAGAAAAAAGCACGGCTAAAGTTTTTCAATCACCCCGTCACCCCATTCGGTCCGGAATGGCTGGACTCGATGACACGCACCACGCTGGGCCTGAAGGGCGATTTCATCGCCGACTTCCGCCTGATCGATTACCTCGTTTGCCTGCTCAGCACGGAACAGTGCTCCGCCCTGGACGGCAAACCCGGCAATCAGCAACGCCTCGCGCGCGATCTGATGCACATGGGCGTGTTTCACGATCATATGCCCATCTACTCGTTCTTTCGCCTGCGGCACTTCAGCAAGATGGGGTATTCAGGATTCGAAGGCCGTTATTATTCCCTGTTCCACAGCCTCCGGGACGACATTGCCCACGCCGCCAATATGCAGAGACTGATCACACTGTTTGCCTACCGTCTGATCGCAAGCGGCGCCGTCACCCATCGCAGTATTCCCGACGACCCGTTCTGCGAAAGCGAACGGCGGCAAATTGTTTTTGCCTCCGCCATCCAGCTTCCCACTTTTTTCGTGAAGAGCAACGGCGGAAATTATTTCCTGCGTCATATCCTGAAGCACACCGAAAATATACGCACCAGTTCCCGCTATCCGGGTTCCTTCCGCGTTCCCACAGTCGAATACAAACAAGCGCTGGTCCGTCTTCTCCGTATGGAAGCGGCAGATCTCGTGTCCATGCTGGGGATGGAAGAAACCCTGCGCGACCTGGAAGACCGCGTGCGATACCCGGCAGAACACTCCGCCGGAGGCAAACTGACCCGTTCTATATTACAGACGTGCGATGCGAAGTCGCCCTTTGATCTCGATGCGGAGACGTTCAACACCGCCGCGGAATCGCAATTCCGCGATGGGCTCCGAAAGCAACACATCCAGGAATCAGTGGAAGAGCTGGCGGAGACGTTCTGTCACAATCGCACGTTCCATGAATTCGTCCGGCGGCACGATCCCGGGTTTCTCGCCCGCGTTCACGGAACCCGAACCCAGAGGGTGTACTGGAACGGGCTTCCGCAAAAACTGGCACAGGGCATGCTTACTTTCAAGGAAGTGGAAAATTTGTTGCAAGCACTGATGCTGTCAATTCTTTTCGATACCGAAAATCAAAATGCCAAAACACACGAAACCCAAAATCCCGGCCTTGCTCCAGCATCAGTATATTGACGGCCAAACCGGCGCCATCGTCGACGAACACCTGTTGAGCGATCCGTTGATCCGCTTTCTGTATTCACAGGTCCGCGAGCACGCTCCCTTCCTGTTTCGCCTGATGACCAGCAAACACTGGTCGCGCTGGGTGGGCTATTTGAATTACGAATCTCAACTGGGCGCAAGGCTTTGCGGCAACGAACGCTTTTTGCAAGAGTGTGACCTCCGCTGGGAGGAATGCGTCGAACCCGTCTGGCGGCTCGACACGCCCCGCAAAATTTTTGAACGGCAGATCCGTTACTGGGAATGTCGTCCCTTGCCCCCTGCGCCCGAAGCGGTGGTCTCTCCGGCGGACAGCCGTGTACTGGTGGGGTCGTTCCAGAAAACAAGCCTTCTTCCGGTGAAACACAAATTTTTCGACTACGAAGAACTGCTGGGCGACCGGCCCGTCTGGCGCAAAGCCTTTACCGGAGGTGATTTCGCCCTCTTCCGGCTGACGCCGGAAAAATACCATTACAACCACTGTCCCGTCTCCGGGGAGGTGCGCGATTTTTACGAGATCGACGGCCGCTACCATTCGTGCAACCCCGGCGCGTTGATCGCCTTCGCCACGCCCTGTTCGAAGAACAAACGCACCGTGACCATTCTCGATACCGATGTCCCCGGCGGCACGGGACTGGGTCTCGTCGCCATGGTGGAGGTGGTGGCGCTCATGATCGGCGAAGTGGTGCAGTGCTACAGCCGCCACCGGTACACCGACCCCCAGCCGATGACGCCCGGACGGTTTCTGCAAAAAGGCCAGCCAAAAAGCCTGTTCCGCCCCGGAAGCAGCACCACCATTTTGATTTTCCAGAAAGACCGCGTGGAATTCGAAGCGCGCATCGTCGCCAATCTCAAAAACCCGTTTGCCAAAAGCCGTTATTCTTTCGACCTGAAAACACCTCTGGTGGAAACGGATGTCAAGGTGCGGTCCCTGATCGGCTCAAGCAAGCCCAATTATGGAATCGCATCATGACCGGCAACTGGATTTTTTGTGCAGGGCTGCTCCTCTTCTCTGTGATTTATCTTTATATAGGATGCAAATACCTTCCACGGGAACGGTTTCAGTTTCTCGCGGTCATCCCGGTGCGCAAGCGCGAGGACGGAAGCTGGGAATCCTTAAACCTCACTTATTACGGCCTGCTCACCGCCACCGCTCTGGGCCTGGGCGTAATGATGTTTTTTACGTTGAGCACGGGAGCCGGTGCGGCGCTCGATTCCAGCCTGCTGTTTCTGACGCTGGTAGTGGGGGCCGGACTGTTTGCGGCGCGCGTATTCTCGCAATGGGTGGAAGGCAAGCAGCACACGTTCACCACGCAGGGTGCCTTCTGGGCCGGAGGCGCACTGGCCCTGCCGGTGCTGGGTTTGATCAACGCTCTGCCGGGTAGCTTCCAAATCGAGTCCCTTCCCATGCTCCCTGTGTTCGCCGCGCTGACGGTCGGTTACTGCATGGCGGAAGGTTGGGGACGGCTGGCCTGCATGAGTTTCGGTTGCTGTTACGGCAAACCCCTGCACGAGATGCCGCTGGGGTTGCGCCGCCTTTTTGAAAACCACTGTTTTCGCTTTGAAGGAGCGACCAAAAAAATCGCCTACGCGCAGGGCTGGGAAGAGGTGCCTATGTTCCCCATTCAGGCCCTCACTGCCGCCCTGCACCTGGTTGGCGGTAGCATCGCCCTCGCTTTTTTTCTCGCATCCAAGTTTCTCACCGCTTTTTTGATTTCCGTCGGAGTCTCTCAGGGGTGGCGCTTCGCCTCGGAGTTTCTACGTCGCGACCACCGCGGTGCGGGACGCTGGAGCGTGTATCAGAAAGGCGCGCTGATAGCACTGGCGTATGCGGGTCTTGTTGGATGGCTCCTTCCGGAGCCTCCCCTGACCGTGTCCATCGCACAAGCGTGGCCATCCATCTTTCAATGGAAAGCGGTAATGTCGACGCTCATCTTCTGCGTCATCACCTTCCTCTACATGGGACGGAGCCAGGTGACCGAATCGCAGGTAACCTTCCGCGTGCGCACCGACCGGATATAAATTCGGCCACCTCGGTAACTCGACTTCTGGATTTCACCCGGTGTTGCAGGCGCATTCGTATTCGTTGTCGTCGAGCCAATGGATCGAGATGTAGTCGGGAAAGGCGACGGTGTCTTTCTGGAAAATCGCGGACTCGATCTGCCCGCAGGTGAGGTTTTGCACGCCGGTGAAATCGCATCCTGAAATATCCACTTCAGCGAAGTCCACATCCTTCAGGTTGGCGTCGTTGAACCTGACGTTATACAGGTCCGAGCCCGTGAAGTCGGCCCCTTCCAGGTTGGCGCCGGTGAAATCGGCTTCATCCACGCGTGTGTAACGCAGGTCGGCTTCAAACAGGTTGGCGTTGCGGAACACGGCTTGCTTCAGCGCCCCCGCTTTCAATTCCGCCCGCTGGAAATTGGCTCCTTCCAGGTTCGCGCCCTCCAGGTAGGCTCCGGTGAGGTTGGCTTCAGAGAAATTGGCGTTGGTGAAGTTGGAGTGACGCAGGTCCGCCCCTTCCAGTTCCGATCCGGCAAACGACGCCCCGGTGAAACGACTGTGGCTCATATTGGCTTCCAGCAGGCTGGACTGGGAGACGTCCGCCGTCTCCGCCTGGACCTGCAGCAGTCGCGCCCGGTAAAACTGCGAATAGGTGAGGACACAGTTCGACAGGTTGGCCGCGGTCAAATCCGCTTCCGCGAAATCCGACTGGCTCAAATCACGGCCGCTGAAATCCATCTCCTTCAATTCGCGGCCGCTGAAATCGCGATCGTCTGCCGTCATGCTTTCATTCCAGGTGGGATTGTTTTTCGACGCGAATGCGCCGGGGGAATGCTCACTCTTTTTTGCGGGGGTAGTCGAATTCGATGACGCCCTGCTGGCCTTTCTGCTGGATGCCGCGTCGCCGCGCCTTTTGCAAAATATCCTGAACGTTTTTGCCCTTCTCTTCCGGCCGCTTTTCCTTGTTTATTTTTTCCGGCGGGGGAGGTGTCTCCGTAGATTTGTCTTTCTCGTTCATGTGCGGATCCGGGCTCACGCTTCGCCTGCGGGTTTGTCTTTCGGCTGACTCATCGCGCTCATCAACCGGCGCAGTTGAAAGGCCTGCGGCGACGTGGTCTTCACCATCGAAGGCGTCCGGCATTTGGGGCAGACGTCATGTCGTCGCACGGACCGCCACAGCGTATACATCACGCCGGGCACAATGTAGAACAGGTACAACAGGACCTCGATGACGATGTGGCCGCGGCGCACATTGATGGGCTGACGCTGGCATCCGCAGGTAAGACAGATGTAATCCTTGCTGAAATCCACCCCGCCAACGACGTTCTTTCTGGGCCTGGGCTGCTGTTTTCGAATCGGCTGACTCATGCCCCGCACCTCCGCAATGCTGTCCCCCATTGAAAGTTGAATTCTAATTTTACCACTTTCGCAGCTTTTGAAAAGAAGAGAGGAAAAAGATTCTCGACGGCGCCGAAAGCCGGGATGGGCCAGTGAACTTATGCGAAATACGCGCGTTAAACCGCGGCGAGGTGGGTGTCTTCGTACAACGTGTCGCGTTCCATCGGCAGGCGGCCGGATTCGACGATCATGTCGATGATCTCGCGCTGGTGGAAGATCTGGTCTGTGGTCGCGCCCGCGGCGTGGATGATTTTTTCCTCGACCACGGTGCCGTCCATGTCGTCCGCACCGAAGGACATCGACAACTGAGCGATCTTGGGCGAAATCATGATCCAGAACGCCTTGATGTGCGGGAAATTGTCGAGCATGAGGCGGCTGACCGCCAGGGCGCGCAGGTCCAGCTGACCCGACGTCGGCGGCAGGAAATGCAGGTTGGTGTTTTCCGGATGGAACGCCAGCGGGATGAACGTCACGAAACCGCCGGTCTTGTCCTGCAACTCGCGCAACCGCACCAGGTGATCGACGCGTTCCTCCGCAAACTCAAGATGACCGTACAGCATGGTGGCGTTGCTCTTGAGACCGACGCCGTGCGCCGTCTCGTGCACCTCCAGCCAGCGCTCGCCGGTGATCTTGTCGTTGCAGATTTTCTTGCGCGCGCGTTTGGCGAAGATTTCCGCGCCGCCGCCGGGAATGGATCCCAGCCCCGCCGCGTACAATTCCTCCAGCGTGTCCTTGAGCGGCTTGCCCGCGAGCTTGGCCAGGTAATCCAGCTCCACCGCCGTGAACGCCTGCAGGTGGACATCGGGAAAACGTTCCTTCAGGCCGCGCACCATGTCGAGGTAGATCGAGTACGGCCAGTCCGGGTGCAGACCGCCGACGATGTGGAACTCGCTGACCTTGCCGTTCTGGTAGGCCTGCGCGTCGGAGAAGATTTCTTCCAGCGATTTTTCGTAGGCGTTGGGCGCGTCGGGTTTGACGCCGAACGCGCAGAAATTACAGGTGTGTATGCAAACGTTGGTCGGGTTGATGTGGCGGTTGTGGATGAAGTAGGCGTTGTCGCCGTTTTTGCGTTCGCGCACGATGGTGGCCAGACGGCCCACGCCCAACAGGTCCGGCGTCTTGAACAGCGTCACGCCGTCGTCGAAGGACAGGCGCTCGCCCGCTTTCACTTTGTCTTCAATGGCTTTCAGCCGCTCATCCAGAAACTCAAACACCACAACACTCCATAAAGTCCGTTGATTCAATAGAGGAAGGGATTATACCCGATTCCACCGGCCCAAGGCAAAGGGTTTGGGAGAGCCCCAAAATCTGCCAATCCAGATCTGTGTGCACCCGTGGTCCCCTCTTATGTTACACCCACAGGCAGTCCACGATGACGAGGGTCATGAGGGTGAGGCTGATGAGTCCGTTCACATTGAAGAAGGCGATGTTCACGCGCGTCAGGTCGTCTTCCCTGACGATGGCATGCTCGTAGATCAGCAATCCCGCCACCGCCAGCACGCCGGCAAGGTACGTCACACCGAGCAGCGGTGACAGGTACATCACCCCCAGCAGGAACAGCACCATCATGGCGTGCGCGGCGCGGGCGAACAGCAGTCCACGGCCGATACCGAAATGCTCGGGGATGGAGTGCAGGCGGTTTTTTTTATCGGCCTCGACGTCCATGCAGGCGTAGATGATGTCGAAGCCCGTCAGCCAGAACACCACCGCCGCGCCCAGCACCAGCGAGGTGAAGGAAATCTCCTCGCGGATCGCCACCCACGCCCCCACCGGCGCCACCGACAGGGCAAATCCCAGAAACACGTGCGAGTACGGGGTGAAGCGTTTGGTGATCGAGTAGAAGAAGACGATGGCCAGCGCCACCGGCGACAACCACAGCGCGAGGCGGTTCAGCATGCCGGCGGCGAAGATGAAGATGGCGGACGACACAATAAGGAACGCCCAGTACTGCCCCGTCCCCACTTTGCCCGCTGGCAGGGCGCGGTTTTCCGTACGCGGGTTTTTCGCGTCCAGGCGGGCGTCGACGATGCGGTTGAAGGCCATGGCGGCGTTCCTCGCGCCGAACATGCAAAGCAGGATCCACAGCATCTGCTCCCACGTGGGCAGGCCCCCGGCCGCGAGGAAGGCGCTCATCACGGCGAACGGCAGGGCGAACACGGTGTGTTGAATTTTGATGTCCGCGAAGATGATTTTCAGTTGTTCCCACATGCGGTTTCGTCCACACTATTTCGGAAGAGGGAGAAGCGGTCCGGCAAATGGCAACCGCCGATGAACACAGGTAAAAAAAGAGAAAATCTTTCTATTAAGAAGCCGTGGATTCACTAACTCCAATTTCTCATTCACAGGCACGCGCATGACCGTCACCGAGACCGCCGGAAAGCCCGCCGAGCGACCCGATATTTCCATAAAAAACGGCACCGCGCATCTATATTTCGCCTACGACGTCGGCTTCGCCATCAACCTCGATGAAGCCGACCGGCACATCACCGCGCCCAAGGGCCGCTCGCAGATCCAGGCGAAGCGGCGCGTCAGCAAGTATTTCCAGCTGACCCCGTCGCCCGTGTGGATGTCCACGCCGGTGGACGCGTTCCAGATCACTCCGCGCCACACCACGGAAAGCCGGGTGAACGTCCTGCTGTTTGAGTTCGGCGCGGTGTCGATCGACCTCGTCGTCCCCTTCTCCGGCACGCTGACGGAGCTGGTGGCGTTCATCGAAACCGCCTACGAGAGCGAGGGACTGCGACAGCACGCCCGGCGCGCCCTCGACCAGGTCCTGAAGGACATCGGCCCTTCCGTCAGCCGCCTGTCGGTCTCGCCGCATTTCGAGGACTACTTCGTGTTCCAGATCGAGGAGTTCGATCCCCACGTCAGCGTGCACGATCTCATCGAAAAGTATCCGGAGACCGTCGCCCGCCTTCTGCGCGGCGAGCGCGAGCGGTTGTCGCATGAGGAGACCGAGGATATCATCTCCAACCGCATTTCGTACGGGCTGGAGGACGTCACCTTCGTCGGCTGGGATTGCGCGCTGGTGTACGACACCGAACCGGAGGACATCTGCACGGTGCTCGAGTACACCAACGTGGCGCTCCTCGAGTTCGCGTTCCTGAACAACAAGCTGAACCAGGCGCTCGACGAGTTTTACGATCACCTGCCGCCGGCGGCGGGCGGGAAGTCGGCGAGCAAGTTCAAGTCGCTGGCACCGAAACTGCGCAGCATCGGCCAGTTCCAGCTCGACACCGAGATCATCTTCGACGGCGTGACCAACTCGCTCAAACTGTTCGGCGACGTGTTCCTGGCGCGGCTGTACGACCTCGCTTCCCGCCAGCTGGGCCTGGAGGACTGGCAGGAGAGCATCCAGCGCAAGCTGGACACCATCGAGAGCATTTACGGCAAGCTGTCGGACGCCGAGGCGACCCGGCGCCTGGAGACGTTGGAATGGATCATCATTGTGCTGATCGCCGTCTCCATCCTCCTCCCTTTCATCCCCGGCCTCTCCGGCATGATGCACTGACAACCCCCTGCCCTTCGCAAAAATTTTCGGTTCCGCGCTGTGGCGGTTGACGGTATGATGTGGCCTCGCAATCAACCCCAACCCCAGTCACCCTATGAAATACGTAAGACAACTCGCCCGTTTTCTGCACCCCTACCGCACCATGCTGTTCTGGGGGAGCATCCTCCTGATCCTCGCCTCCGCCACCAACCTGGCGATCCCGCTGTTCGTCAAGCAGCTGGTGGACGTGGTGATGGTGAAGAAGGATGTGGAACTGCTCAACGACATGGCGTGGATCATCGCCCTCCTGTTCCTTTCGCAGATGCTGTTCAGCACGGCGCACAATTACCTGTACGACATCACCGAGAAACGCGTCACCACCGACTTCCGCAAGCGCATCTTCCGGCATATCCACAAACTGTCGATGAGCTTTTTCGTCAAGCGCCGGACCGGCGAGATCATGTCGCGCATGACCAACGACATCTCCACCATCGAGGGCGTCATCACCGACCTGCCCGCGACGGTGCTGCAGCAGTCGATCCGCCTGTTCGGCGGCATCATAATCATCATCTACATGAACTGGAAGCTGACGTTCATGATCCTCGTGCTCGCGCCCATCCTGGTTCTGTTCGCCCGTTACTACGGTAAGCGCCTGCGCGCGTTGTCCACGGAGATCCAGGACAAGCTGTCCACCTCCACCACCATCCTGGAAGAAAACCTGAGCGGCATGGCGGTGGTGAAATCGTTCGTCAAGCAGAAGCTGGAGATCGACCGCTTTGAGGCGGCGGTGGAGGACAGCTTTGAGTCAGCGAAGAAGCGGGTGAAGATTTCCGCGTTCTTCGGCCCTTCGATCGGCTTCATCGCCTTCATCACCGCGCTGGTCTTGTTGTGGTACGGCGGGCACCAGGTGATCGCCGGCAACATCAGCCCGGGCGAACTCATCGCCTTCATCCTGTACGCCACCATCATCGCCGGGCCCATGGGCAGTTTCGCCCGGCTGTACACCCGTATCCAGGAGGCGCTGGGGGCGAGCCAGCGCATTTTCGACATATTGAATACCGAGGGCGAGGTCAAGGACCTGCCCGGCGCTCAGCCCATGCCTCCCATCGTCGGCCGCGTGGAGGTGAAAAACCTGCATTTTCACTACAGGCCGGACCAGGAAGTATTGAAGGGACTCGATTTCACCGTCGAGCCGGGCGAGATGGTGGCCCTGGTGGGGCCCAGTGGCGCCGGCAAGACCACGCTCATCAACCTCCTGCACCGCTTTTACGATCCGGTGGAAGGCGAAATTTGTGTGGACGGCATCCCCATCCACACCGTGCAGTTGAGCAGCTATTTGCAGCAGGTGGCGCTGGTACCGCAGGAAACCCTGCTGTTCGGCGGGACGATTGAGGAGAACATCCGCTACGCCAAGCCCGAGGCCAGCGAGGAAGAGATCGTCGACGCGGCGAAGAGCGCCAATGCCGACGCCTTCATCCGCGCCTGCCCGGACGGCTACCGGACCATTGTCGGGGAGAAGGGAATCCGCCTGTCTGCGGGACAGAGGCAGAGGATCGCCATCGCCCGCGCCATTCTCAAAAACCCGCACATGTTGATACTGGACGAAGCCACCTCCGCCCTGGACAACGAGTCGGAAAAGCTCATTCAGGAGGCCCTGGAGCGCCTGATGAAGGGCAAAACCTCGTTTGTGATCGCCCACAGGCTGTCCACCATCCATAATGCGGACCGCATCATCGTGCTGGAGCACGGGCGGGTGGTGGAAATGGGCCGGCACCAGGAGTTGATGGACAAGGAAGGGCTGTATCACTACCTCTACACCCTGAAAAGCTACCAGCTGGAGCACGAGCCGGAGGCCCTGGACGAGGCGGATATGTAGGCTGGTAGCGGTTCGGCCAAGTTCCTAAAAAATATTACAGAATTTTCTAAAAAAACACTTGCGCAACTCTGATAAAGCCGATATAACTTAAATCACTTGAACAACACCTAGGATTTTCAAGCATCCGGGGTTCGAAAGTTAGGTCCCCGATGACCTTCCTATATTTGTTTCAGATTGAAATTTTTCGATGGACCTGAGGGTCGTTCAAACGATCACTCCAGCCATCACTGTTCTTTGAAAGCAGAATAAGGTGCCAACCTAAGCTTGCGGATGCCTGTTAATTTTTAATTTGGTCAAATTTTCGAGTTTTACAACTGGAGAGTTTGATCCTGGCTCAGAACGAACGCTGGCGGCGTGCCTAACACATGCAAGTCGAACGAGAAAGTTCCTTCGGGAATGAGTAAAGTGGCGCAAGGGTGAGTAACACGTGAATAATCTGCCTTTGAGATTGGGATAACCTGACGAAAGTTAGGCTAATACCGAATAAGACCACGTTTCATAAGAGATGCGGTAAAAGGAGTCTCAAACTCCACTCAAAGATGAGTTCGCGGACCATTAGCTAGTTGGTGAGATAAAAGCTCACCAAGGCTACGATGGTTAGCCGGCCTGAGAGGGTGATCGGCCACACTGGAACTGAGACACGGTCCAGACTCCTACGGGAGGCAGCAGTGGGGAATTTTGCGCAATGGGCGAAAGCCTGACGCAGCAACGCCGCGTGAGCGATGAAGGCCTTCGGGTCGTAAAGCTCTGTCGGGTGGGAAGAACACAATGACGGTACCACCAAAGGAAGCCCCGGCTAACTCCGTGCCAGCAGCCGCGGTAACACGGAGGGGGCGAGCGTTGTTCGGAATCATTGGGCGTAAAGCGTATGTAGGTGGCCGGATAAGTCAGACGTGTAAGCCCACGGCTCAACCGTGGAATTGCGTTTGAAACTATTCGGCTTGAGTGCAGGAGAGGAAAGCGGAATTTCCAGTGTAGCGGTGAAATGCGTTGATATTGGGAAGAACACCAGTGGCGAAGGCGGCTTTCTGGCCTGCAACTGACACTGAGATACGAAAGCCAGGGGAGCGAACGGGATTAGATACCCCGGTAGTCCTGGCTGTAAACGATGGGCACTAGGTGTAGGAGGTGTTGATCCCTTCTGTGCCGCAGCTAACGCATTAAGTGCCCCGCCTGGGGAGTACGGTCGCAAGGCTGAAACTCAAAGGAATTGACGGGGGCCCGCACAAGCGGTGGAGCATGTGGTTTAATTCGACGCAACGCGAAGAACCTTACCTGGATTTGACTTGCTTGGGACCGCCTTGGAAACAAGGTTTCCCTTCGGGGCCCTTGCACAGGTGCTGCATGGCTGTCGTCAGCTCGTGTCGTGAGATGTTGGGTTAAGTTCCGCAACGAGCGCAACCCCTACCTTTAGTTGCCAGCGGGTAATGCCGGGAACTCTAAAGGAACTGTCGGTGATAAACCGGAGGAAGGTGGGGATGACGTCAAGTCCTCATGGCCTTTATGTCCAGGGCTACACACGTGCTACAATGGCCGGTACAAAGAGTTGCAATACCGCGAGGTGGAGCTAATCTCAAAAAGCCGGTCTCAGTTCGGATTGGAGTCTGCAACTCGACTCCATGAAGCTGGAATCGCTAGTAATCGTGGATCAGCATGCCACGGTGAATACGTTCCCGGGCCTTGTACACACCGCCCGTCACACCATGAAAGCCGACTGTACCAGAAGTCACGATGCTAACCTTCGGGGAGCTACTGCCTAAGGTATGGTTGGTGATCGGGGTGAAGTCGTAACAAGGTAGCCGTAGGGGAACCTGCGGCTGGATCACCTCCTTTCTAAGGAGATTTTGATCCGGCAAATCTGTCGGTCGAAATCGACGAGATCAACCATCCGTGAGTTGGGTTGGCACCTTTTCTTTCTATAAAAATTCGGCACCAGGTTATTTGGCATGATCGGGAGCTAAAGCCTGACAGGTATCAGGGGCCTATAGCTCAGTTGGTCAGAGCGCACGCCTGATAAGCGTGAGGTCGGTAGTTCAAATCTACCTAGGCCCACCATTTGATTTGAGATGATCGATGGCCGGCCCGGGTGGGCCAGTCTGGCACCGTATATGGGGGTGTAGCTCAGCTGGGAGAGCGCCTGCCTTGCACGCAGGAGGTCATCGGTTCGATCCCGTTCACCTCCATACCTAAAACGAAATCGACATCTTCGTTGGAACCGTACCGAATTTTCGGAATTGCCCTTCCCTGATGAAGGGCACTGCTCTTTTACAATTGAATATCGCAAGACAAGTAGCTGAGGATTTTGGTCAAGCGCATAAGGGCGCATGGTGGATTCCTTGGCGCCAATGGTCGATGAAGGGCGTAGCAAGCTGCGATAAGCTTCGGGGAGCCGCTAACAGGCGTTGATCCGGAGATTCCCGAATGGGGCAACCCGACACGGGTCATACCGTGTCATCACTGTCTGAATACATAGGGCAGTGAAGGCAACCGGGGGAATTGAAACATCTCAGTACCCCGAGGAGTAGAAAGCAACCGCGATTCCCTTAGTAGCGGCGAGCGAAACGGGAATAGCCTAAACCGGACGTATGTCAAGCCCGTGTGCGTTGTGCGTCCGGGGTCGTGGGACCTGATTTGACAGGGATACGGACCTGTCGGAATGTAAAAAAAAGGTGTCTTAGTTCAACAGGCTGGAAAGCCTGGCCATAGAAGGTGAAAGCCCTGTGAACGAAAAGTCATCTTCATTCTCGATCGGGCACCCGAGTACTACGGGACACGAGAAATCCTGTAGGAATCCGGGGGGACCACCCCCCAAGGCTAAATACCAATTGGCGACCGATAGTGAACCAGTACCGTGAGGGAAAGGTGAAAAGCACCCCGGTGAGGGGAGTGAAATAGAATATGAAACCATGTGCCTACAAGCAGTGGGAGCACTATACATCCGGCTTGCCGGATGCAGGTGTGACCGCGTACCTTTTGCATAATGAGCCGCCGAGTTACTTTATTCAGCAAGGTTAAGCCGTTAGGTGGAGCCGTAGCGAAAGCGAGTCTGAACAGGGCGATCAGTTGAATGGAGTAGACCCGAAGCCGGGTGATCTATCCATGGCCAGGATGAAGCGGAGGTAACACTTCGTGAAGGTCCGAACCAGTGGGCGTTGAAAAGCCCTTGGATGAGCTGTGGATAGGGGTGAAAGGCCAATCAAACCCGGCAATAGCTGGTTCTCCTCGAAATAGTTTTAGGACTAGCCTTGCGTAATAGTCTGCGGAGGTAGGGCGCTGGATGGGCTAGGGGCCTCACCAGGTTACCAAACCCAACCAATCTTCGAATACCGCAGGCCGTATCGCAGGAGTCAGACTACGGGTGCTAAGATCCGTGGTCGAAAGGGAAAGAGCCCAGACCACCAGCTAAGGTCCCTAAGATAGACTAAGTGGGAAAGGTTGTAGGAATACTCAGACAATAAGGAGGTTGGCTTAGAAGCAGCAATCCTTTAAAGAAAGCGTAACAGCTCACTTATCAAGTGTCCCTGCGCCGAAAATGTATCGGGGCTTAAGTTTATCACCGAAGCTGTGGACTGAATGACACCTCGGTGCCATTCAGTGGTAGAGGAGCGTTCCATACCGGGTTGAAGCTCGACCGTAAGGACGGGTGGACTGTATGGAAGCGAGTATGGCGGCATGAGTAACGTTAAAACAGGTGAGAAACCTGTTCGCCGAAAATCCAAGGTTTCCTGAGGAAGGGTAATCCTCTCAGGGTAAGTCGGCCCCTAAGGCGAGGCTGAAAAGCGTAGCTGATGGGAAACGGGTTAATATTCCCGTACCTCGTATAACTGCGATGGGGTAACGTAGAAGGGTAATCTATCCGGGTGATGGACGTCCCGGTCCAAGCATGTAGGAGGGAGGTTTTGGCAAATCCGGACCTCTTTTAACTCCGAGACGTTATGGGGAGTCTTCTCTACGGAGAAAACGAACTAGATGATCCCAGGCTACCGAGAAAAACCTCTAAGCTTCAGGTTATACGGGACCGTACTCTAAACCAACGCAGGTGGATGAGGAGAGAATCCTAAGGCGCTTGAGAAAACTCTGGTTAAGGAACTTAGCAAATTAGCTCCGTAACTTCGGGATAAGGAGTGCCCCTATTAGGTGAAAGAACTTGCTTCTGGAGCCGAGAGGGGTTGCAGTGACCAGGCAGCTGTGACTGTTTACTAAAAACACAGGACTCTGCGAAGTCGCAAGACGATGTATAGGGTCTGACGCCTGCCCGGTGCCGGAAGGTTAAAAGGAGGGGTTAGTCTTCGGACGAAGCTCCAAATTGAAGCCCCGGTAAACGGCGGCCGTAACTATAACGGTCCTAAGGTAGCGAAATTCCTTGTCGGGTAAGTTCCGACCTGCACGAATGGCGTAACAATGGCTGCACTGTCTCAACCAGGGACTCAGTGAAATTGACATACCGGTGAAGATGCCGGTTTCCCGCAACAGGACGGAAAGACCCCGTGCACCTTTACTACAACCTGATATTGAGTATTGATCTAGTATGTGTAGGATAGGTGGGAGACGTTGAATCCGGAGCGCTAGCTTCGGGGGAGTCACCCTTGAAATACCACCCTTATTACATTGATATTCTAACCTCGGTCCGTGAATCCGGATCAGGGACAATGTCAGGCGGGTAGTTTGACTGGGGCGGTCGCCTCCTAAATTGTAACGGAGGCGCGCGAAGGTCCTCTCAGGCTGATTGGAAACCAGCCGTCGAGTGTAAAGGCATAAGAGGGCTTGACTGCGAGACCGACAGGTCGAGCAGGTGCGAAAGCAGGTCTTAGTGATCCGGTGGTCCCGTGTGGAAGGGCCATCGCTCAACGGATAAAAGGTACGCCGGGGATAACAGGCTTATCGCCCCCAAGAGTCCATATCGACGGGGCGGTTTGGCACCTCGATGTCGGCTCACCGCATCCTGGGGCTGAAGCAGGTCCCAAGGGTTTGTCTGTTCGCCAATTAAAGCGGTACGCGAGCTGGGTTTAGAACGTCGTGAGACAGTTCGGTCCCTATCCGTTGTGGGTGTTAGAGATTTGAGGGGAGCTGCTCCTAGTACGAGAGGACCGGAGTGGACAGACCTCTAGTGTGCTGGTTGTGTCGCCAGATGCATTGCCAGGTAGCTATGTCTGGAAAGGATAACCGCTGAAAGCATCTAAGCGGGAAGCCAACCCCAAAACAAGATCTCTCTTCCCTTCGGGGACTGTAGACTCCTTGAAGACTACAAGGTTGATAGGCCGGATGTGTACGCACAGTAATGTGTTTAGCTAACCGGTACTAATCAGTCGTGAGGCTTGACCTTTTTTCAGCTACTTTGTCTGCGATATCAATTGTATAAATTCTTTTGAGACTGTTTTCCCGGTCTTGATAGCGAAGGAGATACACCCGTTCCCATTCCGAACACGGAAGTTAAGCCCTTCAGCGCCGATGGTACTGCATGGGGGACCGTGTGGGAGAGTAGGTCAACGCCGGGTTATTCATTTAAAAGCCGCTTTGGATTCATTCCAAAGCGGCTTTTTTATTTCCGTTTCAGGTTTAACGAGACTGTGTGCCTCTGCACCCACCGGCTTCTCCATTTCTTATTCTCTTTTCTTTCCTCTCCCATTAAACTTCGGCCATGACCCTCGCCTGCATCGGATACGGCTCGCTCATCTGGAGTCCGCGAAACCTCGCGCCGCACCTCAAGCACCCCGACCGCTGGTTTGGCGATGGACCCGCCCTGCCCGTCGAGTTCGCCCGCGAATCCGACCGCCGGCGCATCACCCTGGTCATCGTCCCCGGCCACCCCACCAGCACCACATACTGGACGCCGTACAATCATGCCCATATTGACGAAGCGCGGCGGCAACTCGCCGACCGTGAAGGCTGCGGCATCGAGCACATCGGTGTCATGACCGCCGACGGACGGACAGAGTCCGCCCTGCCCCCGGCCCTGCTGGGAATCTTAAAAACGTGGATGGAAGAAAAACAACTGGAGGGGTTGGTGTGGACGGAGCTGCCCTGCGGGTTCAAAATGAGTCCAGGAAAACGTCCCACGGTGGACCAAGTGTGTGCTTATCTGGAAGGACTCATCGAGCGTGGGGAACACGAAAACGCGGAAGAATACATCCGCAAAGCGCCGCTGCAAATCGACACTCCTTACCGCCGCGCCATCGCCGACCGCTTTGGATGGCCGCCACTCTGAGATACAATCAATTCATTTAAAAAAGGACCGTCATGCAGGATTCATCCAAAGGCCCCCTGGCTCACCCGTTTCTGCAGAACGGGTTTCGCCCTTTTTTCCTTTTGGGCGCGCTGTACAGCGTGACCAACTTGCTCATCTGGGGCGGTTTTTTTGCCGGGCATCGTCCACCGCCGACATTCATGCTGGACCCCGTGCAGTGGCATGCGCACGAAATGGTCTTTGGGTACACCATCGCCATCGTTTCAGGGTTTCTGCTGACCGCCGTCGCCAACTGGACGGGCCGGAACCCGGCAGGGCCCATGCATCTGGCGGGTCTGGCCGCCCTCTGGCTGGCCGGTCGGGTGGTCATGCAATTTGATCTGGGCCTGCCGGAGACGGTCATCATCCTGGTTGAAGGTTCTTTTATCCTGGCGCTGGCCCTCACCCTGTCCCTTCCGCTTCTCAAGAGCTGGAACAAACGCAACTTCGTGTTTCTCGTTTTGCTCAGCATCCTGCTGGCATGCGACACGACATTCCTGGTCACGAAAGATAGCCCCCCTCTTTACGTTGCTGTGATGATCATAGTCGCCATGATATCCCTGATTGGCGGGCGCGTGATTCCCTCCTTCACCGTGGCGGCGTTGCATCAGCGCGGGGAAAAAGCCCGACAGGTGCCGCAGGAAAAGCTGGACATACTGGCGCTCTTGTCGCTGGCCCTGGTCATTCTCGCTTTTGTTTTCGCAGATGAGGAGGGGACGTTTCTGGCGGGCGCTTCTTTTTTTTCCGCAATCATTCATGCACTGCGCATGCGGCGATATCATACCCATCGAATCCTGCGAGACCCGATGGCCTTGATCCTCCATATTGGATACGGTTGGGTGATTGCAGGATTGATCTTAACCGGGTTTTCCGCACTGGGCTCTGTTCCCTTCCCAACCTCCCTACACGCTTTCACGGCCGGCGCGATCGGTTCCATGACGCTGGGCATGATGTCCCGCGTGCCGCTGGCCCATACCGGGCGAACCGTGCGTGCAACCAGGCTGACGATATTGAGCTTCATCCTGTTGCAGGGTTCGGCCCTCATGCGGGTATTAGGTCCGATAATGGATCCGGACAACACCGTTAACTGGATCATGGGTTCCGCCACGCTTTGGGCATTCTGTTTTGCGTTTTATATTCTGGCTTATACCCCGATTCTATGGAAACCCGAGCTCGAAAGGCAGGGCGCTTGACTCGGAGGAAGAGACTCGCAAAAAACTGATCCCGGCTTTGTCCTAAAACCGAACCGACAGCGTCACCGAGCCGAAGACGTCGGGTTCGAACTGGCCCTTGAATTCCTGCGAGCGGAACACCTGGGTGTATGCCAGTCGGATGCAGTCGTAGGCCAGCGCGCCGCCAAACTGCCAGTCGCCCACCAGGTACCGTTTGTTCACGGCGTGGCTGGTGCGGAACGTATTGCCGTCGAGAAAGATGTTCTGCGCGATTGCTCGTCCTTCCACACCCATGTACAGGTACGCCATCAGCCGTTTGCGGTCACGCCCGGCCCCTGTTTCAAAAAAATCCGAACCCTGCGTGCCGGGGCGGATGCGGGGCGGACCGTAATCCGCCGGCAGGTTGTAACCGACGCGCACGATGCCACCTGCCGCCACATAGGTGAACACATTGCCAAGCGCCACGCCGCCGCCGGGAATCCAGTCGCCCGCCGGCATCATGCCGTCTTCTTTCCATAGAGGGAGACGGTACTTGCGGTCGTAGGAAATCAAAAGGGCGAACTCGTTGTGGAGCTGGTTGTCCCAGCCTTTCGGGTCCTCATCGTCTATCAGCTCATGCCATTCACGCTGAATCCGCTCGCCGCCCGAGGCAGGGCCGATCACCCCCAGGTCGATTTCCACCGAGTCCAGCACGGACGCGTCCTTGAAGAACAGGAAATCGCGTTTCTCCTTTTCATCAAAGAATCCGAACCCGATATAGAGCCACCCGGCATAGGGCCGGTCGCGGCCAATGAGGCCGGTTTTGGACAGATCCTCCGGCGTGTAGATGTTTTGGCCGAGGATGACGCTCGCCGTTTCAAACTCAAAACCCAGACCCTTCTCCAGCGTCACCTCCCCGATTTTGTGCGCCAGCCCGGTTATCAATCCCGCCCCCTCTCTGCTTAGGCGGACAGGCAGGCGCTCGGAGGTGCAGTGGTCCTTCACATGGGCGTCGTAATCGGGTCTTTTCTTGTTGAATCGGCGTTCCATCAGCGACAGCCGCAGGCCCTGGGTGAAGTGCCGGTCGGTCCTGCCGAAGAAAAAGTCATTGCCGTCGGTGGCGTTGAAGAAGTATTCCGGGCAATCCATCCCCGGCTGGGCCGCGGCCGGGGCCGGAGTGACTCCCCCCAGGCAGGTTGCAAGCAGAAACCCTGCGGCGAACAGGCGTCCCGCCATCCCCTTTTTTCCATTTAATGGCTCTTCTCCCCTTTTCCGTTTCATGGCCGAACCCTCCCCAAGATTGTACTTAAATTCAAGCCTCAACAGGCTGGCGGAGCCATTGTATCGGCAAAATGATAAACAGGGGACGCAAAATCGGAATGGGGTCAAATGAACGTTTTCGATTTTTCCCTTCAACCTGTTCTAAACACTTCCCTTTTTGCGAGGAGGGGCTAAATTGCGCAGATTGCAGACTTTTCTCCCGCCCGGAAACCCCGCTTTTTCATTGACAACCCGTGGGTGCTCCGGTAGTATCCACCGTCACCATTTTTCCAAATGGCGGGTTCCATCCGACTCTTTTAAAATTGTTGAGAAACCTGTGGTTTTTTAAGAAATTACAGGTTAAAATCCCCTTTTTTTAAGGACCCAGGGACCTTGGCTCTGCAGGGTCGCATTTCCCGAAACCCTTATAAAAGTCGGACTTACAAGGTAGTGATCTATGCTTGACAGCTACACAGGCGCAGCTATCCTTTTGTTTTTTGCCACAGCCATTGCCGTGGGCATGGTGGTGGCCACTTCCCTCCTCGGGCCCAAGCGCGAGTTCGCAGACAAGATGGAGCCGTTTGAGTGCGGGGAAAGCCAGATTGTCTCGCCTTATCAGAGGTTTTCCGTCAAGTTTTACCTCGTCGCGGTGCTGTTCATCCTGTTTGACATTGAGGCCGTCTTCCTGTTTCCCTGGGCGATCCTTTATAAGAAGCTGGGCCTGTTCGGGCTGGTGGAAATGATCCTGTTCCTTATTATATTGGGGATCGGGCTGATGTACGTCTGGATTCGGGGAGGCCTGGACTGGGAGTGATGCGCACCGCATGACCGATACCTGTTATGAGCACTGAAATCATAGATAAAATCAAAGCCAAATTCGGCGACAAGGTGAAAGACTCGCACGATTTCCGTGGCGACCAGACGGTTGTGGTGGACAAGGACTGCGTCTACGAAGTGGCCCGGTTCCTGAGGGACGAGCCTGCCTTGGACATGAATTTTCTGATGGACCTGACCGCGGTCGATTACCTGGACAAAAAGAAGGTTCGTTTCGAGGTCGTGTACCACTTCTTTTCCCTCAAGCACAACCACCGCTTTCGCGTGAAAGCGCCGGTGGACGAGGAGGAATGCATCATTGATTCCGTGGTGCCGCTGTACCAGTCTGCGAACTGGTACGAACGCGAAGTGTGGGACATGTATGGTATCAAGTTCAAGGGACACCCGAACCTCAAGCGGATTCTGCTCTATGAAGGGTTCAAAGGCCATCCGCTCCGCAAGGACTACCCCATCAATAAACGACAACCGTTGATCGGTCCGCTGAACTGAGGAGAAATGGAAGATTTATTTGTTGATCTGGCCATCACCCTTGCCAAAATCTTTTTTGTGCTCGGGGTCACGGTCGGTTTTTTTGCCCCAATCCTGACGTGGGTGGAACGCAAGCAGAGCGCCATCATGCAGGACCGTATCGGCGCGAACCGGGCGGACATCATGGGCTTCACCGCGCTGGGCCTGTTTCACATCATGGCCGACGGGCTGAAGATGTTCACGAAGGAAGACTTCATCCCCCAGGGCGCCAACAAATTCCTCCATACACTCAGCCCCATCATCGCACTGATCCCCGCTATTCTGACATTCGCGGTGGTTCCCTTTGGTGGCGAGTACACGCTGTTCGGCAAGGAAGTCAAACTGGTCATCTCCGATCTGGATGTCGGACTCCTGTTCGTGTTCGCCATTGCGTCGATTGCCACTTACGGCTACGTTGTCGCCGGATGGAGTTCCAACAACAACTACTCGCTGCTCGGTTCCATGCGCACCGCCTCACAGATGGTATCTTACGAGGTCACGATGGGCCTCACCATCATCGGCGTGCTCATGGTATATGGCACCATGAAGTTGACGGAAATCGGCAACGCCCAGGAAAACTTCCTGCACTGGGGCATCTTTCTCCAGCCGGTCGGGTTCTTCATGTTTTTTGCGGCGTCGATCGCCGAGAACAAGCGCATTCCGTTCGACAATCCCGAAGCGGAATCCGAACTGGTGGCGGGGTACTTCACCGAATACAGTGGACTTAAATTCGGCATGTTTTTCATGGCCGAGTTCATCGAGATGGTTACCATCGCCGCGATCGTGACCATCCTCTTTTTCGGCGCGTGGCACATTCCTTTTATCGGTACCGCCACCCTGCTGGAAATCTTCGACTTTCTCGGAGAAACAGGATCGAACCTCGTCGTCATGTTCATCCATGTCGGCGTGTTTTTCGCCAAGGTCATTTTCTTCCTGTTTGTCCAAATGGTCATCCGGTGGACGCTGCCGCGTTTCCGTTATGACCAGATCATGAAGCTGGGATGGAAAATCCTGCTGCCCCTGTCGCTGGCCAACGTCGTCGTCACGGGCATCGTTATCCTGGCTCTTCAATAAGGAGAAGTTATGGCTTACTACGTCGAACGCAATGTCAAGATGACGTGGTGGGAACGTCTATATATCCCCGAAATCATCCGGGGCATGATCATCACCTCACGTCATTTCTTCAAGAACCTGTTTGGGTTCATTCCCTTTTTCCTGGGAAAGAAAAAAGAGCGGGAGATTTTCACGATTTACTACCCCGAGGAAACGCGGGAGTACCCGATCGCTTACCGCGGACGGCCGGTGCTGGCCCTGAATGAAGAAGGCCGCCCCAACTGCGTGGCCTGCGGCCTGTGCGAGATCGCCTGTCCTGCTTACTGCATCGACATCGATCCCGGCGCCAACAGCGGCAAGCAGAACGAGGTCGAGCGTTTCCCGGTCGAGTTCACCATCGACTACGCGGTCTGCATCTTCTGCGGGTTCTGCGAAGAAGCGTGCCCGGAAGAAGCGATTTTCATGAGCAACGACTGCGACATTTCGATGCTTGACCGCAAAAAAATGAAATACAACATGCAACAGTTGTTGATGCCGGTTTCCGAATTGAAGGACCGCATCGACTTCTGCCGGAAAATGTACGGAAAATGGAATTACTGATTTTCTATCCACTGGGTGGATTGTGTCTCCTCCTGGCACTGGGAGTGGTGTTCAACAACAGTCCCATCGGGTCGGCGGTGTCCCTCATCGGCATGATGCTGGGTCTGGCGGGCATCTTTGTTCTCCTGCAGGCGCATTTTCTCGCCATTCTGCAGGTCATCATCTATGCCGGCGCCATCATGGTTCTGTTCATGTTCGTCATCATGCTGTTGAACCTGAAACAGGACCTGACCTGGAAAACCCGGGAACGCAACCTGTTCCTGTCCATCCTCACCGGCCTTTTGGTGCTGGGTGTCCTGTACAAATTCATCGACCTCACGCTGGGGACGGAATTCAACAACCCCGCGATGGTTCCGGACACCTTCGGCACCACGGAAGAGGTCGGGACCAAACTGTTTACCGATTACGTTCTGCCGTTCGAAGTGGCGTCCATCCTGCTTCTCGCGGCGATGGTCGGCGCCGTGGTGCTGGCCAAATCCAAACTGGATTGATTGAATTATGGTACCTCTTTCGCATTACCTGATACTGAGCGCCACCCTGTTTACCATCGGGGTGCTTGGCGTGCTGATCCGGCGCAATGCCATCGTCGTGTTCATGTGCATTGAAATCATGCTCAATGCGGTGAACATTTCCCTGATTGCCTTTGACCGGTATCTGAACCACCACGACGGTCAGATTTTCAGTTTCATGGTGATGTGCGTCGCAGCGGCGGAAGTGTCCGTGGGACTGGCCATCGTCATTGCCCTGTTCCGCAACAAGCCGACTGTCAACCTGGATGAATTCAACCTGATGAAGTGGTAAGGATCGTATCGTGCTTTTCAAACTCGCCTGGCTGATTCCCCTTTTCCCGTTGATCGGTTCGATCATCAACGGAATTTTCGGCCTCAAACTGGGAAAAGACAAAGTCAGCTGGATTGCCTGCGGCTTCCCCGCAATGTCCTTCTTCGTCACGGTGATCCTGTGGGTGGCGTTGTTCTTCCATCCGGAGGGCCAGGCGTACCCTGAGCAGATCCTGTGGACGTGGATGGCGGCGGGTGATTTCACCGTCGAGTTCGGTTTCCAGATCGACCCCCTGTCCATGGTCATGATGCTGGTGGTCACCGGCGTCGGTACCATCATCCACATCTTCTCCATCGGTTACATGTACGAGGAGTACAGCTACTACCGCTACTTCTCCTACCTGAACCTCTTTTTGTTCTCCATGCTGATTCTCGTCATGGGCAACAACTTCCTGATGATGTTCATCGGCTGGGAAGGTGTGGGTGTCTGTTCCTACTTCCTCATCGGTTACTATTTCGAAAAGAAATCGGCCTGTGACGCCAGTGTGAAAGCCTTCGTGGTCAACCGCGTCGGCGACTTCGCATTCCTTCTTGGCGTTTTCTACATCTTTCACGAATTCGGCACCATCGATTTCACCAGCGTGTTCAACGCGGTGCCCTCGACCCTGGTTTACAACAGCGAGGCGGCAACCCTGATCACGATGTTCCTGTTTATCGGTGCGACCGGAAAATCGGCGCAGATTCCGCTTTACACCTGGTTGCCGGACGCAATGGAGGGCCCGACCCCGGTCAGCGCACTCATCCACGCGGCGACGATGGTCACCGCCGGTGTGTACATGGTGGTCCGCTGCAACGCGCTGTTCAACATGGCGCCGATCACAATGATGGTCATCGCGCTCGTAGGCGGCGGCACCGCGCTCTTTGCCGCGACCATCGGTTGCACCCAATACGATATCAAGCGCGTCCTCGCCTATTCCACCGTGAGCCAGATCGGTTACATGTTCCTGGCCTGTGGCGTTGGCGCCTACACGGCAGCGATCTTTCACCTCGTGACGCACGCGTTCTTCAAGGCCTGCCTGTTCCTTGGTTCCGGAAGTGTCATCCACGGCATGCATCACGAGCAGGACATCCGCAAGATGGGCGGGTTGAAAGACCATTTCCCGATCACTTACGTCACCTTTCTCGTATCAACCATTGCGATTGCAGGTATTTTCCCGTTCTCCGGTTTTTTCAGTAAGGACGAAATCCTGTACCACGCGCTGATGGACGGGAATGTCATTTACTGGGGCATGGGTGTGGCCGGTGCGTTCATCACCGCCTTTTACATGTTCCGGCTGGTGTTCCTGACGTTTCACGGCCCGTCCCGTGTGGACCCGCACGTGCACCCGCATGAGTCGCCGAAAGTCATGACCCTGCCGCTGATCGTTCTGGCGGGACTGGCGCTGGGAGGCGGCCTGCTGGGCCTGCCGCTCATTCATGGCTGGCACATCCTGCACAATTTCCTGGAACCGGTGTTGTCGTTCGATTTTGCGACTGCCCTGCACAACTCGGAGATCATGCAAGCCGAGCACGGTCACCATGTGACCTACGCAGAGATCCTGCACCAGAAAACCCACAGCGAACACAACGTGTGGCTCGAGATTTTCCTGATGATTTTCTCCATGGGTGTCGCGCTTGCGGGCATTTTCCTTGCCTACCTGTTTTACATCAAGCGCCCGGAGTTGCCGGACGAATACACCAAGGGTCAGTGGGGTTATGACCTGGTGAAGAACAAATACCTGGTGGACGAGGCGTATGACGCCATCTTCGTTCAGCCCACGGTCAAGGGCTCCTACCTGCTATGGAAGGAGGGCGACGCCAAGGGAGTGGACGGTGCGGTCAATGGTGTGGCTCAGACCATTGGCTGGTTCAGCAAGCAGGCACGCGAGTTCCAGTCCGGATTCGTCCGCAACTACGCCATGTTCATGGTGGTCGGATTCATTTTACTGTTGATCCTTATTTAGAAGCGAAGCGATGTACCTGACATTCGTAACATTTTTACCGCTGCTCGCCTGTTTCGTAATGGCGTTGATGCCGCGCGAGAACACCGCCGGCGTCAAATGGTTCGCACTCATCGTTGCGGGTGTGGATTTCATACTTTCCCTGCCGCTGTATTTCGACTTCAATATGAATACGGCGGATATGCAGTTCGAGTACATCGTGCCGTGGATCCCGCAATGGGGAATCAGCTATCACGTCGGCATCGACGGGATCTCCCTGTTGCTGTATATCATGACCACGTTTTTGACTTTCATCTCCATTCTCGCGTCCTGGGAGGTGAAGAAATACACCAAAGAATACATGATGGCCATGCTGGCTCTTTCGACCGGTATGCTGGGCGTGTTCATCGCCCTGGACTTCTTCCTGTTCTATGTCTTCTGGGAATTCCAGCTGATCCCCATGTACATCATCATCGGTGTCTGGGGTGGACCGCGGCGCATTTACGCGGCGGTGAAGTTCTTCATTTACACCGCAGTCGGCTCCCTGCTCATGCTGGTCGCCATCATCTGGATGTACTTCCATTTTCACGAAACGGTCGGCGTGTTCACCACCGACATCCTGCTGATAACCGAACACCTGAACCTGACGCTGGACCAGCAGAAATGGCTGTTCCTCGCGTTCTTCCTGGCATTTGCCATCAAGGTTCCCATGTTCCCGTTTCACACCTGGCTTCCGGACGCACACGTGGAGGCGCCGACGGCGGGCAGTGTCATCCTTGCGGGCGTACTCCTGAAAATGGGAACGTATGGGTTCCTGCGGTTCAACCTGCCGCTGTTTCCGGTTGCCAGCAACGAGTTCCTTCCGTTCATCGCAGGCCTCTCCATCATCGGTATCATTTACGGTGCGCTGGTTGCGATGGTGCAGGAAGACCTCAAAAAGCTGGTCGCCTATTCCAGTGTCAGCCATCTCGGTTTCGTCATGCTGGGCATTTTTGCCTTCAACCACTATGGGCTGCAGGGTGCTCTGCTCCAGAATCTCAACCACGGGATCAGTACCAGCGCCCTCTTTTTGATGGTGGGCATGATTTATGACAGGCGGCACACACGGCTGATCAAGGATTTCGGAGGACTGGCCAAGGTGATCCCCATGTTCACGGTGTGTTTCATGATCGTCACACTTTCATCCATCGGCCTGCCGGGAACCAACGGGTTCGTCGGCGAGTTTCTGGTATTGCTTGGCATATTCCAGGTGAACGGCTTCTATGCCGGCCTCGCCACCACGGGCGTCATCTTTGCCGCCTGCTACATGCTGTGGATGTTCCAGCGAGTGATGTTCCTGAAAATCGAGAACCCGGAAAACGAAAAACTGACAGACATGACCCCGCGCGAATGGGGTTACATGGCGCCGCTAATCGTGCTGGTGTTCTGGATCGGGTTCTACCCCACCCCGTTCACCAAAACATTTGACGCCTCGATCGAAAAACTGGTCCACCAGGTGGACCCGAAACAATACATGCCCCATGCTCAGGGCCAGCACGCCGCCAAACTGGACCGGCACCTGATGCAGTTGAAATTCGAGCAAAACGGAAAACTGAATTGAACTGAGGACGCAACCACGTGGAAATGATACCGACCCCTGAAATAGACCTGACCAGCCTCGCGCCCGTGCTGGTGCTGAGTGTGTTTTCCATGATGGTTCTTGTGTTCGATCTGTTCGCAGGCAAGAACAAATCCGGACTCGTTTTCATAAGCCTCACCGGCCTGCTCATGGCCGCCATCAGCGCCTTCGCCAAACGGGACCTGCCGGTTTACTCCTTCGGCGGCGCATACGTTGTGGACAATCTTTCTGTATTCTTCACCTGCATTTTCTGTCTGAGTTCCGCGCTCGCCATCCTGCTTTCGATCGAATACAACAAGCGCGAAGGCATCAAGATGGGCGAGTATTACGCCCTCATTCTGTTTTGCACCGTTGGCATGATCGTGCTGGCGTCCTCGACGGACCTCATCATGATTTTCCTCGGCATTGAAATCGTCTCCATCTGCCTGTACGTGCTGGCCGGAATCCGCCGATACGATCCCCATTCCAATGAGGCGGCGCTTAAATACTTCCTGCTGGGCGCGTTTGCGACTGGATTCCTTCTTTATGGAATGGCCCTGCTCTACGGAACCACCGGCAGTACCAAGCTGGTGCAGATCGCACAGCTTCTAAACAGTGGCGAGGTATTCTCTCAGCCTATGATGCTGATGGGGGTCGTGCTCCTTGTCATCGGATTTGGCTTCAAGGTCGCATCCGTTCCGTTCCACATGTGGGCGCCGGACGTGTACGAAGGAGCGCCGACTCCGATCACCGCGTTCATGGCGGTCGGCCCCAAGGCCGCCGCCTTTGCCGCTTTCTTCCGCGTGTTCGCGGAAGGCATTCCGGAACTCGCCCCTTCATGGAACATGATCCTGTCGATCGTTGCCGTCATCACGATGTTTGTCGGCAATCTGGGCGCCATCATGCAGACCAACATCAAGCGACTGCTCGCTTTCTCCAGCGTGTCCCATGTCGGTTACATTCTGATCGCCATCATCGCCAAAAACTCATTAGGCGGCGCAAGCCTGCTGTTCTACATGCTGGCCTACGCGTTCATGATTTTCGGCGCATTCGGCGTGGTGATCCTGCTGGGTCGCGACGGGGACGAGAACCTCGACATCCAGGGCTACTCCGGGCTGGGCTTCAAGCATCCTGTGCTCGCCATGTCGATGTCCATATTCCTGTTGTCTCTGGGCGGGCTTCCGCCTTTGGCCGGATTCGTTGCCAAGTTCTACATCTTCCAGGCAGCTTTGAAGGAGGGCTTCGTCATCCTGGTGGTTCTGGCCGTTCTCAACAGCGCCATCTCCTTCTACTATTACCTGAAAGTGATCGTTTACATGTACATGAAGGAGCCGGTTCAGGAATTCAGGTTGTCATTGACGCCCATCACCATGCTGGTCATCGGCATCGGCGTTCTGGGAACCCTGGAACTCGGTATCTTTCCGGACCCGATCATTTCCCTCGCCAAGCCCTGACGCAGGCCCCTACCCTCATTCTGCAAACCCCGCACACCCTCGTCATGAGGCGGAAATTATTATATAATTGGGGTCCCGTTGGTACCGCTGAGTCCAAGCTTTGAATGAAAGGAATTTGCGATGAAAATGCACCATTTGTCTCCGGAAGAAGTTGAGACAGTGATGGAAAAAGTCCGGACGGTGGTCGATTCCGGCGAATTCGATCCGGAAATCATGGAAGAGATTTTTACCATCTCCAAAGTGGACGGGAACAAGTTCCTCGAATGCAAGGGCAACCCACTGCAAAGCCAGCAGGTCAATTTCGAGTTGGACCGCGACAAAGGAATCCGGTTTTTCGATCCCTTCAACCTGTACACCAAAGGAATTTACAAGGACATCGACGGCTGGTCTGTTTGGACGGAGGACAATTTAAAAGAGCCCTGGTCTTATTGAGACCAAGGCTCCTTTGTTTTCCACGGGAAATAATCAATCGGGTTCCTCACCCGCTAGAATTGGGATGAGGCGGATTCGCAAAAAAGTGTTGCCGCTTGTTCAGGCTTTCTTTTCTGTTTCTTCCTGATCCTTTGTGTAATCGTAACTGCCTTTACGCGGCAGGGAAGCGGTGAAGGCTTCCGCCTTCTCCTTCATGGCCTTGTCTTTGGCTTCCCCTTCAGCCTGTGCCTTTTCCCGCGCCAGACGTTCTTTTTCTTCATCGCTCAGATTTTCCTGCTCAAGCTCACCCGCGGGTTGTTGCGCCCCACCTTCCTGCTGGGCCTGTTCGCCGGATTCCAATT